>CAJTOY010000003.1 GCA_910578195.1 uncultured Christensenella sp. | reverse complement strand
GCGGCTGACTTGCCGCGGCGGCGCTTTTTTATTTCAATTTACCTTTATCTTTACGGATTTGTTTTACCGTCCTTTCATAGCCGTAATCGGACGGCTTATAATAAACTCTGTCTTTCAGCTTGTCGGGCAGATACTGCTGGTCGACGTACCCGCCCGCATAGTCGTGCGGGTACTTGTACTTTCCGCTTTGCGACTTCGTTTCCTTGTCGCCGAAAGTGTTGTCTTTCAGATACGGCGGAACGCCCTCGTCGTCGCGCACCTCGCGCGCGTCCTTTTTCGCGGCGTTCATAGCCATGACGACCGAATTGCTTTTCGGCGCTTCGCAGACGTAAATTATCGCGTTCGAAAGGGGAATAAGCCCCTCGGGATAGCCCGTGTTCTGCAACACGAACATTGCCGACGAAGCCACCACGAGCGCGTTGGGGTCAGCCATGCCAACGTCCTCGGAGGAGTGAATGACGAGCCGCCTTGCAACTATCATAGGGTCGCACCCGCCCTCTATAAGCCGCATTGCGTAGTAAAGCGCGGCGTTGGAATCGCTTCCTCTGAGGGATTTGCAGAAAGCCGAAAGATAGTCGTAAAACGCGTCCTCGTTGTACGACATAGCCTTGCGCTGTATGGACTGCTCCGCGTCCGCGAGAGTCACTCTTATACTGCCGTCCGACTGTGGCGGGGTGGTCAGCACGGCAAGCTCCAACGCGTTGTACGCCGTTCTCAAATCCCCGCCCGCAACGCGGGATATATGCGACAGCGCGTCGCCGTCAATCTCCGCCTTGTATTCGCCGAGCCCCTTTCTTCTGTCCTTTAACGCCTTTAAAAGCGCGTCTTTTATGTCCTCTTCGCCGAGGCGCTTGAACTCGAAAACGCGGCACCGCGACACTATCGCGGGGGTCATAGAAGCATACGGGTTCTCGGTAGTCGAGCCGATAAAAATTATCGTACCCTGCTCGGCTGGTATGTACTCTGTACACGAGTAGAACATAATGCTCCACCCTCCAATACAGATTCAAAACCTAAATCATTACTTTTATCATATTTTGAGCCGCCCGGCAAGTAATCACACTTAAATTTATATTTTACAGTAGCTTTATCATCATAAATTGTAATTTTATCAATTACGTTAATAAGCATTGTCTTCTTTTCTGCATTTTCTTGAATATTAAAACGTTCAACCCAATTATCTAAATCAGCATACAATGTTTTGCGTTCAGCTAAATACGCTGATAAGTCTTTTAACCTATCTTCGATTGCACCTTGTTTTTTAGAGATTTCAGACAATTCTTTCTCTTTAGAACTAATCAAATTAGAAAGCATTGTTTGTGACCATTGACTTTCACCCATAAGAACTTTGCATACTTCTTCTGATAATTTTTTCAACTCTTTCTCTAACTGAATCTTATCTCGCTCAAGTTGTTTAACTTGTAAGCACATAAGGGCTTCCTTTTCTTTTAAACTATCATCATTTGATTGTAAAAGCTTATCAAAGTCAGTTTTTAACATAAAATTTTTGACATCATGAATAACAGCCTCATCTAAATCATCGGCTTTTATTGGCAATTTATCACATTGACCGATTTTAGGAGTACGATAGGAACTACAACGATAAATTGTTCTTTCGTATAAACTTTCTGTTCCGTCTGCTTTTTTACGTACTGCTCTGTTTGTTTGACTGGTAAACTTTTTCCCACATTCACACTCCAATAATCCTGTTAAAATTCTTGAACCACGAATCGTAGGTCTTTTACTATTTGGTATTTTAGTATTTCTTTTAATTAACTCTTGCACCTCATTAAAATCATTTTCCGAAATAATTACCAAATGTTCCATTACGGGAGATACAGCTCTTATTTCATTATTCTTTTTCCCTAACTCATATATACCTATGTACAACTTGTTATGGAGTATATCCTGAATTTGATTCCAAGACCACAATCCACCTGCTGAAGTTAAAATATTATTATCGTTAAGATATTTTGCTATTCCCTTAAACGCATAATGCTCTTTATACAATCTGAAAATTGTTTTTACAACTTCTGCCGCTTGTGGATCAATTTCGACATCAAATATGGGTCGGCCTTTTCCGTTAAGCGTACCTTTACTAACTGTCCTATATCCATAAGGCGGATTACCGCCTCTCCACTTACCTTGCTCAACAGCCATCTCGTGTGCATCTTTAATTCGTTTCGATGTTTTTATGCTTTCGCCTTCTGCCTGCCAATAGCGTATGTAAGTCATCAGTTTTTCATCGTGTGTTTTTGAAGATATCTCTCCGTCATTATATGACAACACTTTTATTCCGCGAGCATTAAGGTACGAAACAATAAGTGGAGTTTCGTCGGCAATTCTTCCCAAACGGTCAGACATATAAATACCCAATACATCAAACTCGCCGCGATTTGCCATTGCTTTTATCTCAACAAGCGCATCTCTTTTTTCCGCAGAAACTTTAAAGCCGGAAATACCGCCTTCCACAAATTCCTTTATTATTACATAACCCTGCCTTTCAGCCCAAGGGGTAAGAATATCCCTTTGAAGCGGAATATCGTATTCAACCTTACCCAAATCGTTTATCTTCTTTTCAGCTTGCTTTTTGGTTGAATTACGCAGAAGCAATACCATTCTATTTTTTCCATCTTTAACTTCTAGCATTATTCTAAACCTCCTCTATATTTTTGTAGAGTCATTCTGTAACTTTCTTATCCAGTTAAGAACGCTTCCTTTATTTACATTTAGTATTTTTCCAACTTCTCTCGCACTTAGCCCTGTTTGATATAAGCGAATCGCCTCGTCTTTAAAAGCTTTCGGATATTTCCGATTCAACGTATATTTATAATTACATTTTCTACAAACACACCTTCGTGCGCCAGATTTACTAAAACTAGAGTACATTTGTCCTTCAATGCTTTCACAGCGCGGACATTTTGGAATTATTTTTTGTTCATTTTCTATCATATAAATCATTATATCACATTGGACTTTTTTTGTCCACCACAATTAAAACATTGTTTTAAAAATTTACAACTGTTCCACTTCTGGCTCATCAATATTTGTAAAACACGAAATCATCCATCTGTTAATTCTATAGTCATATCTAATCAGCTCTGCACATCCATCGGAAAATATGCGTTTGAAATATTGAGTTCCATTAATTAAAATAATCCCAAATTCAACAGTCATTTTATCCAAATACTCATCGCTGCGTGGTATAGTTTTTTCAATTTCAGCTATTGTCATAAACAACTTTCCTTTTCTTTTTAAAAGAAAAGACGAAATTGAATTATTAAAACTTAATTGTGAAGACAAAGAGACCTATTTTTCGACAATAATTTCAACTTCTAAATTTCGATATATTTTTAATGACGTGCATAAGTATGTACTGCCGTAAATCCTCATCAAATTTTCCATTTAAATACGACTGTCTATCTATTAGTGGTGCATACAATTTTAAAATTATTTCAATGTCCTCATGGCTGCCATTTATAGCTTGTCTTAATACGTTTTCAAATTCTAGTGTATCCATTTTCAGTTCTCCATATTTTGCATTTTTTCTTTTAATTCTTTCAAAGCAAGCGACCGCATGTTGTAAACGTGTTGTAATGTGCATTGTAGCTTTTTTGCAACATCTTCAGGCTCCAAACAATGAACAAATAACATCTCAAGCACTTTACGTTTTTTAGGTGCTAATTTCATAAATAATTTTGCCAAATGTTCATTTTCAAAATCAAACCCATCATCAGCTCCCCTATGACTTATAGGATCGTAAAGCAACTTGTTGGCAAACTGTTCATCCTCTATTGAAACCTCGTTGTAATGGCGCTTTAAAGACCTTATATAATCAATCTTTGCTCTTTTGACTACAACCTGCATCCATGCAGTAAATTTACAACGTAATGCGTCATTTTTTAATTCCATCTTCGTCACTCCTTATGTCATCCGTCAGGAGCGACTAATTAGAATTTATATAAGCCCCCGCCGGCATTTAAATGCCATTGGGGGCTT
Source organism: uncultured Christensenella sp. (assembly GCA_910578195.1). Taxonomy (GTDB): domain Bacteria; phylum Bacillota; class Clostridia; order Christensenellales; family Borkfalkiaceae; genus Coproplasma. The sequence goes on along the minus strand of CAJTOY010000003.1, from coordinate 271,811 downwards.
TCACCATAAACGCTTGGACCTTTATGCGCAACAAGTTAAGCCTCATCTGGCTTTAACTTAACTGCTTAAATATGTCCGTGTATGCGGTATGCTTTTTAACTTTTTACTCTTCACAGTTAAAATTATTAAATTAAGATTTCATATCTTTCGTATTTTTTATAATTTTTTTTGCGTGCGCTGTATATGTTAATATTACAAAATTTATGACCTTACATTTTGCCTAATGTTGCCGAATAAACGCTTGTTTTGTAATTAATAAAAACCGCTAATAAATAGCGGTTTTTAAAGCAAATATCTTATCTATTATTTCTGATTTTCCAATTCTTTTTACACAGAAAATAATATCAAATATGAAAATTTTAAATAGAAAAAGGACATCCGATTAGATGCCCTTTTTGCCTTTTGTGAAATATTAATTGGAATTTATAATTTGTTTAGCTTTCTCTAATAGGTCATAATATTCGCTTGAACCTTTTGCAATTCTTTTACCCAACCAGTATAATTCTTTCCTTTTACCGTTCCCCTTGCCGGCAGCACATCGTTTAGCTTTTTCTGTCGAATAAGAACATATCTCTTTCTGCCGATATTGATCCTTATAATTTAAAGAAGCAAGAAAACTTTGGTAACTAAAGCAATGAATACCGTCAATAACAAATTCTTTATCTATTGGTTCTTGCAGCGTTGGTTCGGGTTCATTAGTTTGTATCATTTGTTGTTCTACAGTTTCTTCATTTAAGCTTATTAAATTTATAGTTGTAGTGACTGCTGCTTGCTTTCTCTTTTTTAAGAAAACAATTAATATACAAAATCCTCCAGCTAAAAGAATTACGATGCCTGCGCTTGTACCTAATCCGATTGCAAGTGCATTGTTTTTAGATTCTACTGTAATATAAAAATTCGTCAGCTCATCTGTAATAAATACCAAACTTGAATCAGTTAACTCATATTCTATTTGTTTCAGTTCGCCATTTATCTCTCTATAAAGTTTTAGATTTGATTTACTAAGAGTCTTATCATCAAGCGAAAGTTCAATTTTTACGATTCCATTAAACTCGATTCTGCTTCCATCTTTATAAAATCCAGTATTAAATCCTCTTAAACATTCTACATTCTTAGGAAACATCTCGTCAATGACGTCATCTAAAACTTTACTTTCAAAAGTTGCTCCGTATTCTATCATCCCAGACTGAATATTTAACTTGATAGTATTACCGATAGAATATTCGGATGCTGCAATATACCATTTAACCTCTATATCAGAAATTGGTTCAACATTAGTTTCATTATATATGAAATGTACATTTGCAGTATATTCTCCAACTTGAGTTTGTTCGTTTCCTGCTATTTCATATTTAATAAACTCAGGTATGTCACCTTGTATCTGTATACTTTTAATAGTTCCATCATACATGTACAACAAATCATTAAATGATAAAGTTGACTTGTCAAACTTCGCTTTATAGATATTAACCGTAATATCTGGCGCATTAACTCTATAACGATAGGAATGCTCTCCTAATAATGACGGCATATACATTACTGATTTATTTTCCCCTGCTGATGCACTCATTATAACGGCTATATTACTAGAAAATGTTATATCATCGCCGGAAATAACGCCTTCAAGTTCACCGCCCTCCAGTTCGATAGCAGTTTTGCCGTTATATTCTCGGTCTATGGCTTTTATATTAATTAGTTCAAGTTTTTTCTTGTTAATTCTATATGTAGTTTCAACCTGCGCCTGATTAAGCACATAGTTGCCATTAATAGGATTACTTTCGTCAAGTACTACCATTGCTGTATATTTGACGCCAACGTCGAAATTGTTTTCACAGTTTACATATTTTAGACTGATATTTTCACCTTGAATCGAGCCTTCAACCGTCGCATCAGGATGCTGCGATGAGCCATCATATGTAAACGTTTTTTTCTCCCATACGACATCGAGCTGCTTAGGCATTATAGAATATGTCAGATCGTTAACCAATATATAATTGGCGTTATTACACGTAATCTCAATTGTGTAGTCTTGCCCTACATCTATATTATTACAAACACCATATACCAGTTCTACCGTATCAAAAGCCTCAGTAACTATTTTAGCTTCCGGACGCTGAGCATTACCGTTATACACAAAGCTGGTCTCACTTTTCCACGCAAGAACTAAAGGCATTGGCTTAATCTCATATTCGAGAACATTTGTTATTTTATAATTAATGTTTTCAGAGTCGATTGATATACTGTAATGACTGCCAACGTTAACAGAATTACATTCTCCGTATAAAAGTTTTATCCCTTCGTCAAATACTTCTGAAACTATTGTTGCCGTAGGATGCTGTGGCTTTGCATTATAGATTAAAGGCAAGCTGTCATTGTCCCAAGCAACAATTATTTCGGCTTGCTTAATGCCGTAATAATAAGTTACAGGTTCAAATACATAATTACCGTTAACCGAACTTACAGAATCTAATGAAACAACAATTGAATAAGTTTCACCACTTGTTGCATTAATGTTTGATGAATAATCGGATATTTTAAAAACTATTTTCTCGTCTCCGATAACTCCGCTATTCGCACTAACTGCAGGATACTGCGGTTGAGCATTGTAAACTAATGGAGTCTCTGAAAACGAAGCAGTAATCGGTTGTCGTTTAATTTCATAAGTTCCTATTGTTTCATTTAAAACATAATTTGCATTTGTAATTGTATCAGCAAGCACAGCTGTAACAGTATAGCCTTTTTTTGCCGCAATATTACCTGTGTACCCTTTATATTCAAACTCAATTTGTTCAGCACCTATCACATTGTTTACTTTCGAGATTTCAGGATACTGAGCTGAACCTGTATAGTAAAAATCTTTTATTTCAAATTCTGCTGTAATAGGTTGTTTCTCAATGCTGTATGTATAAGTTATATCAAGACTATAATTTTTATTGTCGCACGTAACTTTAACTGTGTAACCTGTTTGAGCATTTATATTATTTGAGTACGCTGTGTAAATCAGTTTTACTGAATCCGATTCTTTGATTCCACTTTTTATACTCGCTTCCGGATGCTGCGCTGCTCCATTGTAATAAAGCGTATCGGTATTCCACTCCAACACTAACGCAGCACCTGAAATCAGATATTCCACGGTCTCAGGTTCAAAAGAATAATTTTTATTGATTTCGTTTGCGGCATCAAGTTGAGCCTTTACCGAATGTTTTCCTATTTCAATATTTGAGTCATACACATACTCAAATGTTATATTTTCGTCACCAATTTTTCCAGTTTCTACAGATACAGTCGGATGCTGAACTTTCCCTGTATAACTGAACTTTTCTTCGCTCCATTTAACCGTAATAGGTTGTTTGGTTACCGAAAAATATTTTGTGGTGCTTCCTTTGAAATAATTAATGAATGTAATTTGGGCAAAAGCTGCATTCTTATCTCCGGCATTAATATTATTCGAAAATGTTACAGAATAATCCACATCACGCAAAAGCAGTTCTTCTCCACGATACACGTCTGGCTCATTTGATTTACCATTATAAACATATGAAAGAGTTCCCAACGTAACTTCTGTTGTTTGACGGTTTACCTTAGTGCTGTCTTTTGAAAAGTTGACTACTGATGACTCGGCTGAACCATAAAATACAGACAATTCAGGATAATAACAAAAAGTTTCATCATAACTCCGCTTTGTCCATACGCCAGCACCTCTGCCGTCGGAAAGTGCTGCTGCTTTCTTTTCGTTTGTTAAAGTATCTCCATTTGCAAGATCGACGTCTCGTATAATTGCAGAATTCGGATAATCGTTACCTCTAAAAGTTAGTTTACCATCATATCTATCCGATGAAGAAAAGCAACTATCCACGATTGCAGCGTTGGAAATAAATCCACAAATGCTACCTTTCTGTGATACTCCGATTATACTTTGACAATTATAAGAATTATATACGGCACCTTCATTACCACCACATATTCCACCAGCTATATTATTTTTAACTGTTATAACGCCTGTATTGTATGTGTTTTCAATTATGCCTGTACCGGTATTTGAACCAACAATCCCGCCAACTGTACTGTACGCAGATATAGCAGCGCTATTGTAACAGCAGCTTATTGTTGCTTCATTACTACCGGCAATCCCACCTGCACCATAGTATTCTGATTCTACAAGACCAATATTAAAGCAATTTCTAATGGTTCCAACTGCATTTGAGCCGACTATACCACCTGTATTTACACCAAATCCTTGAATATGTCCACTATTGTAACAATCCGAAATAATGTTTTCATTGTAACCGCAAATACCGCCAATGTCTATATTCGCGCTGTCTTCCGTGCTTTTAACGTTTGCACGATTGATACAACCTGTTACTTTACCTTGATTTAAACCGACCAAACCACCGACATTGGAATTCCCCGAAATCTCTCCGCTTATTGTAATGTCTTTCAGACTCGCGTCCGAACTGATTGCACCGAATAACCCAGCATAATCTTCTGTTGAGTTTATCGAGATATTTGTAATACTAAATCCGGCGCCGTCTAAATGGCCCTTGAATGGATAAAGTTGCGTACCTATGGGATTAATTCTTCTACTGGTTAAATCGATATCAGAAGTAAGAACAAAATATACGTTAAAATATCCGTTTAACGTATGTTGAGAATTTAATTCTTCAAGAGCACAAAAATCTTCAGCAGTGGATATTTGGTAAGGCGTTTCTTCCTTACCGTCACCTCCGCTGAATTTAGTATTATTTTCCGCATAAACAATATCCGCTTCCTTAAATGAAATTAAGAAAACGGATATGAGCGAAACTATTATCATCGACAGTAACAGAATTACCGTTCTTCTTCTCGCGAACATATAAAGTTTTTACCTTTGAACAAAATCCTTTATTTCAATATCTGTGGGCTCGGACTTGGAAATTTTGATTTCAACGGACTGCTTCGACTGATATGTGTAGCATATTGTTAGATCGTAATATCCCGTTTCATCGTTGAACGTCATATTAATACTTATTCCACTCATATCGGCAATTCCGTCCGCACCGGCAAAAAAATTATATTTATTGCCATCAGAAATCGTTGCTGTTATATTATGTGTATGCTCGTTATGAGTTAAATTTAAATCGGTGAAATTACTTTCAGCAAAACCATATATTGTAGAACCGAGATTTTCATTTACAACTTCCCAGAAAACTTCCCACGTTGAACCAAAGCTTGTCCCATTGGTCTCGCCAGCCGCTATTCGCTGCATATACATAGTTCCGCCTATAAAATAGTACTCGTCATATGTATTGAACTCGTTTGTTTCAAGCGTAGGAAATTCTTCTCTAACGGAAAGATGCGCAACCTTTTCATCGTTCTGAATTTTTATCTCAACCAGATGTTCGTAAAGCGCGACCGAATTTCCGTTCTCGGTTATGGTTATGTTTTTATAAGTTTTCTGCTCACTATTATCATTTTGTAAAACAAGGCAAGCCTTAAAGTCGTTTAACCACTCCTGCGTCGTCTTAACCTTTGGTTTCCAGATTGTCAACGCAAGAGCAATAAATGTAACTGCTATAGCAACTGCCAAGCTTATTGAAATTGAAATAATTAAAATCTTTTTTTTATGTTTTAGTTTTTCCATAATTTAAAACAAATAATATTTTACCCTAAATATTATATACAATATTTATTGATTCTAAAGGCAATTTAAAGTTTACTTTTTTAGCATTTTCTATAAATTCCTTGCTGAAAATAATTTTTATATTTTCATCGTTTATATGCGAATACAAATGTTTTGTATTAGTATGATTATATCCATAGTATGAATGCTTTCGCATATAGTGAGCAACAGCATACTGGATTACTCCATTTTTAATAACCAAACAATGGGGATGTATGGCGCCTAAAACCAACCCTTGTCTATTATAAAATTTATATATCACTTTATCGCTTTTTACTATTTTCTTTTTTAACTTATGTTTGTAGATTATTAATCCTTGATCTGCATCCGAAAACACTTCGTTGGGAGATAATGTAAATTGTTTTATGCCTGAATATCTTTCAAACTTGCGCCAAATAATTTTCTCCTTTTCTTCCCCATCAAACAAAAACATTTCATCACAATTTACAATTTGAGTTATAGTTGGATTATTGTCTTTTTCTATAATACTTATTGAGAATAGACCATTATTATCACGATATAAATAATTATGATAGTCTTTTTTATACCAACATTTTTTAATTTTAATGAAAAAAATTACCCAAACTGTCAATGAAATAAAAAATACAGCTATAAGCATATATAGATATATAAATATCAAAGAGTTTTCGCCATTCATATCTCCGTAAATCTTTATACGAACCCATACAACGATAAAGGCCATAAGAAATAGAATAAAGGCAATACTTGTAAACATAGGAATGCCCGCTTCTTTCACATCAGTTTTCTTAACTTCTGCTATCCTAAAACTATGATAGATATGTTTGCACTCTTGCGTATATTTATTATTATCTTCAACTTGTTGAGTCGTATAATTTCGAGACACTTAAATTAACACCTCCTTAGCGTGATTTATTACGTTTGAATAAACATTTTCAAATTTATGTGTTTCAATTTCTGTTTGTGTTGAAAAAATTCTAACCTTATTATTTGTCCAATCAAATTCTGAGGCATTAGGTATTAATTCAAACACTAATAAGTCACCATCCTTTATATTATCACACATATAAGATAAAATCAACCCTTCCTGTGAAAAAATTTCTTTTGAATAAACTTCTTTTCCATTAATTCTAATTTTCAAAACAAAATCACTTGACACATCTGAAAGTTGTTTTACATTGATATTAAAAATCTGTTTTCCACTATTTATGATTTTATCAACACTTAATTCGTAATCCACTTTTTTTAAATTTAATACATATTCGCTATAAATATCTTTATAACATGCTTTCAATGTCAATTTTTCTTCATCAAAATTATTAATTTTATAAGAAGTTTCCAAATAGGTACTTTCACCACTCTTTAAAGGCTTATTTAATATTATTTCTTCTTCTTTTTCACCAACTAATAATTTTATATTCGTTATAGGAAGATCCCCAGCATTTAATAAACTTAAATTAATTGTAAAATCTTGACCGATTTGAATGTTCTCACTAATATATGCTTCTTCAATCTCAATATCATAACAAAAATCTTTTGTATTATAACATAAAACAGTTAAATTACTTTCGAAATCTGAAACAAAATAGGCTATATCCAAACTTCCATCATCATTTATCACAACAGAAGCTTTTGTTACATCAAATTTTTCTTCAGTAAGTGCAATATTTTCTGACCACAAATTTAGCGATTCATCATATAAAGAGCAATATAACTGCTGTACATTATCTAATTTCATTGTGTAATATACAAGTTTAACTCCAGCTGTTTCATTTTCAATCATTGTTACCGTATTTACTGTGTTATAACTTATATCCATTGCTTTAACTACATTTTCATCTATATAATTAAACAAATTTGAATCTTTTTTAAACTGTAAAACTAATTTCCCTTCATAATCCACATAATTAATTGATGAATAATCTGTAGGATCATTAGTTATATTGTTCACCCCAGCACTATTAACAAGATAAATTTCATAGTCATTTGTTGCCAAATCACCGTCTTCATCTAATATAAATGCTGCATTTAATTCGCCATTTGTATAAGCACAATCTCCAAAGGATACAAATTGATTAAATGAAACTATTTCAGTTGTTGTATGCCAATCTAAATTATTACTTGAAACAAATTCATTTATTCCATTAAACCCTAAAATATCATTTAATGAATTTTTGCGCCAAATCAAAGATACCGGGTCTTGTGCCGTTTCTTGTTTAACAAATCTTGGAGCACAATCCAACTCATGATTTGATGTTAACTTTTGGACATTATTTACTTCGCCATTTTTGCTTATATCTGCAATATAAATTTCAGATTCTTTAGCCATTGATTCTAATGAATCACTTGAAGAAAAGATTCTATTACTTGTTTGCCAAGCAATATGCACATCACCATCTAAATCACAATAAACGTCATAATCAAAATCCGCTTTCCCAGTATCATATATTGGTCTAGCTTGCGTCCAATTACCATTTTCAAATAAAGAATACATTAATACCGTACTATTATATATATCCCTATCATTCGAATATTCAATCCAAGTTAAAAGTTGTTTATCACCAAATTTTGTTAATTGGGGTTGAGAAACATCATAAATATTTGACATAAATTTAAAATCACTAAGATTTTCATTTTCGTTTATGAAATTTGTTCTAGCTAATTTCATCTCATCGTATGACCTGCCAATGTCTTCCCAACGTCGCGAAACCAAATCAATATTAAACTCCCACAATAAAGCTTTAATTCTTAAACTTAAAGCCGCCTCACCATTAATTTGTAGAAAATCTGATTTGGTTTTAAACACAAATTCAACGCCACCTTCACCTCGTAAAGAAACACTTAATAAATCACAAAAACCAACACCAATTTCTGCCCACAAAAATAGCTTAACAGTAAATGTAAAAAAGTCTTCGACTTTGAAGCCATACTGTCCTTCTTCATATTCATCAACGAAGGTAAATTTCATAGTAAATTTTAATCCTGCTCCAACACGTAAAAATACTGGAACAGAAACCACAACAAATTGCTGTTTCCACTCTACTCTCCCCTCCAATTCCAAAGCAACGTTGACATCAACAAATTTTTCTTCTTTAAATGAAAATTCTACTGTCCCAATTACACTAAAGTCCACAGTAAATCCAGGTACTTTTTGAAGCATATTTTTTATTGCTGGACCTTTCTTTGACAACTGCTTTAAATTACTCAATTCTGACTTTAACGATTTTAAACTTCTTTCTCCTCTTTTTGCTTGTTCAGTAGCAATTCGGACATTATGATAGATAGGAGCAAAACTATGCCAATCCTCCATATGTAACTTTTCCTTTTGATCGACAAGATCTACTATCTCACTCTCTAATTTCTTTCTCTGTTCTTTATCCTCTGTTTTATCTAACTTTTTATTTTTGGCATCAATTTTATCTTCTATCCCATCTATTCCAGTTCTTTTTACAGCATAACTATAGCCGATAAGCATCTTCAATGTGCCTTTTTTTCTATCAACAATAAAATTCAGTTCAGCCGAACCTCTACCATCATAAACTTCAAATAAACGTTTTAAGGCATCAGCTAAATCAAGTTCAAAATTGCCAAATGGTGTAATACCGGAATCAGTCATTCTCAGTTTCTGATTATCTACGCCATCTAGTTCAATGTCAACACTAATATCATTTGGATCACAAATATCTTTTTGCTCTATCTGTTTTAGAACATGTATATTTAAATCAACCTTTTCTGATTCAATCCCCTGATATACAACTTGAATAGAAAAAACTGAATCTATTTTGCAAAAATCTTCAAAATTTAAAATAGTAAAAGAACCATTATTTTCAGAACGTACTAAATTACCATCACAATATAACCTATATTCATCTGCTAGGATATTTGTTTTTACATCTAATAAAGCATAGTAATATTCATCCCCCAAACTGAAATACGAATCTTGTATAAGTACATTAGATACATCCCCACAATAATTGAACATTGCATATTCAAAATATATATCGTCTTTAGGTTGTTTTAAATATATGATTTTATCTTCACCAGTAAATTCAAAAATCTCAATATAAGGATTATATCCTGTTTTTTCAACAAATAATTCAGCATATCCCCCATCAACTGTTACTTTTATTTCACCATTTCGATCAGTATAACGAGGAATTCCGTTGATTCTTACGATTGCGTTAGATATCGGTCGGCTTGCAACATAGTTACCAAATTCTTTCTTACCCGTAGGAGTTGTCATAACTTTAATAATTTGGGTAATTTGTTCAAAATTTTCTAAATCGCTTGAATATTGTGTTTTTTCTGAATCATTTAATTCTCTCTCTGATGAGAAATATTCTACTTCCCCACCAAAGGATTTAGCAGTTTCATTAAGTGAACTAACTACTTCTTCAACATCCATTTCGGATTTTTTTTCTAAAGACAATATATCTTGCTTATAATTATATGGCTTATAATTGTCATTATTAATTTGTGCTATAGGTGTGTCCTCGTTACGTTTTGATTCTGCAAATGCGTTAATCGCGCCTTCAGTTGCTCCGAAAACAAATACAACTGCTAAAAGTAAACTTAAAATAGATTTTTTCATATATAGACCTCTTTATTGATATATTATTGTTACATTACTTCCATTTAAGCTAATGCCGAATAATGCGCTACCACTATTTCCAGATGAACCTGAACTACCAGTGCTACCACTATCCCCCTTATTTCCATTAGGACGATATTTGTTTTCTGTCCAATATTTACCGCCTGCACCACCTTGTCCGCCATCTCCAGCGTAACCGCCTGCACCTGCATATCCTGCCGCACCACCAGATAGCGTTATTTTTCCAACGGATTTATTTACCGAAGTTGCTTTTATAGCGTACCCGCCAGTACCACCATTTCCGCCTTGTCCTCCAGTTCCTCCAGTACCGCCATCACCGCCTTCTCTGGAATATTTTGCAGCTCCGCCATCTCTTCCTGAGCCTCCAGTACCGCCGGTACCGCCCTTACCGCCGCGTCCACCAGTTCCTCCTTTACCGCCAGTTACACTAAGACTGTTAATATTTATTGATAGTGCCTTACATACAATTGCGCTGCCGCCGGTGTAACCATTACCTCCTGTAGCACCGACGCCACCTGTTCCGCCTTTCGTACCATAACCATCTCCATCTCGTCCACCTTCAGAGCCTTGACTTCCTTGGTCCCCAACATAGCCTGTTCCACCTGTTCCACCATAAACATTTAAAACATCACCTTCTATTGCTAAAGCACCAGAGCAATTTATACCACTTTTTCCACTGTTGCACGAACTGCCAGAGCCACCTATTAAATTTGAGTTCCCTGTTACAACTAGCTTCAAACCGCTAGCACCATTATTAACTAATATTGCATCTTTATTTGTTGGTGCATTGATTCCATAGTTGTGAAGATATAAATCAATTTGGTTTGTGCTATCGCCAATAAATTTATAAGAAGTATTCTTTGTAACATAGCTACTATTGTAGACATAAACTGCTTTTATTTTATTTCCAAATTCATACATGCTCGCATTATTAGTATAGTTGTCCAACCAAACTATACCGCTGTAATCCGAAGCATAATCAAAGTAAGAATAATAGTAACTTGATAGCCCTTTAAAACTGTTGTCATTTGAAACTTCTTTCTTAAATTCACGTTTATAACTATACCTATGCTCTCTATTAGATATTTTTTGTATGAAATGCACCTCATATTCTACATCAAAATAACCACCTAACCCCTTATTATATAATTGTAAAACTACAGTAGGTACATTTGTATAGATCTCTTTTGTTAAAACTATGCCCGTTGAAGAATGTCTAATTCTTACAATAACTTTTTCTATTGCATCTGCTTTGTCTTTGTTTTCTTCATTAACAATACTCTCTAATCCAGTTATAACACCATTAGAAGTTATATACATACTCTTTACTTCTTTAATAAATTTAAACTGAATTACTAATTTTGTGCGCTTGGATTCTACACCGTTTTTAGCTACGGCACAAACATAGATCTCATCTGTAACTGGAGCGTTGAGAGCTATCGTTATTTTATCTCCAGATACATTCAAATAATTATCCAAACCATTTAATTTCGTAATTTCTTTTCCATCTTTATAGAACTTTAAAGTAAAGTCATCAGCTTTGCCATAAGTTACCGGCAAAGTTTTATCTGCTGCATAACCGAATGCACGGAACAATATTTCGCTACCTTGCTGAACTTCAATACCTGTATATGATTTCCAGTTCAAAGTATCGGTCGGCTTATATTTTCCGATTGCTTCTATAGATTGTTCGCCATCTTTATAAATTTCATCGGTATCGCTGTTCTCTCCCATTCGAAGTCCAAGAACAGCAGTATTTACCATTTCTTTTTCAACAATAATTTCGAAATCGGTACTAGTTCCACCGCAAAGCGAAATAACATGAACTGGTATAGTTCCAGGATAATTTGCAGTTATGTAACCGGAATTTGTTTTATTATCAAAATTGAATTCAACACCTAAAGCATTTTTAACTTCTTCATCAATTGTTACAGACAGCGCCTTGTAAGTAATATTTTCAGGCAACATAATACTAAAGTCAAAACGACCGCTCGTTTTAAATGTTTTCCCGTCCGGATTAAATACTATATCATTCTCATCGGCCAAATCAAACTTATGGAACACATAAGTCTTATAGAACTCTACACCATCGGCAACAGCTTTAACTGTTATTGAAGCCTGTTTATCAGCAGCAAATCCATCATCATTCGTTTCCAAATGGATAAGCGTAACAGTTACAATGTTTCCATTTCTAACAAACTCACAGTTTTTACCACTGATATAATATTCAACATCTTGGTACGTTGCATTAAACGGATAAACCAACGTACCCAAATCAATTTGCCCGACATGGAATCCGTAATCAAGCAACAGCTTATCATAGTCTGCCATTGTAATGCCAACAACAGGCTCTTTCGTAACTTCTATTTCTACTATTTCGCTATATTCTCCGTTATCCGTAACAACGAGCAATTTTATTAGACCAGGTCTATTCGCATACAATCTGCCGTTCTCAATACGCGCACCAATGTCTTCATAACCTACGTAATCCTTTAAAATAGTATAAGAAACATCGTTGTAAGTCGCATTAGTAGGTAATACGCGAGTTACAAGATTAAGGTTTTCTGTATGTTTGAAAACTGTTTTCCCAAACACTATACCCGTTACAGGTTCCCTTGTAATTTCTATTTCAAAATCTTTATGTATTCCGTCCGCAACAACGCGCAATGTTACTTTACCAACCTGAGAGCTGAAAAGCATATTACCATCGATAATTTCCGCATTTATATCGTTGTTTACAAGCTCGAATGTTATTTCTTTATTCGTAGCATTAAACGGGTACGCCGTTGCTGTAAGTTTAAGATTATTATAAACTTTTACAAGTAAAGGACTTGTTAAAACAATTGTTGTAACGGGTTCTTTTTGAACGCAGATAACTAAATCGCGCGAAATATTGCCTGCCGTTGCTCTTACTTTTATAACACCGACCTTCTGAGCATAAAGATATCCGTCAATAATTTCAGCGCCATATTCTTCACCGCTGATGATCGTAAATATTACCGTCTTATCCGTGGCATTTTGCGGATATACAGAAGCAGAAAGTTTTAGACTTCCTGTAACTTTAAATGATGTCGCACAAGTAAAGGTTATATTTTCAACGAGTGTTTCAATTACATTTACGTTAATAGCGCTGCTTTCTACACCGTCTACAATAGCTTTTACATTTATTATTGTTCCTACGGCTTCCGAATCAAATACATACAATACACCATCAATCACTTCAGCGTTCCCTTCAACGATATAAGTTACGCCTGGATTACTTACTACCGCTGGAACAGTAGATGTAACAAGGGATAATCCCTCCCCGACCTTGACCGTATAAGACTCTGCGGTAAGCGACACACTCTTAACCGATATTCTTCCGCTCTTAATTTCATATACAGAGCTTTCTATTCCGTCAACTATGGCATATACTTCTATAAGACTTCCGACAGGAGCAGAAGGGTCAATCAATAACAATCCGGTCTCAGACAAAGTAGCGGCACCGCTTTTTAAAACATAAACAACATCCTGATTAGTTGCAGTCGCAGGATAAATCGAAGCAATAAACTGGTAAGCTTCACCAGAATCATTTTCTTTGAATACAGCATTCAGACTGATACTCTGAACCGGTTCTTTTAAAACAGATATTATCTTTTCTACACTTATCCCGTCAACTGTAACCTTAACAACAACAGTTCCGGGTTTATTAGCGTAAAGTACACCAGAAACGATTCTGCTATCTGCAGAATCTGAAATTATCTCATATACAATATTATCTTTATATGTAGCATTATCAGGTGTAACGTTTACATTAAGAGTAAGACTTTCCGTATGCTTAAAGGAATCTGCAAAATTGAGTTCTATATTGTCTACAGGAACTTTATCAATAGTTATTTCCTTATCACTAATAAATTCATCCGCAATAGCTCTTACTATTACCTTGCCTGCCGTTTCTGCATGCAAGACACCATCTATAATTGATGCTCGCGCGGTATTATCACCGATAATGCTATACTGAATTTCGCTAAATGTTGCATTAGCGGGTATTACAGTAGCATTCAAAACGAGAATATCGCCACAAGTGATTCGGTCTTTAATATTCCAAACTATATCGGTTACAGATTCTTTGAGAACTTGAATTTTGAACTCTTCACTTTTTACTCCGTCCGCTTCGGCAATAACGGTAATTATACCTAGTCCTTTAGCAGTCAATACATTATCGGTTAAATTTGCGCCATCAGCAGTCGAAGCGATAATTTTATATGCTACGTCTTTATAGGTTGCTTCATTAGGCAAAACTGTAGCCGAAAGCTTAAGCGAACCATTTACTTTAAAACTAGTATTAGAAGTTATTGTAACCGATGTAACAGGTTCTTTAACCACCGAAACTGTAATACTGTCTCTCAACATAGGATTATCAACAGATGCCCCGGATACTGTTATCTTTGTACCTATAGGAGTATTTTCTTTAATCGTTAAAAATCCATCCGATGTTATTTCTGCAAAAGACGAATCTACTTCATATTTAATATCTTTATAAGTTGCATCATTAGGACTAATTTCCCCCTTAAAATGCAAGCCATGCAATGATGATATTTCATTTTTACCATCTAAATTAGTGAGTTTCACGCTCTCTACTGGTATTTTGGTAACAGTAACGGTAAGTTTCGCCGATTTGGTCTCAGCGCTTGCTGTAATATTGATTACAGTCTCAGGCTTTACTGTTTTTGCTATACTTAATACATTATCGCTGCTTAATTTAACGCCTGCAATATTACTGTTCAATTTCAATTTAGCTGTATTTTCTGTTGCGTGAACAGGCTTAATGACAGCTTTGAGTTCAATGCTGCTTCCTTGGCGTAATTTTATATCATTTTGCTCAAATGAAACAGACTCAACTTTGATATATTCACGATTAAGCAAAGGGTATTCGCTTTTTGTTTTGATATACCTCCATGTTTTATCAAAGTCCCAGCCGTTAAAGGAACTTGCTGACTGGAATTTGTTTTTGTCCATAACCACAGCATCAGAAATTATGCCGCTGTCAAAAGACGCCGCCTTATTTAATTCCGATGCCAGCCATTTGCAATTATTTATTTTTCCTTTTATATTATCTCCGGCAACTTGTCCTCGCGCATTACCATTTACTGCACCGATATTATAACAACGGTCTATCTCTGCATTATAGCTCCCGCCGTCATTAAGACCTACTATGCCGCCAGAATATGTTATTGCAGTATTGTGATCTAAATTAATCCTGCCGTGATTATAACAATTTTGTATAAAAGCGTTATTTACACCAACTATTCCGCCAATATACATACCATCAATTTTTGTTGAAGAGACATTACCTGTATTGCCGCATTCCTTAATTTCTCCACCCACGGCATTCAAACCAACTATTCCACCTACACTTCCGTTACCTGAAACATTAGCAGATGAAACGCATCCAATTATTAAGCCTCTGTTTATACCTGCAATAGCGCCGACATTATACTCGCCGGCAATTTCTGCTTTAACTATCTTAAGATTTTCAACAACACCGCCATTATCTACATAAGAAAATAATCCGATGTTGTTTGAATTTTGTTTTATATTCAAATTGCTAATTTGATATTTCCCACCATCATAGTAACCCGTAAACGGAAATGTTACTGAACCAATCGGCGAAAACTCACTACCTGACAAATCAAGGTTGTCCATTTGTTTAAAATGAGCGTCAAGATGGTACCTAACATTATTGAATTCTTCTACCGAAGTAATTTCATAAGGACTTTCTGCCGTCCCATGACCATTTTTAAAATCACTAGAATTTGAGTCTGCAAAAGCAATCCCCGTCATAGCCGAAAATCCGGCTACAACCGAAATTATCATTAAGAAAATTAATACTAAAATCGCTTTTCCTTTAGACTTTATCATAATAATCTCCTATAACTAAATTTGGGCATAATTATCCCTTCCCATATAAAAGACAAGTTGAGCGATGTATTTTTTTTGAATTTTTTCAAAAAAATTCCAAAATTAACCAAAATTATTTAAAATTACAATAAAAAAAACGACTATCGGATAAATCCGAAAGTCGTTTGCAATTATTATATTATGAGAAAAATTCATTAAAAAACGCAATTAAATTATCTGAAAGAGCTAAGTAATTTAACTCATAAGTAACATTATTATGTTTAGCCAAAACTTTATATTCAATTAATTCGCTATCATCTGTTCTTATATAAAAGATCTCAGTATTAGCCAACTCATACTTTTCAGATTCACTAAAATCATCTTCTGGAACAATAACTGAATTTGAATAGAAAGATACGTAAACCAGATACAGCCCTTCTTCATCATTTAAGCTAAATTTTCCACCTTGAACTTCACCTGATAATGATTTTAATAAAGTTAATTCTTCACAATAATATTTGCTTAAATCTACTATGTCTATTTTTGAATTTTCAATTTCATCAAAAAAAACATCTTCCGCCACAAATTCACTTATAAGATCATTAGGTCCAAAATATACCGGTTCTGATTTGCGCAAACTTATTGGAATAAATATTGATAAAAAAATTATAAGAAACAAACAAATAGATAAACCAAATATCTTATATTTATTAAAGGTCTTTCTACTTTCATTGGTATTGGTATTACTTTGCATAGCTAAAACTGGAATTTGATCTTTAATAACAACCTTTTCAGTCCTGTCAAATTCCAATCTGCTTTCAATATCTTTCCAACGATCAGCAAACGGCTTCATTTCTATCCTCTTTGCGCTCTTTTCCAAGATATCTTCAATTTGTTCCCTATCTTTATTATCCATACTTTCCTCAGCTTATAGATACTGATATCGCTTTGTCAATTTTGCTTACCGAATTAATATTTAAATAACAGATCTCTTTCGGTGTAAATCCACTCGCAACTTTTAAATAAGTTCTTTCTGCTATCTTCTGCCCGCTTGAATTATAATAAATATGTTGTTTATAACCACAACCAACAACAACGTGTGCAATTGTTGTATGCTCACTATTTATTACATCTTGCCCATTATTTTCTTGTATTTGATTTAAAAACGCATAATTATTTAAAAACAATGCTACAGGTTTATTATTTTTTACTGAATTTTTGTACTTGCTGAAATCAAAATTTCCCCCAGTAAGAACACTTTCAGAATTATATCTATAGCCATGAGTCTGTACATATTCAATCATTCCACTTTGGAATCCAGTAAAAGTTGTACCTAACTGATTATTATCGGTCCCCATTAAATCTTTTAAAGTTGTGACAATATCACCTATTTCTGCTGACATTAATTTATAGATGACCGTAGTCCCTATTTTTCGATAACTTTGGAAATTAGGAATTAGATTTTCGCAGAATCTATCATAATACCCGATAACTATACTTCCAGCAACATTTGCACAGTTCGTAGCGCCTTCCACTGCACTATATTTAGGTAAATCACTTTTGATACTATATGAATCCTCTGTCCTGCTTGAATATGAGATTGTTTCGCTTATATCTGTTTTACTACCAGTACCAGTATAGCCAAATCCTTTTTCTACAGATGCTGCAATGAATTCTTCGCTCAGTTCATCACCTGATATTAAATCAAAATAACTTTCCGACTTATATTCTATATACTGATTGAACGTTACATATACGGGTAAACCAGTACATTTATCAAATAGCGATTCTTGTTCATAATACACTTCTTCGACTTCATAGATCTGTATATCATTTTCTATAATATTTGCAATCAAAGCAAACCCATATGTATTATTGTATTGAAATTTATATTGCCAGCCATTTTGCTCAAGATTCTCGTTATATAATGGACTCCTGATATATGAAATGTTTTCTTCAACGTCCATAAACTCTAAAAACGCTATATCAACCTCGTCTAAACATTCCGCATTTGCCGAACCGTACACACCGAAGGACGTTGTCGCAACAATTCCAGCAAGTAAACAAATAATAAATTTCTTCTTCATAAATTGCTCCTATAAATGTTCTTCTATTTATAAGACAATTAAAAGAAGTGATATTTTTTGAATTTTATAAAAATTTATCTGATTGATCCTTTAATTTTTTCAATGCGCTGTAATATTCATAAGCAACTGTATCTACAGGTTTTCCAATAGTGTCCGCAATATCAGCAAAAGTCATATCTTCAATATATTTAAAAGATAAAATTTGCTGTTCAGTTTCATCAAGTTCGGAAATTATTTCAAAAAATGCAAGATTATCAATTACTTTTTCATAGCCTTTTTCTTCTATAGCTTTATCTTGTATTACGTCTATGTCTTTTCTTGATTTAATTTTATTTATTGCAAAATTGTGAGCAACACGACGTAACCAAGATTTTGGTTTTTCTATATTGTATAACTGACTTGCTGAATTCCAAACTTTA
This sequence comes from uncultured Christensenella sp., assembly GCA_910578195.1. Lineage (GTDB taxonomy): Bacteria > Bacillota > Clostridia > Christensenellales > Borkfalkiaceae > Coproplasma. The sequence goes on along the minus strand of CAJTOY010000003.1, from coordinate 253,175 downwards.
ACTAAAACCTCATCTACAACTTCGTCTGCATCACTACTACATTTACATACCGAAAAAGCTATACCAAAAATGAGCCTACCATAATCTTGGTAAAACTCTTCAAGCGCATCCTTATTATTATCGGCTATACGGCTAATAAGCTCTTCGAATGTTCTTTTGTCCATAAAATTGTTGATTTATCTAAAGTAATTAAGTTATTTGTCCTTCCCTAATTATATCATAAATTGATAAAAATCAAAACTAGATTTTATTCAGATAATACAAACATCAAATCTAAAACGATTTGTTTCTTATTTTCAGGGATTTTTGAATATAATTCTAAAACAGCAAGTTGATCTTCGTTTAATTGATTCTCATCAACTTTACTATAAAACTGAGCACGAGTTATGCCAAACACCGTGCAGACACCATCAATTGAATCGCTATTAGGTGTAACATTCTTCTCATTAAACCAGTCATATACAGTAGTTGGATAAATACCAATCTTTTTTGCCAATCTGTATTTTGACCATCCATGAGATTTTAACAGTTCTAAAATTCTTTCCTGCACTGTCATTTTATTAGTTTCCATATGTATTATTAGTATAAACACATATATTTTATATCAATTTGAGCCAAAACTATAAGTATAAACACAGTAGCACTATATATGCTATAAACCACCAAAATTTAGAAATAATTTGCGCATCGTTGAAATATCCAACTTATTGTCTCAAAAAACAAATTATTTCGCAAAGATAGTATATGAAAAGCAAATAAAAAAACGCCTGACAAGAAAAACTTGTCAAGCGTTTTTTATTTACGATTTTTTTAATTTTCTTATCCGTTCTTGTTCTTCCGGCGGAAGCAACTCAAACTCAAAACTTCTTATCTCGTAACTAAGTCGTCCAATAAATTCGCCTAAAATTTTTGTTGCAACTTCTTGCGGAGATACATGTTTTTCCAGATACTCTTCGCCTTGCTCAAATATTTTCCGTATTTCATTATATTGTTTCTCAGTTATACAGTCATATCCCCAAGCGTCGTGAGCTTCGTCTACACTCTTATACTCGCTTGCCGATTGGATTTTCAGTTTTCGTTTATCATAGTTAGCTTCGGCTTGCCGTTTCAAACGTTTATAAGCGTTTTTAATTTTCTCAATCACGACTTTTCTAGACTGAATTTCCAAAATCATAGCATTACGTTCTTTCATCTTTTTATCAGTCATATAGCACCCCAAACTTTTTATTTGTTATATGGTAAATATAAGTATGGATCTTCTTCCTGTGAATTCCAAATACCTATACAAAGTTCTTTGCCAGCTTCTCTTTCGTAATTATACTCCGCATAGCATACTGATTTTTCTTCGCCATTGCCTGTCTGGAGATAAATACTTAGATTCGGCATAGTGTCGTCTTCCGCAGCAACTGCCCGTAAATATGTACCATCGGGCAACGGCATTATAAGCGAAGGATTTTCTTTGCAAATATTATCATTTGATAAACTAAATTTCCCATTACCGAATTCGGCGCCAATAAACCTTTGATGAACTTTATCCAATTCAGAGTACAATTTATCGAAGATTTTATTAATTTGTTCTTCCGTATACTCGTAATTGCCCTTAAAAGAACAGTTACCGAGCAGTCTGAGCATAGCTGTAATTTTGTTAACACGCGCTTCAACTAAACGTTTAAAGCGCGATTCTTTTGATTCTTTCATTTTGTTTCTCCTATAATATTTATTTTTCAGATGCCATAATATATATTTCGCACCAATCTCCGTTATCAAATTTAAATTGTGTAATAGGCTGATATCCGTTAATCATCCATTCTTGAGATTCATCGGTGCCATATTCTTCGTATATCTCTTTAATAAGCACTTTTTTTTCGGACTCATATTTAGCTACGATATCTTCCCATCTTTGAGATTCTGGTTCGTATTCGTCGTAAAACTCTTTTCCTCCCTTTACACATTCTACAGCAACGGCATATATAAACTTATCACTATCGTACTTAACATTCAAATCAGTATTATCGTGGTTTATTCCCATAACTTCGTCATACTCTTCTCTTGTAATACCGATTTCTTCTTCAAGATCAGTTTTCATAACACTTTCACCTGATTGCTCTTCGTATATTTTAAGACTATTACTCAATAAAACAGTTAGCCTATCAATTTTGACTTGTTGTGTTTTTATTAACTCGCCGTCATTACAGTATTCACAAGGCAAATCTAACAAACGTTGCAGTTTTTCCGGAAGCGAATTCCCTCCGCCTAAATCGCCTGTTAAATCAATAATCATTTGCAATGCCTTGTTAACATCTGTATAGCCTTTAAAATTATCATCCATAATTATTCTCCTTTAATTTTTATGATCATAGTAGTAATTTAGTAATTCATATCGTTCCATATTTCTGACGGTTCGCCAGTGGCTTGAAACAAACTCTGCTAAATCTTCTATTATTGTGCTATTGATATCAGTATGAATACAACTACAGACTAAATCGATGTAATACAGCAAAGCTTTAATGCCATGTTTTTTGTCGTGGGCATTACGTATCCCAAGATGAAATAAATAAGCTTTCAGTCCTTCATTGAATTCAAAGAAATTGCCATTATACATGACTTGTATTTTAATTTTATCCATAAATGCTCCTTAAATTTTAGAGCGGAGTTTCATTGAACTCCGCTCTGTCTTGTTATTTATTTTTCTGCGCCCAGATATAGTCATCCAAGCCCTTATAACGCGGATCCCATATGTAAGTTCCGAACTTGAACCCCATTTCATCCAATATAGTTAAAAGGTTGTTAAACCCATTCTGGACATGTATATTTGTGGAAAAATCCATATCGAACGCTGTTTTTATATTAATTACTCCTTGACTGCGCAACTTATCCAACGTCAGCTTAAGGTGAGTCAGAGTATTCACGCCCGGCACCGCCAAAACGGTAAACCCAGATAAAGCGTGAATTATGTCAGCTTTCATAGGTCCTTCCGTTAAAATTATTTGTGGTGTTACCTTTCCTGCAATGTGCGTCCAACCTTCGGCTTTGCAACCGTCTTTCTGCTCGGTACTCGAAATCCAACGAAACTTGCGCTTTTGCACGTTATCTCGTCTTATCTGAAGCCCTTGTATAAGGCCGTTTGTATCTCGCACGGGAATAAGTATCCCGCGTTTCTCTTTTACAAACGTCCATTCGCTACTTTCGGTTCTATAAAATCCGGGAACACCCGCAAGATATAATCCGTCAGATTGCAACTGCTTAGCAAGGCTTGCCATACCGACTATCGGTGTAGTTTTATAGCCAAGGCGCTCGATATCCGATTCTGTTAATCCCCTGTTAAGAAGATTTTCCTTATGGTCTTTTGCCAGCGACAATTTGGCAAGCAATGCACTATAGGTTGCGTGCCTGCTCTCAACATCTGTTATCGGGCATTCGCAAATTGCCACGCTTGGCACATGCTTTTCGATTTTGACTTTTGGTCTATTCACCCTCGTAGGGGTACCGAGACGCTCTGTGAGCGCAATCAATACCTTGTCTCTAGGCACACCCGTAAAGAGAGAATATAAATCGAATATACCACCGGAAACGCCGCATCTCGGACAGCGAAACACATCTTTTTTGACATTGATATTCAGATGCTTTTTGTGTGGCTCCTTATCGCAGCACGGACAAGGTATATAATAAGACGTTTGCCCAAGCGTCGGATGAGGTAAACCCAAAATTGAAATAATATCCGAAATGTGAAACATTTCCATAATACTGACTCCTTTAGGGGAACTGACTTTTCAGCTAGCCCCTCGTTTGTTAATTAAGCTGCTTGGCGCTTTGCATACTCACAAATATCTTTTGCCGCAGTTTTAAGCTTTTCGTCGCCGGTATATTTTTCCGCCAACCACTTTATAAAGCCTGGCTCTACGTTTGCGACGTCGCCAAGAGTTCTTCCTGCAAACTTGGTCAACGGACAAACCAAACCGATTGCTTCCTGATAGCGCTCTTCCAGCGTAAGCTCGCGCTTAGGCATCTCGGTTACAACAGCAGTTGTCTTTTCCTCTTCCTTGACCGCGACGGGTACGAAGGTGGTGTCTGCTGTCGGAGCAGGTTTCAACAAACCCAGTTCATCGGGCGCGAGCTCGGAAAAATCCTCTCCCGCAACACTGAACTGCAAACCGAATCCTGCATTGCGCAAAGCTACGCCGATTGCCGCTGTCTGTGCCCATTCTCTTGCGGAAACCGAAGGCTTATCCGCTGCGGGTGCGCGGGACGCCGTCGCTTCAGCTAAAAATTCATTTTCGCCGGCTTTATAGCTGGGATAGATTTTCGCTGTTGCAACAAAACAATCTCCGTTGGGAACTGCGCTTACTGCAATTTTCCCTTCAGGATACTTCATACGAAACCACGCAATTTGCGTCATTACGGGAAGGCGCTTGCGCACCTCGCCCGTAGTTAAATCCGTATAATCCACTGCAAACACAGACGGTTCGAAGCCTTCTACTGCATTAATTTTTGCGATTTCGGCAAGCATTGCCGTTTTGTCATTCGAGTTGTTTTGACTCATGATAATTCTCCTTTTAATATTTTCAAATATTTACGTATGTATTTCTGTACTGAATCCAGACATTGAGAACCGAACCGATAAAGCTGATAACAAGTTTTTTGTATTGCTCGTTCGATGTGATGTTGAGACTTTGGAACCTTCTGCGTCCGTCCTGAATAACACGTTCCAGCGCCGAGAGCGAAGCTTCACGTTTCTTCTTGCCTTCTTCATCTACTGAGGGACCGAATTTGTGCTCCGTCGTTAAAGTTCCAAGAACCTTGTCCGTAAGCTGGTAATGATAACCGAGTTTTTGGGCGTCCGTTGTAACGGGTGCCGTAATTGTCAATGCCTTGCACGTATTCAATACGTCTATGCGGTAATTAAGTTCTTGATACTCGACTACTGATTCCATCGGTAATTCGTTACCTGCCACCTGAAGAAGCATTTCGTTCTGTGTTGCCACATATTGTGCTAAAATGTTTGCCATAATTTTTTCTCCTATTTTTTATTTTTTCAAGATTTCTTTTAGTCGTTCGGATAAGCACGTTCCGCGCTTTTCCGTATCCGTTCTTCTGATTGCCGTGCATAACGCTTTGCGTTCACCGACAATTGTTAAACGCTCCTTACCACGGGTGATAGCCGTATAAATTAGCGGTCGCGTCAGCATTATCGAATGTGCACACTGCAGATTGATAATTACCGACTTGTACTCTGAACCTTGTGATTTGTGTACGGTAGACGCATAACCGAGATCGAGACGTTCCAAATCTGCGGAATCATACTCTTTTAAGCGTCCATCACCAAAATCGACAAACAGCGCTTTATCGCTACCGCTGCCAATAATGTCCTTAACGTACCCGATATCGCCGTTGCTCACGTCTTCGTGGTTCTTGGTTTGCATAACCTTATCACCCACTCTGAACAGCCGCTTGCCGCATTCGAATTCCGCTTTACTGCTCGAGGGCGGATTTACTTTAGATTGCAGATATGCATTCAAAGCATTAACTCCTGTTTCAGTTTTCTGACGGAACGGCGACAACAATGCAACATTATCAACGCCGTATTTATCGATTTCCCGTAAAAAAAGTTCTACGATTTTTTCAGCCGACTCGGTTATATCCGGTGAATCGATAAACGAAAAATCGTCTCCGTATTCCAGACCGAAATTACCGTGTCGGATGAGTTTAGCGTTTGTTGCGATACGGCTTCCGCTGCTTTGGCGGAATACCTTATCAAGCCTTACGACTGGAATACAGCCGCTTGTTATCATCTCACTGAGTACCGCTCCTGGTCCAACGGACGGAAGTTGGTCTGCGTCGCCGATAAATACGACTTGCGCGCCGTTTTTTACTGCGCCGAGCAAATGTCCAGCTAAATACACGTCAAGCATTGATACTTCGTCTACAAGCAGCAAATCCGCGTCAATCTCATCAGGTTCCCCGAATACTCCGTCATCGCCTGCCATTAGTCCAAGTGCCCTATGAATTGTGGACGCCGGGAATCTTGTTGCCTGCGACATACGTCTTGCCGCACGCCCTGTTGGAGCGCAGCAGCATACTTCGTTGTCCGGATTTTTTCTACAATAGATATCCAGTATTGCACGTTGTATCATCGTTTTACCAGTTCCGGGACCACCAGTGATAACCGTAAGCCCATTTGTCAAAGCAGTTTTCACCGCTTCGCGTTGTTCGGTTGCGAGCTTTAGACCGAGATTGCTTTCTACTCTATCTAACTCCACTTCTAAATCCGAATAATCCTGTTTTACCTTTGTTGCCAACCTTAGAACTATTTGTTTCGCCAACACGAACTCTGCTAATGCGGTCTGGGTACGGTAAACCATACCGTTGTAACACACAAGTTTCTTGTCCTGTATCAGTCTCATAGCACGGTTGCCTATCATTTCTTCGGTTAACTCGGACGTTTGTAATAATTTCAAGCATTCCTTTGCAAACTCGTGCTTTTCCATACAAAGGTTGCCACGCCCTTCGGCTTCTGTTAACGTATAGAGCATTCCTGCATCCACACGGTCGGTAGAAAGGTCGCCGAACCCCATACTCTTTGCAATTTTATCAGCAGTAGTAAATCCAACTCCAACCATCTCGCAAAGAGTGTAAGGATGTTCTCTGACGATTTCCATTGTTTTGCTACCATACTCACGGAACAATTTGACTGCGCGATTCGCAGTAACGCCATGCGGAACTAAGAATGCCACAATGTCACGGGCGGCACGATTCGCAAGATACGACTCGCAGATTTTTTTGAGTTTCCCGTTGCTGATACCGGAAATGGTAAGCAGTTTATCAGGATCCTTATCCAATATCTCAAGCGTATTGTTACCGAATGCCGCATAGATTCTTTCCGCCAATTTCGGACCTATGCCTTTAATCTGCCCGCTGGACAGATAAGCAATCACCCCTTCTTTATCGGGAGCAATCACTTCGTCATAGGTTTCCATCTCAAATTGAACCCCGTGTTTGGCGCTTTTGTTCCAGTGCCCCTTAATGTCATAACGTAAGCTGTTCGCAGTAGGAAGACCGTATCCAACAGCCTTTACCTGCATAACTCTCATTCCGTTACTATCAAGGATTTTTTCCAAAGGTCGGTATAGCGCAATCATATAACTATCAAGCGCTACCGCCGATGAATCTCTAGGATACAATAATCTCTCAAACTGACACAGCATTTGATCTCTCCTTTACCAAAACAGTCACATCGAGTTTGGTCTGCATAAAATTTGTTACAGGGCAGGATGAACCAAGCGGCGAATATCCTAAATGCAAACTTACCAATTCCGAGTTCTCTTCGTCTTCGATGACGATTTTCTGAACTTCGGAATATATTTCGGTATTGAACGTGTAAATCTGCTTATTAAGTCTTGCTGCATATTTGATTTCACCTTTCATCCCTTCCGACAGTCGATTTCCACATACAAGCACAATGTTGCAGAAAAAAAGCATTTGAAGACCGATTTGCAATGCTAATGCCCTTTCACTCGGTTTATCATCATCGAGAATAACCGGAAGATAGGCGTGCGGCGCAACAGCACTAAAATGCATTGCCTCAAACGCATAAACCATATATGCCCTTGCCGTGCGCATATTGCGCTGTACTTCGGCACTGGTTGCTGCTCTCAGCGGAGAACAAATATATGCCTGTATTTTGTCTTTGTTGTGGGCTATGAACTCCGCTTCATAGCGGAGTTCCCAACCCTCGGTAAAAATATTCTTCATAATTTACTCCTATATTGTCTTTGTTTGAACGGAAAATTTCAGTTTACGGCTTTCGGAACTACTTACCACGTCTTTGTATACAGCTGGATAGTTTTTCTTTAATGCCTCAGTATCCGTTCTGGTACTTTTTTTAGTAACGAAATCAATAAGAATTTTATCGGTCGTTGTTTCCAAGACGCCGTGTTCATGTTTCTTCATTAATTCCGCAAATCGCACACTACGTGCTTTAACCTCCTCTTCTATTCTTTTAATTTCTGCTTTACATTCTTCTTTCTGATTCTGTAAAGCAAGAATTGCTCTTAGCTCCCCTTCATACTTTCTCGATAAATCGATAGTAGGTAATGCAGGCTCGCTTGCCCCGTAAATTCTCGCCAAAGAGTCTAAGGCAAGTTTCGTCGGGATATTATCCATCGTCGGCGGGACATCGTGCTCCAGGCTCCAAATCCAATATTCGAGTTTTTCAAAAATCATATCTTCTTTTGCCTTATCTCTTGTAATTTCGGGAAACGCCATGTCGTTATCTGGATTATTTCCCCACATCGATGAGAATGCACCGATGTTTACATCGGCTACCGCCAAATAGAACCGTAGCTGCAACTCGTAGTATGTCGGATATGCACCATTAGCCCAATCACCAGCCTTGTGATACGTACAACTTTTGCACTCAAGGATACCCTTCTCACCATCGGACGCACGCTCAAATCGCCTATCAAAATTTGCTAAGGCATATTTGAAATTTGCATGTTGATATAGGTTTGTATCGTTAATTACTTTGTTTCCCGTCTTCTTGGCATAGAAGTGTGCAGTAATCGGCTCTAACAAATGCCCCATCTCAAGCTGCAACGCATTTTCCTTTTCTGCCAGTTTAATTTTGCCTTTTTTAATCATCCACAGTTCCAATGGCGTTGTCCAAGGCGAAACGCCAAAAATGGCAGCAACGTCGCTACCACCAACCGTGTATGGTATATCTCCTTTCGGTCCGTGCATACGACATTCAAGCCAGCGTTCATTGGCCATCCCTGCTGTGTCGCATAAAATTCTCGGTGTTGCCATTAGTAATCCACCGCCTTTGCTAAATCGAATGACGTCCAATCAAGCGTAAGCGCACGAGCCATATTCTCTTCAACGGTAAGCATTTTACTCTGCGGTGTCCCTTCGCATTTAAGCGTGAACAGGATTTCTTGCATCGCCATAAACACGTCATGCGCCGTAGCCACTCCGCCGCCGTAGGTCTTCTCGAATATATCAATTGCTTCGAGTGCGGCCTTCTTGGGAAGAGCAAGTTTTTTGCATACACGGATCATTGCATTTACGGGATAGTTGAGATACACTTCCAAAAGGTATTCTAATTTCTTAATGCTATCCCCGAACTGCGCAAACAGTTGGTCGAGAGCCTTATCGAAATCTTCAATACTCGTTTTATGCCTGTGATCTACTGCAACGCAACCTCCGATATGAATAGGGTAAGCGCCACCGAGCAACAGTGCTGAAACTTTCGCCGATGCAACTCCGGTATCCGAAGTAATGAACCGAACACCAGGAACAATCTTATCGAGTTTAGCCTTGTCGTTATAAGCAGAAAGTGTTTTTATGTACGCACCAATCAACGACTCGCGTTGTCCGGACAATTTCCATAACCCACTTGCAATTGAATGGTCGGCATATCCCTGCTCAAACTCCGAACCGGGGAAACGCGCATCCAGCTTTTGCGTTAGCTTTTCCAAGAGCGAATCAATATCCAAAACAGAATAATCGGTTTCATCTCCTGAATGAACTGCGGATACTTTTTCGTCTCTGATTAAGACCAATGCATCCGTATTGGATAAATGAAGGCACTCGTTGAGAACTCTCGCCAAAGTTTCCCTACTGAGTTTGGGAAGAATTGAACCTCCGATTTTTGCTCTGTCTAATAAGGTTTTGTAGGCCGTTTCTCGGACGGGATACAATTCGCCATTGACTTTGAGCGCTAAACCAAGGTGCTCTGTTGTATCACTGATTGCTTCTTCGCCAACACCGAGCGCAAACACACTCGGATTCATATGGTTCGGCGACATTTTATCTAAGGATTCTACGCTAAGTTCTTTTACAGGACAGCGTACCCAATGACTGTTTATTGACTGAGTCTGATGATAATCCAGCATCGCAACAAATGAAGCAAATGTTGTGTTGTAATTGTCTAAACATTTTTGCATAATAGTTGTACTCCTTTTGTATTTTTTTAACGGACTTACCGTCGTGAATATATAAAAACAGCGGTCCCGAGAAAACCGCTGATAGTTGTCATAGAATGACCAAGAAAATAAAAAAAGCCGACACCCCTACACGGACTGCCGGCTTTATACCCACTATGGGCTGATAAACAAAAAAGTGCCAATTACAATGTAACTGACACTTTGAAAACTCTGATACTTTGTTGGTTATAACCAAACAAGAAACTTTATGATGTAATTATATCAAATATTAAATTTTAAGTCAACAGCAATTAACATAGAGAAATTGTCGTATTTTGTCTAATGTGTTTTTACTTAATGTTATATCATGATTCATTGTGAATTATTCTTACTTTTACTGATAAAATCTTTTGTCTTTGTCTGCACAATAATAGCTGATATAATAACACCAACAACTGCTATAATTAATCCTATAATCATTAAAATCCATAACATATTATTTAAAAAGGGCGGATTAATCACCAAAAAAATAATATACGCTAAAATTACAATAGAAGAATATATCAAAAGTACATTAGCACAAATTTTGTGTGCATAAACCCAAGCCTCTTGCGAAGATGCGGTAACTTTAGTACGAAACCCATAGTAATTATTTATTTTTTTAGGTGGCCAAAATTTCAAAACCAGCCCTGCAATCAATGGAGCAATTGCCAGAATAGTGCCTACGATATAATAAAATATATTCATAATATCCTCCTTAATAAATTATACCAAAATTATATCTTCAAGTCAATACCAACCTTGAAAATGCTTCTAATTATAGATATATTTTTTTTGTTATATAATTATCAATTCGCTGGTCATGCGCGGCAACAATTATAGTACATTTTTCATCGCTATTATACTTTACTAAATTTGAGATTATCTGATTCGTTGTATAATCATCTAAATTTGCTGTTGGTTCATCTAGAACTAAAATTTTTGGTCTACATATCAATGCACGAGCAATAGCAATTTTTTGTTTTTCGCCAAGCGATAATTCTTTTTCATTTATATAATTAACATCTTTTAAGCTCCATCCTTTTTTTTCTAATAAAGATGTTAAATTGCATTGCTCTAATACTGACATTATCTCAGCATCTGAATACTTGTCATAAAAATCGATGTTTTTTCTAAACGAGTTTTGGAGTATTGTTGCTTCCCCAATAAATATAATATTTTTTCGATATACAGAAATATCTATTTCAGATATATCGTGCTTCCCTACATAAATTTGTCCAGAAGAAGGATAAATATATCGAGTTAAAAGACGACACAACGTAGTTTTGCCTACTCCGTTCCCTCCTTTTAATACTACTATTTCCCCTTCGTTAATTGATGCAGAAAAATTAGAAAAAACTGAGATCTCATCGTATGCAAAAGATACATTTCTTATTTTAATACTATATTTGTTATCTAAATTTTCTTCTCCACCATAAATATTTGCATCTTCGAAATTCAAGAATTCTATTATTCTATTATACGAAATCTTAGATTTAAAGTAATTAGTAAATACCCCAACGATTCCAGTCAAAGAAGATCCAAAATATGTTATTAACATTGTAAACGCCATAACAGTTCCTAATGTTATTTTATTCTGTTGAACAAAATACAATCCTATTAATAGAATAAAGAGACTGCCTAGCGAATTAATAAAATAAATTATGCCATTATATATTTCATTGATTTTGGTATTTTGTAAATCACTTTTTGCTAAATCGGTCATAACCATCTTTGATTCTTCGCATTTCCCTATTTCCATTGACAAGCTTCTCACCAAATCCATTTGTTGAAAGTCTTTATTAATTTTCCCCATTACTGATTGTTCTTTTTCTTTTAAAATCTTATTTAATCTGTTTGTTGGTTTTACAAATATAACAGTAATGATCCATTGTATTAATACTAAAACAATCACTATCAATGTTAACTGGATAGACCACATAAACATCAAAAATAATGACATAAAAAACATAATACAATGAACCGGTAGATTTAAAACAAGTTTAAAATAAAACTCAATTACTGTGTTAGAATCGATAAACATTCTATAAAAAAAATCGTTAGACAGATATTTTTGATACTCTGTAAATTTTATATTTTGAATACTTTTATAAAAAGACATTCTCATTTCAATTTTTATACTGTTACTTGTTTTATTTAAGATTACCTTATATATAAAATTAATGCCGACAAATGATATATACACAATTGCCATAAAACAAGTAATATATAGTAATACTTTAAAATCTATGTCAGAGAACTTATCGAACACATATTTGTTTACAACCGAAAAAAGTATCGTCAATAAACTAATTATTATAGAGAAAAGGAAAATCAATATAATTGATTTTCTTTTTCCCTTGGTGTATTTATTAATATAACTTATTTGACTCACCAACTTTGTCATAAAGCATTACTTATTTTTAATTAATAACTTGCTATGCATTATCAAAGATTTATCATTACTTTCATATTGAAGTTCGGCTTCCTTTTCAAATCCAAGCTCCTTTAAAAATTCTAAAATATTAATGTATTTAAAGTCAGAAAATACACTAAATCTAATTTTTGTTAATTTGTCGTTGTATCTTCGATTAATTACTTTGATCATTCTTTGTACAATGTCTTTTATTTCAGCTTCTTTCAACTTCTTAGAAAATATGAAGCCTTCTAAGCTAATGACACTGCTGAGCCGTGATGGTGGCGTAATAATCATTGTAGCCAATATCTCGGAATTCTCATCGTAAGCTATACAAAAATGACTTATACCGTGAAATGTTGTATATCTTAAGGATACAGGAGTCAATTCCTTCGCATTATTTATACAATGAAAGCTTAATTTATTTTGCAATTTTTCATTTTTTATGAATCTTGTAAGTTTACGATAATCACCGTCCCCCGCAAATCTTATGTATGGCGTTTCGGTATACTCAGCTTCTTTATCTTTTTCTTCAATAATAATCAAGTCATACAGTACCATTAAATCAAATAAATCATCAAAATCCGACTGTAATACCTTGATATTAATATCTGGAAATAAAGCAGATAATTCTTGCAATACTGCTTCTGTATTTTGATGTTTTTCAAGCAAATCTAAAATCAATTTACCTGTTTGATTAATGTAAAACTGCACACCGGTATCATGCATTAAAATGGTAAAGGTACCAGCCGTTTCATTTTTAACAAAATATTTTTCTTTATTTACTATACTATATTTCATTTTTTCATCTCCAAAATGTACTTACTTTTATCTCCCATATTATCGAAAAACTTTCCGAAATCATGCAGGTCTTGAATATCGCCAATTAATGATAACAACTCAGGATTTTCCCAAATTAAATTAAATCCATTATCCCAACATTCTTGCAATGTAACATTTCTTATATTCCCTACTGTAATAGGAAAATAAATTGAAGGCACTATATCTCCATTACTTTTAATATCAATTTCATAAGTGTGTATTCCTTCTTTTGCATTAACTGGCATTCTAATTAAATGATCCATTGGATCACCCCATTCCACCATCATTCTGTTTTGATATCTTTCTTTAGCTTTCCTTAGTTCTGTTTGATATGTAATATACTCATCAGTTGATAAAATAAACTTTTGATTTTTTGCACCACGCCCCATTGGGATTAGCGGCATAGAACGTACAAAGCCCACTCCCCAGTTATAGCACATCTCTAATATATCTGAGATTGATTTATGATTGAACTTGTTTGGAGTTATAGCAACGACAGTTTGCAAACCAACAGCGTGTGCTAGTTTTATAGCATTTACTACATGTTCGAAAGCTCCTGGTACCCCACGAAAATTATCATGCTGGAAAGCATTCTTACCATCTAAACTCACTTGATAAGTTTTTAGTCCCAATTCCTTCAGTTGACAAAGTTTTTCATGAGTTGCAAACCAACCATTTGAAACCATATTTACTTGACCAACGTTGCCATTTAATATTTTTAGTGCTTCAACAACTCTATTAAAGCGCATAAATGGTTCCCCGCCACATAAACATACTGAAATCGGATGAAGATCTCTTATTTGTCTTACCGCATCAAAAAATTCCTCATCCGACAAATCATCATTTTTCGCCTGTCCGCTTTCGTTAAAACAATGTAAGCACTTAAAATTACAACATGATGTAACATCAATCGCTATACTTGTTGGCGAATGTTCACGAACAGCTTTATAAAGCTTATCTGCTATTTTCATTTTAATTCCTTTAAATTAAATGTATTTATCGTTTTATCAATAAGATTCTGGTCGAACATTTACCCCGACCTGAGTATTGACACCGGCAGCAACGTGTACTGCCGCACCACCAGCCGCAACAACGCCACCAACCGCAGCACCTACTGCAACTGCAGCGCCCGCCACAACAACTGCTCCTGCGACTAAAATTACAACCAAAACAATAAAGCCCATCGGTTGAATTTCAGGATCGCTTTCATGAATTTTTGAATCAATCATAATTGGTTTTTCGTACTTCATAATAAAGATACCTCCATTTTATTTTTTTATTTACTGCGAAGCACTATATTTTTTGCTTCATAATCATATATTCGTTTTAATAAAAAGTTTACATCACTATACGAAAAATTAGGATGTGTTGTAAAAAAGCCACTTTCGCTCGTCAAAGTTTCTGTATCAAAATGACTTTCATCAACTTCTATTCCATATTCTTTTCTCTCATTCCATATTTGAGAAGGAAATAGTGATAACATATTTATATTAACTTTTACTCCAAAATTTTTAACGATGTAAGCTGCAAAATCTATTGTTTTTACACAATCATCAACGGTTTCCCAAGGAAAGCCATAAATAAAGGAACACCATGCTTTTTCTATTAAATCATGCTCTTTTAATAAAGATAATACTTCAATAACATCTTCTACTGTCAAGCCCTTATTAATTCTCTTCAAACCTTCATTATAACCGCATTCCACCCCAATAGCTATTCGTTGAACTTTGTTACTTTGCAACCTTTTCAATAATTCCAAACTTTTAAGATCTCTAGCGCGTGCTTCAATAGAAACATTTACATCAAAAGGAGCAATTCCGTCCAAAATTTTGCAAGCCCTATTAGAATCCGCAGTAAAGCAATCATCAGTAAAATAAATACAATTCGTTAAAAACTTTGCCGAAAACTTATCTGTAATTCTTTTAATGTAATTAATCACATACTCTTCATCTAAACCAATCCAATTATATTTTCTTGGCACTGAACAAAATCGGCAACCATATCTACATCCTCTTGATGTCATAATAGGCATCATAGGGTATGTATCTTTAGGCATCTGCTCATACATCGGTAAAGGAGATTCTTGCAGTTGTTCCTTTGTTAGTACTACAGGCTCATTAGTTAAAATTTCCCCATTATGTCTGTAAACAAGCCCAGGAATATCTCGAATATCACTACTATTGACTGCTAAGGCATCTATCAAAGCTACTAACGATATTTCACCCTCATCTCTAACAATGTAGTCAATTTCATTTGTTTGCATAGTATATTTATAAAAATATGAAACATGCAAACCACCCATTATTATCTTAACCGTTCGATTTAAGCTCCGTATAAGCTCAATCAAGTATTTATTTGTTTTCCAATTAATAGTATTACCGCTTATACAAACCACATCAATCCCAATTAAAGAATGTTGAATAAAACTCCTTAATTTATCATTATCCCTATATGGCTTATATTTACGTATAATAGAAGGATCAACAATCTTAACATTATGTCCATGATTTTGTATTATTGCACCTAAAAGATATAGTGCCATAGGCGGCATAATATGCATCCCATCTCTTTCCATATCTTCAGGCACAGGCATACTCATAAACAATACATTCATTATCTTGATCCCCCCTTTATATTTCATATATATGATAGCATATTAGACAATTACTTGGCAATAGTTTTATTAAAAAAATGTTAAAATTTTACATTAGAATGTGAATTTATAACATTATTTAATCGAATATCAGATTATCTGCTATAATATCAAAATCTTCCATTTCACAAAATAGAAATAATACTCATTATTGAAAAAACGACATTTATCTTTTAATGATAAACGCCGTTTTTATTCATTATACAATTAAATATTTAGAATCACACTCTTTAGGCTGCTTGAGCATATCCGCATCCACAGACGTTATAAGTTTGACCACCTGAATATGTCCTTACATTACTGGAATGAACATGTGGACCATTATATTTCATAGTAAAATAACCGTAAATTGTAGCACTATTAATTACAACAGCAGCGTTACTTTTAGAACCCGGCCACCAGCCAAAGTGTGCCAAGAATTTACCATCTTTATGTCCATATGCAACTACTACGTGTGCTTTACCTGAACCAGCAGATGAATCATATTTTTGAAGCACTAAACATGTTGGAAGCCCTTCGTTTATATACTCTTTCGGTCTTGCGTGAGTATAAAAAAGACTACCGTGTCTTATTTCAACATCATTTTGCAAAGATGAACAGTTTCCTTTCATATAATCTTTTAATGTAGATGCCAATTCTCCATTAAGCATCGGATAACCAGCAGATTCCCACCCGATACCCATAAATTTATGCATATAATTATCAAACAAATAATCGCGCATTGCATAAGTTGTTCCTGGCATCGTATTCCAATCTGTATAAGAGTAATTTCCATTAGATTTATAACTAGTGGAGCCCAATTTAGTTAAATTTTCCGCTTTAGTATAATCCAATTCATATCCCGATCCACCAGAACGAGTTACTTTTTTGTAATAACGCGCATCGTATGTTTTGGTATTCGGAATAAAATTATCATTATAAAAAGTATCATAATAGCTTAACATAATTGACAATGCAATTAAACCACATTCACCAAACCAATTTTCTGGGAATGCTGTCAAATTTTTAAAATAGTGTGCCCTATTTACAACAGTATACCCATTTATATCAGTAGTAGTTTGATTCGGATCAGGCTTGCTTGAAGAACCTCTTGTTTGGATTGTCATCTCGTCGTTAAGCCGATACGATGCAGCCTGCAAATCCTCTTCAATTATGCTCTGGTCTAAAATATTATAAACTCCATCTTCATTTATGTAGAAATAATTACCAGGACCAAGATAACGCAATTCATTGTCCTTATAAAATTTATATGGGGAATGAGTTTCATATGATCCCTCTATAAATATTTCTTCATTATTAGAAAGACTATATATAGCATAGCCATTTTCCAATTCATAAAGTTTGAATTCGTTGCCGTCAAAATCTTCTATGATTCTTTCTTCAACGATTCTTTGCTCACTTGAAAATTCACAATACGCTTGCGTTGTTGCCGCTACTGCCGTGGCTGTTCCACCTGATACACCAGTAACAATGGCTACAAGCAAAATAATTAGAAATTTCATATTTTGCTACCTCCTTTCTTTTTTTCTCTAATATATAATATACCTATTATTATTAGTTCAATTAATGATATAACAATGTTTAGAGATATAAATATTTTTTGATCAAACAAAACGTAATTAGGTGGATCAATAGTTTCTGTAATATAAGTAAAAATTTTTATGACGCATGGAAAAATGTAATCTGCACTCCAATACCTATCTGGCATTGTCGCATGAAAAGCATATATTCCTATCTGTCCGAGTGTGATTATCCAACTTAATAAGAGTAAAGAAATTACTACTACGTTAAACCATTTTCGCCTTCTTCGACCAATGACTGTATAACATAACAAAACCACTAATGCGCAAGAAACGATCAACATTTCTGCACCATAAATGTCTAGCTCACTACTAAATAATACAGAAATTAAAAACTCTGCTATAGAAATACAGAAAAAAATTATACAAATTATCAAAGAAAAACTAAATATATTTTTCTTTGGTCCCATTTGTTTTATTATAGATTCAACTTCAGAGATGGCATAGTTAAACGACGAATTTTCATTCTGCCCATTTGAAAGTTGCATATGATATTCATCCAAACAAGATATAATTAGTTCTTTCTCAAGATTTTCATTAAATACATTATAAGATTTCATTACTGACCTAATATATTTTTTAATCTTTGCTTCCATAATTCATATCTCCTAAAACTAATTCTTTTAATGTTTCAATTGATTCAATAAACCCAATTACATTTTCTTTATAAAACTTAATTCCTATATCTGTTAATTTATAATATCGTCTATCTGCCCCCATGGTACTAGTTTTTATATACGAAGAAACTTTTCCTTCTAATGTCAATTTTTTCATTATCATTAACATAGACGGGTTACTTATCTGAATACAACCACTATTATGATTATTAATTTTTTTTACTAAATTATATATATAATCATCCCCATCCATCAATAGTGCACATACTATTATTTCAGTATACCCTTTAATAAATTCACTAGATTTAATCATTATGAGTTACTTTTAATTGCCTCCATAAACATAACTATGTAAATCGGCTAATTCAAACTCCGTTTATCTTTAGAATAATACTTAAATTCACCAAATCAAAAATAAGTATTTAGTTTAACTTCATACATATAATAGCACTATATTTTAGTATTGTCAATACCAAAATTAAAAAAATGGCGAGCAACTAATTACCCGCCATTTATAATTCACTTAATTATTTTTTATAATTTTCGATATTTTTGATTAAATGCTATGTAGTAAATCCATTTAGGGTTATCAAAGATTCTGGCAGCGTGAAGTTCAAGTGCATACTTTCTTCGCTCTATTTCATTATCCGACCAGTTCATAGTATCGGCTACCCATTCAAATAAATTATTGTATAACTCAGTTTCATTTGCTTTTCGAATAAGGCACTCTACGATTTGCATCCAGACTGATACTTCAATATCGCCAATTTCAGTCATGACACCATGTCGATATGATGTCTTTTTTCCATTCAGTGTACTAAAAGTACTTGATCTTCCTGTGCCATATTTTAGTTTAACCTTTTCAAATGTCAGCCCATCCAAAACTTTCTCATCAGGAAAGGTATTAATCAATATATCCATAATTATTCTCCTTTAATTTTATTAGTAAGACCGGCGGATAGATTCCGCCGGCTCACTTTTTTATGCTACTTTATGTTTAACACCCCACATTCCTCGTTCAGTCTTGTAAAAGAACTGCGGATTTATTTGTAGCGTCTGACGCACCTTTTCGCGCCACCATTTATTTTCTTGTGCCTTCTTATGCGGCTCGACTTGTTCATAGATGTAATTCAGAGAGACTGCACTTTGGCAGCTTTCCAAAACTCCTGCAACCACGTCGCGCCAAGTTGTTCCCTTCATATCCCGCACGTCCGCCTCAATCTTCTTTGTAGTCAAAATCGGTATTACAAGAGAATTGTCCTTATGGACAATCATAACGTACTCGTGCAGAATCGGTATAAATGAACCGCTATAATTGATATTATCTGAAAAGCAATTATGTTGCGCTTTGATTATGATATTTTCAAGCGTTCCAGGCTTAACTATTTCGGACAGCATACTGTAAAGCTTCCCTTTCTTCTTAATGTCGCCCATAAGCACAGCCATACGTCCGCCCTTCTCGAGTGCGGCAAACTGCTTCATCATAGCATAGTTCATCGCTTCGACAAACTTGCTCCAATCCGGTATACGGGATAAATCCAGCATACGCGGATCATAACCGTACTTCGCCTGTACGTCCGCCGCCTTATACATGACGTCGGAATACAGTACAATGTCCCAGTAAGGCGGATGCCAGAATACAAACTCAGGGCGTTCCGAAATTTCACAGTTCATAATGTCAAACCCGCTGTGCAGGTCGTAGGTATGACTGATTACCCCACACTTTTCAGCTGCCGCTTTTGTTGTGTTGCTGCCGCACATATAGTCGCAGATTTCTTTGGGTTTAAAAAAGCCTATAAGGTCCTCTATGAGCTTGGGAGAGCAGTTTCCCCTATAACGGTTATTTCCGCCCTCGCCACGCTCAGGATAGGACACAATCGATTTCAGTGTCCTCATATCAGTTACCGTCCTTTTTAGACCTTTCTAAATTTCTCTGCAGCTCATCCAAAATTTCTTTCGGAACGTCGCGGTCGAGCACTGCTTTTACCTTATCGCTCAAATGGCAGATATCATCGCCGGGGCTGTACAAGAGCGCTTTAACGAAGACCGCATCCGGAATGCGGCTACCCATACCTTTTACAATATCGGTATATATAACGTTTGCATCGGTAGCCTTGACAACCTCATCTGCAAGACTGACAAGGAGCTCGCCGTTAAGATAAACGTCTGCAGCACCGATACAGTTGCGTCCAACTTCGAAGACATACTTTTTCCTCTTATTCGTCTTGATAATTTTTGCGCCTCTAAGTAAAGCAATATCGTCAAGCTTGTCTGCGATAGCCGTTTCAGCCACATGCAGCAGTTGATGATAAATCGGCTCCGACTTATTGAAGTTACCCCAAATATAATCGCGCAATGCGTGCAATTTATGTAAATTTTTCATTTCGGCTTCAAATTTCTCCCGACGACATTTCTGGAGTTCTCCCCTTATACGCATCAAAATATTTCCGAGCAAGTTTTTACCTACACCATTGCAAATGCCCCATTCGGTATCACCCCAATTATTGCCTTCCTCAAGAACCTTATCGCCCGTTGCCAAAAGCTTTTCTTCGAGTTCCATATTTTGCGTGAATTTAGCCAAGCAAACGGTGTACATGAAACCCTCTTTATGCTTTTCCCAATCCTTTCGCAATTCTACGGTGCGTCCAAGCTTCTTTGCTTCCTTTGCATTCAAACCTTCGAACATCCCTGCTTTAAGTGGATTCTTCATTGCCTGAAACGCTGCTTCCGCGTTTCTGTACTTAAATCCCCAACAGTAAATCTCGGTTTCGTAAAAGTTACTAAGGAAAGCATACTTCCCTCTGAATGCTGATATTGTTTTGTTGTTTGTTTCCATAAAATTTTCTCCTGATAGTTTTTATTGTGTTATTAGTAATTATCGCATTGCTTAATTGGAACTATATTTATCTCTATGAGCTTACGCGGGATAGGTTGTCCGCCGGGTGTAACATACGGATTATATTCCTTCAACATTTCGGCACAACCTTTGCATAAATCAATCTTAAGACCAATTCCGTAAAGTGTCTGAATATACTTTTCATAATTGTATCTCCTTATTTTTATACGGAAGTTCCTTCCGTGAGTAATAACATCTGAGAGCTATCTACCAAATACTTCGTAGGATTCTCGAAAATCTCGTTATAGCCCTCTTCGCCACCGCTGAACGAGTCTGCAACTGCACGTTCTTCTTCGTCCAAATCCTTGTAAGCTTTACGCCCGTAACAAGGCGGTAACCAATCTCTTTGACGTCCTACATAAAGGTTAAATTTCTCCAGCAGTTCATCGTCTTTGAAAACGATATGACAGGTACCCTTCTTGTAGAAAGTCAGTATGAAATACTTTGTTTCGATGTTTGACGCATTGCCCATATCGAAATTTATCTTAATCTGGTTTTCCAAATTATGATGCGTATCGATATTGCTGTAAACGGGATCGGCTATGTAATCAAGGGCTTTTGCAAGATCCCTTAACGTACTTATTGCCTCATACTGACTCAGCGACCAGTGGTCTTTTCCGCTATATTTCCAGTTCGACCAAACTCCGCGCAAAGGAATGATTACACGTTTATTCACTTTGTGGGCTTTGTTTGTCTTCCACCCGTTATAATAGTGGATATTTTTCGACGTCTCATCGATATAGGAATATTTAGTTGAAAAGGTATCGAATAAGGTCATAAGACTGTCTTCTATCCCTTTTAACGTATTATCCCGCAGTTGCGTCATAAGCTCCAAAATGTTGTGCAAAGTGAAGTCGTAATACTTCATCTCGGTTACGGATGAGTATAGTTCGCTCTGCATTTTATTCGTAAGCTTACCGACGAACCTCGGATTAATAAATAACGATTTCCAGTATCTGAGTCTTACAGCTTCGATATAACTGTTTAAGCTATTCTTATCCGTATCTTCTCCGTTTACTTTCAGCAACAGCGTTTCAACGTCATGTTCGGAATCAATATGTCCGAAGCGTATTTTCCTAATCGATGCATAAGCGCTGTATTCTTTCAAAATCGCTATGCCGGCCTTAACTTCGTCGTTATAATCCCTTATGTATGAGTCAAGAAAATCCAAGCCTTCCGGCACAATCTCTTTACCCTCCGCTTCGCCGTCAAACCCAAAAGGTTCTTCCGCCTTTGCTTTGTCAAGTCTGTCAAATATGAAAGACTGCGAGAATTCTTCCGGCATCGGTGTCTGGACTGCAACAACTGCCACTTCCACGTCGGTCTTACGCTCGGTATCGTATGTTGCAAACATACCATCATAAAACTTGATTTGCGCTTCATACTTGTCGAGCTTCTGTTTAAGTATTTTTCTCACATTGCTGTGAGGATTTCGTATTGTCTCTGCGTTTAATATGCAAACGACCATACCGCCATACCTTTCCTGCATATCGATAGCCTTTAATAGATGCTTATCCCCGTTCGAGAACGGCGGATTCATAAAAATCAGGTCATACCGTTTTAAGCTGCTGAACGTAAGGAAATCGTCGTGCACCAAATGGTACGATTTTCCTTTGAGCATGGAACGCAGTTCGGGTTCAATCTCTATACAATCGATATCGGATTTTGAAAAATAAAGACATCTTCTATCCTGTCGCCAGTAATAATTTTCCGATGTTCTGTGTTTAAACCATTCGGCTATATCGCCTTTACCGGCAGAAGGTTCGAGTATAGAAATATTCCTTGGTAACTTTTCCCACAAATCCGCAAAATCAATTTCGATTTTTTCCAAAAAAGATTTCGGCGTCGGGAAAAACTCAGGGTTAATGTTTCTAATTGTTATGTTCATTTGTTTGATTCTCCTGTAAAAATTTTTTGAAAGTGAGATTAAGAGCCCGACATTAAGTCAGGCTCTTATAAGTTGTTTCCCTAACCGAAGTTTAACCTCCATTTTCGGGATCGTAGTAATCAATTGTGATTGCCGCATCGGTAATCTTTGAAAGGTATTTTACCATGAGTGACTGAATATCTTCCTCTTTCAAGGACTTCTCCAGTTCCGTCATTCGCCAAGGATAGGTTTGTTCGAAGAGAAGATACTTTTCCCCGTCAAAATCGTCACAAGCTATAAGCTCTATTTTTTCGACTTCAAAAATGATCTCTTTTAAAACTGTTACAAGTCCAAGGCAATGGTACGTATCGAATTCTTCCAAGTCTTCCAACGTGGGTTCTTTGATTTCACAATCACTTAACCACTTGTTAAAATCCTTGGCAAAGTTTGGAGCGGTCTGGACCAGCTCTACCACTTTGCTCATCGATATTTCGCCAAGTTCAGAAATCTTTACTCCATAACCATATGTATGCCAACCGTGCCAACTCATACGTCACCTACCTTGATGCCGTATTCAACATCGGCAATATCAATGATTTCAGCTTTAATTTTCTCAATTGAATCCAATACTTGTTCAACGGCAAATAAAACGTTATTGTCCAAAAAATTGTCGCATATCATACCGAGATCTATAAACGTTCCTCGTTCATCGGATGCGTCCTCTTTGACTATGCCGTCATACTCAATCCAATTATTGTCTCCAAGAGTAAGTTTTTCATTATCCATAGTTGCATACAACTGCTTATCAGTTTTAAAATACGCTCGCATTTCGTCAGCAAAGGCACCGCAATTATTTTTGTCTTTTACGCTTGCAATAACATCACCGTTTTGATCAGTCAAACAGGCACGCACGTCACCTTCAGCCCTTAATTGAATTGCAAATGTATCCGAAACTTTTATCATCGCAATTGTACCGCCATACCAAATACAATCCAATCTATGACAATCAAATTCTTCAGGGTTAAATTCCAGTCTTACATTAAGTTTTTTTGCCTTTTTAAATAAGGCGTTACATTTTTTCTTATATTTTCTTTTGTTCATGTTTTGCTCCTTTTAGAGTGTGTCTTCTTCGTATTCGGCGCAATCAGGCTGTTCGTCTTCTTCGAACGGACACTGCCCTCCACACGGCGAGACCATACACCAACCGTTACACCAGTTATAGCACATCACTATTTTTCTCCTTTTACGCACAGCGCAGGAGTCTTGTTACATTATCTTGCAAGTCTTCGAGCGAAGTATAATTATTGCCTCTGCCACGATAGTCCTTTTCATGGTCCGCAATCCGAATAAGCACTCTTTCGTACCATTCAGGTCTGAACCCGCGAACATCGTCTATTGACAAATAGATGTACTTCTCATCCGCGCTCTTTATAAAGCAAGAAAAGCAATAATGATTCCGACCGACATTAGCAAGTTCCCAACCGTTTTCGTGGCAGAGCCTGCGAAGATAGTTGATATACTTGTTCTGGAAAGTCTTATAATCCTTTCCCGTATCAGGTCCAGAACTGAACTCGTAGTTGAGATACTTTCTCAATTCGTCCAGCGGATCCTTTTTCGGTTTTGTTGGTTTACGCTTATTGGTATTGGCATAACATTTTTCACGCCAAGTCTTTGCGTATTCGTTATCTGTCGGCGACAGCAATTTCAGTATCGTATTGGGACAATCGTAATAGAACGGTCCCATCGTTTCATCCATATCTTTATAACCGAATTCACCGTCCGCAACGTCCGTCATAACGATCAACGCCCATACTTTGTTTGTCTTAGTGCTTCGCATAGCCGCGTAATAAACATCGTCTACTAAAGCGTCTTTTACTATAGTTGCCCAACTCGGTTCTCTTCCAAACACATTACGGCATTCGGTTAACCTGTCGATTCGACCTTGTGGTCTGTAATAGCTCCATCCCATTTTTGTTCTCCTGTAGTTTTATTTTTCGTTTTTTCTTTCCTGTTCTTCTTTTAAGAACTTTTCGTTTTCGACTATCTTCCTACCACACATCGGACAAAATGCCGGCGTGTAATAAATTACGTCTACGTTTTGTTTGATTTCTTCCTGATACTTTTGGACTATGATTTTTACCGGCGGACGATATAAGGCAGTGGAACAATTAAATGCTCCAAAGCCGTTGTCGCAGCGCCCGATTGACATATAGCTTAAATCATTGTCGGGATCCAACCGTAAATGCGTTTTTGCAATAGGAACAGTCTTTAATTTCTTTATCCGCTGAACAATAGCCCTTGCTGTGATCAAAGTAATTGCAAGTAAAGCAATCTCTTTCGTTACAATCAGGGCGCATATTTTTTGCGGAATATCTGATTTTCTTATCCATAGCCGCCTCCTAATTGCATCTCAGGACGTATGTACTGCCGATAATGTTTACACAATCGTTTGCCAATACGGTAAACCTTGTTATCTCTTCACCGCTCGGCAATTCATAATACCTATCGGCTTCCGAATCGTAGTCATAGCCATCAAACGAATAAATGTATTCCAGCAAGTGAGTCCACGATTGTCCTGTTGTATAGGAACTGATACCGAGATATTTAAGAATTTCGTCCACAGAATCGCACTCTTCAAGCCTACGAATTACCTTGTTGCAATATTGAGCAACCGTTTCATAAGGTGAGACGCTTTCAAGCGGAAGATACTCTAAATATCTGGAATAGGAATCGTACAGCTTTATGCGGTCTGATTCCTCCCTTTCGTTTTCGGCTTCCATAAAAAGGTCGCCTACTTTTGTTGTAATTCTTATCATAAAAATTTCTCCTAAATTGTTTTTAGATAGCGGGGCTGAATGTATCAGCCCCGCCAACTTTCTGCTGCTTGTCTATCGTATTTGCTTTTCCTGAATACATACCCAATAATGAGTGCTTTCATCGAACCCTTCAATGTATGCATGATATGTCATTTCTGAAGTGTCTTCAACAAAACACTCTTCTCCACGATGTTCAAATACACCGCCGTATTTAACGGCTTTCCGCATCATTTCACGCATGCATACTTTCGCTGAGCGCAAATTAGAGCGCACTTCTACTGTCGTGTCATGTTCGCCATGAGCTGCCCAGTCGTCTGTTATGGTATAGACGATTTTTCCTGCGGTCTCTTTCTCTAACTCGGCAATAACATCAATCATTTCCGGTGCCATAATTACCTGGTCAAGATTTATGTCTTCCAGTTTTCTCGGTTCTTGAAATATTGCCGAAAAACGCTTTTCGAGTTGATCAATTTCAGCAGGAATTACAGGTTCAAAAAAGTTACAGTAAATATCCGGCGTTTCGTTATCCGTTTCTTTATCTTCACCATCACGAATCTCGGTTATTACACCTATAAGCCCCTCATAATCTGCATCTACTGAATTGACGATTACTTCGTCGCCTATCTTAAATTTTTTGCCTTCAAACTCGAAGACTTCATTCGATTTGTTTAAAATCATTTTTAATCCTCCTGTTAATTATTTTGGAATTCAAATTCATTCGGATGTATTTTGTCGTATTTAGCAATCGTACAGAAATACTCATCCGAGTTTTCACATTCATCAAGTTTGGAAATTATCTCCGTCTCCAGCTCATCTACATCATCTTTCTTTTCAAAATCAAAAGGCAAGTTTTCTTTGAGCCAGTTATGAATTCCCCCCAAAGAATAAAATGCATGGTCTTCGATATATTCGATTTCTCCCTCTGCCGTCGGGTAACAGATATCAACGTAATATTCTTCAGGATAAAACTTGCCTGTCTCATCCCACTTTACGTAGTAAACGTTGCCACTTTCTTCAGCTATATAAGCCAATTTTATGTCAGGGTAAAAATCTTTTAAAATCTTAAACCATAAGCCTATTTTTGCACTCCATGCGGTTTCGGTACTTATGCTAAATGCAAAATACTTGTCCACATGGAGCACAGTGTCATCGATATGACCGATACAACCTCTGCAATTAATTTTTTCGGAGCCGATCTCAGGGTAAAACTTATTAGCATAATCCCCCAGCCAACCTTTTCCAAAATCATTTTCTCGTGTTGCCGGTCCGTTGTAAATCTCAACGATTCTTTGTTTGAGCATTTTTATCTCTTTTTTGTGTTCCGAGTAAAATGTAATTCCAGTAGAACACCAATTAGGCATAGTCTTGTCCTCCTTGTTAATCGTGACAATCAACGCTTACCAGAACAGCATCGTCGGAAAGACTGTCATAGAACTTTTTGAGTTTTTCTTTCCACTCTCCGTCATCATCCGAACTGCCCCACCAACCGCTTTGCGTATGCCAATATTCATCATCAACATAGTAGCAAGGTAAGGACAAATAATCGGAATCGACAAGGTACTTACGGCGAATCAGATTGTCCTCGAAAGACTCTCCGTTTAGATAAACTGCGTAATTTTCATAGTCGTAAATGCCGTCTTCCTTCAGTTTTAAGTACCACTCATCTTTGGGCAGTTCCTTCTTCTCAAAAGCACTGCGCAAGAACTCAAAACGCTCTGCCATACGCTTTTTCTTGAACTCAATGAGAGCCGCCCACTGAATATCTTTTTTCCTTGCCGCGCTTGCCCACTTATATCCTTCAGGCGGTGTAGGCATTTTGTAGTCCTCATCATAATTGCCGGGAGCATACTCCTCGCAATCAGCTTTTACAAGGAACAAGCAAGGCCAACGTCCTCCTATTCTGTACCAATCCCAGAACGAGTTTGGATTGCAGTAATATCCATAAGCTTCTTTCTCTTCATCGTAGTTGTAGCCACAATATTTCTCGGCAAACTCTTCGAATGTCTTATAAAGCTTTTTGAATGGATACTGCGGAAGCGCAATCATCTTTTTAGCTCTTTTGGAGCGTTTGTCCTGCTTTAATTGTCCGAAATTCTTTTCATAAACGAGACCATCCTTAATGCAGAACTTATTGTGCATGGAATATGCCTGCACGATTTTGCCACTTGGAAGCTTAATACAGTCTTCACCAGACTCATACTGCTGTTTGAGATTTTCGGTTTCGTCCATAAACTCCAAGTATTCTTCATTCTCGGTGCATTCACAGTATGGTTCAAGTTTATACTCGACTGCACTATCAACTGCCCTTGCGAATGAATTGGTGAGTGATCTCAATTCCGTAAGACGGCACTTAACAAGCACCTTATCGGGAATTGAATCAGCTTTGATTTTAGACAAAGCAGCTATTTCAGCATTGATTCTTGCATCAGCTATTTTGCAGATAGGATAATCGCCGACTTCTACGGCGACAAGTGTTATAAAATGCATATTTTTATCTCCTGTTAAATTAAATTTTTATTGCGAACAGACAACGCTTGTCGTAGCGCTTCTGCTCTGCTGCTTTCTGACATGCCTCATCTTCCGATGCGGCTTCGATTATTGCTATGAACGGATTGGGTTCCATATCGCGATAAAAGTTATCGTTGTCGCTGTCCATAACATCGTTAAACTCACTGTCAGTAAGTCCCGATGTGTCCAGCATTTGCGAATCTCTTACCCACGAAGAATCCATGCACACAACATACTTGCTCTTCTTGCTTTGTTTGACTGCCGATGAAAAATCCTGCCAAGGAAGTCGCTCGATAATCTCATAATCACCGAACTCAACTTCACTACCGCAGCATAAACAAACAACACTCGGTTCGTCCCTGTCTTCTAAAAGACCATACTGGGGTTCAGCATCGTCATCTAATAAATCTTTGAATAATACTAATTCCATAAAATTTTAGTCCTCCGTAAATTTTTATAAGGATTGCTTTTCTAAAAAGAGCTTCAACTCTGTATATAAAGAATCCTCACCTCTGCCATAGAAAATTTTTGAGAAGCAACCGGCAATCAGCGGATTTAAATCCATATAGTATTCTAATGAACGAGCATCCGTCTTAACACCGTAGCATTTTTTGCCGTTTGCATAAGCTATTCCAAGCTCTACACAAGCGCCATCATCCGGTACTCTCCCGTCTAAAACCATGAAGAAAACGTCCGAATTCAATATCTCAGATGTGTCTTTATCGAAAATCAGTTTTACCTTTTCCGACTCGGACATGCCCATTAATTCTATTGCCTCATACCCGTCACGTTGCGGAAGAAAGACCTTATAGCCATGTTCTTCAAGAATCTCCGTTAAAGCACAGTTAAAATCTCTTTCGCTCTTACAAAAAAGCGGTGCTGCAAAATAAACTTTTTTCATAGCCGCCTCCGTTAAAATGCGAGTTTATAGCCAACAATTCTATTGCGTTTATTTAACTGATAAACAACATATTCGCCGTCACCAATACCAGACTCGCTGAAAAATCCTTTACACCGTAACGGTGTGTCGGCATCAACTATCCAATGTTTTTTTGAGTCGCCTGTTCCGAAGCCCTCGAAAACGTAATCGCAAATCTTATTCCATTCATCATCGGAATAATCCGGTTTGTTTTCAAAGAATCCAGCCATACCAGCGTCTACGCCGATAGTACCTACATTTTCCACATCACCTTTGGAGTCTAAATCCACGTCCGCCGCCAAAAGAATGAGCATATAAACACGGGTTCCCCAGTTTTTATTGCTTCCTATACCGACATAGCAGTTGTATTCTCCGGGAGTAATGGGCTTTCGAGTGCGACACCACACGTCCTTATCGTAACAAGGATCAGTGATATCGATTTCGTCAGCAGTTATATTAAGCGTGCCGACCAGTTCATAATTTAGTTTCATAATAGTTCTCCTTTTGTAAATTATCAGGGCAGCCGATAAAGCTCGACTGCCCTAACTGATTTTGTTTTGAATTTCATACCCGAATATGCCGCTTCACTACCGAAGTCAGTTTTACAGGTAATTGCTGCAAATCGGTAATGTCCATAAAGGAATCACCATAGATGCGCTCGATGTTCTGCTTATCGTCGCCAATGGCGGCGGCCACAAACAATACACCTTTTCTCTGATACTCTTTTCTAATGCCGCGCAAATCTTCTTCTGCTGCGGTTCCCATATAACCGTAGTCTGCAGGTTGACCGTCTGATACCAGTATTAGGATTTTAACTTGTTCGGGACGCGCTACAAGCTGTTCCGCAACGTACCGCAAAGGTGCACCGTCGCGGTTGTTGTTTCGCGCCCGAATATCCATCATCCTGTACCTGTCGTCGTTATCGATACTGTCAAACTCTGCATAAGAATACAGCTGTACGGTTTGGTCGCTTCTGGCTCCGGTGCTGTGTCCGTAGACTGTAACCGGAATATTTAAGCTACGACAAAAATCATAAAGAATGATTGCCGCCGCTCTTGCATAAGTGCAGCGATCACAACAGCCCATAGAACCAGATTCATCCAACAGTAAGCCTACAGCCAATTCGGGAGTTTCATTCGGTAACACATTCTTGTAGAACAGCTTCCCGTCATTACGATGAATTGCGTGCGTATCAAGTTTGCGCCCCATAAGTAATCCCGTTTGCTTCCCACCGCGTCTGCTATCTTCGAGCTGCTTAACTAAATTCTTTTTAAGCTGCCTTGAAATATTTAAGAGCGGTCCGCAAATAGCTTGGTACTGTTCAATGAGAACGTCGTCCACTTCAGTTATGCGGTTTACGCGGATATTAACGCCGGAATGGATGTTGCCGTAAGAGATATTTTGAGCGAACTCATTCAATTCGGAAAGTCGTTCGTTCTCCATTTCCTTACAGGCTGCTTTTTCTGCCATTTTATCCAGCATTCGGTCAATGTCTGATGCGGCTTTGTCATAGACTTCACGTTTGTACTCTTCGTATTCAACGGTGCCGCCTTCAGGTACGGAAACTTCAGTTGTTTGCACGAGCGGCAATCTTCCGGTTTCGGTTTCGGAAACGTCCGAAAGCGGTTCTTCCGTCTCGCCTTTCGTACCCTCTTCTTCACCTTCGGACTCCGACTTAGAGCCTGCTGTTTCGGAGTTTTCTTCATTTTTCTCCGATTCAGCTTCTGTTTTGGTCGCCGCTCTGCTTTTTTCTGTGGCACTTGCTTCTTCCTCACCGTCTTTCTCAGGTACGGGCATACTTGTACCCTTACCGAGTGAACTGCCGCCCGACATAGATTTTCTCATCATTCCTGCGACCGTTTCAGAAATGTCTGCACTCAAATCGGCTTCCGCTGCTTCCTTTTGCTTCTCTTTGCAAATTTCACAATACTCTTTTATGTAATCCCAGCAACGAATAAGTATCAGGTTTACTATACCCAAACGAGTCTTGCTGGAACGGGTTTTGACTGCGTCATCAATTTCGTTTAAAAGTCCGAAAACCGTTTTAATACGAATATCCGACAACGGTTCATCACCGTACTTGATTTCTCCGAACTTTGCATAAGCCAACATAAGCTGGAACATGCTTTCGCAAATATGCATCTCGCCGTTTTCTTCTTTTTCGATAAGCTGTGTTACCGTCGGCATTTCCTCAAACTGCGAAGCACGAACCTCTTCCAGTCCGCAACCAAGCGTTCCGGGAAAGTTGTTCAGAATTCGGTTTTCGATATAGCCGTCCTCGAGAATATTGCTGATATGATGCACAATCTGTTGCGCAACTGCAAGATTCATCTTGTCAAGCTTGACATACTCCCAAAACTCATTTTCGCGTCTCACGTCCGCCGGCATTGTGAAAACGGGCGGTGTCGGATACCAACGATATGCCGCTAAATAATTTGCGTGTGTCTGAGATGAAAGGAAATCAGTATAGAGAACGTGTCCCAATTCGTGAGCAAATAGCCCGCAAATTATGTGATACCGGTTTTCCCTGCCCTTAACGTTTGTTACCATCGGATGTCCTGCATTGATCCATATTTTCATATTGTCCGTACAGGCGATGTCTTTGTTTTTAGGTTCCCAAACAATCACTACGCGAACACGACGCTGATAGTTGTAACGACGTGTCTGCACTGCCGCCATATCTTCAAAATGTCCCGCTAAAATGCGAGACACGAAGAATTGGCGGTCTGATATACTGCTACGTTTTTCGTTAAGACGTTGCTTAACGAGTTTGTGATTCACCCTTAATGCCATTTAGGGTTTTAACCTCCTTGTTTTATTTATGCTGCACTTCTGCGACGTCTGGGCGCAAATTCTTGCTCCAGTATTACAATCAGTGCTTCTCTGTCGTCTTCGACCGCTGTAGCTTTACTGATAATAGTGCTTAATGCCGATTCATAGGCATTGCCAGTTATCTCGCTACTGACAATCCAATCCAGAAGACTTCTCATACCGACCGTTCCATCCGTTATTGCGTTCTTGCGACAGTATTCGGACATATTATTTACGACCTTTACCATCTTGGAAACTAAATACTCGTCCGTAGAACCGGTAACGCTCATCGCACGTTGAACCATAACCTCGGGCGTAGGCAATTCCACGTCTTTAACCAGATTCATTCTGTCTACGATACTTTGGTTCATCCCACGGCACCCCTCATAACTGATATTTGTCGTTACCACAACAACAGCGTCGGGATGACGTTTAATAATCTTGCCGGTGGGTAGCGTTATCGAACCTTCCTGCTCTAAGAGCGAGTTCAATCCTACAAGCACTCCCGGCTGCATAATCGTAGTAGGCTCCTGTATCTCTACAACGTAACCGTGTTCGAGAGCCTTTATGAAATCCGTTTCGACATAGGAAAAACTCTGTCCTCCGTCTTTTTTCGGTTCTACACGTTTGCTTAATGCCTTGACTTTTTCCGTTACCATTTTGAGAACGACTTCCATACAGTCCTGAGACTTTACACCGGGTTTTTCCGTTCCTGTAAGAGCTTTAAATACTCCTTCGGGATCGTAATCCATATCATCTAGACCGGGAAGGTTCATTATCTTGGCTACATTAGGATATGTAATACCTCCCATCGCTTTTAACTCTTTTAACTCTGCATCAAGTGTTGCGTTGCCGGTTGAAGCGTTTTCGGAATCGGGAAATATCTGACCGATAAAGTCATATATTTCGGTCTGTGCCGAACACGTATATTTCATGTACGGTAAACCGAGTCCAGCCGCAATAGCTTTTGCTCCCATAGTTTTGCCTGTACCTGCCGGTCCGCGTAAAAGGAAATTACGCATCTGCGTGGGCTTGCCCGTTGTAACCGAAGCATGTTTAC
Source organism: uncultured Christensenella sp. (assembly GCA_910578195.1). Lineage (GTDB taxonomy): Bacteria > Bacillota > Clostridia > Christensenellales > Borkfalkiaceae > Coproplasma. Next base: position 220,251 of record CAJTOY010000003.1, on the reverse strand, counting down.
AAACATCGACTACTTCTTGCGGAATAACATACCAATCGGGAAGTTCGGGAATAAGTGCCTGCTCCATAGGCGTAAAAGTACGCGCGTGCAATGCAAACTTTCCAAGAAAATCTTTCTGCTCGATTATTACTTCCGCCTTACCGATTGTTGCCGATGCCCCCATCCTTGCAAATATCGAAAATTCCCCTGCCACAACAGTTTGCGGGGTGTACTTTCCAGCGTCGAGTTGTGTTCTCGATACTCTTGTTAAATTGCCAGAGGGTTCTAATTCCACTTTGATATGCGCTCCACAAGTAGGATCTTTTGCACGACGATAAACGTTGTCGCATAAGATTGCCAAACACTCGGTTGCCGCATTCATATCGGAAAACCCGTTCTGTCTATGCTGACTGTACTCATTGAGCTTTTCACTGAATTCGGTATCCGTAAGTAAAGCCGGTATCATAGCAAATATTACTGCCGCCCCGTCACGGTTTCCCGAATCAAGCTTATAGATTTCAATACTCTCACTGTCTGTTTCATATACGCTTGCCATCAACGCGCCGTTACTCATATCATAAACGACAAGATGATAACTGTTCGGCCCTGTGGAAGATTTATATTCTGCAACACATTTTGTTCCAGACATTTCTAATGTTCCTACAGCGCCCTGCCCGCTACCATCTACGCAAGCGCAATAAGCATTGATAGCTTTTACTACATTTCCGCATAACGTCGATTCGCCTTTATCTCCATACCGAGATTGAACTTTGACTCTCTTGTTTACGCGGTCAAAAGGTGCAGGAATGCTCCTCCCGAAATTGAAAAGATTGTTGATATTACTCATATAAATTTACTCCTCTTTTGCAGTTCACTGCTTTAATTGATTTTGATTTTGATTCCTTCCTGAACACATTCGGCTTCGCTGACGCCGGCACGCATAAGCTCTGTACAAATACTTGTCCAGCTTCCCTGTATAGGCAATTCTTTTGCCGATAATAAATAATCGGAAATGCCTTCACCGACAGCTTCGTTCAAGCGTTCGTTTAACTCGTTGATGTGCGCCTCAACCCATTCGTAAGCCATAAGGTCGTAGTTTACACTCGGAGATTCAGCGGTAATGGTTTCCGCTATATTTTCTTCAAGCCTTTGTTCAGATACTGATTCTCGTATAGGCGCTTTCATATACTCGAGTGCAACAACGATATTTCCTGTTATATTGACTCTTGCACGTCTATATCCGCCGGCACCGTTCAGTATGATAAATACGTCTTCTCCGTTTGCTATACGCTTTATCGTATCAACATGTGCCCATACCCATTTAGCATTCGGATAATCTGCATTTACCCACAGACTCACTTGTTCTCCAATACCCTTCTTTGCTCTACTGGACCTTCTTTTGACACGAGCTTTAACGTCGAGTTCTTTAGGCAGCTTTGCTCTGAGTATACGGCACCATATACGCGCACCGATAAAGAAGGTGAGTGCAATAAAGAAAAACGGCCATAAACGAAATAACAGCGTTAATATAGCAATAACGCCAAGAATTATTACAGCTTTATTAAGCTTAGCAAGTTTCTTTTCCATAATTCCCTCCTTATACTTGTACGAGTTGCAATCCGCAACACAGGGCATCTGCACCGTAAGACTCAATGTGCTCGCAAATAATCTTTTCACGAACGCAGTTTCCCTTACATTTACGCGTTTCAGGAATATAGATAAGCAACTGATCAACAGCTTTCGCGTTATCCGCTGCTTCGCTTACTATGACCGCAATACCAGTTTCGATAAGGGCATTGCTCTTGTTGATTTCTTTCATCGCCATCTCACCGTAAATCGTTTCGATACTAAGGTTCTTGGACGAGTCCAATGCCTTCGCAAAAAAGCTGATATCGTTGAAGGTGCGAATCTGGAATTGTTTTCTCTTTAATCCTGCGCTGAGCAAAGCAACCTCTTCGGTTACTTTAAGCAAACCGTTCGTTTTGCTGCGCAAGATATGTATGAGAATGTCTTGTTTCTTTTCCATCGATAAGTTTTTAAAAATTTTATTTTTCATGAGTATTTCTCCTTATTTAATATTGATGTTATATATGTTACGTTTCAGATATTCCGAAACAACTTTTTTGGCCTCGGCATCATAGTGCAGGTTCTCGTAAACCTTTCGCAAATCGCCGTACTGTTCGTAAAGTAAAACAATGAGTTCAGAAGAATCTACCGTACTATACGCTATCGGTCTACTATTCTTTTTTGCATTAGGCAAACGCCATTCGACGTCTTTTATACTCTGTTTCCTTACCATTACGCTACCCTACGAATCTGATATTGCATACAAATAGTTCCTTTGATTTTATCATCCTGAACCTTGCCCATAATAGTGTCATATTTCATTCCGCGCTGTTTATTAAAACCCATTAGGTACTCATAACCAACTTTACGGAAGTAAAAGACTTTAGCCCAATAAGTTGAACTTCCATCAGATAAAGCATCTAATTCTTCTTGTGCTTTGAACTGAGATGTACTTGATTTCTCTTTCCATACATTCATAACATACTTTTCTTCTTCGGTCAGGTCACGATAACCTGCATTGAAAATTGTAAGTGTTTGACCATCATAATCAACAAGTGATGCTTTATCCAAGCGCAATTCACTTTTCTTTCCATCCGATGTAAGAAAGTAAATTGCAACTGAATTGCTATCAATCAACTTGCGCCATCCCTGCAAACGCTTGGGTAGATTTGCACCAAATTGACTATGGTGAATAAATTTACCCTCCAATATTCCACTCTTTGCCTCACGTTTTAATTCTGCTAATGTCTTCATAATTTTTTCTCCTGAAAAGCAAAAAAAGGCGCACACAAGTTATAAAAACTCATGTGCGCCTTTACGCTTTTACTTTGTTTTACCGGCATTATTTCTCGTCGAAGAAATTTTTGCCATCGAACGGTCCGTAACCAGTAAAATTTCCAGATTTTTCCGGATTATTTCTACCGTCATTGGACGCATCAGATGCCCCTTTCTTCTGAGATGAACCCTGTGCCTGAGTGTCGTTTATGGACTTTTTACCTCCGCCGGAAGTGTACTCAATGCTATCTCTGCTATCCAGCACGATAACTTGGGCACTCTTCTTTACCTGATTGTCCCCCTCGCCTTCCGTCCAAACCTCTTCGGTAAGACTTCCGTTAATGTTGACGAACGAACCTTCTTTAAGTTGCATTTTCTTGATGCGTTCGCACGCCTCTCCAAATGCTTTCACCGTGTGATTTACCCAACGGGTATTATTCTCGGCATTTGTGTCGTAAACTTTTTCTCCGACACGGAATTGCACGCAAGAATCGTCTTTACCGAAATACTTGAGTGCAGGTGTGTTTTCATATCCTTTGGATACTACTACGTTAGTTGCAAAAACCTTAAACATTTAAAACTCCTTTGCAGGTTTTCTCCCTGCTATAAATTTATTTATTTCAACCTTTATCGGGTTAGAAATCGAAAGAAAATAAAAAAAGCGCCAATGCGCACCATGTGCGTATTGACACTGTTAAAATCGGATGACTATGAATTTTCTAAGAAAACCTTGAAACTATATTTACATTATATCAAATATAGCATCAACCGTCAATAGATTTTATCAGACTGAAATGCGATTGTTTTGTCGATTAATGTCAATAGCATAATAACCGAAAATGACAAGAAAATTATCCTGCTCATAGATGCGTGTTTTAATAGGCATATAAATCGTTATTAAATCCCCTTCATTAAGCCGTCCAATCCTTTTTCTAATAGGAACTTTCATTTGCCCTTTCTCTGTTTGAATATAAATGACTTTTACCCTTTTTCGAAGTTGTGTTCTTTCGATCTTAACACACTCCCCACTAACAGCAACGAATTTTTCTGTAAGACCGTTATAAAGAATAATAGCACCATATAATGCCATATACCCAAATAGTAATAAACACGGTAAACTGAGTATAAAGTCCTTAGCTATTGCGAGCATTAAAACAGCTACAATAAGTGATATGAAACCAATACCGAAACGCACATATATTTGCGTCTTCATCGGTTTCGGAATAGATTTGAATTTTTTCTTCATAAAATGTCTCCTTTTATATAATAACTACTCGCTTTCTGCGCAATAGTTCTAACAATGCATCTATAGTCCTTTGTCTAGCGATAGAGCATCTCATTTTGTTTTCCAAATCACCTGCTATTGATTCATAACATGGATATATAAGTTTAAATAATTCTGTGGAATTTTTTCTGTACAGTAAATTTCGTTCTGGTTTTATTCCTTTATCCTCAAGACATATCAATTCAGGAAGCGACAAGTTGGCATCAGTTTTTCTTAACCACGTTAAAATGCGTTTTTCAAGCGCATTAAAAGGTTTTAATCCAATTATAAAGTTTGGATTAGCACGGATAGAACACCTGCATAATGCATGATATTTTTCAAGTTCACTCCAGCCATTTTCACTAACAGCTACTCCTTTTCTTACTAGTTTTTGAACAATAGCCATTTCTGACGGATTCATTGTATATGAAAAATGGAATCTACTTTCTTGCCACAAAACCGCTTCTTCGCCGTTTAATACTGTTGGTTGACCTAAATGGCGAATGTACAACCAATTTTTACTTCCTCCTTTGCATAAAATTCCTTTTGATAAGTACATCATAACTGCTAAATCACCTCCTAAATCAAGCATAAGACTGCGATACATACCGATAACGCAACAATCAACCCGCCCACGACAAGACCGATTTTCAGAGCAGTTCCAGAACCGGGTTTCTTTTTCTCGGATACTTTTGCATCTATAACAGGGACATCATCATAGTAATTGTCATACTTTCGCATCTTTTGCGGATATTCGATTGTCTCGCCACAAACAGGACAAAAAGTTGCCGCATCGGGAATCTCTGCGCCGCAATTTGCACATTGTTTCATATAAAATCACCTCCTTCTTATAAAATTTAAAGTGGATTCCATTAGGAACCCACTTCTCGACGCTAACATTATAGCTGATTTAACTTTTCAAACCATACGCATTATAGTGCCAACTTTTTGCCTTTTTATGAGCATAAAAAAACGAGCATTGGATTAACCAATGCCCGCATTCTTATATTGAAATATCAATTATTAAAATGGAAGCTCATCGTTTTTGAAAGGCACTTCCACACTACCGTTAGGTTTCTTCTTTGCATCCACTATCGCTTTCCGAATATAGAAAGAGCTGAGCCAAGCTGAATAGTGAATGTACGTTGTCAGTATGAGTTCCGCAAATGTCTCAAACGTCATACCCACAGCAACACGGTTTTCAGGTTTATTGCCGAACTTAGGAACAATTAATCCTTTATCATTCGTTGCTCCCGGACCGCTTTCTGCAACCAGTAAAAAATCAACTTTAGAACCGCAAACGAGCTGTACGATACGCGACTGACTCATTCCATCGCTACGCGAGCGCTGCTGCTTTGCCAAACGCTCTGCCGATGTTCCGCCAAGACTTTGATATAAGGGTGTACTGTCAGCATTTTTCTTTTTGTTTTGCATAATATACCACAACTCACCGCAAGCAACTTTCCGATGCAACTCTAAAAACTCATCTACTGTTATGTAAATGGGGATATTACTTATTTGTCTTTGCCCTACCGGTTTACTCGTATCGTATGTCGCAAATACAAAATGGATCTTTCCAATCTCAAACGAATCACTCAAACTTTCAACAAAGCAGTTTTTTGCGTCTTTGCGAGTGATTTGGTATTGATTACGTTCTTCTGCCATTTTTAATCCTCCTTTTATTCTTTTTATTTTGCTATTCGACCGTAAAATAGAATTACGGCCTTTGTTGTTTTGTTCCACTTTAAAGGCTAGCATTTTTTTCGTCAGTATTTTAAATAAGACTCCTTGCCAATTTTAGCTCTTTCCTTCATCTTTTTGACTGTCGTTAAAACAGCAGCGTATGTACGCTTCATCCTCAGATGACAACTGCCAACTCCCGTCAACATAATCCGATTCATCAGGAAGCGGAACTTCTCCCGCTTCGTCGCGCGCTATAGTCATTGCTTCTTGAAGTGTATTAGCTTTTACGGATACTTTGCCGCATACCTCCCACGTTACAGGTATGACCCAAGTCTTCATATCACACCGCCCTTTTTATCTTCGAGATTCTTGATGTTGCCGATAACTATCTCAGAGTTCTTTATGAACTGCGGCATAAACTCTTTTTCGGCATCGTAATTAAGATAAAGAAAAAAGTATACAAATGTCCAAAGTTTTTCCATCGTATCTGTTTTCAAATACTTCTCCAACTTTGAGAGCGATGCTGTCAATGTTTCAACCGTGTTTGTCCATTTAAGATAGAATTCGTCGTTTTCAGGAATCCCATACATGCTAAGCCATCCGCGAACCGTATGAATTTCGCGCTTATCCCCGCAGTGCGGATCATTGAACATATAGTTTATCTCATCGGGTTTATCTTTACCGCATTCGCGAAAACGTCCGATAGGAAACATGGCGCACACTGTAGGTTTGAATGCTTGCACTGCACAACCGTTCCTCTCCAAGAAAGCACAATGTTTATCGAACCCTACTGGTTTCAGTCTTACAATAGGCATTCTTGAAGAAGCTCCCGGATAAGTCTCACAGTACTTTTCTACGACATCTTTGGGTGCAATTTTTAATCCTTTTGCAAGATTAAACAAGTCTTTGGAATTCAAGAGTATATCATCTCTATTCCTGCAGCAATCGCCGCACATTGTACAGTGAAACATAAACACCGAATCCGATGTAAGTCTGTGTTTTTTAATGTTTTCGTAAATGTCTTCCATTCTTTTATCCATAATAATTTTTCTCCTGTTAGTTTGATTTTTTAGATTTTTCTTTTGGATGCCTAAAGCACCCGTTTTCTTCCGACCAGTTGCAACGCATTTTTTTGTTATCTTCGCTATGAAGACAAGCGTCGCATAGCATAATCTTTTTACCGCAGTTCGGGCAGGTTACTTGATAGCCGTTATTCTCGACATCCCACTTCTTTGCAATTTCCTTTTCACAGTAAGGACAAATTTCAATTTCTTCTCTGAACATTATTAATTATCCCTTCCATGTACTAAGGTATCGTTTTTGTATAAGTCTTCAATCGGCAAAGCCTGATAACTATATTCTAATTGACAGCCTTCATCGTCGGGGAACTTGTGGTTTGCGTCCGGAATAATTACTCTCAGAAATTTTTTGCCGTTTTCCTCGAATTCCTTTAAGAGAACTTTATAGCCTTCAAACATGTCATCGATAATATCGCCGTCTTTGAATACGCTACCTGCCTGCACACGTAAGCCCAACGTATTTAAAGTATATAGAATCATTTTGTACTCCATATTAAGAACCAACTGAAATTCTGAATGTCCATATTTATACATACCAAACGTGTGAGCATTACAGAAGCCGTCGATAAAGTTGTATTCAATCTCTCCGCACACGTCACATTTGTGACCGTTACATTCAAGCAATACTATCCAATCGAGTTTCTTATTCATAGATATACCTCCTACTTCTAGTTAATTTGCCTATAAAAGATATGCGGAACTTAAGACAAGTTCCGCAAAGATTGTTAGACATTGAGTCTTGATTAAATTGTTTTATTCGCACTTTGTGCTTCCTCCTGTTAATAGATTTGCCGCATTTGCCGTTTGGCTTTTTTTGCGCTCAGCTTGTTTCTGCGTATTTTGTTCAGATCCGTCAAGTCTAAGTCAATAATCTCTGCGCCGGATAACGATACATCCTTACTGCAATAGACAGAATCAACCATTCCCCTGCGCACTACAATAATCAGCCTTTTTGATGTATCTATCATTTTCTGCTCCTTCTAAGAAGAATATCGGTTATACCATCAAGAACTGCAGGATGAGTATTCATTTCCAACTCACGCCGTTCAAACTCATTTTCGGTAATGTCTATGGACTTTGCCCATTCTTTGTTCCTTCGAGAATAGCGGCCGTCCGAGTCGTGGCTTTGTATGGTCAACGCACACAGATAAAGAAGACTCTCTAATCCGTAACGTTCAATTAATTCTTCCACGAAACCGTCTTTCAGCCACATACCGTCGAAGTTCTCTGTTATTGCGCTCTGAAATGCCTGCTTGCATTCTTTTAAATCTTTTGTTTTTGCCATAGTTGTTTTCTCCTAATTGAATATTTCTTTTGCCTGCTCAGGGAAAATTTGTCTGAACAGTTCTGCATAGCGGCGGTATCCGATATCATTTAACGGAGCCTTTAACGACGTTTCTGCCCATGATATCATTTCTTCTTCTGGCACATTGTACCGATCCGGAACGAACTTGTTCCCATCATAATGCGGACAGTGAACGCGCATTACTTTTTCCATTTCGATTTTTGACGTAGTACGCATAATCATCTCCGCTCTTTTCCTTGCAATCGCGCATAACAGTGATTCCATATATCCCAGCTCTTTATAAAAAGCCAGTCTGGACTGTAATTGTCTTATCGCGTTAAACCTAAGCTCGCGTACTTTATCCGGCATATCGGCCGCTATGATTTCGGCTATAAAAGGTACAATGACCAATATATAATCGATATCGTTGTTTTTAAGTTCTTCCATTTTTACCTCCGTGAACTTGCCAAGAATTTGTTGTACAGCTGCTGCATTGCCACGCCCTGAATTTGACTTTGCATATCAATCTTATATGGTTTACGAAATATTAGACATTTGTTGTTGTCATAGAATTCCATTCTTTCGATATTCAAAGAAAATTGACCTTCGGCGTGCTCATCAGAATACATTCCTACCTCTTTAACACGCATCTTCTTTAACCTGTCGAGTTGTCCGGTAGCCAAATGTTCATTGAAACAAACGCCTTCAAATTCCGTACTGAATCCGTTCTTACCGCGCTGCACCCAACTTCTCTTCCAGTTGAGCGATACGGTTTCTCCGGATTTTAACTGCACTTCGATGAAGTCGATTATCAGGTCTTTGACATCGGTCTTTACTGTTAAATACAGTGTCATGGTTTTACCTCCTTGATAGATTTTTATATATAAAACAGGAACACCTTTCGATACCCCCGGAACATAAAGTTATAGAAACCTTTCAGTTTCTGCAATATATGAAAAAAGCACTCAAAGAGCAAATTGCTCTCTGAGTGCTTTGTGACCTTTCGGCTAATATATTAATTTATGAGTTGTCTTATTTCTTCGTATCTAATATTTCCTGTACTCGTGTTTGGATGAATGCCTCAATGGTTTTCAGTCGAGCACTGGGTAAATTATACTTGGAATGCTTTTGGAACTTGAAGTTGATCAGCTTGCGCAACTCTTCTCTCTGTCTATCCGACAAAAACTCTTTGACCAGTGCGTCATAAGATACACCAACAAATGCCGGACTTCTGGTTTGAGCATACTTTTCGATTTCGCGTAAATCATCCTCCATCGCATAGTTGAAGAGCGACAACCCGTTATCGAAAATGGGTGCGAACGCTATCGGCTCATTAGTTGCATTATCGACCAGTAAACCAAAATTCCCGAAATGTCTGTCAGTATTAAAGATAATAGCGTCGAATATCATCATATCGGCAAACTCGTCATAATAACTGCCGCCAAGTGATTTCAAAAATTCAACTGTCTTCGTTAATGTGCAATTCGGTAAAAATCTATGGATCGGAACATACGATGTTTTAATGTCTGTAAACAGCTCACATGTGGAACACACGAGTCCTTTCCATTTGGATAAGCCGTAGGTAACGTGTTTAAGTCCCATTCTTTCGGCGATTTGCGCCGCATAGAATTCGGAATACGGTTCTTTCCCCGCATTGGCTGCACCCGACGTGCCGCCCTTGTAAAGATAGATTTTCTTATTGATTCGACGCCAGCACTTTCTGAGCATACCGTTCGTGGTATATTCAGGCGATGAAGTAAACCCTTTGCGGGTTGTACTGCCGTAACCAGTATAGGCTATTAAAGCCAACGTGCGGGCAAAACTATTCTCGTAAAGATTGTAGTCTGCAAATTTTCCGCTGAATCCCTCCTCGACAATCCAATAACTGTCGTTAAGAGAAAGACCTTTACACAACTGAATAATTCCGATTGTATCATTATGAGAAAGTCCGCTTCTCGAAAGAATCTGATCAACGAACTCTCTATTTTTCGGTATCACTCGAGATGATAACCATTTTGCAAGACCTTCGGGATTGAGAGACAACCCAATCGGCAGCAAATGTTTCAACTCGTCGTTCACCCAATCGATATGATAGACAATCTCACCCAAGCCCGTTCTTTCCAAACGGAACTTCAAAAGCACATTGTCATATTGTTTTAGCTCAAATGTCATTGGATACCTCCTTTTGAGATTGAAACCCTGCTTTGATATTATAGCACGAAATACAGAAAATTTCAACTACTAACAGGGCTTTATTGAATTTTATATGTAACGGCAAATCACAAAATTTGCCGAGAAAGTGAATTTATGGAGTCATCGCCTACTCCGAATCTATATAAAAGCGCACCAAGAAATCAATTCTCAGAGCGCTGTGTTGCCTTTCGGCCAATTAAACAAAAAAATGCCTGCACGAAACAGACACTTTGAAACTCAGAAACTATTATTGCCAACTGCAATAAAGAAACTTATGCAATCAGTATAACACATATTAAGCCAAATGACAATATTTTTCCTATAACTGATTTTGTCGAATTCAGTCGATTATAACATAGCGATTGTAATAGTTTAAAAATGTGAGAAAATAAAATCAAAAACACGCTTAACATAGCACCCGATAGTTATTGTTGCCTTTGAATTAAATGAAAAAAAGGAGCTACGCAAACAACGTAGCTCCTTTTATATTAATGAAATTTTACTTAATTTTTTTTATTTCTTCAGGCTGATCTGTATCTAAAATTTTATTATCTGTAGCATCTATGACTTTTTTACAGTTACTGCAAATAAAGATACCCTTCGTTTCAACCAAATCAAGTCCTTTATTTTCTGTTCCACAATTCGGACATACTTTAACAGTCATTTATATTACCTTCCTTAATTATAAATTTTATCATATTTTAGGTCGAAAGTCAACGAGCATAATTGGTTATATCACAACTTTGCAATCACACTGCTCTTTTTTACGAATGGATCTTCCCAAAACCGAGAATCCCAAGAATTATCTCTATTATCACCCATAACAAAATAGCAGTCTTCCGGTACAATGTAATTAATACCTTCTATTTCGATCTTTTGTCCTCCAACACCAGCAATGCGCTTTACCAACACGCTATCTTCATATTCGAAAATGACGATATCTCCTTCCGACAACTCACTGTAAATCCGTTTACCAAATATTACACTATTTGCCTTCAAAGTAGGCTCCATAGACTCAGATGGTACAAAGCCTATAAAAAATACTGTCTTAAACAAAACTAATATCCCGATAAATACAATCATCGGGATTAAGATTATTATTCGCTTTTTCACGCTAAACCTCCAATCAGTTTTTTTTCATTGTGTTCTTCATTTCCAACAACTTGTCACTTTCTTTAATTACCAGATTGCAGTAATACTCGCCCAAATAACCTATGTGTGCCTGCGAAAGCGGTGCACTAATTAAATTCGCCAGCCACATATATGCCTCCTGACGAGTCATATATCCGCTCTTATGTAGTTTATCAAAATGCTTGTGCGCAGCAATTCTTAATGTGCGCAATTTATGGTCCGCCATCGTACCCATAGGAGTTTTTGTATTAGGATGAACACGCACATAGACATCACATATAGGATAATGCGAACACACATAAAGCATAGTTCCTCTAGTATTATCCTTATAAATACCATCGGCACTCCTATAAATCACTGTGCCACCACAGTAGGGGCAACGCAACGTGCTATAGTTAGTAACTTTTTTTACATTATTTTTCTTTTTGTTAGTTTTCATTTTCGTGTTCCTCAGATTCTTCCGCAAAACCCATAAAAATAAATACAGAGCCAGTACGATGCAGATTAGTCACATGCATCCCTGACTCTGTACTATTTACTAGCCTCTCGGCTTTAATTCTCAACGAGCCGCGCCATTGTGGATTCGCTCATTGCGCAAAATCCGTAACGATTCCCTGCCTTACGAACAGGTCTAACGCTGTGAATTCCCAACGTATCGAGAGCCTGGGCGCAACCCCTTGCTATGTTTAAAGTGTATCATATACGCATAATTTTGTCAATCCTTTATTGAAAATTTTCTCTGTTTTTCGACAAAATAATGTCCAGAATTTTTGATTTCAGTATTACAATTTCCTAGACTGATTTTAATAGTGATTGCGCTATATTTTCGATTATTAGGATCTTCTATGTCTACGTTTTTTGATGAATAAGAACACACCGCACCCCGTTGTGACCAGAACGCATATTACAATAAGAGCAATGATCCCCCCGTCCATTTTATATTTCAACGTAAAATTATATTCGTTTGTGTTGCCAGCTTCGTCGGTCAATACTACGCGATATTCGCCATACTCTTTAAGCTCGCTTCCGAGTTCGTATTCGATAAGCTCGCCGTCCTTGTAGACTTCAACCATAGCCTGTTCGGAAAGGTTGTCGAGCGTAACGGATTTGCCCGAAACGCCGCCGTTTTTCACTCCGATAAGGTCGAGCGTAGGCGCAGTGTTGTCGAGTTCAAGAACGAAAGAATAAGTCGTTCCGTCCGTTTCTGCCGTAACGATATAAACTCCGCTTACAGTAAAGTTTAAGCGATTGCCGTCGTGCAAAACTTCTTCGCCGTTGCGGTCGATTTTGAGTACGGAAACATTCTCGCCGAGTGTGTAATCGAGCGTCGTTTTTATGCCTTTTACAATTCGGAATTCAAATGATTTTTCATTGCCGTAAACATCGCGCAATACGAATTTATAGTAACCTTCGTCGTCGAGAGATTGCCCGAATTCATAGTCCAAAACCAAATTATCTTTGGTTACGGTTGCGGTCAGTTTTTCACCGTTTGTAACTTGAACATTGCCGTTCGATATGAGTCCGTCGCCGACGTTCGCCGAGTATGAAACGCTCTTGTCAATAGTGATTGAGAACGTAGTCGTATTGCCGAATTCGTCGTTTATGCGGAACGTATAATAGCCTTCATCGGAAAGCACGTCCCCGAACAAATAATCGAAAGGCTCGCCGTTTTTAGTAAGCGTAACAGAAAGGTCTTCATTGTTGAAAACGGCAACCGTATCGCTGGTTACTTCGACGTTCTGCACAGGCTGATTACCCATAACAACATAATAATCGAGCGTCTTGTCAATCGTAAATGTTTTTGCGAACTGCGTTCCCAAATCGTTCGTCGCCGTAACGATATAAACGCCTTCGGCGGAAAGGATTGCGCCGTTTTCAAGCGTTACGGATTCGCTGCCGTTCAACGAATAGACCACGCTTTCAATGTCGCTTTCCGACCAAGACACGGTAACGTTCTTGTTCGTAGTTGAGCCGTCCGCAACGGTCAAATCGAAGTTAGGTGCAAGTGTGTTAACGATAAATCCGTAATCGGAATAATTCTCGTTATCGGTCAAACGAAAAAGGCGAATATCATAGATTCCGCTGTTTTCGTCGGTCGCATTAAAGAACAATTCGCCGCTGTAATCGGTGGTATATGCTTGTCCGTCTTTGGTAACGACAGCATAGTATTTTTCGTTGTCAAATGTAAAAGTAACATCGGATTTCGTTTTGCCGCCGTTTTCTACGCCGATAAGTTCGCCTTCGGGCAATGCTTTAACAAACACATATTCTTTTGTAATAGTACGTCCAAAGTTGTCGCGCAGGGTAAGAACATAGGTTCCCGCACGGTCGAATGTGTAATTCAGAACGCTTGCGGATATACCGTCAAGCAGCACGCCGTTTCTGCGGACTTCAAGGAATACAAGCGTGTCGAAACGCTGTTCAAGTGTGATTGCCAAATCGAAAGCCGTATCATCGGCGTTATTTTTTACCGTGATTGTCGCAGGATTGCCAACGATAAAGACAGTAAAAGAATATCCATTGCCAAGTCTGTCATAGACGGATAGCAGATATTCGCCGCCCACAGTCAAACAAGGCAATTCGTCGCCGTAAGTGTAGTAATTTGTTTTGCCGTTGTTCTTTACGGAAAGCACCGACCATTTATCGGCGTCCAAAATTGCCTTTACGTCAAAACTTTCGTAATAGTATGCCGCTATTCCTGTAAGCCCGTCTTTTGTAATGCACAATTCGGTTTCCGAGCCGTTGCCATAAATAGTTGCGGTTACTTTCAGTTCGGGTGCAATCAAGTCTAAAAATCCGTAGAATACGGTTGAATTTCCCGCTTCGTCAAGTTCCGTAAATTTGTACAATCCGCCTACGGTTACTTGTGCATCGAACGCAATGCCGTATTCAATTCTTATTCTCGTTCCGCTTGCTCCCATAAGTTCCGCAAACATTTCCGAGCCGTCTGTTCTTTCAAACACAAATCCATTGAGAACGGGTGCGCTTGCGCCGTCCGGCGCGGTAAATACATTGTCGCTCATGCTGTCCGCAGGATCGCCGTAAACATTGTCGCCGTCAAGCGTAAAATAGTTCACGGTTGAAACGCTGTTCTTTGCATAATAAGCAATGACATTATTTAAGCCGTCGCGGTTAAAATAGTATAGTCTGCTGTCGGGGTTGGTTTGAGATTTGTAAAGCCAATATGTTCCCGTGCGAACTTCGTCGCCGCCTACGACAAGGTGGTGTTGATTAAAGTCTTCTAATCTATCGAGTGAAAGAACGGTTACATTCGCTTTGAACTCCTTATCAAAAGCGAAAGCAAGCGCTTCGTTGTAATCGGCGAAAGAATAGTTCTTTCCGTCAAATTTTACGACATACCACCTCGTAATCATTTTCGGTTGCGACTGCAATTTATCCGCATTATATGTCGGTGCTATCGTGTCAATCGTTACGCTATATGTTGCCGTGTTTTGAGCGGAATCGGTCAATCTGAATGTATATGTTCCGTCTTCGGAAAGCACGGTATTTTTCGTATAAGAAGAACCGTTTACGGTCGCTGTAAGATTTCCGTCCCAAGTAAAGTAAACTTTTCCGTTCGTAATCGTCCCGCTCCCGATAGGGGCATAGTTAGCGTACATTTGACCTGTCGGCGGAATGGTATCAATATGTGCCGTGAACGTGCTTTTATTGTTTGCACGATCAGTCAATATCACGGTGTAAGTTCCGTCTGCCGTTAAGGTTCTGCCGCTTGCGTAAGTGTTATATTCGCCACCGTTGTGAGAATACGTTGCGGTCGTTCCCGTTTCGGTAAAGTGGAAAGAGAGCGATTTATTCGTATATCCACCGTTCGGTAAATTCGTTCCGTCGCTTTTCCAATTACCTGTGGGCGCGAGTTTGTCTATGTAGACCGTAAATGTACTTTCGTTACCGGCTCTGTCGTTCAAGGTCAGGTTGTACCTTGTTTCCGTTCCGTTTGCGGTTGTAAGTGTTTTACCGTTGCCGCTTTTATACGAAAAGAATTCCGAATTGCCGTTCCATTGCACGGTTGCTCCCGTATCTTTACTGTCATCTATGATAGTGTCGTCCATGAACGATACGGATTGATCCGAGTTAAAGTAAAGCGTCGAACCGCTCGTGTAACCGTTACCGTCAATCATAATGATAGGTTTACTTCGCACGATATGATAAGTAAAATTGCCGACAATTCCCGTTGCGCTCGTAACCGTAATTGTGTAGTGTCTATCCGTATATGCGCTGCCTATCGTTGTATTTGTATTAAGCGTATAGTTGCAAGTCGCTCTGCCGGAAGAAGTATCGCAGGTTACTTTAATTCGGTCGTTTGGATTCAAATATATATCGGTATCAATATTTTCCGATACGCTTAAATCCTTACTGAACGCAAGTTTATCGTTGCGGAAGATTTCAATGTGCGGGGCGGTATTTTCAAGATAGACCGATGCTGTTGCGGATTGATTTCCGCTGCGGTCTACGGCGTAAAAGTAATACCAACCTTCGTCAGAATTTGCGGGAATTATCGTTCCCGAATTGTATTCCGAGTAAACACCGCTCACGGGTGTTTTGTAATATAGTTTTGATAAGCCACTGCCGCTATCGGTTGCCGAATACGAAAAACTCTTGCCTACATAACCGCCGCTCGATACGACTGAACCGTTGGAACGGATTGTGCCTGTCGGGGCAACGCTGTCGTAATAAAATGAGAGCGTATCGGTTGTCGTTCCGAAAGCGTTTTCAGCGTAAAAATAATACCAGCCGTTCGTTGTAGGGATAGTATAAGTGCGGTTTGACGTTGACGTATAAGAACTGCTTGACGGCGTTTTATAATACAGTTTGGAAAAAGAATCGCCATTTGCAGTTACGGTAACGCGCTCTTTTGTATATGAGCCGTTCACTATATCATTATTGCTCGTTACGCCTTTCATTGCCATAGTAACTTTGCCTTTATCAATGGTAAGTGAACCTGTCATATTCGACGTGGCGAACATCATCGAGTTACCGCAATACATATCCATATCGGTCCATTCGTAAGAACGAGATATTTTGATTGTGTATGAGCCGTCGTCCAAGTACACACGCTGATTGCCAAATTCGGACGGTAAAAAATGCAATGTGCCGAAGTCTTGACTTTGCGAACTTTTATACGAGCCGTTTATGTTTATATCTTTGCAATATGTTTCTTCGCCTGTGTACATATCGTATTCAATTCGTCCATTCATACTTGCTGACCATACACTTCTGTTGGAACTATTCATAATACTGAATGTGTAACCTGTTTCCAAGTATAAGTGCGATATAGACGGACGATATAAAGTCTGTGCATTTGTGAAGTCTATGTTTATGGAATTAGCATTCAGTTTAATTATGTTCGTGGTTGCCTTAGTTCCTGTATTCTCCGAACAATAAAACTGTATCCCAGTAGTAAACTGCTTACTTTCGGAATACGGCTTAATCGGATTTTCGTCAAACGCTGAATCGAATATATCGTGCTTCGTGTTTTCCATTCCCATAAACGTTTGTACGCTTGCAATACTCGCCGCCGATGCATACAAAGGTTTTACTGACATAAAACCTATTATCCCACATAAAATCATCAAACAAATTAATGTGGGTAATATTAAATATAATTTCATTTTCAGTTTCATAAAAAATCTCCTATTTATAAAATTAATAAGAAGCATCCCGAAGTTCGGGATGCTTCTTCATCTTAAGTCAAATTTTAATATTTTAGTGTCTTTTGTATTTTTTAATGAAGAAAAATAAACCTACACCTACTGCTGCCATGCAACACATTGTAATAAGAGCAATTATTCCCCCACTCATCTTATAACTTAAAACAAAACTATACGTTCTCTCGTTGCCGAGTTCATCGCATACACGAACTTCATAGCTTCCGTATTCTTTAATTTCGCTACCAAGTTCGTATTCGATTTTCTCGCCGTCCTTGTATATTTCCACCGTTCCAGCTTCGGATAAATCAGTAATTGTAACTGTTACGTTACCCTTACCGCCATCCTCAATTCCGTTCAGACTTATAGTCGGTGCGGTAGTATCAAGTGAAAGCATAAAGGTATATTCTTTGCCTTCGGACTTACACACTACGGTATAAGTTCCGTCGATGGTAAAGTTCAGCCTGTTTCCGTCCGCCAAAACCGCTTCACCGTCGCGATCAATGGATACAATTTCCACGCTGTCGCTAAGCGTATAGTCGAGCTTTGTTTTCGTTCCCTTTACGATTTGGAAAGAAAGCGATTTTTCATTACCGAAAGAATCGTAAACTGTAAACTTATAGAAACCTTCGTCTGTGATAGCTGTACCAAGCGCATAAGAATATTCTATGCCATCTTTTGTTGCGATAAGGTTTACTTTTTCGCCTGCGCTAATAATTACATCTTCGTTTGAAATCACGCCGTTGCCCACGTTGGCTTCTACGTCCACCGATTTGTCAATAACAATAGTGAACGAAGTCGAATTGTTATAATCGTCAGAGATGCGGAAAATATATAACCCTTCTCCTGAAAGCACCTGTCCGAATATAAACTCAAACGGCGCGCCATTCTTACTTACACTCACATACAACGGCTCATTATTGATCACTGTTACATTGCTATTAGTCGTATCAACGCCAAAAGTTTCAGCGTCATTGATAATCACATCATAGTCAAGCGTCCTGTCGATAGTAAAAGTCTTTACACTTACCGTTCCCAAGTCGTTGGTTGCCGTTACGGTATAATTGCCTTCGGCAGTAAGCACCGCGCCGTTCTCAATCTCTACCGCTTCACCACCGTTCAAGGAATAGGTTACGGATACAATGTCCGTCGCCGTCCAAGTTATGGTTACGTTCTTATTAGTTGTCGCTTTATCAGCAACGCTCATACTGAAATCGGGCGCAAGCGTATTAATAACGAATGTGTAGTCTGTGAAGTTTTCCTCGTCCGTAATTCTCGTTAAGCGAATATCATAACTTCCGCTGTTTTTATCGTTAGCCATAAATACAAGTTTGCCGCTATTTTCTGTTTCTACCGCTTTGCCGTCTTTTGTAACGGCTACGCTATATTTAGAATTATCATAAGTAAATGTTACGTCCGTTTTAGTCTTGCCGTCGCTTTCAACGCCGTCGAGCGTTCCGATAGGTAAAGCCTTGTTGAACGTATATTCCTTTTCAATTACCCGCCCGAAGTTGTCGCGCAGAATTACGGTATAAACGCCGGTGCGGTCAAACAAATACTGAAATTTGTCCGTCGTAACGCCGTTAAGCATTTCGCCGTTTCTCTTAATTTCAAGCGAAACAACCGTATCAAATTTCTGTTCGAGCGTTATGGTAATATCGAATGCCGTATCGTCTCCGTTGTTGTTAAATACGATATTTGCAGGATTGCCGATAATGAATACTGTAAACGAATACCCATTGCCGAGCCTGTCGTAAATCGTAAGCAAATATTCCCCACCGACTTCCAAGCAGGGCAATCTGTCGCCGTAGGTATAGCGTTCAACCCGGCCTCCGTTTTCTACCATAAGCACCACCCAAGTATCGGCGTCCGAAATTTCCGTTACTGCAAAGCGTTTGTAGTAGTACGCTGCAATACCCGAAAGTCCATCTTGCGTTACCGTCATTTCTGTAGGCATATCTTCGCCTATTACCGTTACTTCTGCTTTGATTTCGGGCGCAAGTACATCAATAAAGCCGTAGAATACCGTTTGATTTTTCGCATCGTCAAATTCAATCAATTTATATAACCCACCTACGCTTATCTGCTTATCGAAGGCTATGCCGTATTCGATTTTTATACTCGTACCGTTGCCGCCAACAAGTTCCGCAAACAGTTCAGAACCGTCTGCTTTATCGAACACAAAGCCGTTCAAGAGCGGCGCTTTTGTTCCGTTCGGCGCAGTAAACAAGTTGTCGCTCATGCTTCCCGAAACTTCGCCGTACAAGTTGTCATCGTCAAGCACAAAGTAATTGACTTCTGATACGTTCGTCTTTGCATAATGCTCCACCACTTCATTTAAGCCGTTGCGGTCAAAGTAATATAAAAGACTGTCTGGGTTTGCTTTTGATTTATATAGCCAATATTCACCCGTCCGCACTTCATCGCCATTCGCTATAAGGTGATGTTGTTTAAAGTCTGAAATGTCGTTCAATGTAAGCACCGTTACGTTTTGGTTAAACTCATTATTGCTGGCGAAAGCCAACGCTTCGGCGTAGGTTGCAAACGAATACTGCTTATCTCCGATTGTAGCAACATACCATTTGGAAATAAGTTGCTGTGAATTATTAAGCTTGTCCGCATTGTGAGTCGGGGCTACAGTATCAATCGTGATGACGTATTCCGTAGAGTTGTTTGCCAAATCAGTAAGGATAAAGTGATATGCTGAATCTTCGGAAAGTACGCTGTTTTTCGTGTAAGGCATACCGTTTACGGTTGCGGTAATGTCGCCGTCCCACGAGAAGAACACGCTTTTGTTCGTGATAGTTCCGCTCTGTACGGGCTGATTGTTCGCATAGATTTGTCCCGTAGGCGCAACCGTGTCGATATAAGCGGTAAACGTGCTTTTATTGCCAGCAAGGTCAGTCAATACGACGTGATAGGTCCCGTCTGCCGTCAAGGTCTTTCCGCTCGTATATGCGGCATATTCGCCGCCGTTATAAGAGTATGTAGCCGTTACTCCCGCTTCGGTAATATTGAACGAAAGGGGCTTATTCGTGTAACCACCGTTGGGTAACGTTGCACCGTTCGCTTTCCATACGCCGACAGGTGCGAGCTTGTCGATAAACACGGTAAAACGGCTTTCATTTCCCGCTCTGTCGTTGAGCGTGAGAATATATTTTGTTTCCGTGCCGCTTGCCGTAGTCAAGGTCTTACCGCTGCCGCTTGAATAGGTAATGTGTTCGTTCAGATTGACGTTGCCCTCTGAGCTTACCATTGCGCCCGTATTGCCGCTGTTCGTGATAACGGAATCGTCGTTGAAACGGACGGGCTTATCCGAGTTAAAATGCAGCGTGCTGCCCGACGAATAGGTGTTGCCGTCAATCGTAATCGTGGGTTTGTTTCTCACAATATGGTAGTTAAAGTTGCTCGTAATTCCCGTTGCGCTCGTGAGCGTAATCGTGTAATTACTGCCTGAATATGAGCTGCCTATCGTGATATTCGTGTCGAGTGCGTAATTGCTCGTTACCTTGCCCGAAGACGTGTCGCACGATATTCTCAACTTGTCGTTAGGGTTCAGATAAATGTCGGTATCGAACGTTCCCGCGCCAGTAACCGTCTTGCTATATACAAGTTCGTCGTTACGGTAAATTTCCACGAGCGGGGCTTGCGTTTCGAGATAAACGCTTGTTGTCGCGGACTGATTGCCGCAGCGGTCAACCGAGTAGAAATAGTACCAACCGTCGCCTGCGTTCGCAGGAATAACCGTTCCCGAAGAATATGGCTGATATGTTCCGCTAACAGGCGTTTTATAATAAATGCTTGTTACGCCGCTGCCGTTGTCAGTTGCAGAATACGAAAACGCTTTCGAGATATATGCGCCGCTTGCTATGCTCGTTCCGTTTGAGTACACTCTGCCCGTAGGCGCGGTGTTGTCATAGTAGAACGAGTATTCGGGGCTTCTATGTCCCATAGTATCTTCCGCATAAACGTAGTACCAACCGTTCGTCGTTCCGCTCGTATAGGTGTTACCCGTCGTGTAACTATAATTGCTGCTTGTAGGCGTCTTGTAATACAGCCTGTTATGGTTCCTGTCGGACGCCATAAAGGTCACGCGCTCATTCTTGTAGGCGCCGTTTGCAATCGTACTTCCGCTTGAATAGCCGCGCATAGTAAGTGTCGGCGAAGTTGTATCAACATTGAGCGTTCCCGTCAAAGTAGAAGTGGAGTCGTAGCGAACATTTGGAAAGATAATAAAACTCGAACCCACTTTTTTACTCCAAAAATACGAACGGCTGATTTTAATAGTATAAGTACCATCATTCAACGAAACAATGTTTGATCCAAACTCGGCAGGGTCGAAAAGCCTTAATGAGCTATCCGTGCTTGTCGTCGTTGTTGAGCGACCGTTGATATCGAGAATCTTTGTATAGTAAGTTGTCGTAACATCGTTGCCGTTTTCATCTTTGCCCGTAACCTGACTATACGAAGAGCCTGTATAAGTGGCTTGCCATTTTACTGTGCTACCACTTAAAATCTGAAACGAATAGTTTTTGTCGTAATACGTCATAAATTTGTCTGACGGAAAATATAAATCAGCGGCGTTTGTGAAATCTACACAGATTGTAGAACTGTCAGATTTGAGATAGTTTGTAGACAAAGAACTTCCGTTGTTGGTCGTCCCATAGATTTTAATACCTGTATTCCGTGAAATTGTTTCGCTATAATCTGTTGGTTCGGGTTTAGGATTAAACAATGTTGATGAAACATAATGATTATTATATTCGGTGCCCGTAAACGTTTGAATGCCCGTATTACTTGCAGCATGTGCTGTAGTACGATTAACGCACAATATACCCACCCCGCTGCATAACAGCGAGGCAAGCACAATCATCATCCCGATTACAAGATTTTTCTTTGTTTTTACTTTCATTTAGTACCCTCCTTGATTTTTAATTGGGCGTTGCTATGTGAGTAATCGCACCCCAAATACGGTTCGTTTCGTGACTGATACCGAGAATACGAACTGTTACTCTCGCACCTCTGGGCGGTCTGCCGCGCTTGGGATAACTGCACAGACAATCGACGCCTCCGTCGAGAGCGACGAATACCCCGTTAGTATCAACCATACTTACCGTGCCAACATAGCGGTTATCCACAACGTAACGGCGAAGCGCTTTCTCATACGGATTCTCTGCTGACTGCTTGACCGATGCCGTAACCTTAATATTGTTCTTGTCGGTTCTGTCGAGTTCCAAAATCTTTACGAGAATTCTCTGTCCCGGTCTGAAGTACTCTGCAGCATTCATAATGCGCTGATAGCTCAGCTCGCGGAGCGGGATATAAACTTCCAAACCGAAGATGTCCACGAAAATGCCGGCGCGTATAACCGATACGACACGTGCCTCGGCGCACTGACCGGAATACAGAAGATTGTTGCCTTCCCTGTCGGTACCGAAATAATACTGCTTACGCTTGGATTTCATTGCGTCCAAGCGGCTTGCCACCGCGACGTTAGCGTCCTTATCGATGCCCTTGACAATGAAGTCTACTTCGGCACCGAGACGTTTGGTCAGCAGATAATGCAAAACGTCGGCGGGATTCTGGTCTCGGTAGTCGTCGGGAGGAATTACCGCCTCTTCCGCAGGGATAACGATTTTGAATGCACCGTGATATATGACTGCCATAGAATGATTGTCGGACGAACGTTCCACGCCCTGAATGGTTCCCGCAAGAACTTTGCCGACGCGCAGAGATTCCATAAGGTCAATCAAGTCATTCTTTTCCTTATCCGCCTCCGTTTCTACGCTGCGCTGTTCGTCGATGGATATTACCTGAATCGGTTTTACGGAAGCGCGTTTCTTTTCGGGTTTTTTCTTGGGCATTGCGACCGACTCTTCGGTAGACTCATTCTGTGCATCGCTTTTCTTCTTGCGCTTGGCGGGTTTCTTTACCGTCGCCTCTTCCGGTTCGGATGCGATATCCGGATTTGCTACGGGCATTCCCGTTTCCGCACATAAGTCCATTTCGGTATTAGGAGTCAAATTTTCCGCCTCCGCCGCTGCACTCTCTTCCTGCATTGCTGCAATTTCAATTTCGGTCTGGGGTTCGATTTCGTTGTTCTTTTCTTTTTTAGTTTTGTTTGCCATAATAAAGTTCTCCTTTAAATTTAAAAATTTTTTTTATAATAAAACGCCCATAAGCAAAGATGGGCGTAATACTGATTTAGAAACTGCCAAGTTAAAAATCGCTTGGCGGGGTTGCCGAAGAGTAAAGTTTTTTCAATTTCTTCGGCTTAACTTCTTCCGGTGCGATTTGTTCAGGTAACGACGCCAGAACTGTTTCAGTTTCAGGTTCTGATTCTGGTTTAGTTTCAGTAACAGGAACTGTTTTAGGAACAACCTCCATTATCGGTTGTTTATCTGGAGATGCCCTCGGGTTATAGTCGAATACTGATATTTTACTTATCAACTTCGATATAGGATGTTTCGTATAATCGAGTTTATTAAGCTTGAGAATATTACACCCGCGAATTATACAAAGTAACTCTTCATTCGGTAATCTGAGCACCTCATCGGGTGTCAAGAGTTTTCTCCGTCCTTGTCCTTCGTTATGTCGGTATTCGGGAATCATCTGAGCGATTGCAATCGTTTTGCGCATCGTCATCGTCGAATCTACCTGAATGCTCATTTCCCCGCTTCGGGCTGAAAAATATTCTGCAGTGACATCATCGGTACAGCCCAACATCAGTTGTATATCGCAGTTGCCAACTATTTCGGCCCAGAGATTGTTCGGATACCGATTCTGCAATTGTCCAAGACTCTGCACGACAAGCGTAACCCTAATATCTCTTGACCGGCACACACTGAGTGAACGAGCAAAGTCAGAGCCGTCTTCAGCTCCGCCAATTCTGCCAACGTTATTGAATTCGTCGAGTATTAGATTTACGGGAACATCGCAACGCCTGTTCTCCCTCGAGTCGGCACACCGAGTCAACTTTATGAATAAGAACGAAAAGAACAGCGAGGATAAGAATGACATCGTCGTGTCCTGGTCGCTCAGAATTATGTAATAAGCACATTTATGTTTTGCGGGAGCCGTCAAGTCTATATCGGAACTGCTCGTGATTGCCTGCACCGCTTTGTTTTGCAAAACTTGCAATCTCGTACCGAGTCCCAAAACTATACCGGAACGCACAGTGTCGCTGGACTGCAAAAATAGATTAAATGGTGCACGCGCTGGATGATTAATCGGCAATTTCTCAAAAAGACTCGTGAGCTGGCGTTCCCCATTTTGCGTCAATAATTGATAGACTGCAGGAAGATGTTTGAGTTCTACGCCACGCGTCCTATCTTGGTCGATGAGTAAAACCAATGCTTTCAAAAGATTGGCTTCACCATTGTCCCAGAAATGATCGCCCTTCCCTGAGCTGGTATTCCCGATTATGACGTTGGTCAGCACTTGCGCCATTAGCGTATCACCGCCTAAGTCCGACATACAGTTCCACGAGTCACTATGTTCCGGATTAACAAGGTTAAATACTTTTACTTCATACCCATTTTGCTTATACAGCTCTGCAGTATCTCCGTATAACTCACCTTTCGGATCAGTTATCACCACAGACTCATTCTTCTTCAAAGCTTGGAACAATGCGTTTCGCATTACCGCTCTGGACTTCATTGTACCTGATGCACCGAAGACTGCTATGTGTCGGTTGAGTTTGGTATCCTTGGGCATACATACAGCCTTACCCTCAAGCTCACCAAGAATTACTCCTTCAGCGTCTTCTATTGCTGCGACTTCAAGGTTCTCTTTAATTTCTTGCTTGGTCATCCACGATGCGGTGCCGTATGCGCCCGATTTACTTTTGGCAAATCCTCGCGGATCTGTGTCCTTGCTATCGAACCTATCATGCAATTTTACGAGAGCAAAAATCAGTCCGCCGACAAGCGCTATTGAGAACAATCCTTTTAGCCCATCCGGAGAGAAAGCCTTCCCGATGCACACGAACGGATTCCAGTTTACCGGTTCAACCACCGTCCCGCCGACAACTCCGCCCGCACTGTTCCAATCTGCATAGTTTCTGTATAACTGACTCAGCGCACCGCACAGATATAGCAGCGCGAGCAATCCCAGTATTACAGAAAGGATTATGATGATTGTTCGTTTGTTGATTTTAATCTTCTTCAAAAATATCCCTCCTTTTCAGATTTAGTACAGCTTCTACGTCCTCCCGTTTAAGTACCCGAATCTTAGCAAGACCACTCAGGTACTTTTTTAGAAAAGCGGCTTGGTCTTCAAAGCACAGAACCTCGTATTGCTCTGCGGTTCCCCTATGTTTTGTTATTGCCTCTTCTATTGCTTCCTTGAAGCGTCTGAGTTTCCCAAGATCACTATCCAGATGCGACAACACATAAACTCCATCAACGTATGCGTCATAATCAAACGTACCGAGCCCGTAAGAGCGCTGCTCATCTTCAAACAATAAATCCAACAGTTGCTCTTTCCAGTTTGGAATGGCAAGCAAGCAAAGCTGTCTCATACCGATTTTGTTTAAAGGAATGAAGTGAATACAGTTGTATATCGCATCGAATCTTAATTGAAGTTTTTGGTTGCGAGCTGTTTCTTCAAGTGTTGCAATGGCGATCTTATATGATGCCCCAAAAAGTATCGCCGAGCCCACCCTACTAATTTCAGTATTCAACCTCATAACTTCATCAAGTCCATACTGCGTCTTACTCTCGCCGTTGCCACACCACTTCATAACAGCATTCCTAGTATTGTACACTGCATAGCAATCATTGCCTGCAAGGACTGCGCCGACTATTCTCGTAAATTTAGTTTTGTTTGCTTCTGTAATCCCGATTTGTTTTAGGCAACGCGACGTATAAAAACACGGACGAACAAATTGCTTCTTTCTTATTTCAACGTTCTGCAAAATCGGAAGTTTGTTTTTCCTGAATTCAAAGCCTGCGCCCATAAACATAGCGAGTGTTTCAGCCACTCGATGGTTACGCTCAATATGCTCTTCATCACCTGAAAATTTGTGAGACCGAAATGAACTCATATAGTAATCTTCTGCATCTATCCATTTCAGTATCGGAACAGCATTTTTGTACAACCTAAGTGTTTTGCGTTGTCCGTTGCCCGAGACGTTTACAACTTTGACAAAAGAAATGCTTTCACCCGTTTTCGAATTGCGTATGGTTTGAGGCTGTTTAAGTTTCGCAACCAACTCTTTAACTTCTTTCTCATTACCAAGCAAATAAAGTGATTGCGTCGGAAATTCTCCAGCTGCCGATAGCAGTGTTATGAGACGGTGCAGATGACTGCCCGTGCGGAAAGAAATCATATTTCACCTCGCAAAGTGTTGTGAGAATTTTTGCGCCAACAGACTGCTCTCATTGGCGCAAATTTTTCAAAAAAATGCCCCTCTATAGAGAGCGAAAAAAACAGGGGTAATTTTTGACAAAGCCAGAACTTCATTTTTACCCCTCTTTTTTTGCGATTTAAGGCTTATTTTCATAGAGCAAAACGCCCTTATCGGGCATGTTCGGTTCCATATCCAGCCACTGCTTAAAATCCGCCTTGGGTACTATGTAAACCTCCGTGCGTTCAAGCGAACTTTTGGCACTGCAGTAATAATGCGTACATACCGTGGGATTGTCATCGGGCAAAACATACATCGCAACCGTGTCGGTTACAAAGTTGATTTCAAAATTATCGTGATCCCTGTATTGCCGTTCCGGTCTTTGACGGTCATAAACGTGCCTGTAAATGACTACACAATCTGTATATCTGATGGGTTGTTTTTCTTTGAAGAAATCGCGCATTGCCGGATAAAGAAAGCTACGAATATAATCCGTACTGCCCGTTTCTTTCTTAGGCAGTAAAAGCGGAATTCTTACCGAAAACCAGCCCTGCTCTGTAAAACCGATTTCAACCAGAACCGTACTTTTAATAATATCTTCAACCCTATGCGGGGCGTTGGGATAGCCAGTATATGCAGGCAACGCACGAGCAAGCAATGTCGCCTTTTCAACCGTCTCTTCCATATCAAATGCTTTATCGCACGCATACTCTAAGTGCCCCCTTTCATAGAAAAAGCGCATGTCATCAAGCTGTGTTTTTGCGTGATTAAGTTTAGCATCAAGCTGATTTAACACCTTGATAAATTGGTTACTTTTTTGCATGATTTATATCCTCCTGAGAATAAAATGTTACTTCGGGTTCATCGTTTCCACGATAGTCAACGGTCGCAAAAATGCACGGAGCCTTGGGCAATTTAAGCTGCTCTACCATTGAAATAACGGGAAGAACAATGATATATTTTAAGTCTTCCGATGGTTGTAAAAGTCTCAAAAGATTCTCCTCACCTTCGTACAAAACGACAATTTCATAACCATTGTTCTCTTTGAGAAAGAACAGTTGTGACGGATATACCGCCGAATAATGTGCCATCGGATCTACTAATTCTATAAATTTCAGCAGTACCCAAACAGCCATAATCGTCCGCTGGTCAGGACGGCACAACGAATCTAACCCAAGATAATATCCACCGCTGACATCAGCTATCATTGCCTCTCGTTTTAAATTTTTTAATATCTTTTCTGCAGTATTTTTTGGCTTTTGTAGCATTCGCATAATCTGTGATTTTGGCAATGCGCCGTACTGTGATAGCCATTTTACAACGTGTATTTCGTCTTGTAAAAGCATGTTTTCACCTCCTTTGCTCTCGCTTTTTATCCGCTTTCATCGCCCTCACTTTGTATTTTCTGTTTCTCGCGGAGTAGATTCTCAAGCTCCGCACGGTCGGTTGTAATCATATCTTTCTCCGTTTTTGACGCCTTAATTACCACAGGGACCTTGTTATTGTTCGCACAAATAAGTGCCTCGCCGCGTTCAAAACGCATTACCGCTTGGATTTCAGTTTTGGTTAATTTGAGTATGTCCTGAACATACTTTGCTTCATCCGGTTCGAGATTAAGAATAATTTTATTCTGGCTGTTATTGATGATAGCACGTCCGTATTTGCCGTCGTCTAAACCGAAAAAATCCGACAAATCCTGAGTTGCAGAAATAGCAGCACCGCCGAATCCACGTATGGTTTTGAAGATAGTCAAGCAAAAATCTGCCGCCATTTTGTTGGATGACGCGCCTACAAGCTGCCATATTTCATCAATCAAGACCGCCTTCTTTTGAGTCCTGTCAGACTTGATATTGTCCCAAACATAGTCGAGCGCAATCATCATTCCAACTGGCAAGAGCTTACCTTTTAGTTCAGACAAATCAAGAACAATGTATTTGTTCGATAAGTCTACATTCGTTTGTTTGTTGAACGACTGCGCCGAACCGCTGACAAAACGGCTCAATATTACGCCAATTCGATAAGCTGCATTGTTGTCCTTAAGACGCTTTTGCAAGTCGCCGAGTATTGGCATAACTTTCATCTTCGGCAGGGTTGCAGAAACATCTTCATAGAGCGACGAGTTATCGTGAGTAATACCAAAATCCTCATAAGTTTTTATTAAAGCTTCGTCTAAAATTTGTTCTTCTTCGTAGGACATATCAGGCATTAGTAGCGAAAAAAATATCATCAACTGCTGGATTTTACGCGCCAGAAGTGACTCGTTTTCAGAATAATCAATTTCGTCAATCAACTGCATTTCAGGCGTTATCGTATGCCTGATTTCCATTATATTTATGCTGTGCGGCGAACCGGGAGCAAGGCTGATAAAGCTGCCACCGATACGATTACAGGCTCTTCTGAATTCGTGTCCTTTTATCGGAGCAATCGTAAAACACTGTATCCCGCGCATACGCATTCGCAGTGCTAAAAGCTGCAACGTGAAGGTCTTGCCTGCGCCGCTTGTCCCTATAAGATTAAGGTTCGCATTCTTATTCTTTTTCGTGTTGAACAAGTCTACGATGCATAGTGAATTATTGTGCTGATTGACGCCGAGCAACACGCCCGAATCGTCCGACATCTCGAAGCTCGTAAACATATAAGTTGATGCTGCCCCACCCGTGAGAACATTTCTCCTTGACTTCCTCTCAAGCGTCTGTTCGATTTGTGCAAACGGCATTACCGATTTCAAAGCCTGTTCTTGCCTGAACCGGCAGTCCGAAACGTAGATATCCATAGACTTCAGAAAGTCGGTAATTTGCTGTCTGCGCCATACCAGCTCATCATAAGTCTTAGCGGATACCGATATGAAAATGGACATATAGAACAGATCCTCATTGTTGTTCGCAATGCCGTTTTTAATGTAATAGCCCGCCTGAATCGAGTTCGTTAGCTCCTCGAAGTTGCTGCTTGTATCCTGCGTTCCCTTGAGCTTTGTACGGTTCAATCGAATTCTTTGCGCAACTTTGTCTATTGTTTTTCCACGGTTTTCACGGGTAAGAAAAACGTCAACGTCTATGCCTTCTCCGGCATTTACGAGCATTGACATCCAGCCCGCTCGAACCTTACTTGGATAACCGTCACCCTTTATGTACAGGAACGAATAGTATCTTCCGTCCATAACCACATAGGCAATGTGCGATAAGTCCAATCCCCTCGGCGCAATAAAGTTTGTCACCGGAATTTCGGGTACGAGATCTTTACCGAGTATTTTTCCTTCACTCATCATCGTATCGAATACAACCCTATCCACTCTCGTAGAAAAAGGTTCATCGACGCAAGACCGATGATTGAAGAACATATAGAGTATTTCGGATACCGCCTCGTCTGCGTCATGCGGTTGCAAAATCGAGTTGCCGCACAGAGTAAAATATGCACGTGCATTTTGTTCTACCGTCTGCAAGGCACCGTAAATCTTTCCAATTTCTTCGCCGAGCGCACTTTGCGAATCATACTGGAATATTAAAAAGAAGCGCCTTGTAAGCGCTTCTCTGTTCCCAACGTCTTTTATTAGCTGTATATATCCTTCGCCAAGAGTTTTGCACCGTTCGTTGTCTTCACGTTCGATATCTTCTTTTAGCAAAGCAATATGTTTATCCGAATCCGCTCTTCGGGTGATACTTTTGAACTGCATTTTGATCGGCGAAATCTTTAACCAGCTCGCAAACGTCGAGATGATTCCGGACTGTTCTTCTGCAGAACGCAGCATAAAATTGATGGGCTCAATTTCAAGTATCTTGACATAACGGTTATCCGTTGTTTCAATGATACCGTGATTGATACGCCGTATAGGAATGAATTCCTGAATTGATTTACCTTTTAACTTCACGATTGCCTCCTATCTTCTTAAAGTGTAAACGTCTGCGATGCCTCACAAATTTGAATACGTGACCTATGTACTGAAATAACGATTCTCCGTCTATGCCCATAAGAGCAACAAGTGCAATCGGTAACAGTGTTACAACCATTATTACAATGCGCACCGTGTCCTGCATCGGTATCAGTTTCAGTTCTATAAAACCAAAAATGAGCACCAACACAAGTGCTTCAAATACGTTTCTCAGCGATAACATTCCGCCAAGTATTTTTCCCGAATCCGTATAGTTTGCGGGGATTGCATATATATTTTCTGTTTCTTTTTCGTCCATTACGTTCCCTCCAGTTTATAATAATCGGCCTCTCCTTCAAGCGTAAGTTTAAGCGACTGCGTCATAAAATCAATCGCCTCACCGTAGGTAATATCAAATTCTCCGTACTTGGCATTGACATCAACGCCAAACGCACTAAGGAAAAAGCTGTTATCAAAAGGCTGAATAACACATTTGACAAAACTTATAAGTTCAGTCCCGATAATCTCCAATAAATCGGATATAATCGGGATTTCGACCTGTAATACCTCATATGTAACGACAAACATCTGATCTATTACGCTTCGCATTTTATAGACCATATTGTCTGCGCTAACACCGATCTGTTGCATCGATGCCGAATATACGGCCAACGCATAACATACGTCGTAATCGGCATTAGAATTATCTTCGAGTGCATCCATAGACCTTCCGTAGTCATATCCACCTTCTTCGATTATTGAATTAACCTTATCGAGCGCATATTGATGTCCTTCGACAATCGTTTGATTAACGCTAGTAGATAGATCCGAGTAAGCAGCATTAAGAGAGCTGCCGGAGTAATCATCCGACAGCCCAAATATGCTATCAAAAATTATAGCAGGAAGCGAAATTACCGTTACTACAATGAAAACGACCACCAAGCAGATGCTTATTAGCACCTTAAAAAGCGTATGCCGCATCGACCATGCAGCGGAAATTATTGCTCCCCAAGGGCCGCCAGCCGCGGTACCGGCAGCTATATTTGCCGCTACTTTACCCGCTGTTGCCCCGGCTTTCACCGTTGCGGTTGCGGCGTTAACAGTTGCTTCAACTCCTTTTGCCGCCGCTTTTTGTGCGGTTTGCTTCCCCACTTGTTTAGCTGCGTTCGCCATTTGCTTTGCCGCTTGGCCATAGTTGTCTTTCCCGTCACCCGCTTGTTGTTTCATAGGTTCCGACATTGTTCACACCTCCTTCTATTTGCGTTTCGGCGCATGGCTTTCGCTATTGTTTCTGCTATGCGGTTCGCCAAATTTGTTAGGTGTTGCACGGTAGCGCACTGTTTCTGTCTGCACTGTTCTTACGTTTTCACCGTCATAAACGGCTTTTCCGTCTTCATACACAGGTCTGCGCTCTACTGCAGGATCACCGTGAACCGCGTACCACTGACTTCCTCTCGCATCTTCATATGTATTGTAGTCGCCGCGAGGCGTTTCGTAACGTGTTGCATCATAGAATGCCGTTCCCGAACCGTCATCATGTCGAACTTCAAAATGCCCTTCCTGACTGCCAGAGAAATTGACCGACGATATATCTTGTTCATAGCCGGGCATAAATTGCTTAAACTGCGCACAATTGTATTCGCCAGCGCCATCCCCAGCTTCAAACGCAGGCGGTTCTGCATTCGGATTCATCGCATACCAGTCAACTCCGTTCGAATCTTGCATTACAGTATGCGGTGCTTCTGGTTCGTCGAAATATGCGCCGCTATACCATAATGAGTTACCCGAAGAGCTGCTTGCTTCGAGAACTCCGTCCCCAACAGTTCGAAGGCTCGTTCCTTCTTCAGCACTCGGGAACGTTGCGGAAACTTGCCCAGCTTCGTTTGCAGCTCCCGTAAAATTGGGAGTTCCGAAGAATTCGCTTGCTCCGCTACCGCTCGCCATTTGATACCACTGGCTTCCGTCTGATGCCGTTACGACTGAGTGCGGCGAGTTGGGTTTCTCAAACTGACTTGCATTGTATAAACTTATTGACGACGTTCTTCCGTCGGCTCCTGTTGCTGTTGTTGCTATTTTTCCGCCGGTAATCTGCGTACCACTTAAAGATTTACCCTTTAAGTTTGGAAGATAATTCCCCAAACTTCGGTCTGCGATATTTCCTGCGATTCCTCCAGACTGATTTGGCGCTCTGTTTGCTACCGATGAAATAGAATCACCATTGAGTGTTGCACCGTTTTTGGCGGCAAAACCTCCGAATGCTCTTCCGATAAACCCGAGTGGTCCGCCTGCGCCCATTCTAACTCCGCCTTGCACGACTGCGTCACGAATGTATGAGTTACCTTTAAATCTATCCATAATTTTACTTGTAAATCCTCCGATACCACCGACGCCGCCTGCTCCGCCACCACCGCCACGGAATACACTACCTGCACTGCGGAAACCGCCCAAGCCGCCCATAACGACGCGAGACGCCACTAATAATTCCATTCCAAGTCCAGAACCCGTTTGGGCTACATTCAAGCCGATTGATGCAAGGTAAGAGTCAAAGCGTTGAGCAACCTTTAAAAACGCTAATGCACAAAACAGCCATAAAAACACACTGCCGTGTCCGTTTGATAATGCTCCACCGGAACCCAAGTATTGTCCAACTGAACTGTTAAAAGCTCGCAAGAACCAAACGTTCATTACAAGCAACAATAACTGTGAACCTACCATTCGGCACCACGACCTGAAGACTTGACTCGTATCCTTAGATGCGCCCAACGCATAAGCCAAAGGCGATGTATAGCAAAGAACACCGACAACAACATACCGCTCAACGACCTCGAGCAAGAGTTTGAAGTAATTCCATCCTAATGCAATCATGAGAATTATTACAAGCAATGAACCGACTATCGATGTACCAGCTGCGACCGAAATAAGACCGCTTCGTAATACCGATTCTATCCCCGCAAAAGTAAAGTCTTCCGCTCCCATCGTTACATCCATTAACGCAGTATAAGGCGCACGCGCTATCTTTAATACATATAAGAACACCGGTTTTGCAAAACCAATAAGCAAAGCAAAAACAACTGCACGCATCAAAAGCGTAAGCGGATTTTCTGCTTCCGTTATAGGACCGCCAAATGCTCGGAACATTTTCCAGATTGTTATCAAGAATAAAAGCGTCCACGCGGTAAACTGAATTATCGTGAACGCTTTAGATACAAACGGAAAATATTCTTCCATAGCGGTCATATCCGTGCCAAGTGCTCCGAGAAACAAACCTGAAACAGCGTCCATAAGTTTTGTCACGACACTACTTACCCAACCGACTATTCCATCAAATATCCAGTCTAACATATTTTAATCACCTCCTAATAAATTTTTGTCGTTACCCCAACAATCCCATCCTTGCGTCTTCTGTCTTGCGAACAATTCAATTCGTGGCAAATCGCCAAATAACTGCACTATCCTATCTCTTATAACGGGCGGCTTGACGGAGTGTCCCAAACGTGGATGCATTACGATTTGCCGTACCGTTTTATCCACGCTTTTAATATGTCCGCGCATTGCAAGTAAACAAATCTCTGCATTGGACTTCGTATAACTGCCCATACCAGCAAGCGGCTCGCCGTTCTTTTTAGTTTTTACCCAGACAAATGCACAGGTTTTGTATTTAAATCCCCACGCTCTCAATACAGTTATCGCATCAGGTAAACACGGCATCGTTGTCCACAGAAACAACGCGCAATTTTTATCAGCGATTCGACGAATATCCAATTTACCAATCTCTTCCGTTGTCATAGTAGGATAATGTTTTTCTGGAGCGAAATGACCGCCGTCCTTCCCTTTACCCCATAAATATGCCCATGGCGGATCAGCATAAATAATGTGGTATTTTTTTTGAGTTACATAAATGTCTTCCATTAGCCACCATAATTGCCGCCAATAATTAACGGCTGAATGTATGCAACAATGAAACCAAGCGAATTAAGAATTATCCACGTGATTACAATGCGTTTAAGCCACGCTGTTGCTTCATCTACCGCTTTTTGGTTGCGCGATACAAGTCGTACAATTAGTGCAACTGCCGCCATCGTTACTGCCACGATTGTACTGATTGCCACAATCTGTCCGTAAAAATCACGCATAATTGCACTAAACCTGTCCCAAATTGTTTCAGATTCTGCAGCAAATACTGGCTGCATAACAACTATCATTGCTGACACAAATGCAATAATCGTCCAGTAAACCGTCAACATACTTTTGCGTCCTCTCTCCTGTTTCAACATAGGCACTACCTCCTTATTTAATTTTTGCAACAAAAAAACCGTCTGAACTATTTTGTCCAAACGGCTTTTTGAACTGCCTTCACTATTCGACGCTAACATAATAACACATTGTCATTTGCAAGTCATCCGCTTTTTTCTGCCAACTTATTGCCAAATATGTGCCATTTTATCGTCTTGTTTTTTTACCATATAAATTAATATTTTGGAAATTGTTTAACACGCTTAAAATAAATTTATTACAGTGTACAATAAGTTTTATGTTATACAATCACCACACCTCTAATTTTATAATTTAAAAATATTCTATACTTTCTAAAAATGCCTTAATTGTTGGCAATTCTATTGCTTCTCGTATAGATTGTATATTTCCATATTTGGATATAGACAAACTTATATCTATGTCAATCTGTGTTTCTCCATATCTATTCTTTTTAAAGTCATACATTTCTTCATAATGCTCGACTTTGGCAACCTCATCTCTGTAATAGAGCCCAATTCCCTCACAGGCACCTCGTTTAATCGGAATGAAATCATCCATCTTAATCAAATTGCTGTTGGCATCAATAATTTCTTGCGTTTCTTTTTTCGCACAACAACCATGATTGTGAAAATAAATCATAATTATCAGCCCGTCAATAGATGCTAATTCCAATCTTTTACTACCAAACTTAACAGCTGAACTAACATTTAAATAAAACCCTTCTGGCAAAGAAAAAGAGTAATTTGACCCATAAAATTTACCGTTTTTTATTTTTAACATAATGTGTCCTTTAGAAACAATACCAACAGAGCAACACAAGTTGCTTCATTTTTTATCCTTACTTCATATAATGAAAATACATATCTTTAAACTTATAAGTTACATAATGAAAACTTTCAGCCAAATTATCATCTATTACCTTGAGCAAAAAGTGCAACTCATAGTCTTGTTTAACTTTATATAATTCAAATAACGAAATTTCAGTATTTTGGGGATCAATTTCTTCTTCTAATGTTTCAACTTCCGACAAAACGATTGTATTCTCTCCATCCAATTCAATATAAAGGTCATTACCTTTTTTACATACATTCGTAATATATGTCTCGTCGAATAACTCTTCTATTGAATAAATGTAGCTGTGTTTTTCAAACTGGTTTTTAATTGTTAACCCAACAGAAGCTTTTAATGAACTTTGTAGGCTTCTTTCCAATATTTTATAGGCATTATTAATTTTGATTTTCGTATAACTTTGAATGGCATTTTTAACTTTTTGATCAGCATAGCCAATGGCAAGTAGTCGCTTATCTTTTACCTTACTTAATATTTCTTCTGGCAAATACTGAATAAGTCTTAATCTATTTACATATTGTGACAAAAAATCATTTTCAGGCGAATGCATTTCCTTCTCAAAAGCATTTTCGTCGTAGCCCATAAAGAATGTAAATGTAGCTGGCATTATCAAAAATTTTAGTTCATTTTCTTTATCAGACATATTGAATTGGGTTCTTACAATCCTCATATCTGAATTTTCAATACCTTCATCCCCATTCAAAAAAAATATGGGCATTGTTCTCTTTTCCACTGAATTCAACGCACACTGTATTTCTTGAAAATCAATGTTATTTCTTAATTCTTTTGTTAAAATTTTCATTTATCGCCTCTTTTCATTTTAATTTTAGTTATTTAAATTAACCAACCGTCAATCACATTTATGATTGGCTTTTTTCTTTTGTAAGCATATTCACAAGCCATATAAGCACCGCCGCAATGAGTTATAACTCCCGCAACAATAAAATCGACTGCATCAACCAAACATTTATTGGTTTCGATGATAGCAAGCCGCTTGGGAACACTTCTCTCTAACAAATAAACACTATCATCAAAATATTTTGGCAAAGTAATTCCATCGTTTTCATTCATTGATCCAGGAATATATGATAGCACCATAGTGTTTTTAATATGCGGATATCTGTCTTTCAATTCATATATCAATGAACTACAATAAAGGTCAAAATCACCGCGAAATCCAGAATAAAATTGGATAACATCCTTATTCTCTATTAGGTCTATAATGATATGTAACAGTTTTTCTCTATACTGTTCCATTATCATATTTCTATGTCCAAAAAATGCGCAAGATTTCATAAGCAATTATTTTGTAGTCAATAATGAAAAATATTGACCAAATGGAGAACAAAATTACTTTATCATAAATTTTAGTCAACAGAATGATATTTTGACTAAATTGATAAAATTGTTTCAGGCAAGTTTATGGCTAAGAATCCGGAAAACAGTAATAATGTTTCAGAAAAATTTCAAAATAGAATCAAACAAATTGTCGATGAACAAGAATTTGACAAAAAAGATTTTCCAAAATTCGTTGATGTCAGTCCAGCAGTAATTATACGAGCTACAAAATATGGAATAATTCCAAGTTTAAAATCTCTTATAAAAATTGCCGATAAGGTTAATGTTTCGTTATCTTATTTATTAGGCGAAACAGACAACAATGAATTTTATAAATCAGAACACCCCACTAACTTTCATATTAGGTTACAAGAATTAGCAAATGAACGAGGCGAGAAATACTCAGCTATTTCAAACAAAATGCCTTTTGCTTACAATTCAATTTACGAATGGATTAGGACGGGGTGTTTACCATCCATTGATTATCTTAAACCACTGGCAGAATATTTTAAAGTGTCTATTGATTATTTACTTGGCAGAACCGACGACAGAAATTTATATAAATAAAAAATGCCGTCCTTTTCGCAAGAACGGCACTGCAGTATACCGTTCCATGGTTGCGACGCCAATAAACCTTTTTCCGTAGAAAGCAGTTTGGAACCAGTATTACTACCAATGTTTGACAACTTTCCACGTAAAAATACACAGACTACCCCCTTGTAGTGGGGAAATTTAAGGTTTATTATTTAAGACGTCGCAAGATTATTTTAGCACTTATTAACAAAAATATCAAGGATTATTAGAAAAAAAGAAAGCCATCACTTAAAGTAATGGCTTTCTTTTTCTTATTCTAACGCATATAGCAAGTCCATCCAAAAATCAACATCTTTATTGGGAGCAGACCATAATCGAATCGACAATACTGAAATTGCTTGTTCACGTAGTCTATAATAGTGTCGAGATGATAAATTCAATCTAAAAAGCATCTCATTATGGTTTAATGACTCTGGAGCTATATAAGTTAAATATATTAAATCATACAATCTTTCACCATCATCCGGTTTCTTCTTTAATACTGATAGGGCATCGTTTATCCTATCCAAGACTAATCGAGTTTTTCTAATACTTGCCAATCTATTTTCAACTTTACGATTGCCCAATGACATTTCTATATCTAATCTATTTATAACATCATCTACTTTCTCGAATGGCTGCTCTAATTCTTCAGCTATGGTATCCGGAAAACACTCAATCATCCAAGCAATATTTTTATACTGTTTCAAAAGCAATTCAGTATTGTGGTATGCCACTTTCTGTCTTTCCCGCTGTGCTGATCTAATTTTCTCGTCATTGATATCCTCATCTCCTATAAAGCCGCGCTTAGTCAATAATCTCAAAATTTTCTCAGTCTGATCTTTTTTTGATTCCATTTGTTGTCCATTATTCATATGGCTACTCTCCTTTGGACAATATCGCTTAATGCCGTCCTATAAAGAGCAACGATTGGTAAATCAAAAATCTAATCTAAATTTTAAATAAAAAAGAACAGCCCTCACGACCTGTTCTTTAAAAATCATTT
The DNA here is from genome assembly GCA_910578195.1 of uncultured Christensenella sp. GTDB lineage: Bacteria > Bacillota > Clostridia > Christensenellales > Borkfalkiaceae > Coproplasma. Next base: position 181,896 of record CAJTOY010000003.1, on the reverse strand, counting down.
TTTGTCCTTTGGAAAATAATCTCTATCTTTCAAAGAATTAGGCAGATATTGTTGCTCTACATATCCACCATAATCATGCGGATACTTATATTTCTTACTTGCCACTGTGTGGTTTCTTAAATAGTCTGGAATATTGTCATCAGGATGATTTTTAGCATCATCCATTGCCATATTCATTGCCACAACTACGCGATTTGTCTTAGGGGCTTCACATACTTCAATAATAGCTTGCGTTAAAGCAAGATTACCCTCTGGCATTCCAAGATTATTAAGCACAAAAAGTGCATTACATGCCGTATTTAAAGCCTTTGCTGAACAACAGTCCTCACTCGCATGAGCTATTGTTCGTCTTGCTAAAAGTTGTGGCTCACACCCAGCCTCAATCAATCGATTTGCATAATACAAAGCTGCTGTTTTATCACTACCTCGTAAGCTCTTACAGAATGCACTCAAAATATGATAAAACAAATCCTCATTCAAACTTAGCGCTTTTTTCTGAAGACATTCCGCTGCAATATCCTTCGTAATAACTATTTCACCGCTTTTGCTTATTGGAGTAGTTAATGCCCCAACCTCAAGTCCGTTCAATGCGCTACGCACATCTCCTCCACAGGCAGTTGCAAAATATGTCAGGGCATCATCATCAATTTTGATATTAAAGTCCTTTAATCCGTTTGGAGCATCTATTGCTCTTCGCAAAGCTTTTTTAATATCTTCATTGCCAACTTGCTTAAACTCAAACAAAGTACACCGACTTACGATTGCGCGTGTCATACTATAATTCGGAGATTCCGTAGTTGAACCAATCAAGACAATTTCACCAGATTCTAGTACCGCTAAAAGTGAGTCACTCTGAGTTTTACTCCATCTATGACATTCATCTAAAAGTAAATAAGTCTTCCTTCCATACATATGAAAGGTCTTCTTAGCTTCTTCAATAACAGCTTTTACATCTGCAACACCACTTGATATGGCATTTAGCATAACAAAATTACTATCTGTACTTTCAGCAATAATTCTCGCTAGTGTAGTTTTCCCTGTCCCTGGCGGTCCATAAAAAATACAGCTTGGTACTTTTTTGGCTTGTATGAGACGGCGAAGAAGTTTACCCTCACCAAGTATATGACGTTGCCCCACAAAATCATCCAAACTTGTCGGACGCATTTTTTCTGCCAACGGCTTTAAATGATTATGCAAATTTGTAAACAAGTCATCCATTTTTGACTAACTTCCTATGTATAATATGATTTCCTATTCTTGTGCTTTTTGTGTAAACTAATTTACCTTCAGCAATAATTGGATTCAATACTTTGTAAAGCAACTCTTGCCCTACAGCAAAATAATCTTCTATTTCCTTTTTGCTTCGCGGTGTCTCACAGTACGTCAATATCTCTTCTTCTGTAAAAGCCGGATAATCAACATTTGACTCGGACACTACGTATTTTTGCATTTTATATAGCGGATTATGCGGATAAATTAACTTTATTTTACCTTGATCAATAAGCGGCTGAACCGCCCTCTTTCTTACAATATCATATCCCGCCAATCCAATGTGTTCCTTGATTTCTCCTAGGGAACGCGGTACTTTACAAAATTCCAAAGTCATCTTTTCCAACTCTAAATGCCTTTCAGTCTTGGAGAGCTGGTCAATCAATTCTTGCATTTCTGGCGTAATCTCTATATCCGCCCTTAAGTATCTTTGCAAATTGCTTTTTGGCGATTCAGGATAAACAAACTTCAATTTTCCTTCTTTCAATAACGGTTTAGTAAATCTACCTTGTACCATCTTTTTGTCTTTTAACCCTAAAAAATCTTTCAATTCAGAGATACTTCTTGGTATAGCACAATAATCCAATAATTCATTTTCAATCGTCAAACCGGTTTTCTTGTTGACGGTTTTTAGCGATTTATACATATTTAAAGGTATATCACGCGATACATAGATGTAATTTTGCGTGTACGGAGTAGATACCAACTTCGATTGCGGGCAGAAGGGAGTCGGACTGCGTCTTGTTGAAGCGGTGACACTCGTCGAGCATTAGGTATGTACGCCTGCCGTACATTTTGAGATTCGAGCGCGCGGTCTCGACGGCGCGCTTGACGTCGGCAACGCCCGACTGTACGGCGTTCAGCTTGATAAAATCGCCGTGCGTCGTCGCGGCGACGATATTCGCAAGCGTCGTCTTGCCCGTGCCCGGAGGTCCCCAGAAAATACAGCTCCCGAGTCTGTCGGTCGCAATCGCGCGGCGCAGAAGCGAGCCGTCCGAAACGATATGCTTCTGCCCGATAAATTCGTTTAAGTTGTTCGCGCGCATGCGCTCGGCAAGGGGCTTTGCGCCCTCTTCGTTGCCGTTTAAATCAAATAAGTCCACTATTTCAATAATTCCTTAATTTTGTCCGCGTTCTTTTTGCCCTCGGCATAGCCCTCTTCGAAGGCGAATTCCAAATCCTTTATGAGATACTGGCTCATGCCCTTCATTTCGGGTGCAAGCCACAAATCGAAATATTTGCCGTCGCGCTTTTTCATAAGCGCGGTGTTGTGCGCGTCCATTACGTCGAACACCCTCAGTCCCATGTTCAAAATATTGTCGAGCTTTTCGACGGGTTCGGAACAGATTTTCAATACGTCGACCGCGACGACCACGTCCGCGCCCATTGACTTGACCTCCCTTACGGGCACGCGGCAAAGACAGCCGCCGTCGACAAGCAATTTATCCTCGAACTGCACGGGGCGGAACACCGCGGGAATCGTGCTAGAAGCCTGAATTGCGAGCGCCGCCTCGCCCTTTTCGAAAACGTGGAGCGTGCCCGAATATAAATCGGTAGCGACGCACTTGAAAGGCACGGGGAAATCCTCGATATTTTTTACCTTTAAATGGGCGAGCAAAAGTTCGCGTATCTTTTTACTGCGAAGAAGCGACATCTGGGAAATGGGCTTGGGGCTCAAATCTATGAGGTCGCGCTTTCTGAGCTTTAAGACGATATCGCGCATTTTCGAAACGGGCATACCGCTTGCGTAGCAACCTCCTACTACGGCGCCCATCGAACAGCCCGAAATGAAGTCTGGCTTTATGCCCTCCTCCTCCAAAGCCTGCAAAAAGCCGACGTGCGCAACGCCGCGCGCCCCGCCGCTTCCGAGCGCAAGTCCCAACGTTTTACTCATATTCGACACTCCTTTAAAATAATTTTATATTGAATGAAAAAAGCGCGTATTTTTAAAACTCTTATCCTGTGCGCCTCGCTCACCTTTTTGGCAGGCGCAATAATAATTTTCCCCGAACGCTATATAAAAAGCTGTTTTCAAGGCTTCGCCATGTGGGCGGAATGCGTTCTTCCGTCGCTGTTTCCGTTTATGGTAATAACCTTAATTTTTATCAAAACGGGCATTGCGCGGCGCGCCGCGCTGCCCCTTAAAAAGGTTACGGGGGTGTTCGGGCTTCCGCCCGCGGCTGCCGTTTGTTTTATCATAAGCATTTGCTCGGGGTATCCCGCGGGGTCTAAGGCGGTCGCCGAGTTCTACGACGGCGGCTGCATAAGCGCGAAGGACTGCAAAAAACTTTCCGCTATTTGTTCGACGTCGGGACCGCTGTTCATTATAGGAAGCGTCGGCGTAAAAATGTTCGGCGACAAATTCGCGGGCTGGAAAATTCTGCTCGTGCACACCGTCGCGGTTTTATCAGTCGGGCTGATTCTCTCGCTGTTTTCCAAAAAGGGAGAAAAAAGCGAGTTCAAGCGCGCGCCCGTGGACGACAACGTTTTATACAACTCTTTTTTCGGCGCGGTGGTTTCGGTCGCCGTGGCGGGCGGGTTTATCGCGTTTTTTTGCGTCGCCGCGCAGATTATTGCCGACTTCGATCTTTTATACCCGCTTGAAAAGCTTTTATGTCTTTTCACCGACGAGGGCGCCGCGAAAGCCGTCTGCCGCGGTATTATCGAGGCGACAGCGGGGTGCCGCGAACTTTCTGAAACGAGTGCGAAGCTCGCCTTGCCGTTCGCGGGATTTTTGATAACCTTCGGCGGAATTTCGATTCTTTTGCAACAGCTTTCCTACCTCACTAAGGCGAAGGTGAGCGCGCTGTATTTCATTGCCGTGAAGCTTGTGCAAGGGTTAATCTGCTTTTTCATTCTGCTCGCTATATGCGCCTAAAAGCTTGAACGACTTCGCCGAGTTTCTGACGTGCGCGAGCGCGGCTTTTACCTCTTGCGAGGAATAATCGCCCTCGATTTCTATAAAAAATCTGTACTCTTCCGCCGCCGTTTTTACGGGGCGGGATTCTATTTTCGTCATGTTCAGTCCGTGGTCGGACACAATCTGCAAAAGGCTTAAAAGCGCGCCCGATTTATTGAGCGAGGTGACCGAGAAATATATCCGCTGCGAGCGGGCGTTTTCGGGCGCTTCCCCACGTTTTATCAATAAAAAGCGGGTGTGGTTGTTGTCCGCGTCCGCGATATTTTCGGGCGACAGCGCGAAACCCGCTTTTTCGGTATGCGCGCCGACTATGCACGCGTCCGAAAGGGTCTTTACCATTGAGAGGCTCGCCGCGGTCGACGGGGTATGAATTAGGCTTGCCGAAGGGAAATTTTCATAGAGAAAATCCGCGCACTGCGCGAGCGCCTGACCGTGCGAATAAATTCGCGTAATCCCCCGCAAATCCGCGCCCTTCAAATACGCGAGGCGGTGGTCGATTTTTATTGTTATTTCCGCCGCCGCATATACTCCGTCGGTGGCTTGAAGTAAATCCATATTCTGCAAAACCCCGCCGTTGAGCGAGTTTTCGATGGGCACGGCTATGCCGTCGGTTTCGCCGTTTACGAGCGAGGCGAACACGAGCGGGAAGCTTTGATAATCTTTAAGCACGGCATTCGGGCGCAGACGCGCCGCCGCAAGGCTGCTGTAACTGCCCTCGGGTCCGAGGTAGCCGATTTTTTCCATTATACCCTCTCCGCTATGTCGAGAATCAACCGCTCGGTATCCGCCCAGCCGAGACACGGGTCGGTTATCGACTTGCCGTAAATTATATCCTCGGTCTGGTTGCCCTCTTCGAGGAAGGATTCTATCATGAAGCCCTTGACGATTTTTTTAAAGTCTTCATCGTAGCTTCTGTTCTGCATTACCTCTTCGCAAATTCTGATTTGCTGTTTGAAATTTTTGCGGCTGTTCGAGTGGTTGGCGTCGATTATCAGCGCGGGGAATTTAAGCCCCGATTTCAAGTACAGCTCGGAGGTCTGCATTACGTTCTCATAGTGGTAGTTCGACAAATCGTTGCCGTAGCCGTCCACCGCGCCGCGCAGTATCGCGTGCGCGAGCGGATTACCGTCCGTTTCGACTTGCCAGCCGTTTAATTTGAAAACCTGCGCGCTTTGCGCCGCATATATGGAATTGAGCATTACGCGCACCGAGCCGCTCATGGGGTTCTTTATACCGACGGGCACGTCTATGCCGCTTGCGACAAGGCGGTGAAGCTGATTCTCGCTCGACCGCGCGCCGACTGCTATGTATGAAAGCAAATCGTCGACGTAGTGTATATTCTCGGGGTAAAGCATTTCGTCGGCGGCGGTAAGTCCGCTTATTTCGATTGCCTTCAAATTCAAACTGCGTATGGCGTAAATGCCCTTTAAAATATCCTCGGACTTGGTCGGGTCGGGCTGGGAAAACATTCCCTTGTAGCCCACCCCGCGCGTGCGCGGTTTGTTGGTGTATATCCTCGGCACAAGCACGAGTTTTTCCTTAACTCTTTCGTTTAGCTTGCCCAGCCTTTCCACATACTCCAAAACGGGCTTGGACTCGTGCGCCGAGCACGGCCCGACAATCATAAGCAATTTGTCGCTTTTGCCGCTTATTACCTCGGACACGAGTTTGTCGCGCTCTGCCTTGATTTGCTTCAAGGGGGCGGTCATAGGCGTAGCTGAAATTATTTCCTCCGGCTCGGGAATTTTTATGCGTTTATTGAACATTATACCTTCTCCGCTATATCGAGGATTAACCGCTCGGTATCCGCCCAGCCGAGGCACGGGTCGGTTATCGACTTGCCGTAAACTACGTCCTCGGTCTGGTTGCCCTCTTCGAGGAAGGATTCTATCATAAAGCCCTTGACGATTTTTTTGAAATCCTTGTCGTAGTTTCTGTTCTGCATTACCTCTTCGCAGATGCGTATTTGCTGTCTGAAATTCTTGTTGCTGTTGGAATGGTTGGCGTCGATAATGACCGCGGGATTTTTAAGCCCCGACTTTTCGTAGCCGTCCGCAACCTTCATGACCGTTTCGTAGTGATAGTTGGGGTTGTCGTTGCCGTAGCCGTCCACCGCGCCGCGGAGTATCGCGTGCGCAAGCGGGTTGCCGCCCGTCTTGACTTGCCAGCCGTTTAATTTGAAAACCTGCGCGCTTTGCGCCGCGTATATGGAATTGAGCATTGCGGGCACAGACCCGCTCATGGGGTTCTTTATCCCGACGGGCACGTCTATGCCGCTTGCGACAAGGCGGTGAAGCTGGTTCTCGCACGAGCGCGCTCCGACGGCATTATATGAAATTAAATCATTGACGTAATTGATATTAGCGGGGTAAAGCATTTCGTCGGCGGCTGTAAGCCCGCTTATTTCTATTGCTTTCACGTTGAGGTTGCGTATGGCGTATATGCCCTTTAATATATCCTCGGACTTGGTCGGGTCGGGCTGGGAAAACATTCCCTTGTACCCCACGCCGCGCGTGCGCGGTTTGTTGGTGTATATCCTCGGCACGAGCACGAGCTTTTCCTTAACCTTTTCGTTTAGCTTGCCCAGCCTTTCCACATATTCCAAAACGGGCTTAGCCTCGTGCGCCGAGCACGGCCCGACTATCATTAGCATTTTTTTGCTTTCGCCGCTTAATATCTCGGACACGAGTTTGTCGCGCTCCGCCTTGATTTTTTTAAGAGGTTCAGGCAACGGCACCTTTTCGATTATTTCTTCCGGTTCGGGTATTTTTTTCTGTTTATCGAACATTTTTTTCCTTTAACAGCCGTTTGACGTCGGCGAAAATTTTCTCGGGGATATACGCGGTATAGTCCTTGTTGAACTTAATAGAGGTTTTAACCAGCGACGAGCTGACCTGAATACTGTCCTGCTCGGCGGGAATATAAATTGTTACCAAATCTTTTTTGAGTCTTTTGCTTGCAAATCGGTCGGCGTTTTCGTACTCGAAGTCAACCGTATTGCGCACGCCGCGAACGTAAAAGGGCGTGTTCTCTCTTTCGAGCAAGTCTACCGCCGCGCCATCGAACGAGATTATACGCACGCGGCTTTCGTCCGAATACAGCTTTTTAAGCAGTTCAAGCCTCTCTTCGACGGTGAAAAGCGGGGTCTTTGCGGTGTTAACCATGACCGCGACCACGACCTCGTCGAAGATTTTAAGGCTGTCGTCTATGACGTTTTTATGCCCCGTTGTGGGCGGGTCGAATGTGCCCGCGAAAACGCATTTTTTCATATTCGTTCCTTCTTGCGGAAAAAGCTTAAATATATTCTGCCGTACTTGCGCTCGTCATAGAGTTCGAGCCCGTCCACCTCCCCCGAAAAGGGGCGGTCGCGCTCGTACACGGCGACGCCGTCCGTGTTCAGCTTTATTGCTTTAAGCGCGCTTATCCCCGCGTCCGAAGCATATGGCGGGTCGATAAAGACCAAATCGAAGCTCCCCGCCCGCGCCGCGCACACCGCATAGTCGAGCGCGGTTACCAAATAGTTCTTCTCTTCGAGGCGGGATAAATTCTTTTTGAGCACCGCGACGCTGTCCTTCGAAATATCGTTGAAATGCACGAATTCCGCGCCGCGGGAAATGCACTCTATGCCGAGGTTTCCGCTTCCGCAGAATAAGTCGAGCACGCGCGCGCCCGCTATGCGCCGAGATAAAATATTGAAGAGGCTTTCCTTAACTCTGTCCGCGGTCGGGCGGATTTCGCCGCCGTTGAAGCGGGCAAGGAGCATACCTCTGTACTTCCCCGAAATTATTCTCATTTGCGTCTTTGCTTAAACTCCTGCGCCTCGGCAACCTTTTGCCGGCGCTTCTTTTCTATGCTTGCGCCCCAGACGTACGCCGCTGTGTGCACGCCGACGGGCACGATTATCCAGATGTAATTCAGCCACTGCGAAAGCTCGCCCGCGGCTTGTCCTATTACGATAAACGGATACGCCGCCCAGCCGAACGCGTACTTTAAGATAAATTCGCAGACCAAATTCGGCGCGACGCAATGTATAAACTGCACGAACATAAACGGAATTACCGTTATCAAGCCGATAACAATTCCCTTCCATACCGCGTAATCGCCCGTTTTCAGCCAGCAAGTCAAATCGTCCGCCTGCATTTCGCGCTTCTTCGCGTTCTGGACGGTGCGTCTGTACGCGGTAATGCCGTTCTGTCTGCCGAATATGGTATACGCGCCCATAAACAGCAGCTCGCCTATAACGAGCACGACTATCTGCAAGGCGGTATCCTCCGACAACGCGTCGACGAAAAGAATTATAGACGCGCTTAAAATAAGTTGAAGCATTACGGGGAATGCCGCGCCCGTGAAAAGGTCCTTTATTTCAAGCCAAATCCCCTTTTTTTTCTGTTCATTTGTCAGTTCCATAAAAATAAATCCCCTTTTCGCATACGAATAAATCGAGAGGCTCGTCCCACCCGTCCTCGGTGAAATCCCCTATCTGGAAATGATAGCCTAGCCCGACCTTTTTGGTGCGCTTATCCTTTAAATATCTGTCGTAATAGCCCTTGCCGTAGCCTATGCGAAAGCCCCTTTCGTTCACGGCGAGCAAGGGTATAACCGTAACGTCGATATCTCCCGAATAGGGTTCGCCCGCGGGCTCGTCTATTCCGAACGCGCCTTTTTGCGTTTCTCCGTACCCGACCGCAACGATATTTTCGCCCTCGACGCGGGGGAGATAAACTCTCTTGCCCGCGTTTAAAAGCGCGCCTATTATCCTCTTTGTGTCCGCCTCGGTCGAAAACGAGTTGTATATAAAAAAGCTTTCAAAGCCCGAAAAGGCGTTCAAAAAATTATCGAATATGGCAAGGTCGGCGGTCTCTCTTTGATAGTTCTGAAAATATCTGCGCTTGATTTTAAGTTTGTTTCGCAATTTATCTTTCATAAATTTTTTCCGAGCGCATCGTCGCCCGCGTCAATATTTCATAGGAAATGGTCTTGCACTTCTTCGCGTAACTCTCTGCGTCGTCCAAAACGCATTTCAGCCCGCCCCCGTCTTTGGATATGAACGCGTCCATGCACAGCGTTTTTTCGCCGAGCGGAACGCCCCTTTCGAAGCCGTCGGCATAGCCGCAGCGGTACGAGCTTAAATAAGTATATTTTCTGTCGGCGAAGTTATAGCCTACTCCGCCGCCTATAAACCGCGTTGCCTGCGTGCGCCGCGCGTAAACTTTGAGCGCTGGCGTGAATCCCTCCGACGAAAATCCCTTCGGCGCGTAGCCGTACAAAAGTATTCCGCAGCGCACCGCTTCCGATAAAAACTTGCCGCCCCTCAGAATTCCGCCGCTTGCAGAAATGTGCGCCACCGCATCGGGGTTGGTTCTTTTCACAAGCTTTACAGCCTCGCCAAACAGTCTGAACTGCGCCTCGCTCGCGCGGTCGTTTTCGGGCGCGAACAAGTGCGAATACACGCCTTCCGCGTTTTTAACGGTTTTTAAAAGTTCGGGCAGCTCCTCCATATTACAGCCGTGGCGGTTCATGCCCGTGTTTATCTTGATATGGCACGGAAGCCCGCTTGTAAGCTCCGCCGTTTCGACGGAATTTACCGTCACCGTCAGATTGTACGCCCTTGCGCGAAGCACGTCGTAGCAATCGAGGGGCGGCGTGAACACGAGAATTTTTTTGGTTATTCCCGCCACTCTCAGCGCAATTCCCTCTTCTATGATTGCGACGCAGAAACCGTCGACGATATCCTCTATAAACCGCGAAACCTCTTCCGCGCCGTGACCGTAGGCGTCCGCCTTGACCACCGCGTAAAATTTCGAGCTTTTCGAAAGCTTTTTTATCCTCAGCGCGTTATTGCGGATTGCGGATAAATTTATGACTGAAAGCGTTCTTTGCATACCGTAATTATATGCGCGGAGAAAAAAAGTTGTTTTCAGCGGTTTTTGCGCTTGTTTATGACGGGCAAAACCGTCTTTGCGAGCATTGCCGCAAGAATGCTCAGCGCCGCGTCCTTGGGCATATATACAAGGTTGCCCGTTAAAAGCAGTTTTAAAAGGTCGTCAACGCCCAGAAAATGCGCGGCGGCGATACAGTAAGGTATGCCCACTGCATAGTCTGCGAAAAACGCGGCGAGCGCCGCGACGATATATCGCCACGCGGGCAAGTCGGGCTTGCCCGCTATAAGTCCGGCAGTCATAGCCGAAGCGATAAAGCCCAAAATGTAGCCGAAAGACGGCTTTAAAACGTAAGCTATACCGCCGCCCGCGGCAAAGACGGGCAAGCCGACCAGCCCCGAAAAGCAGTATACAGCCATGCTTATCGTGCCCTTTTTCCAGCCCAAAAGAAGCCCCGCAAGCACGCTTATTACCGTCTGGAAAGTGAGCGGCACCAACGGAAAAGGTATCTGTATGTAAGCCGCCGCAACCATAAGCACGACGAAAAGCGCGCACTCGGCGATATCTGCCGCAAGAAATTTCGTTTTCGTTTTCATAAACTAAATTATATAATAAAGTCGAGCCCAATGTCAATTGCTTGACAAAAACTAAACGCAATTATATTATTATGGCTATGAAAAAATTAATAATTTTACTTGCGGCGGTTGCCTGCCTCTTTGCGGGCTGTACCGAAAATAAACAGACGGGAACGCACGGAAACGTCGACATAAACGTTCAAAGCGTGGTTTTCGTCGCGGAGGGCGAGTATACCTCGGTAAAGGATTATCTGGACGCGCTCGCCGCCGACGGCGAGCTGGTGTACGGCGGGAAAGAGGGCGATTACGGCTTCTATATCGAGTATATTTACAACACGAAAGCCGAAGGCAACTCGTTCTGGGCGCTGTATACCGACCTCGTCACGATTGACGGCGACGACACCGTCTATTCGAGCGCGGAATTCGGCACGTTCGCCTACGGCGGCAAGACCTTGTTCAGCGCGAGCTACGGCGTTTCCGGTCTGCCGTGCATAAGCGGGCACACCTATGCGCTCGTTTACACGGTCTTGCAATGAAAAAGAAATTATCGCCATCGCGGGCGGCGGCGTATACCGCGGTAATGTGCGCGCTGCTGATTGGCGGGCAGTACGTTTTTTCGTTCGTTGCGGGCGTGGAAATCGTAACCGTGCTGTTAATCAGCTTTTCGTACGTTTTCGGGGCAAGCCGCGGCGCGGTATGCGCGCTTGCGTTCTCCCTTTTGCGGTGCATAATTTTTCCGTTCTCGCCGTCCGCGCTAATACTTTACGTCGTTTATTACCCCGCGCTTGCGGGCATTTTCGGGGGCTTGGGGCACGTCAAGGACGGCGCGTTCAAATCCCTCCCCGCCTATCTTGCGGTTTCCCTCGTACTTTTGGGCATTTGCGCGGTCTGCGCGTGTCTGTACGCGTTCGACGTTATAAAGGTTTCTCGGGTCTACAAGCTCACGCTGCAAATTCTGCTTTGGGTAATCTTTTCGCTGTGTCTTGTCGGGCTTATCGTATTTAACGTGCTGTACCGCATTAAGGGCACGGAGAAGCTTTTAAAGCTGATTGCGCTGACGGCAACAGCGGCGGTGTGCACCGTCATGTTTACCCTTCTCGACGATTTGATAACCCCGCTGTTTTACGGCTATTCGCGCGAAACCGCGCTCGCTTATTTCTATACCTCGTTCACGGCGATGCTGCCGCAGACAATCTGTACTATCGTGACCGTATCGACTTTGTTTATGCCGCTTACCGCGGTGTTAAACAGCCCGTTTAAAGCGTACTTCCCGTAGGGAATATAAAAAGCGAAGAATTTAAAAATTCTTCGCTTTTTATAATTGATGATAATTTGAAATTTATTTTTCTATTATACAAATTTTTCAAGGTCGAAATGCCCGTCGGCGTAAATCAGTTGTCCGTCCTTATGTTCATAACCTAATTTACGATAAAACGGAATCGCCGACATTGCGGAGTGAATTTCAATTCTATTCGCTCTCTTTGCGTATTCGTCGTTTTCCAAAAATTCGATAATCTTTCTGCCGACACCTTTTCTCTGATATTCGGGTGCGACGAAAATAGTATGTATCCAACTCTCGGTTACGCTGTCCCAATATGCGGCTATACCGCCACAGCCAATAATTTTGCCGTTATCTTTGATAACGTAAAAATGTCCGTATTCCGCGCGTTGTTTAATATGCTCATAATTCGTTTCTTTAAAAACAGCATCAAAAGAAGATTGCGGATAGAATTTGGCAAAATCGGAATACTGACACGCACGAACAACCATATCGCAGACTTCTTGTATTTCGCTCTCTTTAATTAGCTCAATAATCACTTTAATACCTCTAAATTATTGTTTAGCACTCTATTATTATACAACAACCCCATCAAAAGGTAAAGTAGAAACGCACTATACCTTGCTTGCAAGGTATAGTGCGCTATACTTACATTCTGTTCCTGTGGTAAAATTCCCTATGGGAACTACGGTAAACGCGCGGGCTGTTTTTTCGCCAGTACGCTACGGTGAGCACAGCGGTGACCGCAAAGGCGATTAAGTCCGATATGGGCGCCGCCCACAGCACGCCCTCTATGCCTATGCCGAGCGGCAGAAGGCAAACGAGCGGCACGAAGCACAAAATATCCCTAACAAGCGAGGCTATGACCGCGAACACGGGCTTGCCCGCCGCCTGAAAGAAAATCGACGACATTTTTACTATGAGCGTGAAGATTATGCCCATTAAAAAAATTCTGAAAAGCTTTACCGCGAACTCGTTGTAAAGCTCGGGGTCGATGCCTTGCTCGGGGTCGGGCGAGCCGAATATGCTCACTACCGCGCGCGGCGCCGCCTCGAATAAAATCGTGAACAGCACGCCTATAACCGTCGTGCACAGCAATATGTACAGATAAGTTTTTTTAACTCTGTCCATATTTTTTGCGCCTATGTTGTAGCCTATGACGGGCTGACAGCCGAGCGCTATTCCCACGACCAGACCGATAACGACGGTGAAAACCTTGCTTTCGATTGCGACAATCGCGATGGGAATATCCGCGCCGTATTCTGACGACGCGCCGTATTTTGCGAGCATTATGTTGCACACAACGGCGATTACGACGATTGTCATTTGCGTTATAAACGACGACATACCCAGCTTCAACGCACCCGCAAGCGCTTTAAAATCGGGCAGAAAGCTTTTGAAATTAAGCTTAAAGGTTTTCGTGCCGAACGCGAGATACCCCGCGCCCAAGACAAATGAAATAACCTGCCCGATTACGGTCGCCCACGCCGCGCCCGCCATTCCCCATTTGCACACGAAAATGAAAATTCCGTCGAGCACGATATTCACCGCCGCGCCCGATAAGGTCGAAATCATAGCCCACGCGGGGCTGCCGTCGGCGCGTATGACCGAATTTATCATGTTCATCAGCATATACGCGGGGAAGAACGCCAGCACGATATCGAAGTATGTCGAGGCATACGGCATACTGTTTTCCGACGCACCGAAAAGGGTGAGCATGGGCTTTTTGACGGGAAAGAAAACGGCAAGCAGAACAAGGCTCGCGAGCAGCGTAACCGTAATTCCGCTGCCTATCGTCTTATGCGCCGAAGCCGCGTCGTTTCTGCCCTGACGGATATTCAAATCCGCCGCGCAGCCGTCGCCGAGGCACCACGCAAAGGCTTGCGATACTATGAATATGGGAAACACCACTCCCGTTGCGGCGTTGCCCAGCGTTCCGAGCTCACTGTTGCCGATAAAAATTTGGTCGACTATATTGTAAAGCGCGCTGACCAAAAGCGACAATACGCAAGGTATCGAGAATTTCAGCATCAGTTTGGGTATTTTTTCAATTCCCAAATATTGATTTTCCGTTGTTTCAGTCATTTACCGAACCTCTTGAAATCGATTATCTTGCTTATTACGAACGCGAGGGTGAAAAAGCCCATGAACCAGAAAAAGCTAAGCCCCGCCGCGAACGGAGAACAGTGCGTCAGAAAATATATAAACGTCAACGGCTCGCCCGAAATGTGCGGCTCAATCCAGACGTACGCCCAGGGCGGTATTATCATTAAAACGAGCGAAAAAATGAGCGGTACGCCTATTTCGCTGACTATCGTGATTTCCGAAAGCACGTTGCAATATATGAAAAAGGACATCAAGAAGAAAAACACGCCCAGAAACGGAGGTATCGGCAGCCAAAGATACGACGCGACTATCAAAAGCACGGACACCCCCGTAAAGCACAGCCCGAACCCGAGGAAGCCGATATTTTCGCCAACCACCTTTGAAAAGGGCTTCTCCTCTCCGCCGTCTTTTTGCACGGTAAGTCTGTCGCCGAAGGTCTTTCTTAAATCCGAGTAAAACCTCTTCGGCAACCCCCATAAAAATTCAAAAGAATATCCGTCGATTGTGAATACAAGTTTCAGCTCGTCGTTTATCATTTTCACTTCGAGATACACCGAATTTCTGTCGAAATTGTAACGCTGACCTCCCAGCGCGACTGCGACGTAATTTTCATACACGGTAACCGCGTACTCGGAAAGTCTGTTCAAATCCGCCGCTCCGAGCTCCGCGCGGGTTTGTCTGTGCATTGCGCGGCTTGCCGCGTCACTGCCGCGCACCAGACGGTGCCTGTACGCGAAGCGCAAAAAATTACCCCACGCGCCGAAATACGAGATAAGCACGATTGCGGTTATGGCGGCGATTATTATAAACGACGGCAACATGGACAGCATGACTTTGCCCGCGTCCTCTGTGGCGGCGCGGTAAAACAAGCTTGCGAAAAACCATGTTATAAGCAACCCGACGAGCACGACAAGCACTATGCCCTGCGGCGAGCGTCTGATTTGTTTTTTCTGCGAGGGCGAAAAGTCGTACCTCGTGCGACAATTGCTGAAAGCAAATTTTTCCTTGCCCAAGTCCTTTATATACCCGACGTAAGAGGGCAGTTTGCGGAGAATTTTGTTATCTTCGAGGTCGAGAAGCTCGTTATATCCGCCCGTTATCGAGGTCGCCTCGTCGTATTCCCGCGGTGCGCTTTTCGCCCTGTATTTTTTCTTCTTTCTTTTTTTCTGACTTCCCATAATCTTTAAAAAAAATCAACGGCGGAATTGAATTCCGCCATTTTTGATTGTCTTATTCCCATTCGATTGTTGCGGGGGGTTTGCTTGTAATATCGTAAACGATGCGGTTTATATGCTTGACCTCGTTGACTATTCGCGTGGATACCTTTTCCAAAACGTCGTAGGGTATCCTCGAAAAGTCCGCGGTCATGAAATCTGTTGTGGACACGCCGCGCAGCGCGAGCGTGTAGTCGTAAGTTCTGCCGTCGCCCATTACTCCGACCGAGCGCATATTCGTCAGCACCGCGAAGTACTGGTTTATGTCGCGGTCGAGGTGCGCGGCGGCTATCTCCTCGCGGAAAATCGCGTCCGCGTCTTGAAGCAGCGTTACCTTTTCGGGGGTGATATCGCCGATTATTCTTATAGCGAGACCGGGACCGGGGAAGGGCTGGCGCCAGACCAGCTTTTCGTCCAGACCGAGCGCAATGCCGAGCTTTCTGACCTCGTCTTTGAAAAGCATTCTCAGCGGTTCTATTATTTCCTTGAAATCGACGTAATCGGGAAGCCCGCCGACGTTGTGGTGCGATTTAATCACCGCCGCGTCGCCCAAGCCCGACTCGATAACGTCGGGATAAATCGTGCCTTGCACGAGGAAGTCGACCTTGCCTATCTTTTTCGCCTCTTCCTCGAAAACGCGGATAAATTCCTCGCCGATTATCTTGCGCTTTGCTTCGGGTTCGGTAACTCCTTTTAGCTTGCCGAGGAAGCGTTCGCCCGCGTTGACGCGCACGAAGTTAACTCCGCTGCCCGCAAACGCCTCTTCCACCTCGTCGCCCTCGTTTTTACGCATGAGCCCGTGGTCGACGAAAATGCAGGTGAGCTGACTGCCGATTGCCTTCGCAAGCAGTTTGCACGCAACCGAGCTGTCAACCCCGCCCGAAAGGGCAAGCAACGCCTTGCCTCCGCCCACCTTTTCGCGGATTTCGCGGATAGCAGTCTGGGCGTATTCCTCCATCGTCCAGTCGCCCTTGCAACCGCACACGTTGTAAAGGAAGTTGCCGAGCATGGCAAACCCCTCTTCGGTGTGGTTGACTTCGGGGTGAAACTGCACGCCGTAGAATTTTTTCTCTGCGTTTTCAATCGCGCCGTAAGGGCATTTTTCGCTGTGCCCGACCGCGCGGAAACCCTCGGGGAGGGTCGCGATATGGTCGTTATGGCTCATCCATACGACCGACTTTTTCTTTAAATTTTTGAATATAAGCGATTTCTTATCGAACTCGCAGTCCGTTCTGCCGAATTCCGCGGTATCGTTCGCCTCTTCTATCTTGCCGCCGAGCCCGTAAACGAGGAACTGCGCGCCGTAGCATATGCCGAGAATGGGCACGCCGAGTTCGAAAATTTCCCTGTCCATTCTGGGGGAATTGTCGAGATAGACCGAGTTTGGTCCGCCCGTGAAAATAATTCCCTTGGGGTTCATATTGCGGATTTCTTCAATCGGGGTCTTGTACGATTTTACCTCGCAGTAAATCTTGTGCTCGCGCACGCGTCTTGCGATAAGCTGGTTGTACTGTCCGCCGAAGTCGATAACCAGAATCTTCTCATGTGTCATTTTATTATCCTCTTAATTGTAATTCAAAACTGCATAGATACACGCAAGACAAAGCGAGCGAACACTGAGCTCAACATAGTTTTGCTTTGTAATTCAAGACTGCATAGATACGAGCAAGACAAGGCGAGCGAGTATTTGCGAGGGAGCTTACAACGAAGTAAGTGACCGAGCGAACACGGAGCTCAACGTAGTATTGCGAAGTATATATGCAGTCTCAATATATTTAGTTTTTGGGAGAGTAATTAGGCGCTTCCTTTGTTATCGAAATATCGTGGGGGTGCGATTCCGCAAGCGAAGCCGCCGTCATTTTGACGAATTTTGCGTTCTTTCTCAGCGCTTCGACCGTGCCGCAGCCCGTGTAGCCCATGCCCGCGCGAAGTCCGCCCATAAGCTGGAAGATTATGTCCGAAAGCACTCCGCGGTAGGGAACCCTGCCCTCCACGCCTTCGGGTACGAACTTTTTCGCGTCGCTCTGGAAATATCTGTCCTTGCTGCCCTTTGCCATTGCGGGAAGGGAGCCCATTCCGCGGTACGACTTGAAGCTTCTGCCCTGATAAATTTCGAGCTCGCCCGGAGATTCCGCGGTGCCCGCAAAAAGCGAGCCTATCATAACCGCGCTGCCGCCGGCGGCAAGCGCTTTAACGATGTCGCCCGAGTATTTTATACCGCCGTCGGCGATAATGCGTTTGCCCATTTTGTCGGCTTGCTCGGCGCAGTCCATAACCGCCGTAAGCTGGGGCATGCCTATGCCCGCGACGATACGGGTCGTACAAATCGAGCCGGGTCCGATACCGACCTTAACCACGTCCGCGCCCGCGCTTAGTAAATCGCGTGTGGCTTCCGCGGTGACGACGTTGCCCGCAACGAGGGGCAGGTCGGGATAAGCCTTTTTAACCTTTTCGACCGCGCTGATAATTCCCTTGGAATGTCCGTGCGCCGAGTCGAGGACGACTAAGTCTACCTTTGCCTGCAAGAGTGCGGCAACCCTGTCTAAAACGTCGGCCGAGCCGCCTATTGCCGCCGCGGCAAGAAGTCTGCCGTTGGCGTCTCTCGCGCTGTTGGGGTACTGTATGGATTTTTCTATATCCTTGATAGTGATAAGCCCTTTGAGATAACCCTTTTTATCCACTATGGGCAATTTTTCTATTCTGTGCTTGCCGAGGAGCTTCTGCGCTTCCGCAAGCGAAGTGCCTTCGGGCGCGGTCACGAGGTTTTCCTTGGTCATTACGTTCGCGATGGGCTGTTCGAAGTCTGTCTCGAAGCGCAAATCGCGGTTGGTCAGAATTCCGACCAGCTTGCCGCCCTCGGTAATGGGCACGCCGCTTATTTTGTACTTCGCCATAAGCGCTTCCGCCGCCGATACGGGCTGGTCGGGCGTGAGGTGGAAGGGGTCGGTAATTACGCCGTGCTCGCTACGCTTTACCTTGTCGACCTGAGCCGCCTGCTCCTCGATTGACATATTTTTATGAATAACGCCTAATCCGCCCTCCCTTGCCATAGCGATTGCAAGTTTGCTTTCGGTTACCGTGTCCATTGCGGCGCTGATGAGCGGAATGTTCAGATTTATACCTTTGCACAGCGTAGTGCGCAAGTCCACCGTCGAGGGCAAAACCTCGGACGCGGCGGGAATTAGCAACACGTCGTCAAAAGTAAGAGCTTCTTTGACAATTTTATCCATATTTGACTCCTTGTAAATTTAGCGGTTTATAAATTCGTTTAAAAGTTTTATCAGTTTCTCGTCGGAACCGTCGAGCCCGTTCAAAACCTCGCGGGCGTCGTCCTTCGTTCCGTTTTCTATTATTTCAATCACAAGCTTCGTAAAAGCCTGCGCGCCGCCGCCCTTGGCGGTATTTATTGCCGAGGCGAGATTTCCGCTTCTGTACTGCGCCGCGGAAAGGTGCGCCCGAATATAGGTATTGTAGCTGATGTCCTTACCGGTCATGCCGATATATTCGCCGCCCTTGTTCTCCTCGAACTCCTTGTCCTTCGCCGCGCAAAGTTCTGCGTAGCCGTCTGCGGCAACCAGCTTTTCGCCGTACTTTATTATAAGCTTGTCCTTGCCGCACAGCACGCTGTCCTCGGCGCACCTTGCAAGGTCTGCGGTGGCGCCGGTATATTTATAACGTAAATCCGCGCAAGTAACAGCAAAGGAATAATTCCCCGTTTTTTCGCAAACGCCCGCCATACTTTGCGGCGATATCAGTATCCAGAAAGCGAACACCGTCACGGCAAGTCCTGCGAGCGCAGCCAACGTTATAAGCGCGGTTTTATAAATAAGATTATTCATAATAATAAAATTTTACCTATATTAGGGATATTTTATCACAACCGAAAATAAAATGCAACAATTTGAATTGGTATTAATTTTGTACTTTTCAAATATATTGAAATATGAAGAAATTTTTGTTTATATCATTGTTTGTACTGACCGTGCTGTGCTTTATGTGCGGCTGTGCGAAAAGCGTGGATTATCTCGGCTACGTTTCCGAAAAAAGGACGAATATCTACATGTATTCGAACGACGGGCTGGAAATCAAAATTTACCTTTCCGAAAAGGAAACGCCCTATTCCGCCGACGGAATAAAGGGCGACGTCGCCCCCCTTACCGAAATTTTCGTCAGCCTCCCCAAAAGCTACGACGAGGTGAATATAAGCGTCTGCAAGGCGCAGGGCGAAATGAGTTACCGCGCGGTTGAAAACTGCTATTATTTAAGCCTTGCCGACAGCGGCATAAGCGGCGAGAAGGTCGACGTAACTTTGACCTGCGGCGACGAAAGCAACACCTATTCGGCGCAAAGCGTATTGTACGACGGTGTCATGGACTGCGACGGAGCGGTTAAGTGCGTTATCGACCACGACGAAAAGCTTTTCGAAAGTCTGACCGAAAGCAATATTTTCTGCGGGGAAATTTACGTCCGCCTTTTATATGACGAGGGGTGCTACTACTATGTCGGCGTGTGCGACAGAGACAAGAAAATCAACGCCTATTTGGTAGACGGGGTCAAGGGTAAAATAATCGCAACCAAGGAACTTAACGGTTAAAAACAGCGGCGCGCTGCGCCGCTGTTTTTAACTGAAAAATTCAACTATTATGCTGTTCTGGACGAATAAATATTCGTCCTTTATCTTTACGGTTTTGTCGGTGATTATAAGGCTGTCCGCAAGTTTTTTAAGCTGAGGTTTGTACTTCTCTTCGAATCCTACGCCGAAAAGCGATTTAAACTTATCAAGGTCAATCCCGTCCGAAGTTCTGAGGCGGAGCATAATATACTCCTCCTCCCGCCCTTGTTCGTCGACCTCTTCGCGGTTGATTACCGCGAGGTGACCCGACAGAATACACTTGAAATATTCGTCCAAATCGAAGGTGTTCGTAAAGCGGATATTGTTTATGTGCGAGGAAGCGGATACGCCGAAGCCGATATATTCCCCCCTCTGCCAATAGTTTTGGTTGTGGCGGCTTTCTCTGCCCTTTTTGCAGAAATTCGAGACCTCGTATCTGTCAAATCCGAGCGAGCCGAGCTTCTTCACCCCCGCCGCATACATTGCCGCGACCTCGTCGCCGTCGGGAAGCTCGCCGTTAAGATAATCGGTATAAACGGGCGTGCCGTCCTCGGGCGTAAGCGCATACATGGAAATATGGCTCCCCCCCGCCGAAGCCGCGACTTCACTCGTCCTTTCGACGTCTGCGACGGTCTGGTCTTTCAGCCCGGTCATGACGTCGACGCTGAAATTTTCACCCTTCAAAAGCTTGGCGCACAGTAAAAAGTCGTTCAGAGAATGTATTCTTCCTATGTCTTGAAGCTGGCTGTCGATTGCGGTTTGAAGCCCCACCGAAAAGCGGTTTATGCCGCACTTTTTGTACGTCTCTATCTTGCCCGCACTGACCGTGCCGGGGTTTATCTCGATTGTGATTTCGGCGTTTTCGGAAAGTTTGAAATTTTTCTTCGCCGCCGCGACAAGCATTGCGATGTAGTTTTCGTCCACGACCGACGGCGTGCCGCCGCCTATGTAGAGAGTGTCGAAGGTGTAATTTTTAAGCTCCGCCGAACGCATGGACATTTCGCGGTACACGCACGCCATATAGCTTTCGGCAAAGCAAATTTTGTCGGGAAAGGAAGCGAAGTCGCAGTATCTGCACTTCGACTTACAAAACGGTATATGCACGTAAATTCCCGCCATATTTACACCTCCCATTCGCAATTTTTCATGTCTACGGTATATTCTTCTATAAATTTCACGCCCTCGCTTTCGAGCATTGCCCTTTGCACGTCGCGTCCGCCGAACGCAAACCCGCTTGTAAGGCTTCCGTCCTTGAACACCACGCGGTGACAGGGGATTACGCCGGGTTCGGGGTTGCAGTGCAACGCGCGCCCGACTTGTCTTGCCGCGCGCGGCGCACCCGCGGCGCGCGCGGCAGCACCGTAGGTCGTCACTTTACCGCGCGGCACTTGCTTTACAAATTCATAAACTCTGTTGTAAAAGTCGTTCATAAATAAAAATATGTCTAAAACTCAGATAAGCAAGCAGAGCGAGGCGCGTGAGTATTTGCGAGGGAGCTTACAATGATGTAAGTGACCGAGCGAACACGGAACGCAACGACGCTATGCGACGCTTATATGAGTTTTATTAATCTTTGTTGGTTTTCAAAATCTGCATAAACACTTCCGACGGCACCTCTACCGAGCCTATCGAACGCATACGCTTTTTGCCCTCTTTCTGCTTTTCCAAAAGCTTTTTCTTTCGGGTAATGTCGCCGCCGTAGCACTTGGCAAGCACGTCTTTTCTGACGGCTTTGACCGTCTCGCGCGCGATTATCTTTCCGCCTATCGCCGCCTGCACGGGCACTTCGAAAAGCTGGCGGGGAATTGCTTCCTTCAAGTTTTCGCAAAGCACTCTGCCGCGCGTGTACGCAGAATCCTCGTGCACTATCATCGAAAGCGCGTCGCAAGGCTCGCCGTTCAGAAGTATGTCCAGCTTGACGAGCTTGCTCCGCTCGTACCCTTTCAGCTCGTAATCGAAGCTTGCATAGCCGCGTGTGCGCGACTTTATACTGTCGAAAAAGTCGAAAATAATTTCGTTGAGCGGCAAGTCGTATTCGAGCTGAACGCGGCTTTTATCGAGGTATGTCATTTGCAGAAACGTACCCCGCTTTTCACGGCATAAATCCATTATCTGACCGAGGTAGTCGGGCGGGGAATATATGTCCGCGTGCACTATGGGCTCCTCCATGTGCTCGATATCCGAGGGCTGGGGAAGGTGCGACGGGTTGTCCACGAAAATGACCTCTCCGTCCGTCTTTACCACCTTGTAGCTTACCGACGGCGCGGTGGTTATTATTTCCAGCCCGAACTCGCGTTCGATACGCTCCTGAATAATTTCCATATGCAGCAGCCCCAAAAAGCCGCAGCGGAAACCGAAGCCGAGCGCGACCGAATTGTCGGGCTCGAATATAAGCGAAGCGTCGTTGAGCTGTAATTTCAAAATCGCCTCTTTGAGGTCGTTAAATCTGCTGCCGTCGAGCGGATAAATTCCGCAGAACACAACGCTTTGCACCTTTTTATAGCCGGGCAAAGGCTCGGCGGCGGGCGCCTCGGCGTTTATGACCGTATCGCCGACCGCAACGTCTAAAATGGATTTTATCGAAGCCGCGATATAGCCGACCTCGCCCGCGTAAAGTCCGTCTTTTGGCACGAGGTTGGGGCTGAATACGCCGACCTCGACAACGTCGTAAATCTTATCCGAGCGGAAGGTCTTTATTCTGTCGCCCGCGCATATCTTGCCGTCCTTTACTCTCACGAACAGCATTACGCCCTTATAGTTGTCGTAATAGCTGTCGAATATAAGCGCTTTGAGGGGCGCGTTCAAATCGCCCTGCGGAGGCGGGAAGCTGTGCACCACGCTTTCGAGCACGTCCTCTATGCCTATGCCCTCCTTCGCGGAAACGAGGGGCGCGTTCGAAGCGTCGAGCCCTATAACGTCCTCTATTTCCTTTTTCGCCTCGTCGGGGCGGGCGGAGGGCAAGTCGATTTTATTGATAACGGGCAGAATTTCAAGGTTGTTTTCGAGCGCGAGATAGACGTTTGCAAGCGTCTGCGCCTCTACGCCTTGCGACGCGTCGACGATTAATATCGCGCCCTCGCACGCGGCGAGCGAACGCGAAACTTCGTAGGTGAAGTCGACGTGCCCCGGGGTGTCTATCAAGTTGAAAACGTACTCTTGTCCGTCTTTTGCGGTATAAAACATTCTCACGGGCGTTAGCTTGATTGTTATGCCGCGCTCCCTCTCGATATCCATTGAATCGAGAAGCTGGTTTTCCATATCCCTCGAAGAAACCTGCCCCGTCTTTTCCATAAGTCTGTCGGCGAGCGTACTCTTGCCGTGGTCTATGTGGGCTATTATACAGAAGTTGCGTATGTTGCTGCTTTTAATCATATTTTTATTATATAGAAACTCAAACTCTTTTGCAAGAATTTAAACCGTACATTTATTTTTTTAATAAGTGTTATGAGTCTACAATTATCAGTCGCTTGTTTTTTTCAATATCTTTATGCTATAATAATTTTACGATAAACAGTAATTTAGCGGAGTAGCTTTGTGATTAAAGACAACACTGAAACAAGGAAACTTTATAAAAAATTCTTTTTGAAAAGTATTCCTTTATACATTTTAATCGTTATTACTTGTTTAATATCATCATGTTCATTTGGTTTGTATGCTGAATTTAGCAGAGATGAAAAAATGGATACGAATAATGTTATTCAAGCTGAAGTTACATCAATATTACAGCTTTCACAGGGCGCAACATCTCATGGCTATTCAAATAATTGGAATGTGCATTATGAATATAATGACGGTAATTTTTTGTATCAAGGTTATATAACTGTATCGGGTAAAGAAACTGCCGAAGGCTATATAGGTGGTAAAATTCCTATTTATATTAATGGACAGGGACATAGTATTGCAGTCAGCGATTATAATTGGCAACAGGAATTCGGTTCAACAAAAAGGGCATTGATAATTGGAATTGTAAGTTTAATTTGTTTTATTATTTTTGCAGGTGTAGCAGTTCTTTTATTTTTAATGCAACGTAAAAAGTTAAAAGAATAAAAACAATTTGCTAAATTTCAATTTATCTTTCTAAATGATTTGCAGATAAAAGCTCTCGAACAGCATGTTCGAGAGCTTTTTATCATTACATATAAGTGAATTTTAATCTGTTGCGAATACGTCGAACAAATCGTCGTTGGAAAGTATCGCGCCCGCGCCTATCACGGCGGCGAGCTGAGGCTCCTCCGGCAGGTTTACGGGGATTTTCAGCTTTTCCTCGATATACTCGGCAAGCCCGTCCATTTTAATCAGCCCGCCCGACAAAAATATTCCGCCGCGCACTATGCCCGAGGACACCTCGGCGGAAAGCTTGGTCATTAATGCCGACGAATACTCGATTACCTTGTCGACGTATGTCTTTATAATATCGGCAAGCTGTGAGGAATTGACCGCAAGCGACGCGGGCGCGCCGCTTTTTACCTCGCGTCCGTCCGCGACAATCATTTTGTTGTCGTCGTGCAAAAGGCTTCCGACGGTGTTTTTCAATTTCTCTGCGGTCTGCGTGCCTATCTTCAAGCCGTGATTTTCGGCGATTATATCAATCAAGTGCACGTCGATATTGCCTCCGCCGATATTCACGTTTACGCCCTTAATCAGTCCGTCGCGCGACAGCACCGCGATGTTGGTTATGCCATAGCCTATATCTATACAGAACATGGGCGTGCTTTCGCTTATCGCGACGTTGTGCCCGAGCACTGCGGCAAACGGGGTTATCGTAAAATAAACCGAGCCTATCCCGCACTCCGCGGCGACACGCTTATATTTTTCTTTGAGTTCGGGGGTGCACCCGCAAGGGAGAATAAACAGCGCTTCGGTCTTTTTCGCCTTTCGCTTGGTTACCTCCACCTTTTCCAAAAAGTTTTGAAGAAGGCACGCCGCGAGGTTTTCGTGCACGATATCCCCCTCGAACACGGGATTTACTATGTGCGTGTTGACCGCCGCCCTGCCCGAAAGCGCGCGCGCCTTGTCGCCGTACGCCTTGACGCCCAGCCGCCGTTCGCCGTTATCGTCTATTTTCTCCACGGCAATGCACGTCGCTTCCATAAGCACCACGCCGCTGCCCGGGATATAAATTTTAGTAACGCTTGAACCGAAATCGATTGCAAGTCTTATCATTCGCGTACCTCTTCGAGCATTTTTTTGACCAGCGTCACGGGTAACCCCACTACGTTGGTATAGCTGCCGAAATATTCTTTTACCAGTCCGCCGTCCTGTATGCCGTAACTGCCCGCCTTGTCCAGAGGCGAACCGCTGTCGACGTAAATCTTTATAAAGTCGTCGGATAAAATATTGAATTTTACCTCGGTTTTGTCGAAGTCTTTCAGCTTTTTGTGTTTATTCCGCACGCAAACGCCAGTCAGCACGTAATGCGTCTTGCCCGAAAGACGTTTGAGCGTGTTGAACGCGTCCGTCCTGTCCTTGGGCTTGCCCAGAATTTCGCCCTCGAACACCACGACCGTATCGCAGCCCACGACGGTTTTGTCCTTGTGCGAGGCGAAAACCTCGTCGCACTTGTTTTCGGCGAGATCGCAGACGGTCTGCTCGGGGAACATAGATATATTGACTTTTTCTTCCGCCGTTGCGGGAATTGCTTCGAACGCGGGAACGACGAGCCCGAAAAGCTCCTTGCGCCGCGGCGACGCGCTTGCGAGAATATATTCCATATGATTTAGTAAAATGCCGCAGTTATGCGGCATTCAAATTAAAGTATTTCCAGATTTTTGTGGAAGGATTTCTTGAACTCGGTACTCGCCGCCATTGCATCGCGGATTTCCAAAGTTGCGTCGCCGTCCACTTCGGTTTTCATAATGACCGAGTCGCCCAAAATATCGCAGTTGATTGACTTGACCGTGCCGGACATAGACCTGTCCAGACTTTCGGCAATGCGCAGCATAACGCCGAGGCGCTTGACGATTTCGATATCGTCCTCGTGCAGTAAATCGCGATACCTCGCCCACTCGTAGGCGTTGATATCCTCCTTCTTGTGACAGCACGCCGTGAACGCGGCGAGCACGATATCTCTGTGCGACACGCCGTAGAGGTTGGCGTTCAATATCATGTAACAGCTGTGGCGCTGGTGGTTGTAGTATTTAATGCGCTGTCCGCAGTCGTGCAACGTCGCCGCGACCTTCAACACCTTCAAATACTGCCTCGGGAATTTGTGCAAAACCCTGAGCTGTTTGAAAAGCTGTATGCTCAAATTCACGACGTGCTCGACGTGTTTTTCGTCGCAGCCGTAGTATTTGACGAGGGTGGTCAGCGAATAATTCAAGACGTCGGAAATGGGTTTTTCCTCGGTCATGGGCAACGCCTGATTGACCATAATGCCTTCCCTAAGTCCCGAGCCCGAAATTGTGAAACGCTCGAAATTAAAGAACGACACAAACGATTTCACTATCGCGAGCGCCGCAGGCAATATGTCCGCCCGCTCGGCGGAAAGCCCCTTTATCTTCTTCTTTTTGTCCAAGTCGAGCACTTTGAGCATGTCGTACACGGGCAAAAACTCTTCGGTCTTCATAACGTAGTTGTGCACGGTATCGAGAGGGTACTTGTGCACCATCTTGCTTATCTTGAAAAGATTTCTGAACGAGCCGCCCACGCCTATCATTTGCGCGTCGGGGTCGACGGTGTTTATCCACTCGATTTGTTTTAGCTGTTCGGTGAAAAACTCTTCGATTTTCTTCGCGATTTCCTCGGGCTTCAAGCCGTCGTCGGCAAACAGTCCCGTAAGCGTAACCGCACCGAACGGAAGGGTGACGTAGTTGATTATACATCTTCTGTTGTAATATACGATTTTCGTCGCGCCGCCGCCTATTTCGAGCACTATGCCCTTGGGCACGTCCATAGTGTTTATAACGCCGCGATAGACGTAAAGCGCCTCCTCCTCGGCGGAAAGGACGCGTATTTTAATTCCGCAGCTCGCCTGAATTTCGTCTAAAAAGCTGCGCTGATTTTTCGCGCGGCGCACCGCCGCGGTCGCGACAGCTATAATGCGGGTGACCCCGCTCGCGTCGCAAAGCTTGCGGAACATCTTCAACGTTCTGATTGTTTCCGCAACGCGCTGGGGCTTTAAAAACCCGTCGCGCTCCATATCTTGTCCGAGACGAACGCTTTCTTTCAATTCGTCCACTACCATAAAATGGTTGTCCGCAAAAAGGTCGACTATCACAAGCCTTGCGGAATTCGAGCCCAAATCAATTATGCCTATTTTTTCCAAACCATACTCCCCGCAGACCTCTTCCGGACTGCGTTAAAAAAAATTAACATTACTTCTCAATTTATCGGAATTATAACATAATTTTTAATTTTTGTATATATTTTTTAAAAATGTTTGTGCAATATGCACAAACATTTTATTTGAATAAATGTGAAGCGATACTCTTTAACGGTATTTTAACAAAATCGCGGTTGTTATAATCGGGGTGGGGAATTGTCAGCGTTTCGTCGTTAACTCTTTTGTCGCCGAAAAAGATTATATCTATATCCAGCGTTCTGTCCCCCCAGCGCTTATCGCGCACTCTGCCGCACTCCCCCTCTATGCGGTGTATTTCGTCGAGGAGGGCGTGCGGGGTCAGAAAGGTTGAAACGCACGCGGCGCAATTTAAAAATTCGTTCTCCGCCACTCCGCCGTAGGGCGCCGTTTTTATATACTCCGAAACTTTCAAAACCTTAACCCCTCGGGTCTTGTCCAGCTTTTGAAGCGCACTGTCGAGGTACGCCTTTTTGTCGCCCTCGCTCGAACCGAGGGAAAGATAAACAAGCTCGCGTTCGAGCGCGACCGTAACCCCAACGCCGTCGAATTTGCGCTTCATGGGCGCGTCGGGTTTCCATACGGTCAGCGTTATATTTTTTGCGTTTTCGAAATTTTCGAGCACGGCGTAAGCGCACTCGTAGGCGAGCTTTTCCAAAAGATTGAAAACGTTGCTTTGGGTTATTTCGGTTATCAGCTTGCAAAGGCGCGCGTAGTTCACCGTGCCGTTTAAGTCGTCGTCAATCGCCGCACGATAAAAGTCCGTTCCGACGTCGACGTCGAAGATAAAGCGCTGCGCCTCGACCTTTTCGAAGTCGTTCACGCCGTGGCGGGCGGAAATTTCGAGCCCGCGTATTTTAACTGTGTTCATATATTTTTTCAATTGCCTCTGCGTTTTCTTTCACGTCGTGCACGCGCACGAACAATACTTTTTTCCTTGCGGCAAGCCGCGTGCTTTCCACCGTCTGCGGAAGCCTGTCCTCAACGTTCCCGCCGAACATTGATTTGCGGCTCGTGCCGAGGAGGAGCGGATAGCCGTCGAACGAAAGCTTTTCGTAGCCGTTCAAAAGCTCGAAGTTTTGCTCGCGGGTCTTTGCAAAGCCTATGCCGCCGTCAAGACAAATTTTGTCCTTGTCGATGCCCGCGTTCAGCGCGAGCGAAACGCTGCCCTTCAAAAAGTCGGTTATCGGCTGCCAGATATCGCCCGAAAGCACCTCCTTCGCGTTGTGCATAATGCAGACCGAAGCGCCGTGCCTTGCAATCAGCTCCGCCATGCCCTCGTCGTGCGTCAGCCCCCAGACGTCGTTAATAAGCTCAGCCCCCGCTTCCAGCGCGAATTGCGCCGTCTTATGATAGTATGTGTCAACCGAAACGGGCACGCCGAAATTCTCTTTAACGAGCCTTAACGGACGTTCGAGGCGGGATATTTCCTCGTCGGCGGAAACCTCGGTATGACCGGGTCTGGTAGACTGCGCGCCCAAATCGATTATCGCCGCGCCGTCCTTTACCGCCCTTTCAACCGTCTTTAATACGGTGTATTCGTTGTTGCGGCTACCTTGCCAGAAGCTGTCGGGCGTAAGGTTTACAATAGCCATTACATAGGTGTAATTTTCGAATTTTTTATTGCCGATTATCATATTACTCATTCACAAAAATCTCGTCTATTCTGCGCCTGCGATTTTTGTGATTTGAAAGGCTCTGCCTTTCTTTGCGCGACCGTAAGGGCAAATCTTCGATTGCCTTTATTGCCTTTTGTCTGTTAAACTGTCTATCCATTGTTTTGCCTCTTTCAACAGAGTAAACGAACCGCACACAACCGCGGTTTCGGTATCCGCTTTGTCGAGCGCGCCCGTAACGCTTTCCTCCGCTTCTACATTTGAAAAATACTTCGAACACGCCTTTTTAACTTCTTCCGCCGTACGGGTGCGCGGGTTGGGGCAAGGCACGGCTATAATTTTTTGTATATGCGCTTTGCCGAGCGCCGACAAAATGCCGTCTATATCCTTGTCTTTAAGGCACCCGAATATAACCGTTACGCCGGTCAAATCTTTTATTGCCGAAATAAGCGGCTCGAACGCGGCGGGGTTGTGCGCGCCGTCTAAAATATATTGTCTGCCGCACGCCGAAATTTTTTCCACCCGCCCAGAAAGCTTGGCGGTTTTTATTCCTTTTTCAATAGCTTCTTCGGGCAAACCTAAAATTTCCGCGCCCTTGATTGCCGTCGACGAATTGTCTTTGCCGTCCGCAAAAATTCCGCCGATAGCCTTAAAATACTTTTCCGCAATTTCCGACGGCTGAAAGCTTATTACCGCGGGGCAGTCCTTGATTATGCCCGCCTTCTGCGCGCAAATTTCTTCAATCGTGTTGCCGAGGTACTCGGTGTGTTCCGGAGAAATCGAAGTAATTACCGCAAGCTCTTTTTTGTTAATCGCGTTGGTCGCGTCGCCGAGCCCGCCCAGACCGCACTCAATGACCGCCCACTCGCAGCCTTCTTTGTAAAACGCGTTTATAATCCCCGCGGTCTGAATTTCGAAGTCGGTCGGTTGCAAATCGGAAGATATAGCGTGCGCTTCCTCGAAGTACTTTTCCGCGACGTACGGCACGCCGTCGATTCTGAACTGGTCGTAAAAGTCGTATACTGCGGGCGAGGTGAACGTGCCAACCCTTTTGCCCGCGGCAATCAATATACGCGTAAAAAATTCCGCGGTCGAACCTTTGCCGTTCGTGCCCGCGATATGGATAATTTTAAGCGCGTTGTCGGGACTGCCGAGGCGGTCTAAAATTTCCCGCGTGACCGCCGTTCCCGCGTGAATTACGGTATAGTCTTTATGTTCCATATAAACGCAAACATTATAACATGGTTTGCGGCGTTTAATCAAGAATATTGAAAATATTTTTGTACAAACTTATTTTATGGCTTTGATATTTATTCGCACCGCGATTATATTTTTAACCCTGCTTATCGTAATGAGGCTTATGGGGAAAAGTCAGGTCGGCGAAATGCAGCCGTTCGAGTTCGTAATTTCCCTGTTGATAGCCGAGCTTGCGTGTATTCCAATGGCGGACTCGTCTATCCCGCTGTTGTACGGCGTTGTCGCGATTATCGCGATTTTTATTCTGCACCAGATTGTCTGGCTGCTCGATTTGTGGTTCAAGCCCATGAAAACGGTCGTATGCGGCAAGCCGTCGGTCGTAATAAATAAGGACGGCATTGACGAATACCAGCTGAAACAAAACAACCTCGACGTGAGCGATTTAATCGAAAGCATGCGCGTCGCGGGGTATTTCTCGCTCGACGACGTCTTTTACGGACTGTACGAATCGAACGGCAGTTTTTCCGCGCTCGAAAATCCCGACCGCGGCTCCTCTTCGCTTTCCTATCTATTGATCGACGGCGGTACGGCGGACAAAAAAAATCTCGCAACGTGCGGGATTGAAAAATCCAAGCTTGACGAGTTTTTAAAGAAACAGAACGCCGAGCTGAAACAAGTGCTTGCAATGACCGTGAACGGCGACGGGCGGGTCTACTTTCAAAAGCGCGGCGAGAAATATAAAATTCTGCAAATGGAGATTAACGGGAAATGGTAAAGTCTGTGGTCTATACGCTTACGGCGATTGCGCTTTGCCTTGCGCTGTTCATAGGCGTGCATATTTACATGGGCAAGCAGTTTTCGGAATTTCACGACGCGGTCGAAACGCTGTATAAAAAGGTCGAGGACAAAACGGCAAACCGCGAGGACGGATTTGCCGTAAGGTCTATGTGGACGCAAAAGAAAAGCCATCTGCACATTTTCGTGCCGCACAACGATATTTCCTACGTCGACTACTGGCTGAGCGAGGCGTGCGGGCTTATCTACTGCGGCGAGTTCGAGCTCGCGCTCGGCAAGCTCGAAGTGTTGCTGGAAATAACAAAGAATTTGCCCGGCGGCTACGCGCTGAAACTCGAAAACGTATTTTAATTACTCGTACTCGTCGTAGGAACGGCGGTCGGGCGGGCAGTTATAGGGCGGACAAGGCGGCGGGCAACAGTTGTGCTTAGGCGGGCGCTTGTCGGGTTTTTCGGGCTTGTCGCTTTTGTCGTCAAGCTTGACCAAAACCGCGTCCTCGCCGATTTTTACGACCGAGCGCATGGGAATAAAAATCTCTTGTCTGGTGAATTTGAAGCCTCTTCCGCCCGTGACCGTCAGACCGAGCAAATTGTTTTCGGGAAAAGAAAACGTAATGTCGCAAACTCTGCCGAGATTTTTTCCGTCATTTAAGCTTATAACTTCCTTTTGTTTAAGTCCGCAAAATGTAAATTCCATAGTTTATAATATATGCGGCAGGCAATTAAAAATTGCCTGCCGCATTTCATTTATGCCGGAACAGTGAATTCCAATCTTATAATTTTGATAATCATAATGAAAGGATTGTTTTCGTAAATATAGTCGAGCTTGAAGAAGCTGCCCTTTATATACGTAAGGAAGTTTTCCGCCGTCGGGCCGCCTATTGCGTAAATTATCTGGAATACGAGAAGCGCTAAAAGCACGAGCACCGCAACGAAGAAAATCACGCCGAGCGTTCTGTTTATTATCTTCATGAACACGTTGTTTACTTCCACCACGCTGACGATAATCTTTATGATTATAAATCTTATGAACAGCACGACTATAAACAGCGACACATAGTAAACCACTATCTCGAAACGGATAGACGCAAGGAACTTGAAGAACCCGTTTCCGTTTTCGAACGTCGTGTGTAAGTTGGTAACAAGCTCGTTTACGAAGCCTATGTTAAGTATCAGCCCGCCTACGCAGTAACAGACGAAAACGGCGATAAATACGCCGAAAATACCTTTTGTGAAAAATTTGAGACCTCTTCCGAAGCCGAGCCCTAAACCGAGCAAGCAAAACAGCGCAATCAAGATTATTACAATCCAGTCTGCAATTAACATTTGCTTCCCTCCTTGTCTGAATTAAAATTATACCGTAAAACCGTCGGGTACGTTTGTTTATGCACCCATTATTTAGATATTATACCTGCTTTTTAAAAATAATTAACGCCGAAAAGGCGGCGAGCATTCCTTTAACCTTGCTCTCCCCGCCGCTCTCCGAAACAGACGAAATTAATACAATTAAACGAGTTTATCAAGCTCAGCCATCAGCTCGTGCATATGGTTACGCTCGTTCTCAATCTGCACGGTGAACTGGTTAAAGTATTCGATATCGCTATCGCTGGGCGTCGTATGGTTTAAAAGCGCATACACAAGCGCCGCTTGCGAACGAGTGCGCTTTTGTTCCAAAGTCGCAATCTTCTTTCTGCTGGCGTTGATTGCCTTCTTTAATTTCGATTTCTGTAACATATATTCTACTCCTTTGTTTTATAAAAATTTATTCGATAAGTAAGTTATAACATCTGGATACACGCCATTGTCAGCGCGTAGTCCTTTTTGACTTTTTTGAAAAGCGGGTCGATATCGTCGGTCAGCTCGGTCTTGCCCCGCAGCGCTTCTGTAAGGTTGCTGGTCGAATACGCAAGCCCCGTAAGCGAAAGGTTTTTACTTACGCCTTTAAGCGTGTGCGCCGCGCGGAAAGCTTCGTCCGCGTTCTTCGCCGCCATTGCGTCGCAAAGCTGCGAAAAACTGGGGTCGTCCAACACTTTAAGTAAAAACTTTTTGACTCTGTCGTCGCTTCTCAGCCGCGACATAACGTCGTCATAGTCGCCCTTCATTACCTCGTAACATTCTTTAACTGTCATTTAACTCTCCTTTCGGAAACTACGAATTTCTGCCCGTTACCGTATTTTTAAGTTCGTCGCTGTAAAAACAGAAAGAGTTCTTTCCGCTGTTTTTGACCGAGTAAGCCGCTTTGTCCGCCATTTCGAACATCGTGTCGAAATCGGACGGCGTTCCGTCTGTAAGCGCGACGCCCATGCTTATTTTTATGGGGAAGGTCTTGTATACGCCCGTGATTGCGTTGAAAATACGCTCAATCTGCGGCTCGATTTCGCCGCTGTAACTCATAAAAATTATGAATTCGTCGCCGCCTATACGCGCGGAAATATCCGAAGTACGCGTATTCTTTTTGACCGTCGCCGCGACGTACTCCAACAGTTCGTCTCCGAACAAGTGACCGTAGTTGTCGTTTGCCTGCTTGAAGTTATCCAAATCGAAAAACAGTAAGGCGTACTGCCTGTCGTTTTTCAACGAAGATAACTTGTCGTTTATCTGTTCCTTCGCCGCCTCGTGGTTGAAAAGCCCCGTCTTGGCGTCGGTGTTTGCCTTTAATTCGAGCACAGCTATTTCTTCGAGCTCGTCATTGATATCGATAATCTTTCCGATAGCGCCCTCGTACTCGGGCGGTTCGGTATCCGTCCACATTGCTTTCGCAACGATTTTGCACCAGGTTTTCGTGCCCTTGATGTCCAGCGCGTATTTTTCGGTTATGTCCGCGCTCGTGGGCGTAGTGCGTTTGAGCTTGTTTAAAAGATGGTCGAAATCCTCCGCCTTGAAAACGCGCGTGCCGAACTCGTGCTTTCTCGGGTCGGCGATATTTACGGGCATACCCAGATATCCCGCGCTCCAATCGGAAAGCTTTATAATTTCGGGGAAAGCGTTGTATTCGAAAATTATTTCGCGCGAAAGGCTTGCAAGCGTCGACGAACGCATTCTCTCGTGTTCGAGAAGCTGTACCGCCCTGCTCGACGTGTCCGCGCCGCCCGTTTTAAGCGTGTCGGCGACGGTTTTCTGAATTTCACGCTCGGCGGCGTTGCCGAGTGAAATCATTGTCAACTCTTTTTTCAAAAGCCCCGCGCAGTCTTTCAGACACTCTAAAAGAAGGGGGTTGAACGCGCCGCACTCGCCGTTCAAAATCATTTGCAACGCCTTTTCGGGCGTGTAGGCGGGCTTGTAAACGCGGGTCGCGGTCAGGGCGTCGTAGACGTCCGCAAGCGCGACGACCTGCGCGGCAATGGGAATTTGTTCGCCCTTCAAACCGTCGGGATAGCCCCTGCCGTCGTAACGCTCGTGATGCCAGCGACAAATTTCGTAGCCTATCTTGATAAGCGGCTCGTTCGCGCGCAAGGGGATATCCCCCAACATCTTCGCGCCCTCCATTGTGTGGGTTTTCATAATTTCGAACTCTTCGGGGGTAAACCTGCCGGGCTTGTTCAAAATTTCGGACGGGATTGAAATTTTTCCCACGTCGTGCAGCGCCGAAGCGTTGCAGATTAAGGAAATATCTTGCTGCGTAAGCTTGTATTTATCTGTTTTTTTGCGGAGAGTTTTTAAAATCATCTCCGTAATTGCGTGAACGTGTAAAACGTGCAGACCGCTTTCGCCGTTTCTGAACTCGACTATGTGAGAAAGAATTTCAATCATAAGACGGTTGTCTTTTTCTTTCTCGTAAATCTGAGCGGTAAGACGGTCGGCAAGGTCTCTCTGTTTCTCGCCGAGAATTACGTTGCTGTCAACGCGGTGGCGGACGGTTCTTTCGTCGAAGGGTCTGGAAATATAGTCGACCGCGCCGAGCCCGTACGCCTTATCCATAAATGCGGAGCCCGTTTCGGCGGAAATCATAATTACCGGCAAATTCCTAATCCAGCCGCGCTTGTTCATAAGCGCGAGGGTTTCGAAGCCGTCCATGACGGGCATAACGATGTCAAGAAGCACGAGGCTTATGCTGAGCTCGTGCTCGTGCATAATTGTGGTTGCCTCCATACCGTTTTCGGCTTCGAGAATATCGTAATCGTTTTCAAGCATATCCGCAAGCAACGCGCGATTCATTTCCGAGTCGTCAACAATCAATATAGTCTTCTTCGCTCTTCCCATCAGACCAGACCTAAAACTTCCCTCCGCCCTACGGGCGATATTACAGCAGAATAATATATATTAATAATAATATATTCAATCACAATTGTCAACCGATATAAAGCCGAAATTTTCTGCCGTATTTTAACAAATACGAAAGCGCGGCTTTCCTAATAAGGAAAGCCGCGCCGAAACGTTACTGCAATTGTTTATAGTTTTACCCAACCGGTATCGGCGCCTCTGTCGCCGCTGCCGTCTTTTTTGTAAATGATTTCAATTATATCGCCTTCTTTAACGGCAATTGAGAACTCTTCCCACTTATCTGCTTTGGGTTCGCTACCGACAGACATTCCGGAGGTATTGTCTTTACCCTTTGCCGAAGCTTTTTCCGTGCCGTTGACCTTAATATACAAGTAATCGTAATTTGACTCGCCCGAGGACTGATAGCTGAATTTAAGCATACCGTCTGCGGTTACGGTCAAAGTCATTTTCGATTCCGTGTTGGCGGCGCCTTGATTAGTGCTGACGTAATATTCTTTATCGGCGTTGTGATTAAAGCCGTATTCACCGCTTGTATCCACAGTGTATTCCGCCGCTCCGACCCATTTTGCATAAACGGTCGTATTGCCGGTTATGGTGAAAGAAGTAACGGGCGTAGTCAACTCTTCGTCCTGACACCAGCCGGAGAAATACTTTCCGTCAACAACATCGTTTGCGGGTTTTTGAGAAGCGAGCGAAACTGTCGTATTCTCTTCCGCAACAAGCTTACCGTCCGCATTTCCGTCGTTATAAACGAGCGTAACGGTGTAAGCAGCCGCCCACTTCGCATAGACTGTTATAGGGTCGGTTGTTTGGGGTTTTATGTCCCAAACACGGCTACCCGTACCGCCCTCGCCTTCATACCAACCCTTGAAAATAAATCCCTCTGCAACGGGCTCGGATATTTCGTCACCCCTTAAATCGAGATTAATGGTCAGGTTTTGATTTCTGGTGAAGTTTTCACCCTTTCCGCTGAGGTCAAAGGTTATAACCGCTTCGGGCTTAACATAAGTATATGAGCCGTTGGCTTTATCGAGCGTAACCTGATAGTAACAACCGTTAACATGAACGTCGGCAGTATATCCAGCTCCGTCCGCGGCAATCGTATATTTGCCCGCCTCGGCAACGCCCGCAAGCGTCACGGTGCCTAATCCGTTGACCGTCATTTCACCGAGGTCACCCGTATAAGCTCCCTTATATTCGTCAAAATCCTTCCAAGTCGAGCCGTCTTTACCGCGCGAAATTATTACGTTGCCTTCCGCATCTCTTACTATAATCGTGCTCGCATTGCCAGCGTCCTTTGCCGTGTATTCGGTAACTTCGCCGGACGAGTTCGTCGCAGTCCAGGTTACCCCGCTGTATATCTGCTTGCTCGTAACGAATAAATTCACGGTAGTATCGTCTGCAAAAGTAATAGTGACAAGTTTGCCGCCGGTCAAATTTCCGCCCGCACCCAAGGTAGCGGAGTTAGCGCCGGATTTTATGAATTTATTGAACAATAAATACATATCCTCGTTAAAACTTGTAGCGTTGCTGCCGTAAGCCACGCCTATTGCACCGACTGCCGCGTCATATACGCAGTAATACGTCGAAGAACCGTTGACTATATAGAATATGCCCGTCTCGGAGTTGTAATCGGGGTCTCTCGACACGTTGCCGGATTTAGAACCGGTAACCGTACCTTCGGGACTGATTAATAGCTTAGTAGAACTTGCCGTCGTGGCGCTTATATCTTTACTGCCCGCGCCAAAAAGGTTAAAACCGTAGTAAGAACCGCTCATAGCGACGGCGTCAATCCAGTTGCAATAGATTGTCGTATCTTCCGTAATCGCGTCGGGGGTATAAGGCGTGTTGAACTCGCTGTCGAGATACCAGCCGTTGAACGCTTTGCCGTTTGTAAAGGCGGGCTCGACGGGAGCGGTAGTATCGCCCGCGCCGTATTCGAGAATTGCGTTTTCAAGTCCGTTGCCGTAAACGACCGTAAGAGTGACCTTTATATCCCACTTCGCGGTGAGGGTTACGTTAT
The DNA here is from genome assembly GCA_910578195.1 of uncultured Christensenella sp. Lineage (GTDB taxonomy): Bacteria > Bacillota > Clostridia > Christensenellales > Borkfalkiaceae > Coproplasma. The sequence goes on along the minus strand of CAJTOY010000003.1, from coordinate 144,894 downwards.
CCGTAGGAATATATTCGCCGTTCAAAAGCTGAGCTTCGTCGTCGATATACCAGCCGCGGAACACATGCGTTTCGTCGGTAAGTACAGGAAGATTAAAGGCTATGTTCTTGTTGAACTCGCCGCTGACGGCGTTAGCCGAATCGTATTCGGTAACGTAAGTTACGCCAACCATACGCTTTACGAGCGTATAAGCGTAATTTGCTTTATCGAGCGTCAATTCATAGTAGCTTCCGCCTATATAAGCGTCTGCGGTATAATCCGCGTCTTTATTGATAGTATAAGTACCTTCCACACCGTCGAGCACAACCTTTGAAACACCGTTTACCGTAAGGTCGCCGTTGCCGCCGGTATATGTTATATCCTCATAACCGTCAAGCTGATTCATAACGGTGCCGTCGTAGCCGAACTTGGCAATTGCCGAACCGTCCGCCGCTTTTACATACAGAGTTTCCGCACGGTATGCCGCGTCTGCCGTAATGGCTTCGCCTGCCGAATTTTCAAGCGATACGTTGAAATATACATGATTTTGATGCATGAATACCGAATGTACGGTTTCGCCTACCTTCAGCGATATAGTTCTCGTAGCGCCCTTGTTCCAATATGAATCTTTGAAGTTTGCCCTGACAACGTCGCTCTTTGCGGATACGGGAACCAACAAAAATACTCTTTCAAAATTGCCGTCGCCGCCGTTATAATTGACAACCATCAAGCCCGTTTCATTATCGATAAATGTTTTGTGACGTTTATTTGCTTCGCCGTACGATAACTCGGAAGTAATTACTAGTGTACCCGCTTCTTCGTCATAGTCGCTTATCTGCGAATCGGTGCGCGAGAAAGGATACTCACCCTTAGGCGCAAAACCGTCTTCGTCGAAGGTTATCAAACCTCTTTGGTCGAAACTCGTGCTTCCGTCCGCGTCGTTGCCGCTTATATAAAGTACATTGTACTGCTGCGAATAAACGTAAGGAGTTGCCCACTTGGCGTAAATCGTTATGTTTTCTTCGACACCCTTGGTAGAATCCCATTCATTGCCTTCGGTGCAAGCCGCGTCGGTATACCAGCCGTCAAAACGGTAGCCCTCGCGTTTGAGTTTTATCACCTCTGCAACCGAACCGGGAAGCACCTCGACTTTGCCGTCCTCGGCGCCGTCGTAGTTATAGTCGAGCGTTACCGTTACCTTGCCGCGCCACCACGCGTAAAGGGTTACCGAAGCGGTAGGAATATAGTCTTCGAGCGTGACCGCGTTCGTGTGTTTGGGGTCGGTATACCAGCCCCAGAATATGCTCGCTTCGGTGCTTGCGGGCGCGGGAAGAGTTGTCGCAATATTTTTATTTACAACAATCGCTTCGACCGCGGGAATATTTGCGTCCGTATTGGAGTCTGTTGTCTTATCGAACGAAATCGTTACCTCGGGCTTTTCGAACGTCGAGGTTGCGCCGTCGGTTTTCGCCAGCTTTAAGAGATAGTAAGCGACCGTTTCGTAAGTTACGACTTCCTTTTCCACTTCTTCGAAATAACCGTCCTCGTTTTCGACCTTCTCCGTCACGATGGTTACCGTCTTTTTGACCTCGTAAACGTCGAACGTATTGAAATCGCCCTCGCTTGAAACGAAAGTATAAGTACCCGATTTATCATTCGCCCATTTTATATTGCCGAGGCCGTCGAGCTTTAAAGTTTCGCCCGAAACATCGAACGTACCGTAGTAAGCGTCAAGCGCACTCAGGCTGCCGCCTTGATTGAAAGCATCTTTTTCCGCTCCGAATGCGGCAACCGCTTCTCCCGAGCTGTTTTTGACAACAAGGGTTTTCGAAGCCATAACGGTATCGAAAGTAAGCGCGTCGCCGAACGCGTTGTAAATACTTACGTCGTTATAAATTTTATCGGTATACAACAATGCAAGCTTGCCGTTTTCGTATTCTACCAGCTTGGTTTTAGCGGTTTCGCCGCCCGCTCCGTTATTGAAAGCGAAAGACTGGTTCAATCCGATAGCTCCGTTCTTGGAAAGAACGAAAGGGAAATTAGGCATTTCGGTTAAGTGCAACTCGTTGGGAATTGCAAGCAACCCCGATTCGGCGTCAAACCACATTACGTAATCTTTGCCTTCGTCGGACTTAGGATTCCAGACAAGTATCTGAGTTTCTTTGTTATAATTCTTTACCTTGCCCTCGATTTTTATTTCGTTACCGTTGGGAGAGATAAAACCGGTTAAATTGCCCTTCTCGTCGATATCGAGAGTAGCCGCGTTAAGCGTTCCGGCCGAAAGCATTTGTTTGCCCTCGTATTCGCCGTAGTATGCCGGTATAGCTTCCCATTTTGCGTAGACGATAAGACCGTTGTTTTCCTCGTCGAGTTGCGCGTTCGTGGGCAGAGGAACAAGGTCGGTGCCGTCGTTATAATACCAGCCCGCAAAGTAACGGTTATTTTCTATATCGAGACGAACAAAGGAAATTGCGTCAAGCCTGTCGATAATCACGTCGCCTTCCGAGCAATCTATTGAGACCTGTTCGCCGTTCTCTTCGAGCACGTAATATATCACGACCTTAGTGCCCCATTTTGCGTATAAAGTAACCGCGTCGACGGGAATATACTTGCCGTCGGTAAGCTCGACGGGGTGTTCGCACGCCGCGTCGGTATACCAGCCGACAAAAACCTTGGTCGGGTCTTTGCTTGCGGGCACGGGAAGCACAAACGGAACGTTCATATTAACATTCCAGTCCAAAACGCCGTCCACACCGAATTCGCCGTAATTCAGCGTTACTATTACAGTCGGCTTCTCCGCCGTAAAGCTTGTGCCGTCGAGCGTGATAATATAGAATTCTTCCATATTATACACGCTGTCGAAAAGCGTTGCGTGAAGCTTGCCGTCGACTATTTCATATTTACCCAGATGCGAGGGCTCGCTGTCCGCTTTCCCCATTGCCGCCACGCCGTAGCCCGTAACGTAAAGGTTGTTGCCGTCGGCGTCGGTGTAAACGCCTTCCAAGCCGTCAAGCTCGTGCATTTTTTCGCCGTCGTGACCGAAAGCACGGATAACATCTTCGCCCGATTTAACGTATACGAACTGATTATTGAAGCAGTTTTCCGCGGGAACCGCATTGCCTTCCATATCTGTGAAGGTAACGCCGAAATGAACCGCACCGTCGGCGTCAATGAAAATATTGAGCGTTTTGCCCTCGGCATAGTTATATGTAATTGCCAATGCGGTAGCTTCGACGCCGTTGTTGTTTATATAAGTCCAAGCGGAAGCTTTGGCGTCCGAAACCGAGTGAGTTTTTAAAACTTGTGTCGTAGTGTCGGTTTCTTCGTCGTACTTGTCTGTTAAAACGTCGCGCGTAAAAGGCGTCAAAACAAATATGTAACTTGAATCGATAACTACGATTACTCCCGTAGCCGTATCGGCGTAAGCTTTATACTTCAAACCGTCAATGGTAATTTCAAGTTCGTTTGTGACAAAGTCTTTTGTTACGATTGATACGTCGCCCATATAAGGATATGCCGTACCGACGCCGTTGCCTTCGCCGTCAATGGCTACGTTTGCCGTATCCCAGGACACCTGGGTAGACAGCGCTTTGTTTTTATCGCCCGCCTTGTTACCGAAAGCGAAGTTGTAGTAAGTCTTATTGTAATAAGGTTCTTTAAGGCGGGGCAAATCTACGGTTATACTGCCGTAAACCGAGTTATAGGTCGCCCTGCCGGGCTTGTCGTCGGTGGGCGCGATATAAGAAGCTTCGTCGCGCGTCCAGACCGTGCCGTCGGTAAGCGCGGGAATATCCACAGCCTCGACGCCGCCGTCGTTCGCGGTGCACTTTCTTTCGGCTTTACCGCCCGTTTTAAGGTCGGGCTTTTGCGTAATCGTCCACTCCGCGCCGTCGAATGTGTGCTCCCCGACGGGTATTTCAACCTCGACGTTGCCGCACTCGGAGACGTATTGCGCCTTACCTATTGCCGTATGGCTTGCGGGTGTTATAACCTCGTAAGCCCAGAAATTTGTATCGGTGAGCGCGGGAAGGGGGTTTTCTTCGGTGTGATCCTTTGCGATGCACTCCCTCTCCGCCTTGCCGCCGTTTTCAAGCGTAGGTTTTTCGGTAATTACCCATGCGCCGTATTCGTGCGCCGTGAGCTTAGGAGTAGTGTAATTGACAGAACCGTATACCGAGGTATAAACCGTAAGACCTTCGGAGGTGTGCGTTGCCGCAGTTTTGACCTCCGCCGTCCAGATGCCGTCGGTGAGCGCGGGAATATCCTTGCTTTCCTTTCCGTCGTCGTTCGCGGTACAATTTCTCTCCGCCTTGCCGCCGTTTTCAAGCGTGGGGGCTTGCGTAATCGTCCATTCCGCACCCTCGAAAGTATGGTTGCCCTTGGGTATTGTTACCTCAACAGTGCCGTACTCGGAGGTATACGTCTTTTTACCGTCTTTATCGTGTGTTGCGGGGTCAGTGGAAAGCGTCCAAACAGTTTCGTCGGTAAGCTTGGCTACGGGTACTTCTTCGGTGTGGTCGCCGTCTATGCAATCGCGCTTCGCCGTGCCGTCCGCATCCTCTGTGGGAGCGGTCGAAAATGTCCAGTCGCCGTAGTTATGGGTGTGCTTGTTGCACGCCGCCGCCGTGCCCGCCGAAAGTACGACGGAAGCGCAAAGCGCGGCTAATGCCCATAGTTTGCCTTTTTTCATAGTATTACTCCTTTAAATTTTAGTTTGCTTTATTACCGTTATAAAATCTGTAAGCCGTTTTCCGTATTGTTCCAACTGATGATTTTTGCAGTAATTGTGGTGTCTTTGTCTGTTATCGTTATTGTCGAGCCCGCCGTATCCACGTCGCCCGTTACAGTGACAACCGTGCCGAGAGAGGTTGCGGAAGTACATTTAATAAACGTGCTTACTCCGTCTACGGTTATCTGCCTTAAAACGAGCCCCGCCGTGCCCGTAACTCTGCTTGTGCCGGTCGTGAAATACTCGAAGAACGTCGCCGCGCCGCTGCAACTGAACCTGACAATGCCGTCCGCAATCAGTACGCCCGTTGCGGTAACAAAACCGCTTTGCGCGTTCGACGCGCGTATTACGAAGGTGTTGTCCTCCGCAATCTGCGCAAATCCGCTGAATACCGTGCCCTTGCAGTTTATGTTCGCGCGCCCGTATTTATCGATTGTAAGGCTGTACGATTTGTTGATTACGCCCGCGCCGTACGTCGCCGCAACGGGATTAGCCGCGTAAACCGCTTCGAGTATCTGTACCGCGTAATAGGATTCGACTTGCTTGCCGTCGCACTCAACCTTAACGGTGAACTGATAGTAGCCCGGAGTATTGAAACGCACCTTGCCCGTATCGACAAGCTTCGATTTCGCCGCACTGTCGAGCAAGCCGTCCTTGGTCATAATCTGTATCTGCGATAAAAGATTTGCCCTTGCAAGCTCGTCTGCGTCGGCGCCTACGACGTAATTTCCTACGCGCACTATCGCGCCGTCGGTAATTTCTATGTTTTCGAATCGAAGCCCGGCGTCGAAACCGTGCATATCCTTCGCCGTAAGAACGTTCAGAAGCGGTTCGATATAGAATGTCGCGCCCGTGCCGTATTCGAAATTGGGTTTGATGTTTTGGTATTTTATGTTGAGAATATTACCGTTTACCGTATAAGCGAACTGTGTGCGCGCGTAGCTCGACGAATTGAAATTTATCAAGCCCGAGCCGTAACCGTCGAGGAACAAATACATTCCCTCGGTTTCGTATCTGCCGAAATATTTGTCTTTTTCAAGCAGTGTAAACGTCTTATTCTCGGGATCGACTGCGAACTTGTACGAAAACAATCCGCTGTCCGCCACGAACGAGTTGAGGTTGATTGTCCTTTCCGCATAATTCGCGCCGCCGTTGTGCATTATGTTCGCAAGGTCGTACGGCGAGCCTAAGCTTGAAAATACCGTGCGCGAGCCTATAACCAGAGTATAACGCTCGTCCCTGTCGACGCGGAGCTCGGCGGTCTGTCCGTCGATTACGCCTTTAAAGTTCATATTCGCGTAGAGTTTGAGCGAGGCGTTTGCGTTAACCTTGGCGGTTAAATCGTCCGACATTGTAAAAGAATATTCCGTACCGTCGAAAACCATAGACGAAACCACGCCCGCCTTGGGTACGAAGCCCTGCGCATACTCCGCTTTGCCCCACGTTACGGCATATATTGTGTCAGCGCTTGTCTTTTCGACGAGGTTGACCATAAGTCCGTACCAGATTGCCTCTCCGCCCGCTTTCGGCGCAGCCTTGAAAGTGTCAATCGAATACGACGTGTACGTGGTAGATAAAACGTAGTCGGTCGAATAGTTTACCGTAACCGCGTCTTGAAGAGTCCACACGTCGCCGTGGAAATACACGAGCGGGCGCTTGCCGTCGTTAAAGCTGAGCCTTAGCTCGTTTAACGGAACAAGTACCGCAATGCCGTTTTCGAAGCAGAGGGTATAATTGTTGCCCGCAAGCTTCAACGTCATTGTGTCGCCGTCAAGTCCCGAAACGTCGGTTGCGACAACGCCGTTTACGGTTATACCGTCCTCGGTTATAATCATATCGCCGAGATGGTTTCGGTTGAGCGAGTAAGGCGAAGTGCCGTCGCCGTAAGAGTCGTCATTTTCCTCGTCCTCCGCGGGCGCGGGTATGGGGGTCATGTTCGTATGGTAAGTGCCGAGAAGCGAGCTGTCGAATACTACAACCTTCGCTTCCCCGACTATTCCTTTATAGTCTATGGCGACCGCGTAAACGCCGGGGTTGAAGGTGTCAACCTTGCCCGATATCATATCGAACGTGACCTCCACCTCTTTATCGCCCTCGGTAATCTTGAATAGGTCTGTCGCGTAAAAGGTCGAATTGCTGAACACAGCCGCGTCCGTCGAAGTGACCGTGATATCCGACTCCATTTCCACGAAATAGGTCGCTATGTGCGGTTCGGCGTCGACGCCGTTGACGTATATCGCAACCCGCACTTCTTGTTTGCCCTGCGCGGTAAAGTCTATCGGGTCGGACAAAACCTCGTAATAGCACGCGATTGAATCCACCCAGTCTTTATTTTCGACGAGCTGTTGCGTTCTGCCGTTGATGGTAACCGTTAAGTTGCCTGTTATTTTGTAGCTTTCCGTGCCGCGGGGAAGAGTTACAAGCTCCTTACCGAGAACGACGGAATAATTGTTAGCAACAACCTTATAGGTAATAGTTGCGTCGGTGTAAGTGAAATTTACGCCCGAAAGCCCGAAATTTTTGTCGTTGTAGGGAACGCTGATTTTAACCGCGTATTCGCCCACGGTCGAAAAGTCCGCTTCCGAAACGTCTATATACGGTTCGAGCGCAGTGAACTTAATTCCGTTTATCAGAACGGAAAAATCATTTGCGAAATTATATGTCGTCTTATCCGTGCCGCGCCTTACGGCTATCGTGTCGCCCTTGGGCAGGCTTATAACCACACCGCGCTTTATTTCGACGGTCGCGGTATACGTCTTTCCGCCGTAGCTCAAAGTAATTTCGTTTACGCCGACCGTGCCGTAATCAATCGAGCCGGAAATCATTTCGTCGGTTACGGGAATCGAAACCCCGCCCTTTGAAATTTCGAAGAGGGTCGTAAGGTCGATATTGTCGCCGTTGGGATAGGTCACGATATTTTTCGCGTTTACCGCAACCGGCACCTCGCCGACGATTTTGACGCTTACGCTCTTACTCTCGGTTTCGTTACCGAAGGTATAGCTCAAAGTTACTTCGCCGCTGTCGCCCTCGTTTTCAAGAGAGGGAATTTCAAGCATTTCCGCGGTTACGCGCACCGCCGCGCCGTCCGCATACAGACTGAAAAGGCTTGTAAAGTCGAAACCTTCCAGCTCGTTTACGGGTATTTCGAACGACTTATACGCGGGAACGATTAAAATTTTCGCCTCCTCCGTAACCGTCACGGCGAGGGTCTTGCCTGCCGTGCCGTATTTTACGGTATAGGAATATGTACCCGCTTCCGCCTTTACGTCCGAGGTTATCATTTCGTCGGTAATTTCTACCGCTTCGCCGTCCTTGGTTGCGGTGAAAAGCGATTTGAAATCGTAAGCCGCAACCTCTTCCGCCATTAAGGTGATACTCTCTACCGAAAGGGTTACCTCGTACGCGGTTGCAACGACTGTAACTCCGACGGAAGCCGTTTTTTCTTCGTATGTGCACTTTACGGTGTATTCGCCCGCCTCGGCTTTAACCTCGGTGCTGTCGATATAAGAGGCGAGCACGCTGACGGGTGCGCCGTCGACCGTTATAGAGAAAAGCGAAGTATAATCGTACCCCGCGACAGCGGTGTCCTTTATTTCCACGTTTTCCTCGTTGGCGGTGACGACCACCGTCTTTTTATCCTCGGGAGGGAGCGTAGGCTCCTTCCCGTTGTCGCATGCCGCAACGGCAAACGCGCCCGTGAGCATGAGCGCCGCCATTGCCGTTAAATATTTTTTCATAAATTAAGCCCTTCTGTCGAGCTGCCAGTCGCCTGCCTTGTAGATATATACGTAAATGAAGCTTGTGCCCATATTCTCGAATACGACCATGATGCCGTCGCCGTCCGCGTTGGTCTTGGTGTAGGTGAGATACCGCTTCTTGGAAGCCGAGCTGGTGCCGTCTCTGTCCGTGTTCGCCTTGGAAACAATGTAGCCTTCGTCCGCCATCGCTTTGTCGATATTATCGGCAAGCTTGTTCCAGTCCTTGAGCTGTCTGTTTTCGTCATAGTCCATGTACTGCGCGTTGAACGATATAAAATCGATGTACGTCTTGTTGCCGTCCGCGTCGTTGCCGTTTTCCTTCCAGTCTGCCCAGTGTCTGGGATTGCTGAGGTTGTCGCCGAAAAGCTCGACGAAAAGCTCGGGCTCGGGAACGTAGGACGCGAATTCTTTGAAGAACGCGTTGATTACGATTTCGCCCGAAACGAGGTTGTCGCGGTCAAGCGTGGAGTGGTTGGGACGGTAATTAATTAAAGCGTCCGACCATTTCGTGATGACCTTTCTCGCCTCGTAGTTGTCGAAGAGGTCCTCGTCGAGAGTGGTTGTGCCGATATTCGAATATGTCGTGTTGACGTAGCCGATGTAAGTTCCGAAGTTAATGGAGTACGGGTAAGTCGTCGAAATGAGTTTGCCGTCCTCGTCCACTACTATCGTGAACTGATTTGAGGTCGAAGCGGTTGCGCTTTCGGCGTAGCCGTAAGAGGAAACCTGCAAAGCGACGTCTCTCGTGACCGCCGTCTCTCTGAGCACATAAGAATAAGTCTTTATGCCGTATTCGTTTTTCCTTATGGCGTCGAGCTCGAAGATATTCGCCGAGAAATCGAACGCGGGCATTTTGTCTGAAATGTTGCCCGTAACCCTCTTCGTGCCGTAAAGCTTGCCCGAGCCGTCGCCGGTTGCCGCATATTCTTCGTAGTAGCCGTTGAACTGTCTCGTGCCCGTGTACTCGGTGCGGTAGTCATTGCCGTCGAAGCTGGAAGAGTATTTCGTGGTCTTAGCAACCAGAGTGGCGTCCTTGGTTATTTTACCCACGCTGCCGACTTCGCCGACCATGGACGTGTTGTTGTTTACCTTGTAGGTCGTAGCGGGCGCCGAATATGTGGTTCCGTCAACCTCGTAATCTCCGCCGTCGATATCGGGGGAATAGGTCGTGGTGTCGACCGCCTTATATGTGTAGTTATCCGCTTTGCCCATGGAAGCGAGCGCGGCTTCGAGCTTTTCTACATATTCGGGCGCTTCGAAGGGAACGGGGTCCGCAACCTTTGCGGTACCTATATCCGCGAAAGTCAATTCGAGCTTAGTGTAGCTCATAGAGTCGCCCGTCTTGTTCTCTTCGGTTACGTTGTAATATATTGCCTCGGTCTGGGCGATAAGCTTGGTAATTTTGCCGTCCTCTACCTTGAAGCTGATTGTATTGAGCGTATCCGAAAGCATAGGCGTGAGCGAATACGAAAGGTACGTCATGAGATACAAATCTTCCTCGCTTTTCAAGTCGACGTCGTGATAGTAAATATCGTTGGCAATATCGTATGTAAAGGTGTTTACGTTGAGGTTGCCGAGGTGGTTCCACATGTGCTGCGCTTCCCACACCGCGGGTATGCTTTGATAGTCCTTTACCGCCTTGCTTGCGACCTTGTTGTCCTTGTCGATATACATCTGTTCGAGAACGTGTCCGAATACGCCGTTGGTGTTGGTGGCTTCGGCGGTACCTTTGCGGTAGATATCGGTCATTACGTTCTTTTTGTTCTGGGACAAATTCCAGCTACCGCTCCACTTGCCCTCCTCCATCGTTACGGAGAAGTCGTACATTCTGCTGGAATTGTTAGAGGAGTTTTTGAAATCCTCGTAAACGTCGGTAAGGTTGCCCGAAACCTTAATGCTCGGGTTGCCGATTTCCTGAATCATTTCGCTCGTCAAATCGCCGACCTGACCGTTGACGGTAGCCGCCCTGTAAGTGAAAGTTTTGCTTGCCTTGACGGTAGTGTCCGCGTTTGCGACCGCGGTGACAGTGATGTACTTATCGATATTGGATTCGAGCGTAACCACCATCGTATTTTGGTTTATGATAACTTCGGAGTCGACGTACTCCCAGGTATAGGAAGTGTCCTCGGCGCCCGTTACGGTAACCGTGAGGCTGACCGAGTCGTTGGTCTTGACTTCGGTAACGCTTGCGTCGATGCTAATCTCTACATTCGAAACGGGAGGATTGGGGTCTATGGGGGGATTGGGGTCGACTCCGGGGCCGGGAGGCGTCGGGTCTATGGGGTCATCGGGAGTACAAGCCGCAACGCCTACCGCCATGCACAGCGCGAGCGAGGTTGTTACGATGCCTTTGAAAAGGTTTTTGAGTTTCATAATGTTTCTCCTATTAAAAATTACAAATTTAAAGTTGTGTTATGCCTTCCAGACGTAAATCATTAAGTCCAAATCGTTGTCGACCGCCGTCACGACGATACCGTCTTTCGAGTATTCGCCGTGTTTGTTCTTTGTGAAGCCGAGCGACAAAAGATATTCGGAAACCTTTTTCATCGAGCTGTCGATCGAGTAGTTAGTGTCGAGCGGAACGTCGTAATAGAACATAATCGACGGCTTTGCCTGATTTTCGCCGTTGTAGTGAACGGTTGTCAGACCGAACCCGTAGGAATCGCCCAGCGCGTTGCCGAAGAAGGGCATTTTCCCCTCGATTTCTTCGTCGCCGAAGAAGGTTTTGAGGTAGTCGAGCGCGTTTGTTTCGACGTCGCCCGAGGTGCCGCCGGCGTTGAAATCGGAAACCTGAATTGTGAGCTCGCTCCACGATACGGGAAGCTGCCTTACGTCGAATTCGACGTTTGCCGCGGGTAATTCCGCCGTGTTGAAATTATCGTAATTTATCTCGACAATTCCGTAAAGATATCCGAGATAGAAATAGAACGCGGCTTGTATAATGTGTCCGTCCTTGACAACGACGTAAGGCGTGAACGACAAGTCGGTCGATTTGTACATCGTTGCGAAAATGCCGTACATCGCAATATCGTTGCCTACGCCGTTATAGAAAGTCGACGCGACGGGGCACATGGTTTCGTCGACGAAGTAGGTCGTCGTGCCGTCATCGGGGTCCTCGTAATACGCGGTGAATATCTCCGCCGCAAACCCGAACGAGGGCTTAGCGTTGCCGAAATCCGCGGCGTACGCGCGGTTGGCGACGAAGCCGTCCTTGTTTTCGTTGAGCGAGAACGTGTTGTAAAGATTTTCTTCAATCTTTTTATAGCCGTACACGTCGCCCGTGGGGCGTTTATGCACATTGTCGCTGCCGTCGACGTAGAACGTGTAGGGCTCGAAATAGCACAAGCCGTCGGTTACGGTTTCTTCGAAGCCTTCGTAGGTGTAGCCCGAGTTAAGCACCGAATATACGGTCTGGTTCATATCTAGCGAATAGCTTTCGAGCGCCTGCATGTTAGCTATCGCCTCGGTAAGCTTGTCGTGCGCTTCGTCGTGCCCGAACTTGGATATCGTGGGCACCTCCACCGTCTCGCCGTAGTTGACCGCAACCGTGAGGGTCTGAATAGCCTTATAGCCCTGCGCTATCGTCATGTCGGGCTCGCTGACGCTGCGGAAGCCGATAATTTCGCCGTCCTCGATTATGAGCGAGAGGTTGGTCGGCACGAAGTCATAGGGGTTGGCGGAAGCGGTCATTCTTGCAAGCAAGCCCTCGTCCGCGCCCTTGTATTCGTAGCGCCACGTTTCGTTGTTGAATTCAAAGTCGGAAACTTTAAGTCCCGTGAAGTTGTTGTAAAGTCCCGAATCGACCCAGCTGACCTCTTCGTCGTTTTCGTCTAGCATGGGCGTGTATTCCTCGCTGTTGCGAAGGCTGACGCTTACCTGACAAGCGATATCGTTGTGGTTGCTGAAATACAGCGCCATCGTCATGCCCGTCGCGGTATTGTCGTATTCCGCGTACCAGTTTGTACCGTCCATTGCGGTTTTGACCGACATGTTATGGGTTTCGTAGAACCTTTCGTACATGCCTATCGTGTAGAGGTCTATGTCGATATAGCCCTCGAACGCAATTTCGCTTTTCGCGCTCAAAACGTCGAGCATATCCTGCGTGAGCACGCGCTTCGAGGTGATTATAATCGTTTTTTCGGCTTTGACGGTTTTATCTTCGTTGCTCGTCGCCGAAACTTTTATGATTTTGTCGCTGGAAACTTCCTTTGCGGTGAGCAAGCCGTTTTGGTCAATCTCGGCGAATTCTCCGCCCTCGGAAATTGCCCAGGTAACGCTTGCATCCTCGGCGCCCGTGACAACGGCGCCGAGCTTTAACTTGCCGCCGCTGAACACCTCGGTTTTGCCGCTGATGCCTATCTTGATATACTTGACCTCTTCCTCGGGAAGAAGCGCGGGGGGCGTTTCTTCCTTGGGGGTGTTTTCGGTCACGGGCGGCACTTCCGCCGAGGGAAGCTGTTTGTTGGCACAGCCCGCGAGCACCGCGCCGGACGATATCGACAGCGCAAAGATTAACGATAATATCAAACTTGAAAATTTATTCGATTTTTTCATGATTGCCTCCTTGCACGCCTTTTAAGTAATATTACGGTAACCGCAACCGCCGCGGCGAGCACCGCAACCGAGGGAATTACTATCGCAAGCACAAGCTCGACCGTGCCGAGCCCCGTTTTCGCATTGACGTCATACTGCTCCATAAGCTTGTTGTATTTCGTCAAATCGAGAAGCGCCCTGTCACTCTTGGAAAGTCCGTCGAGTTCCGCGGTGATTTCGTCGAGCAATGCGTTGAGCTTGCCGCTGTATTCGTCGGGAAGTCCGTTGATTTTTCCCTGCAATTTGCGCACCGTTATGCTTGCGGTGGCAAGCTTGACTTCGGCGAGCTTAGCTTTTGCCGAGGTCACGGCGCCGACCAGCGCGTCCCACTCTTCCTGAGTGTAACCGAAGTCGGTTCCGCTTTGTTTGAGCGCGTTGTACGCGGTGACCGCGTCGTTTATAAGTCTTTCGTCGGCAAGGGTTATACTTTCAAGCCTCTTCACTCTGTCCGCCAAATCGACGAACGCCGAGAGGTTTTTATCCATTGCGACGTATTTACTTCTCTGCGCGTTTTCGACCTTGCCGAAGTACGCTTCGTAAACTATCGAATCGTAGCCGATAAGTCCGTCGTTCGAGGGAAGTATCATGGTCACGGGCGCCTTTTTGCCCGCCAAATCGATAAAGTTGTAATAATACAGCTCGTATCCGAACATATCGAACTGGTTATGAAGCAGTCCGTAGCCGGGGTCGGTTGTCGAAAGCTCGGCGTCCTTGTTGTACCAGTCTTCGAGCGCGGGAGCCGTAAACGACCTGAATTCAACGAATTTCAGCGCGTTGCAGCCGTAAAAGGCGTAATTGCCTATCTGCTTTAACGAGTCGGGAAGAATTACCCACGTTATGCTCGGGTTTTCGTTGGCGGCGTACATATCGACGCGGTAGGTGCCTTCGAGCACCGAGAACGAAGTCAGCTTTTTAGCCGCGGGTACGGAAGTGAGTTGAAGCCGTCCCGAGGGCATATAGGTGTAAAGCACGCCGTCGACAAGCTTTGCATAGCCGTTGTCGCCGTTTATTTCGCCGTTCGGGAAGTAGAAACTTTCAAGCGCCTTGCAGCCGTTGAACGCGATACTGCCTATGCTTTCGAGCTCGTTCGAGAATTCGAATTTTTTGAGCTTCGCGTTGCCCTGAAAGGAAGCCACGCCTATTCTTTTGAGGTTTTTCGCCGTGAACGAAGTCATTCTTGCGTTCTGGAACGCGTAGTCGCCCACGCTTACGAGGTTGTCGGCAACGATATCTCCGCCCGCGATTGTGGAAGCGAACGCGCCGAAACCGATTGTTTCAGCCGAGCTCAAATCGATGCTTTCAAGCTCCGCGCACGAAGTGAACGCGTACGCGTCGATTACTTTGACATTGCCGAGGTTTATTCTGTACAGATATTCGCAGCCCGCGAACGAGTATATACCCACTCTCTTTACCGTGTCGGGTAAAACTACCGTTTGGAGGTTGAGGCAGTACGCGAACGCGAAGTTGTTTACCTCGTCGAGCGAGGAAGGAATTGTAACGGACGTAAGTCCTTCGCAGCCTATGAACGCGCCTTCGCCGAGGAATTTTAACGTGTTAGGAAGATTGATATCCGATATGACGGGTGCGCCGCCGTCGGTCGCGTTTCTGCCGAACGCGCCCTCGCCTATGCTCACTACCTTGGGGAAAGTGACGTAGCCGAGCCCCGCGCAGTCCGAGAATGCGTAGTCGCCGATTTCGATAACTTCGGCAAGGTTGACCGTTTTAAGCGAAGAACAGCCGTAGAACGCCTGCGCCGCGATTTCGGTCATTTTCGATAAGTCTATGCTTTGAAGGGACGTGTCGTATGCAAAGCACGCTTCGCCGAATTTGACGCCGCCGTTTACGGGCATTGATACCGTTTTAAGGTATGTACAGCTTTGGAACGCGCCCATACCGAAGGTTGCGCCCTCGCCGATAACCGCGTATTCGAGCTTCGAGCGGAAGAACGCGCCCTCGCCTACGACCGCATTCGGTCTGATTTCGACGTGTCTGATATCCGTCCTTGCAAACGCGTAGTCGCCTATCGAAAGAACCTTTTCGATGTTTCTTACGTTTCCGAGTTTTACGGCGTTGTCGAACGCGTGCGCGCCGACCTCTAAAATTCCCGCTTCGGGGAAGTAAACTTCTATGAGTTTTGCGCAGTTCGCAAACGCATAGGGTCTGATTATTGTGTTTATGTTTTCGATTTCGAGCGAAACGATATCCGTGCCGCTGAACGCGCTTTCGCCTATGGCGGTGTACTTTTTGTCAAGCTTGTAATAGCCGTATTCCGCGCCCGTTGCGGCGAGTATGATTTCCGTGCCGTCCTTGCTTAAAAGCAGTTTGCCGTCCTCGGAGACCGAATAATGCTTGCTTTCGTCGGATATGACGAAGGCGCTGAGCTTAGTGCCCTCGAAAATGCCTCCGCCTGTTCCCGCTATGCGGGTGTTGGTCTTTAATCTGACGCTTGTAAGGTTTTCACAGCCGTAGAAGCAGTTTGTGCCGATAGCGAACTCGTTGTCGGGAAGGTGCACCGTTTCAAGCGATTTACAGCCGTAGAAACAGTTGTCGGGAATTTGTACTTTCTCGAAAATCTCGACTCTCGTAAGTCCCGAGAAGGCGAACATTCCGTTTGAAAGCTTGGTGTCCTCGGTGAGTTTGACCTCTCTGAGCGCCGTGCAGTTTCTGAACGCTTCCGCGCCCGTATTTCTGAGCGCCGAAAGGTCGACGTACGCGAGCGACGTGCAGTCCTCGAACGCTTTCACGCCGATTGCAAACGCTTTGTTGAGCGCCGCGGTTTTAAGCGAGGTACAGCCCTTGAACGCCTCTTTGCCGATAACCTCTATGTTTTGGAGGTTTATATCGGTCAGCTTTGCGTCCTTTGTAAACGCAAATTCTTTTATGCGTTTCAAGGTGCTCGGTACGGTGACCGACTGCAAACCCGTACAGTTATAGAAGGCGTATTTCTGTATTTCCTCCACGCCCTCGGGGATTACAACCGAGGTTACGGAGGTGTTCATTGCGGGGATTTTGTTTGCGTCGTAGTCCTCTTCGGAAACCTCGATTGACTGGTCGGTGTCGTAGAGACAGAACGCGTATGCGCCGATATAGCGGATACCTTCGTCGTCGGGAATAACGACCTTGCCGCCGAGCCCCTTATAGGCTATCAGCATATTGTTTTCAATGACGAATTCGCTGTTGACCGTGACCCTCAGCGTCGCCATGAGGTTGGAGCCGTCGACCTTTAAAACTATCGTCGTGGTGCCCTTTTTGAGCGCGGTCACGACGCCGTTTTCGTCTACGCTTGCGATTTTTTCGTTTTTGGACGAGAAAGTCAGTTTATATTTGTCCGCGACGTACCACGGGTCCAAATCGTAGAAAAGCTGGATTTTTTCGCCGGGATAGAAGCTGAGCTCGCCGCCGGGGAGACTTGATATAAACATCTTGTCGCCCGTCTTGCCTATCATGCTCGACTGCGCCGACCTCGAATAAGCAAACAGCGTATCGAAGTACGAAAATCTTATATTCTCGATTTTCGCGCTTTCCAAATCGGTGTTTGCGGCTGCAACGGCGCGGCTTTTTGCGCTTGTGGGTCTTTCCTTAACGTTTACGAAAATTCTCGCCTGCTTCAAATTGAGCGCTTCGGTGACGGTTATCATGGTACGTCCCGCCTTCAAGCCTCTCACCTGACCTTCGCAGACCGCCGCAACGTTGCCGTTGCCGACCTCCCAGTTCAGATATTTGAGGTAATCCTTATCCGCGTCGACCGTCATGTCGGAGGTCGCGAGATAGCGGGTCAAATCGAGAATTTCGTCCTCGTAGAGGGAAACCGCAAACAAATCGCCGCCGTCCATCGTGCCGTCCTTGGTGAACTTGAAGTCGCCTCTGGTACCGGGAAGCTGGCAGAGATATATGTTCGAGTTGAGCGCATAGTCCTCGATTGAGAACGCAAGCGCGCTGGTTATGAGTTTATCCGCGTAGATATCTTCGAGGAAGTCGGTGATTTCTATGCGTACCTTGTTGTTCGCGCCCCTCTCGCCGTATACGGGAATGGGGTTGTCGGTGAGGAAGGTATAACTTTTATTCGAGGTGAAGATTACGGGGTTTATCGACATAACGTAGTGGTTGTCGTAAACCGTAAGGTTGAGATAATATCTGTCCTTTTTCTTCGTCTCGTCGTATTCCTTTTCGTAGGTCGCTTCCTTGATTACGGGCGCTTCGTCGTCGAGAGTGAAGTCGAAGCCGAACGTGTTTCTCACGTTGGTGGCAACCCCACCGTCGCCGTAGTCGAGGCGCGCGGTCATTCTGAATTCGTACTGCTTGTTGTTGACGAGCTTTAACTCAGCCGTCTTGACGTTGAGGTTTTCGTAGTTCGGCATCGCCATGCCGCCGTCGGAGTGGGCTTTGCGCGAATTGTCCGCGACCTTCGTCCACACCACTTCGCCCGAAACCTTGTCGGTTATAGTGTAGGTCATGGTCTTTGCGTTTCTCAAAAGTCCCGCATAGACCGACGAAATGCCGTCTATCGTGCCTAAAATGTTGGATATTGCGATGTGCTCCTCGGTGGCGGGTATCGGGTCGTACATATTTTCGTCTATGTCGTAGAGATACGTTCCGAGGGGAATTATGTAGTTATAGAAGTACGAGCCGTAGGGCGTCGTCGCAAAATAGTCCGCCTTAATCTTATCTTCCTCGTCGATTGACGCGTCGTGCGCCTCCGACTCCACCTCGTAATAGGTCTTGTCGAACATGGGCGCCTGCGTCCAGTCGCCGAAGAACGCGAGGAAAGGAACGTTTAGGTCAATCTCTTCGCTGTTTTCCGCCGTGAGCTTTATGAAGCCTTCAACGTACATTCCGTAAGGGAAAAGGGAATCTATGAGCGATTTATCCTTGTTTGTGAGGGTGTAAGTCACCTTGACTTTCAACGTGCCGTTGGCGTCGACAGTGACTTTGGTGCCGTTTAAGCTACCGTTGCCGCTTACCTTCTCGGCTTTGATGCCGCCGTCGAGAAGCTGTCCCGTCTCCGCGACGTGGGTCGGGTCGGAGGTCGAAACGCTTTCGGTCATGCCGACATGCGAGAGGTTATAGCTTACCGCCGTGCCCGACAAATTCACAACGTTGAATTCCATTGTGTAAACGCCGTTGCGGTCGGGGTCGTCTTTGAGTTCGAGCTTGGTTCTGTCGATGCCGTCTACCGTTATGTAAGCCTTTGTATTTACCACGTTGAAAAGGCTTGCAAGTCCCGCGCCCTGCTTGCGCGGCGAATAGGGCGTGCCCTCTTCGTTTAAGATTATCGACGCGGTCGACATGAGAAGCTGGTTTGTAAGCACCGAAATTTCCTTAGCCGAAAAGTCGGGGAATTTTTCCTTTAAGTATTGGCGGATAAGCACGACAATGCCGCACATGTTCGGAGAAGCCATGGAAGTTCCGCTTAGCTCGTCATAGCCGCCGCCGGGAATCGCCGATTTGATGTTGCCGCCGTGCGCGGTGATTTCGGGCTTCATTTCGAGGTTGGGCGTGGGTCCCCAGCTCGAAAAGTCGGACATGAACGGTCCCGCCTGGAAACCGAAGTCAATCTTTATCTTGCCCTCGTCGCGGCTTGCGAGGATAGTACCCGCGTCCTTGGAAATGGATATCGTGGGAATATGCTCGGTCTTGCCCATCGACATTAAAATTTCGCCGTCGACGTTGTTATATATGATACATGCGATAGCGCCCGCGTTCTTCGCGATAAGCGCCTTGTCCTCGAACGAGTTGTCGCCGCGCCTTACAAGCGCGATTTTGCCCTTGACGTCGATGTTCGCATAGCTGACCCTCAGTCCCGAGCCGGGAACGGTGACATAATCGTACTCCTTGCTCATTCCCTCGGTTATGCCGAGCTCCTTGACGAAGTCGTTCGGGTCGCCCGTAATCGAGTTGGACTCGTTGAAGAAAATGACCTGCTCGTCGTTGCCCAAAAGGTATCTGCTTTTCGTGCCGCTGATCGAAGCGACCGAGAGAGACGCGGCATACGTCGAGGGCGAGCCGACCGTGCCCGAATCGGGGTTGGTCACGAAGTTGGTGTTGCCCCTATCGCCTCCGAAGCTCGAACTGTAACTGTTGCTCGCCGCGGTGATAAGGCTTATGCCGCTTTCGTTAATCGCGTCGTAAACCGCGTTAATCGCGTCGCCGTCCGCCTCGCGCGCAAATCCGCACGACGAGCCGAGCGACATGTTTATCGCGTCGACGCCGAGAAGCACCGCGTCTTCGAGCGCCGCTAAAATATCGTCGGTGTTCGCGCCGTCGTCGAGGTCGGGGAATACCTTCAAAAGTACGAGCTGGGTATCGTACGCAACGCCCGTTATAACCTTATCCTTACCGCCGATTATGCCCGCAACGTGCGTGCCGTGCTCGGAGTCGTAAGGGAAAACGTCGTTGTCCTTATCCGCGTAATCGTATACGAAGGGGATTTTGTTGCTGTACCAGACGTCGGCTAAATCGAGCCCGGGGGTCGTCGAAGCGGCGTTTGTATGGTTGAGCACGCCCGTTACGTCCGAGCGTTCTATCCACAAATCGTCGGGCTGGTCTTTGAATACCGAGTGGCTGCAATCGAAGCCCGAGTCGAGTATCGCAACCGCCGTGCCCTTGCCCGTGAACGAAACGCTGCTCGAATTGAAGATACCCGTGTCGTACACGTCGACGTTGTTCACAATCGCCGAAGCGTCGTTCCCCGCGGTTTTGGGGAGATTGAAGGTATCGGACAAAATAGTCTGCTCGACGCCTTGAAGCTTGCCGATTTTGGCAAAATCCTTATAGGTGGTCGTGACCGAAACGGCGTTTATTACCGTCGAATATGAATAGTTGACTTCTTTTACAAGCCCCTTTGCGTAAAGCTCGTTTATAAGCGCGCTTTGTTTGGAGGCTATGGACTTGGCTTGCGCTTTTCCGCCGACCGTATTTGCGTATTCGGCTACCGACGCGGCTTTTACGCCCTCTTCGAGGTATGTATCTATAAGCGAGTCGTCCGAAAGGCGGATAATTCCGACGACCTCGTCGTCGGGCTTGTAGCCGTTGTTTTCCAAAAGGTAGTCCGCCTTAATCCTCGAAAGCTTTTGCTCCTGCGAGAATTCCACGTCGCTTTTTAATATTTCAAGCTCGTTCGAAGCGGGCGAAATAGCGGTATCCTCTTTATTTTCTCCGTTTTGTTTGGCGTTGCACGACGCGCCGAAAAGCGCCATGACGCAAACCATTGTTAAAGATAATATCTTTTTGTACATAAAAGTACTCCTTGTTTCATTTAAGCCATAAGTAAAGCAAAACCGCCGCGATTGTAAAAGCCGCGAGGACCATTACGAATTTGGGCAGATAGGTCAAAAACGCCGCCTTAATCGCCGCGCGCTTTTCCTTGCGGGTAAGCGCCGCGTCGTCGTCCTTTTCGCGGTGCTTTGCACCGCCGACGCCGTCCATATCGTAGACGGTGTGCCCGTCGTCAACGTAAACTATCTTCTTCTTTTTCTTCTTTGCTTTCTTCGGATTTTCTTTCATCGATGGGTTTTTCCTTGCGGAATATCTTGCCCCAAAGCTCCTTGATTTTCTTTTTGGCTTTGGTGGTTATCTTCTTTTCGTTCTTTTCTCTTTCCGCCTCTTCCCGCGCAATTCTCTCTTCTTCGAGCCGCGCGTATTCCTCGCTGTAACCTTCGAGGTTTGCCATTACCTCTTTATTGTAGAGGTGGCACGCAACGAAGTGTCCCGGAAAAGCTTCGGTATACTCGGGCTGTTTGAATCTGCACACGTCCATGCACTGCGAACAGCGGGTGTGGAACTTACAGCCCTTGGGCGGGTTTGCGGGCGAGGGTATGTCGCCCTCTAATATAATTCTGTTCATCTTCACGTTCGGGTTGGGTACGGGAACCGCCGAGAACAGCGCCTTTGTGTAAGGGTGAAGAGGGGTTTTGAATATTTCTTCGGTCTTGCCCAGCTCCATTACGTTGCCGAGGTACATTACGAGTATCTGGTCGGTTATGTACTTTACGACCGACAAGTCGTGGGAAATAAAGACGTACGTCAGACCCAGCGTCTGCTGTAATTCCTTCAACAGATTTATTATCTGGGCTTGAATCGACACGTCGAGCGCGCTGACCGGCTCGTCGCAGATAACAAGTCTGGGCTTAACCGCGAGCGCGCGGGCGATACAAATTCTCTGGCGCTGTCCGCCCGAAAATTCGTGCGGGTATCTGTCGTAGTACTGCGGTTGAAGTCCGCAGCTTTTCATAATGCCCTTGACGTAACCGCTCACCTCGTTTTTAGGAACTATGCCGTGCACCTTTACCGCTTCCGCGATAATGCTGCCGACGGTCATTCTGGGCGGGAGGCTCGAATAGGGGTCCTGAAAAATTAGCTGAATATCCGTGCGGTATTTCCTCAGCTCCTTTTTCTTTAACTTCGTCAGATCGTCGCCGTCAAAGATTACCTTGCCGCCGTCGGTTTCGTACAGCCTTAAAATCGTTCTGCCGAGCGTGGTCTTGCCGCAGCCGCTTTCGCCGACAATGCCTATCGTCGTGCCCTTTTCGACCTTGAAGGTGACGTCGTCGACCGCCTTCAACGAAACCAGCGTTTTGCCGAGTATGGTCTTTTTGAGCGGGAAGTACTTTTTAAGTCCTTCGACTTCGAGGATTAAATTATTTTCTTTTTCTTCCATTGCTCTTTTCCTCGTATAAATAGCACGAAACGTAGTGCGTGTCGCTTATTTTCACCGTTTCGGGATAGGCGCCGCCGCACTTTTCGGTGCACTTCGTGCATCTGTTTTTGAAATAACAGTGGTCGGGTAAATTTATGGGGTTGGGCACTTGCCCGGGTATCGAGTACAGCGGTTCGTTCGCGTCCGAACTGATAAGCGGCTTACTTTTCTGCAAGCCTATCGTGTACGGGTGTCTGGGGTCGTTGAAAATCTCCTGCACGGTGCCCTTTTCTATGACGCGCCCCGCGTACATTACGACCACCTCGTCCGCCATTTCGGCGATAACGCCCAAGTCGTGGGTTATAAGCATTATCGAACAGCCCTCCTGCTTTTGCAGTTCGCGCAACAGTTCGAGTATCTGCGCCTGTATCGTCACGTCGAGCGCGGTCGTAGGTTCGTCGGCTATGATAAGCTTCGGATTGCCGGAAATTGCCATTGCAATCATCACGCGCTGGCGCATTCCGCCCGACAGCTCGTGCGGGTAGGAGGCATATGTGCGCTCGGGCATGGATATGCCGACCTTTTTCAGCATTTCTATGCTGTGGTTTTTCGCCTCTTCCTTGGTTATTTCGGGATTGTGCAAAAACAGCACTTCGTCGAGCTGGTAGCCGATTGTGAACACGGGGTTCAAACTCGTCATCGGCTCCTGAAAAATCATGGTTATGTCCTGACCTCGGATATTGTACATTTCCTTGGTCGGCATTTTCGCTATGTCGTAGGCGAGCTTTCTGCCCTCTTCGTCTTTATCCAGCTTATCCGAGTTGAAGCGGATTTCGCCCTCTATTATCTGACCTTGCGGCGACTGGACGAGCTGCATTATCGAAAGGGAAGTTACGCTTTTGCCGCAGCCGCTTTCGCCGACAACGCCGACAATCTTGTTTTTGGGGATATCGAATGATACGCCGTTTACCGACATAACCGTGCCGTTATCGGTGAAAAAGCAGGTTTTAAGCCCGTCGATTTCGACGATATTGTTCTCGTCGCGCATCGGCGAAGTGTACTCCGAAAGTTCGAGCTTTCTTCTCTTCAAGCTTTCGTAATACTTCATTTGCTTGATATTGTGCTTTATGATGCGTCGGCTTTCGCCGATTGATATGTAGTTTGAGTTTTTCTTTGTATTTTTCACGTTATTTCCTCGCCTTGGGGTCCATTGCGTCGCGAAGTCCGTCGCCGACGAAGTTAAATCCGAGTATTGCGATAACTATCATAATACCGGCGGGAAGCCACATATTTACGTGGTAGCTCAAAATCTGCGGGTCGTTTGCGGTTGCTATCATCGAACCCCACGCCGCTTTCGGAAGCTGGACGCCGAGACCCAGATAGCTGAGCGTCGATTCGTACAAAATTACGCTGCCTAAGCCCAAGGTCATAGAAACTATGAGCTGGGGCATTACGTTGGGGATTAAATGCTTGAAAATCTTTCGCCACGTCGGCAGACCCATGACCTCGGCAGCGGTGATATACTCCTGCTCCCTCAGTGACAGTATCTGCCCTCGGACAAGTCTTGCCGTGCCGCTCCAACCGAATATGGTTATGATTACCATTAAAACGTAAATTCGCTGGTCGGCGGTCATATTCCACGAATCGATTACCGCCGAGGCAATCAAAAGTATGGGAAGGGTCGGAATACAGTTGAATATATCGACGATTCGCATTATAACGTTGTCGACCCAGCCGCCGTAATACCCCGCAAGTCCGCCGAAAAGTATGCCTATCAGCGTTTCGAGTATTACAACTATAAAGCCTATTAACAGCGATATCCGCCCGCCGTACATAAGACGGCTGAATATGTCGTAGCCCTTTTCGTCCGTGCCGAGAAGGTGGTCGCCGCTGGGCGGGGCGTAGGTGTTGATTGTGGTTTTCTGTTCGCGTATTTCGGTAACGGTAATTTCGTTGCCGTCCGCGTCGGTTATTACGTAGGTATATACGAACGTGTTTAAGCCTTCCGTTCTGTCGACGCCCTCTTCGCCCCATTTACTGTAAACGACGGGTCCGAAAAACGAAAACAATAACACAAACGCAAGCATTACAAGCCCGACAATCGACAGCTTCGAGCGGAAAAACCTTCTCGAAACAAGCCTTAAAGGGCTCATTTCCTTGTAGGTTACTTCCTCTTCTTCGGGAACGTTGTTTTCTTCAATTTCTTTTATTTCTTCCATATCGCACCTTATTTCAGTTTGACCCTCGGGTCGACGACCGAATACATAATATCGGAAAGCAGCGTGCCTATTACCGACAGAATTGCAAGGAACATGTTGTAGCCCATAACGAAGGGAATATCGCCGTTTCGAAGCGCCTTGTACGCAAGGTTGCCTATACCGTCGATGCCGAAAACCTGTTCGGTAATGAGCATACCGCCGAAAAGTCCGGGCAGAATACCCGCAAACATCGTTACAAGCGGAACAAGCGTGTTTCTGAACGCGTGCTTGTAGACGACGGTCTTTTCGGACAAGCCCTTCGCCCTCGCCGTCCTTATGTAGTCCGCGGTAAGAACTTCGAGCGTGTTGGTACGCGTATAGCGCATAAGTCCGCCAATCGACAGCAGAACGCTGACGAAAATCGGAAGTATTAAGTGATGGATTATATCGCCGAACCTTAAAAGCTGACCGCCGAAAGTTTCGGGATAGCTCGCACCCGAGCTTAAAAGTCCGCTTACGGGGAACCAGCCCAAATCGACCGCGAAAAGCTTTATAACAATCGCGCCGAAGAAGTATGTGGGCAGAGAAATTCCCAGCATAGTGAGCACGGTTACCGTGTAATCTCTGACCGAATACTGGTGGGTCGCGCTGGTAATTCCAAGCGGGATTGCGATTAAAAACTGCAATATAGTAGCAACGAACGCAATCCCGAAGGATATCCACATATTTTCCACGATAACGGTCGAAACGTCTTTTCTGTAATTAAACGAGTAACCGAGGTCGCCGATACAAAGTTTACCGAGCCATTTGAAGTAACCGCCGAAAATCCCTTCAAAGGAGTTGTCGCCGATACCGTACAAGTCCTTATACCTCTGAATATCTTCGGCAGTTATAGTGCCTTGCGCAAGCTGCGAAGAAAACTTTATGTCGATGTAGTCCGTGGGCATGAGCCGTACCAAAAAGTACAGAATAAGCGACACGCCGAAAAGTATTAGTATAGAAATTAAAAGTCTTTTAACTATATATTTAAACATATTGCCTTATTACTTTGCCACGTTGAGCGAAACGAGATGCAAATCGCTTGTAAGCCCCTTATATGAGCTCCTTTCTTTTTCGGGTGTGAAGGTGCTTGCGTCTATCTTATTGCTATTGTAAGCAAAGAGGTCGACCCTCTGGTAGGTGGGAAGCTCCACCGCCAGCTGCATTACGATGTCGAGCGCCTGCGCATAAAGTCTGCCGCGCTGGCTTTCATTGCTTCCGCCGTCGTTGGTCTTTCTCGCGGCGTCGATTATTTTCGACAGCTCGTTTACAAGTTTCACCTCGGTGTCGTACTTGCCGCCCGCATTCAAAAGTATCTGCTTATAGCCCCAGTTGAGAACGGAGGTAGCCTTGGAATCCTTGTGATATACCTGATACATATCGGGGTCTATCGTAGACGACCAAGCCGCCGCCCATACCGTAAGTAATCCCGAAGAAAGCTTGCTGAGCGCCTGCGAATCGGTCGTAACGTTTATCTGGAAGCCGCACTTGTTGAGAATTTCCATCGAGTGAACCATCGCGTTATAAGCGGGGTGGTCGGTCTCGTTGCCGGCGATAGTGAACGTATATTTGAGCAAATGCGAACCCTTTTTATAAATTCCGTTGTCATCGGGAGTAAAGCCTATGCCCTCGACAAGACCTCTGATAAACTCCTGCTGTTCTTCCGCGGTGAGCATATCGCCCGCCTTCTTGCCCTTCTTTACGACGAACGTCCTGTAATCGGGGTTAACCACCGACAAATCGGAGGGAACCGCGCCGCCTATAAACGGATAGTAAGGCGTTGCGTTTTCGGGATATGCCCAGTTTTCTTTGGACATGGAACGGTAGATAGGTTTTGCAAGGTCACCATAATATTTAGCGCACAACTCGGAATCTATGGAGTGCATTATCGCCTGCCTTACCTTCAAATCGGGAACCTTGCCGGCATTTACTCCGATGTAGCCGTAACCCGAAGTATTTATAGTAGTGTAACCTAAACCGTCTTTCTTTTTGCCATTCAACTCATTTCTTGTTTCTGTTTTTGCATTGGGGTCTGCAAAGTCTACTTCGTTGGTATAAAGCGAGTTGAGCATCTGCGCGTTGTTTACGACCTTATAGCGCACTTTCTTGATTTTAGCGGGACCCATAATGAAGTGGGGATTCCTCTCATAGTAAATCATACCCAAATCGTAGAATTGACTGTCTTTAATGTTTTCAATACCGCCGCTCGCCTTGCTTGCCGCATAGGGGCCCGCGCCGACGGGAACGCCCACTTTATGACTTGCATTGACGACTTCGTCCATAAAGGTCTGAGACCTGTACTCGACGCCGAAGTTAGCCTCGAAGTCGAACTTTGCGATATGCTCCGCGTCCGAATAGTAGTACATGGGCGCGACGCTGAACGCGAAGTTCCATATTGCTTTCGGGTCTACGTCGTTGATTGTTATCGTAAGCACTTCGTAGCCGTCCTTGACCGAGCCGTCCTCGTTGTAGGTGGGCGTGCCGTAGGCTTCGCCGTTTACCGTCACGGGTTCTTTACGGTTTGCGAACTTGATGCCCGAAATGTTGGTGAATTTTCTTTCCTTATCTTTATAGTCCTCTTCCATTGCGTGGTTCGTAAGATAGTTGTTGAGTTGAACCGCGGTATTCCAGTACTGCAACACCTCGGGGATAGACTCGGGAATTTTGTCCGCGTAAACGGTGTTTATCGCCTGCTCCTTCGTCCACTTCTTCAAATCCGCGGGGTCGTTTACGAAAGACGAGGTAAGCTTGCCCTCCTTCTTGTTCCACGATATGTAACCCTCGTTGTAGAGGAACACCTCGACGTCGGTGGTGAAGGGCTTGTATACGTTGCCCTTTTCGTCGGCGAACGAAGTATCCTCGTAAGCGTTGAGGGAATTCGAATAGTCGCTTTCAAGCTCCTGCTTGAAAAGCTCAATCGTCTTGTCGAAATCTTCGACAACGTATTTCGACGCTTCGTCAGAAGCATAGTTATCTTTGAGATAAGTGCGCATAGTCGCCTCGTCGAGCGAGGTGTACTCGTCGAGAATTTCTTCCGCCGCGGACACAAGCGCGTCTATTCTCGTCTGCGCTTCGAGCTTGTATTTTTCCATAAAGTTGTCTTGCTCGGTTTCGTCGGTTTCTTGCGTGCGGTATTCTTTAAGTCCGACTATGTCGGTCGAATACATCGTGCTCGAACCGGTGTAGGCGGGGTCGAGATAGACGTACATATTGAACAGCACGTCCTTAATCGTGAGGGGCGAACCGTTCGAGAATTTGACGTTATTCTTTAAAACGAACGAATAGGTCGTCGTTTGGTTTACTTTGGGCGTGCCTTGGGTTTCAATCTGCAAGTCCTTTACAATGACCGCTTCGTCGTCGCCGTAGGTGTAATGGCCGTCCTTGTCGTTGCCGAGCATGGAAAGCTGGGTCATGCCCACTATCGTGCCGTCGGTGCCGGACGTATAGAAGAACGGATTGAAAACCTTGTCGCATTCGAGGGTCGCGAAAGTGAGCGCGTCCACCTCGTTGTCGTAAACCTTAGCCGCCTTGTTACAGCCCGTTGCGCCCAATGCCATTCCCGCCGCAACTACGCCTACCAATGTTTTTTTGAGTATCGATTTCATTTTAAACTCCTTATATGTATTTCCGTAGATTAAATATTGTTTTCAACGTTGCACTTGAAGTTTTCCACCTTCGAGGCGTCGTCCTTTAAGAAACAAGCGCTGTCTGTTACTGCAATTAATTTCTCTTCCTTGTCGAAGTTATTCGGTAGCCTCGTACAGCCGAACATACCCTCGAAGCTTACGCCGCTTATGCTAGAAGAGGTCATTTTCACGCTGAGCGGAGCGACGATAATTTTCTTTGTGGTCGAAAGGGACGTGTGTACGTTCACCTTGACGCCTCTGAAATTGACGTCGTAAATCTCCGCGTTCTTCACGTTGCCGAAAAGGCTTATACAAAGCGTGCCGCCCTCGTCGTTCAAATCGGTGTCGGCGACCAAATCGCTTCTCGACGCGCCGTAGGTCAGATTGAAGTTCGATATCGTGTGACCGTTTCCGCGGAATATCTTGTTGTAGTTGCCGAAGCCGCCGAAATCCCCGCCGCCGAAGTCGATGTCGTTCAAAAGGTAAATGTTTTCGGACTTATTTGCCTTCAAATCGTCAGCCGTTCTCACCAGCGCAAATTCGCCCTCTATGTAGTCGACAACAACGTTTACGGTCAAATCCTCTTCCCCGCCGGGGTGTCTGAAATTCGTATCCCACGGGTTTCCGTCCTCGTCCTCGAAGCCTATCGCGGTGTAGCCGTAATGCTTGCCTGCATAGTTTAATATATCGTCGAATACGTCGCCCTCGTTGACGTCGTACGAGCCGAGCACTTCCAGCTTACCGTCGTCGCCGCGGTAGCACACGTCGTAAGTGAATTTAATGTTCTTGCGCCAGTACGCGTAAAGGGTTAATTCCTCGCCCTCCGTCTTGTCCGTGGCGAAATTCCACTTGTCCTTGTAGACGGTAACGCCGTTCTCTTCGGTCTTGGTTCTGTACCAGCCTTCGAGCTTGTACCCCTCGCGGACGAATTCATTTTTCGTCAGAACTTCGGGGTCGGTTATGCGTCTGTCGGAATTTTCCTTAAAATCGTAGTAATGTCTGAGGAAATCGCAATTCTGGAATTTTCCGCCTTCCAGCTCGTACGTAACCTTGAACTGACCGTCGTAGTGCACGTTGTCCGCACAGCCCGCAAACAAGATTAACGAAACCAAAAATACGGCCGAAAGCGCGATAAGCAATAACGTTGATTTTAACGATTTTTTAAAGCTCATTCTGTCTCCTGTAAAGCGCAGCCGCCGTTAGGGATTTTTATTGTATGTGCATGAGCACATACAATAGCCCCGCGGGGCTATTTTGCAAAAAAAGTTAAATGCTGCGCCTATACATTATACAATAAATATAAATCAATATCAAATGAATTTGTATAATAAATGAATACTTGAATTGTGAAATTTTATAAAGTACGGCGCTATGCAAAATTTTATGCATTTATGCGAAAATAATAATAAAAAAATGTTATATACAATCAATAAATTTATACTTATTCCTTAAAATAAAAAAAACGGACGGGTCTTTCCGTCCGTAATTTTTTTATGAAATACACGCCTTGATTTGCTTTAACGCGGTCTTTTCGAGGCGGGAAACCTGCGCCTGCGATATGCCCACTTCCTGCGAAATTTCGGTCTGCGTTTTGCCCTCGAAATACCTTAAAAACAGTATCTTTTTCTCCCGCCCTTCGAGCCTCGAAATCGCCTCGTAAAGCGCGGCTTTTTCCGTCCAAACCTCGTCGTTGTTCTTTGCGTCGAAAATCTGGTCCATCAAAAGAAGGGTGTCGCCCGCCTTGTTATACACGGGGTCATACAAGGATACGGGGTCGGAAATCGCGTCCAGCGCGTACGCAACCTCGGACACCGCAATGTTCATTTCTTTCGCGATTTTGTCGTACGTCACGTCCTCGTCGTCCGCCTCTAATTTTTCGCGCACTTTCAAAACCTGATACGCCGTGTCGCGTATGCTTCTCGACACGCGCAAAGAATTGCCGTCGCGCAGATATCTCTTTATTTCCCCCAAAATCATAGGCACCGCGTACGTAGAAAATTTGACGCCGACCGAAACGTCGAAGTTGTCGATTGCCTTAATAAGCCCCACGCAGCCCGCCTGAAAGACGTCGTCCGCGTTCGCGTTTTTCGCCCAGAAACGCCTCACCAGCGACAGCACAAGCCTTAAATTGCCGGTAATAAACCTTTCGCGCGCCCGCTCGTCGCCCGCCTTCAACGCGAGCATAAGCTCCTTTTGTTCGCTTGCCGCGAGCGTGGGAAGCCCCGAAGTGTCAACTCCGCAAATAACTACTTTTTGTAACATATAATTCCTCCTTGAAACGATATGTACAAAAAGCAAAAAAGTTAAATCTGTTTGGATATGTCTTTTTTTAGCTTGGAAATTATTTTCTTTTCAAGCCTCGATATGTAGCTTTGCGAAATGCCGAGCATATCCGCGACGTCTTTTTGAGTCATTTCCTCCCCGCCGTCCAGCGCGAAGCGCATTCGCATAATTTTCTGCTCGCGCGCGGAAAGCTTGGAAAGAGAGGCTTGCAACAGCTCGCGCTCGACCCCGCCCTCGATATCCGAATACACGCTGTCCGCGTCCGTGCCCATTACGTCGGATAATAAAAGCTCGTTCCCCTCCCAGTCGGTGTTCAACGGTTCGTCGAAGCTGACCTCTTGTTTGAGGCGCGACATACGCCTTAAATACATTAATATTTCGTTTTCGATACACCGCGAGGCGTACGTCGCAAGCTTAATGTTTTTTTCGGATTTAAAGGAATTAATAGCCTTGATAAGCCCTATCGTGCCCACCGAAACGAGGTCGTCGCCGTCCACGCCCGAGCCCTCGAATTTTTTGGCTATGTATACAACGAGCCGCAGGTTGTGCTCCACCAGCTCGGATTTGGCTTGTTCGTCGCCGCTTTCGAGAAGGCTTATTTTGTCGCTTTCCTCCTCTTGCGAGAATGGCAGAGGCAGGGCTTCGGTTCCGCAGATATAGTCGAGCGTGTTTTTACCGAAAATAAGGGATAACAGCTTTTTTAATTTGTCAAACATTCAATCCTCCATCAAGTCTGGGTGCAGCACCGCTCCGCCCGAGGCGTGAGGGCTTATCCCTATCAATACTTTTCCGATTGTTTCGGTTTTGTCCGCTTTGTAAATTTCTATCTTGTCCGCCGTGAAAATTTTAAGTTTTTTACTCCCTGCAACAGTATGTATTTTTACGGTTTTTTTTATTCCCGTTTCGTCGATTAATTTCAGCGCCGCCGTCAGCGGTATAACGCTTACGGGCTGACCCGAATAGTAAACCTTGTTTCCGCTGTCGAAAAACCCCGAAAGCCTGACGTATTTTTCGCCGCAGAAAATGCCGCACTCCACCACGGTCTTGTCCGTCTTTTTAAGCCGCGCGGCGAGCTTTCTTGCAAAGATAACAAGTATAAGCGCGCCGAACATGGGTATGCCTATCGGCACGGAGGACAAAAGGTATCCGCCGCCCTCGGAATACTCCCAACCCGCGAGGGTGAAAATTGCGATTATCGCCCCGCCCAGCACGAAAGTGAAGCCGAGGAAAACCGCCGACATTTTAAGATATGCTTTAAAGCTTTTGAACTTGCCCGCCAAAAGACAAATTATCAGTCCGGAAATTATTTTTATTGCTACCGCCCAAACCCCGCCGAGATTGAAAAGCGGAAAAACCACCGCAAAGCACGCACCCAAGACAGAGGCGGCAACCACCCGCCAAATTCGGGCGGGATTTTTGCAGATAAGCTTTGCGCAGTATAAAAGCGTAAAGTCCATACAGAAATTTTCTACAAGGGCAAGCTCCACATAGACTTGCATTGCAAAAGGTATTATAGCGCAGCCGCCAGCGCGAAAAGCGGAAATAAACGGCGGAATTTGCCGAAGCTTGACAATAAAATAAAACGCAATTCGGCTTCGCGAATTGCGTTTTATTTTTGATAAATTATTGATTTTTTATTTTAGGTGTGGTAAAATTAAAAAGCTACAACCAACTTCATTTTATTTTTTTCAGACTTTCATAATTGTAGGATATGCACTTATGTCTGTTAAAAAATAATTTGAGGTTGTAGCAAATTTCAAATGACGTGCATTCCGGAGTGTGCTTCATTTGGAGCACACTTTTTATTTTGCTTAATCAACCAGATTTTCGAAATTAAATAACGGGGAATTGAAAAAGTCTGTAAAACTCATACCCAGCCCGGCGCATATCGAATAAATAAATTTAATTTGAATTGACGAGTTCCTCGCTTTTACAATATCAACTAATGTTGAATTAGCTACTCCCGTTTTTAAACTCAAACCGTGAACGGTCAATTCATTTTCGTCGCACAACTCTTTTACTCTGTTTGCGATAGCATCTTTTAACTTCAAAAATTCACCTAAAAATTATTTATTGTGACTTAAAATAGTTTTAATAATATTTATTACGTTTTCTTTTTCTTCAATTTCAAGCCTATTCCATAATTCAAGCATTTGCTGTTTTTGTTTGTCTATTTCTTTATTTTCTGAAACTAAATCTTCAATAGACATACCAAAAGCTTTTGCAACTTTTTTAATTGAACTGTAATTCGGCTTTGTTGGTATATCCTTAAAACCAGCTCATAATGGCAGTTTTACTTAATTTCGAGCGTTTGGCTAATTGATAAACACTCCACCCGCGGCTATCCATTTCATTTTTAATTTTATCGTTAATACTCATTTTATTCCCTTTTGGGAATATTTTATTACATATTGTGAGACATAAATATACCCAAATAGTAATATATTATTACCTAAAACAAACTGATAAATAACAAAAATAAAACTATCTAACTGATAGTTTTAAAATAAACAAAATGGAAGGAAAAAACATGAAGTATTTCACAAAAGAATTTTACACAACGTTTCTGTTATCAGAAGCAAATGAGCGCGCTAAAACATCGAAGCGCGCCGAGCAAAAAGACGAAAGCTTTTACCGTGAGGTTTATAACGAGCGTTACGCCACTTTCCATCATAACGAAAGTCATTGCGACTGGTACATCGACCCCGTCGAATTTATGAAAAAAGTCGACGAACGCCTTAAAAAATCAAAAAGCAAATACAAAGAATTATGCAGAGAAGCTTGCAGAATATACATCGGAGAACCGGACAGAAAGGTTTACACCTTTGACGAAAAGTTATGCGAACGCAGGTTCGAGGAAAGCTTGAACTTACTTATATCCGTATACAGCAAGCTTCCGCAATACATTTTAAACGAAATTGCGGACATACGCGTATTTGCCTTAGGTTACGCAAGCGCAAAGGTTAAAAAGCTGCTGCGCCCGTATTGCGCGGAATTGCGCAAAACTATTGACGACACCATTAACAAAGCCAACGCCGAAACTGCCGAAGCCGAAAGCTATTTAAAAGATAAGATTGAAATCGACTATTATGAAAATATTGCACTGACGGGCTTGGAAGAAAAAGACGGCGATATCATTATCATCTTCGAAGAAGATTGCCGTCTGATTATCAAAAACGCAAATATAACAGAAGGCAAAGATATGCCCGTCCATCCCGACAATTCCGACGAACCAAACAGCCCCTTGTCAATGGTTATTGCGGCGGAACTGCACCGCGTAGACGGCAAATTCGAATTAAGCTTTTTAATCAAAAACGTTGATACATACAACAAATCCGATTTTCATTATCTGACAATTCAAGGCACCGATATAACCGAGTAAAAAAACGCCTTCCCTTCAAAGGGAAGGCGTTGTGTTTATCAAAATTTCCTTTACTTCGGCGGTTGTCGAAGCCTTGAAAAGCCGCACCTTGGTCTGCACCGCGTTGGGCGTGCCCTTTAAGTAGAAGCCTATCATTTTGCGCATAAACACGCATGCGAACCGTTCGCCGTAATATTTTAGCGTTTGGTCGAGCTGGCTTAAACACAGCTCCTTTTTGTCGGGCAAGGGCTTGCCCGCAATCTCCGCGAATATCCACGGCGCGTACATCGCGCCCCTTGCAACCGCAACGCCGTCCGCGTCCGTTTCCGCCATTAGAATTTCCGCGTCCGCATTGCAAAAAACTCCGCCGTTAGCAATAACGGGGATTTTAACCGCGTTTTTCGCTTCGGCAATCGCTTTGAAATTCACACCGCCCGCATAAATTTTGTCGCGCGTTCTGCCGTGCACGGTGATTAAGTCCGCGCCCGCCCCCTCGCACATTTTCGCGAACTCCGCCGAAATTAATTTGTCCTCGGTAAGTCCTATACGGAACTTCACCGAAACCGCCTTGCCGCTTTTCTTCACCGCCGAAATCACCCTTTCGGCGAGCGCAAGATTGCCCATAAGCGCGCTACCCTCGCCGTTATTGTAAATCTTCGGCATGGGACAGCCCATATTGATATCGATTAAATCGAATGGCGCCAAGTCCTCGCTTTCGGCGGCGCGGCGCATAATTTCGGGGTCTGAGCCGAAAATCTGGCAAGCCTTAATCCCGCCGTATTCGGGAGTTACCGACAAAAGCTCGCGCGTTTTTTCGCTGTTATAGCAAAGCCCTTTCGCGCTGACCATTTCGGTAAACGTCAGCCCCGCACCGAGGTCAAAGCAAATTTGTCTGAACACCGCGTTGGTATACCCCGCAAGCGGCGCGAGAAAAACATTGTTTTCGGTATGTAAATTACCTATCTTAATTCTTTTTAATTGCATTTTTCGCCAACGCCCAGTAATAATCCCACCGCGACGGGTCCATATCCTCTATCCTCTCGCCGCTGTTTACGGCAAGCCTTTCAAACTCTTTAAACCGCTTCGTGAACTTGTCGACCGCGTGTCTCAACGCCTCTTCGCAGTCGACGCCCGCAAGGCGGCACACGTTCACCGCCGAATACAATACGTCGCCGGCCTCGTCGAAAATCGCGTCCTTATCCCCAGCAACGCACGCTTCCAAAAGCTCGGCTATTTCCTCGCTCAGCTTTTCGGAAGCCGACACGGGCGAAAGAAAATCCATGCCGCACTTAGCCGCGCGCTTGCCTACCTTTTGCGCGCGCATGCACGCGGGCATATTCTTCGGCACCGCCTCGACCGTGTCGGTATACGTTTTCTGCTCCTTTTCGACCGTCTTGTTCTTTTCCCACACGCCCAGCGCCTCGGCGCTGTCGCTCGCCTTGTCCTTGCCGAAAATGTGCGAATGGCGGAATATCAGCTTTTTAACAAGACGGGTAATCGCGTCCGCGCCGTCGAAAACCCCTTGCTCCTCCTTCAACACCGAGTGGAACGCCGCTTGCAGCAACACGTCGCCCGTCTCCTCCTCGATACCGTCGTCGTCGCCGCGCTCGATTGCGTCGGCGAGCTCGTAAGCCTCCTCTACAACGTTGCTTTTAATGCTTTCGTTGGTCTGCACTCTGTCCCACGGGCAACCGTCGGGCGCGCGCAAAAGCTTTACAAGCGTTTCCACGTCCGCATAGTCGTAGCGTTCCTTTTTGAGAAATTCCCCCTCTTCGACCGCGACCGCGCTTTGGTTGCCGTAATTTTTCTGTCGGTCGATTTCGTAGACCTTTATTTTAAGCTTTTCCTCGCCGCGGATAAAGACGCACTCGGTCTCCTCACCGAAAAATTTAGTTAAAATTTGCTTGACGTCGCCCGCGATAAGCTCGCTGTCGATATCGTACACGACCGCCGCGCGGCAGCTTTTAAGCTCGCCTATATCGTACGCGGAAACCGCCGTATACTGCGAAAGCCCCGCCACCGAAGCCGCGTACGCGCTTTTGGAAATCCCCTCGATAATCTCGGCGTTTTTATGCCTTTTTAAAATAATTCTGCACGCCGCGTCCTCGCAGACCGCGCCGTCGACGCAGTAGCAGACGTCGCACTCTTTCGCCGCGTCCAAAACCGCCGCCGCAAGCTTTTTATTCAGCGTGTCGTAATTGCGGCTCGACAAAAACAGGTTGTCCAAGGTCTGAACTTCGAAGCCCTTCAAGCTTCCGAACGACGTTCTCGCCAAAATCTTTTTTGAATTTTTAAGTGCGGTTTCAGCCCTTTTGGTCAAGTCGCCTTCGCGTACTCCCAATCCTATCAGCGTTATTTTCATTGCGTTCTCCTTTTTTCGTTACTCTGATAATATACCAGAAATTGATTAAAGCCGCAACCAAATAACTGCAATTTGCGGAGATTGCCGCACCGCTTATCGAAAGGCTTGTAAATTTAATCAGCGCCGCGGTGATTGCAACGCGCATTATCGCGGTCGTCCACTGCGTGACCGTGCTTTTAACGGGCTTGCCGAGCGAGGTTAAGCACGCCGACGAGGTCTGCACAAGCGACAAAGTGACGGCGTTTACCGCCATTATCCGCACCATTTCCACAAGCAATTCCTTCTCTCCCGCTTGAAGGGACGAAAAAATCAGCTTTACCGCAAACGGCGCGAAAACAAACAACGCGACGGCGGCGGGCAGAGAAATTGCAAACGTAATTAAAATCGACTTAAACGCCTTGTCGCGCGCGGCGTTCATTTCCCCCCTTTCGGCGAGGGGCGAAATTTGCGGCACGCTTGCCGCCGCAAGCCCGTAAGTCACCGAAACGGGCAGGTTGATTATCGTCACAGCGCAGCCCGAAAAAATGCCGTACAGTGCGGTTGCGTTGTCTGTAACGCCCTTTAAAAGTCGCACGGCGACAATGCTTTCCACAAGCTGGCTTGCGGGCATGGCGATTGCCGTCAGCGTGAGCGGCACGGTGTACTTGACAATCGCCGAATACGGCGCGGCGCGCTCCTTAAAAAGGGGCTGCCTGCCCCGCTTTTTGTAGTACCAGAAAAGCGCGATTATCGTCGAAACCACCTCGCTCACCGTGACCGCGAACAGCGTCGAAGCCACCGCAAGCTCCAAATCCGAGCGGAAAACATATGCCAGCGCGCACCCGAGCGCGACCTTTATAAGCTGTTCGGAAACCTCGGTGATTGCAGTCGGGTACATGTTCCCCCGCCCTTGAAAATATCCGCGCACGACCGACAGCACCGACACGAAAAATACCGACGGGCACAGCATAACGCAGCAAAGGCGGATTGCGGGCTCGGTCTGAACGGAGGCGAGCGGCGCCGAAAGCAGGTACATTAAAAGTGTACCAATGACCCCTATCGTGCCGTAAAGGCGGAACGCCTGCCTTTCCGCCCCCTTACTGCCCGAGGAAATCAGGCGGGCAATTCCCGTGGGTATGCCCGAGGCGGACACGGTCAGAAGTATGCAATACAGCGGGTAAACCATCTGATAAATCCCCATTCCCTCGCCGCCGAGGAAGTTTGTCAACGGAACGCGGTAAAACGCGCCTAAAATTTTCGAAATAAACCCGCCGAGGGAAATTATAATCGCGCCCTTTATGAACGACTGCTTCTGACTTAACATATGTGTAGTATGCGGAGTTTGTATATTATTATAAACGGTCACCCGAATTTCGGGTGACCGTTAAATTAATCTTCGTCGTCGTCATCATCGTCGTCATCATCGTCTTCTTCGTCGTCCTCTTCTTCCTCTTCCTCCTCGTCGTCGCTACGCCCTTTCGCGAGCTTGACGATAACGAAGATAATCAGAATCAAGTCGATAATACCGACTATGACAACCCAGTAATTTTTCTTGACGAACCCCCACGCGTCCTCGAAGAACTGCTCCGCGCCCGAGCCCAAGGGCACGGTATAAAGCGCCTTTGCCGAGGTCTGCACGCCCTCGAAGCTAATACCGTTTTCGAACTCGAAGCTGTCCGCAAATCTGCCCGTAAGCGTCGCGTCGACGTAGTACGTCGTGCCCTTCACGAACTCGACCGTTTCCATAGCTTCGCTGTGCGCGTCCATGTAATATCTGTAATCCAGCTTCAACTGCGCGGGGTCGGCGAGCAAGCCCTTCACCCAGTCTGGAAGACTGAGCGCCGCGCCCTTCTTTCCGCTCATATCCCACATATCCTCGGTAATTACAAACTTGCCGATATGCCAGTTATATTCGAACTCGGACTTGTTCTCGCCCTCGAACTCGTAGTTGTCGGGGTCGGTCAGGCGGACTGTCGTGTAGTAGCCGTTCTCCCGCCACTCCGTTCCGTTGTCAATGCCGTCAAGCGACATAATTTCCTCGTCGAAGCCCGTTATGCAGTCCTTGAAATAAATAGTTTCGCCTTTAAAGGTTATGCCTTCTTTCAACGCGGGCAATGCAACATTGCGCTTTGCAATCGTAAGCAAGTAATCGTAATCGCCCGTTACGACGTACATGTCCGCGCTGTCCTCGGTGACAGAAACTTTTATTCGGTACTCGCCCGCGGGCAGTTTGCTTATGGACTCGTAAAGCTCGGCGCTGTCGCCCGCAAACGTCTTGTCAGAAATCGTGACAACCGTCCGCGCGCTTTCGTCCGCGCCGCCGCGCTTCACCTCGAACACGAAATTCACGTTTCCATATTCCGAGCCCTCCGAATTAATCGTTACGTTGAGGGGAGTTTTGGGCGTGCCCGTCGTGAAAATGTGGCTGTCGGGCTCGATTTCCACCTCTTGCCCGTCAATCGGGCGGACGTGCACCTTGCCCGTGATTACCGTCGTTTCCGACCAGTGTTCGGCAATGTACGCTTCGAGCTCCTCTTTCGTAAACTCGCCCTCCTCGCCGTCGACGGTGAAGAAGT
The DNA here is from genome assembly GCA_910578195.1 of uncultured Christensenella sp. Classification (GTDB taxonomy): domain Bacteria; phylum Bacillota; class Clostridia; order Christensenellales; family Borkfalkiaceae; genus Coproplasma. Next base: position 106,776 of record CAJTOY010000003.1, on the reverse strand, counting down.
ACTCGAAAAAGCCCGTATAGTCGTTGCCGTCGTTGAACTCAATCGCGGGGAACGCGAACGTGTTCACGCCCGCCGTAATGTTCTGCGAACCCGTCCACGCATATCCCAACGACTTCGCCGTTATCTTCCAATCCTTGGTTATCGTGCCCGCGGTGACCGCAAAGTTCCGGTTGCTTACCGTTATCTGCGCGGTGGTCGTCTTGTCGCCCTTTTCGGTGAGATTGCTGTTATGGGTGTAAGCCACCGTATAATCGCCCTCGCCCAGCCCGAGCCCCGCAAAGTACTCGCCCGAAATTCTCACTTCAACCGCGCGGTTGTCGAACGGCGGCATGTTCCTGTCGGTGAGGGGCTTCCACTCCCCCTCGCCCGCGTACTGCCATTCCCACTCCGCGTCGGCAAAGTCGAGCGACTTCGGCACTATCTTTATATTTAAGGTATAGGTCCGGTCGAATGTGTAAAGGTTGGGGTCAGCCGCAACGATATGCACCGTCGCGGTGTAGGAGCCGACGTTTATCGCCGAGGTGTAGTCGCCGCCGTAACTCTCTATTTCCAGCTCGGCCGCGCTTTCGCTTAAACTTATGTCCACGCTCAGAGTCAAGCCCTTGCCGCTGTACTCAATTTCGAGGAAGCCGTCCTTTAAGTCCGCGACCGTGTAGGTCTTGCCGCCAAGCTTCCACTTGATTTCGTTATCGCCTAAATCCAGCCCCTCGGCGGAAATTTTGAAGCTGTGGGTTGCCGCCGCGCGCTCGACGTAGTTTTCGCCGTCCGCCGCCTTGACGGTCAGCACATATTCGCCCGTGCCGTAGCTTCTGGGGATTATCACGCTGTGCGTGCCGTCGCCGTTGTCGGTGACGGCGATTTTAGACGCGCCCGAGCCGCCCTTTGTATAGCTTGCGTCCAGCTTTACGCTGTCGCCCGAGACCAAGCCCGTCACGCGGAACTTCAATTCCACGTCCTCGCCCTTTGACCAGTCGGAGAGGTTGTCATCGTCCGCGGTTATGACGATATTCTTTCTGTCGACGGTTACCGATAAATCGGTATCCCCCGACCACTCGTAAAAGTTACTGTCCTTTAAGGTGAATTCAATCTTGTAATCGCCCGCGTCCTTTGCGGTCAAAGTGACGCCGTCGAAGCTGACCGCACCCGCGGGCGCCTTGTAGTCCATAAGCTGAGCGTCGAAACCCTCGAACACAAAGGTCTGATTGCTTCCGTTATACTGCTCGGAGGGGTTGCTGCTTGCGCTGAGCACGGGATAGGCGACGCTTTTCTTGCTCGCCTCGAACTGCTGCTTTTCTTCGGTGTAGTAGTTGCAGTCGTTCTCGATTACGGCAATGGCGTACCATTTGCCGAGGCTTGTAGGACTGTCCACCGCGCCGTCAAACAAGCCCGTTTTCGAGTATTTTGTAATAAGCTTGGGCTTTTTGCCGTCCGCCTTGTCGTTGTTGTAAAGCTGACTGTCGTCGTACTCGGCGACTAAATAGCCGTACTTGTCGGTGAACTTTACTTCAAGCTTTTTCTTCTTGATTTTGAAGGTGTATTTTCGCGCCGCTGCGGGATTGCTTGCGTAGTCGTTCCAGTAGTATTCGCCCGAGATAATCGTAACCTCGACCTCGTGGTCGCCTGCGTCGGTGAACTCGTCGTCAATGGCAATGATTGCGGGGTTTCCGAACACCGTACCGTCGTACCAGCTTGGCGGGTCGTCGATGGTGGCAAGCGACTGCTTTTCGCCGTTGTACTCGGTTTCTATCGTGCCGCTCGGCGCGGAAACTGTTTTATGCTTTATGGTTACGGTAATAGTTTTGTCGGTCTGGTCGTTTGTATCGCTGTCCCAGACCGCGCCGCAGTTATCTTTTATTTTGAACGTGAACGTGTACACGCCCGCGTCGGTCAGCGTGCACTTGCCGTCCGCGGAGTTGATTGTGACGCTGCCGGTTATGTCGCTTACTCTGTTCGCCACGTCCTTATAGCTTACGGTGTAATCCACATATTTATTGTCGTATGTAAAGACAAATTCGTTGCCGTTTGCGTTGAAGTCCGCCTCGGTTTTGTCTACTTCGGGCGCGTCGATAGCCGTCACGGTAATAGTATCCGACATTGTTAAAGTGTTTGTAAACCAGCAATAACGCGATTCACCGGCAGCGCCGTATGAGTAAAAACCAAAATAAGCATTATACGTTTTAGCTTGATTGGTGTTGTTGGTCATTGTTATTGTAGGTATAGGCGTACTTCCGTTAGCTCCGGCATTTGTTGTGTACTGTGCGTGTGTCGTAGCGGTCGAGTAATTCTTGTCAAAAGACATAAATGCTTGTGAAGCGGGGTCGTCCCCGCTTTCGGCATAATTGAAATTCAAGGTTTCCGACATATCTTTTGCCGAGGGATTATCGTATGTATTACCGAAATAAAATAATTGCACACCGACACTCAGTGTCCCTTTATTGTTACTTACCCATTTGTCAACAATTACCGTATAATCGAAATCAACATTGTATTCCGTATATGCGGGAACTTTTATTTCCGCAGTGAACGCAACGTAGCCGTTAACCTGATGGAAATAGTCGCTCGAACCGCTTCTTTGGTCTTTGTTTTTAATTAACGTTGCCGTTTTCGTTTCGGGGGCAAACGAAGCATCGCCGACAGTGCCTCCACCGGTTAAAACTGTTTGGTTGACTACGTCCGCATCGTCGAGCATACCGTAATTAAAACCGAAATTCTTTGAATTATCTGCATTAGTCGGGTTTCTGTATAGTTTTGTTATGGGTTTATTATCCGAATCCTTTGTGACAGAATATTTTATTGCCGTACCAGCTTCAACATCGTTCGGCTTTACAGCCGCAACGGCGTTTGCGGAAAATAAAAAAGTACAGCATAATAGTGCCGTACATAAAAAGGTCAGTATTAAAGACAGCCGTATGCGCATGCTACGGCTTATGCTATTAGTGGAGTACCCCCCCCCCTATTTTTTTTCTTATTATTCAACATAATATACACCTATTTGCTAAATTATAGCATAGGTTTGCCGCAAATTCAAGCCTTTTCGCCGATTTTATATAAATTGATTTGCGATTATGTTGGCAGACAGCTGCGCAAGCTTGCATACCGACGCCTCTAACTTAGCGCCCTGCTCGGTCGAAAGAAGCGCTACCGCGCCCAGACAGTCGCCGTTGCAGACGATAGGCACGATAATCTGCGCCGTCACGTTTTCGTCCTCGTCGGTAATGGGTATTACGTCGCCACCCTCGGCAAGGTTAGCGATATAGCTTTTTCTATCGCGTAAAATCTTTTCCATTTTGCCCGAAAGGCTTTTTCCGTCGAACACTCTTTGACCGCGCCCCGAAGCGTGCAACACTTCGTCGGTGTCGCAAATTACCGCAATGTGCCCGGACAAATCGGAAAGCGACTTCGCCGTACCCTCCGAAAATTTATCGAGCGAAGCTATCGGCGAATATTTTTTAAGCATCAGCTCGTCTCTGTCGGTAAAAATTTCAAGCGGGTCGCCCGACTTTAATCTCAGCGTGCTTCTTATTTCCTTGGGAATTACCACTCTGCCGAGCTCGTCTATTCTTCTTACAATTCCTGTTGCTTTCATAAAAAAATCCTTTGCGGGGAATTTTCGCCCGCAAAGGTATTTTGTGTAAATTAATTTTTGTTATTCGTTTTCGGGCAAAGGCTGTTCCTCTTCGGTTACAACCGCAAGCTCAGGGTGCTTCATAAACTTCGAGAAAACGTATTTTTGCACGAACACATAGCCGACGCCTATCAGAACCATGACAATGCTCCAAATCTGCGAGGGGGTCAGCGCGCTGCCGATAAACTGCCCTCTGTCGTCGGCGCGTATGAATTCAAGCAAGAACCGCCAAATACCGTATGCTATCGCATATACCGCGAAATTGTAATTGAACTTGAACCTGAAATACAACAGCGCCATAATCAAGCCCAGCGCAATCAGAAAGAACATTTCGAAAAGCTGTGTGGGAATTACCTTGTCGCCCATTGACACCAAGCCCGTAATCTCGTTATAGTGCTTGGCGCAGTATAAGCCGTACCACGCGTCGGTGGTCTTGCCGTAGCAACAGCCCGCCCAGAAGCAGCCGAAGCGACCGAACGCGTGCGCAATAGTAATTCCTATGGGAATAAAGGGAAGCGCGTCGCAAAGCCCCGCGTTCATTTCGCCCGTGAGCCACTTTATTTTCGTGCGGGGGCGGATAACGAACATATACAAATTCCATACGCCGACGAAGCTGACAACGCCGCCGATTAGTCCGCCGATAAATGTCATACTGCCGAGCTTGAAGCCGCCCGCGGGATTGTCTAAATAGTTATAAAACGCCTGAAACAGCATTGCCGAAAATACGCCGAAGCCCGTGCCGAACACGCCGATAAAAAGCACCGCGTCCGACGAGGTTTCGCTGAATTTTTTGTAGCGCATTGCAAGGTACAAAAATACGAAGCAAGCGACTATTCCCAACGCAAAGCATATTCCGTATAAATATACGCCTTGTCCGAAAATTTTAAATATAGGCTGGGGATGCATTTGTTGCCCTCCTTAACGCTATAACTTTAACACATTTTGCGCTGTTTTGTCAAGGGATTGACGCAGTGCAATCTTACCAGCAAAAAAGCAACCGCAATAACCGTGCTGACAGCCCAGCCTATCCCCCACGCCCAGCTCACTCCGCCGAAGCCCCAGCCCGCGTCGGTTAAGACGTAGACGAAAACCACGCGCAAAACAAGGTCTGTAAACGTGCTCACCGTGAAGCCGAGGTTGCCGCCGCTGCCGCGGACGGCGCCGTCGCAGACTATTTTTATACACACTACGGGCAGGAAGCACGACACAATCGTCAGAAACTGCACAGAGTAATCCAACGCCTCTTGCGTGAGTTTATCCTTTTGTATAAACACGTTTGTGAAAAACTGCGGGAATGACACGAACATGGCGAGAAAAACAACGCTTATAATCATTGTATACGTCAGCTCGACGATAACGCCCTTTTTAATCCTATCGAACTCGCCTGCGGCTTTGTTCTGCGACACAAAGTTTGTGTGTCCGTTGGACATGGAGCAGACGCTCATTGTGGCAATGCAGACGAGCTTGAATGCGGTCGTGAAGCCCGTGGTCGCGTCCTCGCCGATTAAATTGATGCGCTTGTTTACGAAAAAGTTTCCGACCGAAACGAAGCTGTTCTGCAAGATTACGGGCACGGAGGCAAGGGTCAAGTCCTTGAAAATATGTTTGTCGAACGCCTTCGGCTTCTCTTCCGAACGGCACGAACGGAGTTTTCTTATCAGCACGAACACGGTCGGTATGCACGAAACGGCTTGCGAAATGAAGGTTGCCCACGCCGCGCCCGCAACGCCCATGCGCAGGACGAGCACGAACAGAAAGTCGAGCCCGACGTTTAAAACCGAGGATACTGCAAGGAATATGAACGGCGTTTTGCTGTCGCCGAGCGCCGAACAGATGCCGCAGCCCAAGTTATACAAAAATACGAACGGCAGCGAGCCTATATATATGTACAGGTAAGAGAGACAGTCGCCGAAGTAGCTTTCGTGCACGCTGAGCCCGACCAGAAACAGCCTTGCCATGGAAAAGCCGACCGTCATCAGTACTCCGCACAGCACCGAAAAGGCAATAAGCGCGGTGTTGACCGTTTCGCGAAGCTTTTTCATGTTGTTTTCGCCGAAGTATTTTGCGACGATTACCGAGCAGCCGCCGTTTCCGCCCAGCGCGAACGCCAGAAGCACGTTTATGACAACCATTGCGTTGCCGACCGCGTCGACCGCCTGCGCGCCCTCCTCGGCGTAGTTGCCGACGACGAGCAGGTCGACCAGCGAATACAGCTGCTGTACCAGCGCGCTGCCGAACAGCGGGAGAGAATATAAAAGCAACACCTTCCAGACGTTGCCGCTTGTCAAGCTTATAGTCTTTTTCATATTGCAAACTATTATAGCCGCGCAGGTCGCCGAAATCAAACAATTTGATTAAAAATTTTTATTATTCTTACAATGATACTTACGCACAAAAAAAGCAAAAGCCCGCGCATTACGGTAATTCCCATAGGGAATTTAATAAAATGCAAATAAAAAGATTTAGGCATAGCGTTAAGCTGTGCCTTTTCTGTACTTTTTTCGTGGACGAACATATAGATATGTTTTATATTTCCCGCAAAATTCAATAGGTTGCGTTCTTTCATTTTTCGTGATATAATGATTGTACGATAAACAGTAATTTAGAGGAGATTTTAATATGCTTACAACAGAGCCAACTATTGAAATGATTCAGGAGTGGAAATGCATATATAACGAAAATCGTGATAAGTTGAAACCGAATCGGAAAAGCGGAGCAGAAATAAATGATTATTTTTGCAACAAATATCGTTTTGAAAAACTAGATTCTTTATCTTTTCATGATGTCGTAGAATTCAACATTATGAAAAATGAATCTAATAGAGAGAAATTACCGCAAGGTGCAGTACCGCAAATTGTTGCATATAAAGCTAAAGATTCATCTGTTTTAGTCGGGATTGATTTAGTTACGGGGTTTTTCCATATTGAAGGAAAAGATATTAATAGAGTGGCGGAAATTTACGATGACCTTTTTCTGTTCAGAGGATTAGACGAAACAGATATAAAAAATTATTTTTTAGTCGCACAATACATTCAGTGCTTGAATAACAAATTATCATAGTAACGATAAATTTCAATTTGTCTTTCTAAATAGTTTGTAATAAAAAGCTCTCGAACATATCGTTCGAGAGCTTTTGTCCTCGCTTGAAAGTGCAACTCTTAAAAATTTAGTATTTAATTCCCTATGAGAAGTGCGCGTTGAGCGCGGGCTTTAAATTAAATTTCCCAGATGTCGCGGGCGTATTCCTTTATCGTTCTGTCCGACGAGAAGTATGCCGCGTTTGCAACGTTTTTGAGCTGTTTGACCGCGAACGCGGTTTTGTCCGAGTAGTCCCTATTAATTTTAAGGAGAGTTTGAGTATAGCCCTTTAAATCGTACAGCACGAAGTAGTTGTCGGGCGCGTGCCAGCTTGCGCCCTTTATAAGGCTGTCGTACAGCTCCTTAAAGCCGCCCGTGCCGCCGTCCGAGAAGGTGCCGTCAATCAGCGCCTCCACCGCCTTTTTGTGCGCGGGAAGGTATTCTTCCGGATTGTATCCGCCCTTTATTCTTTCAATTTCTTCGACCAGCGCGCCGAAAATATAGTTGTTTTCCTTGCCCGCCTTTTCGACAATTTCGATGTTCGCGCCGTCCATTGTACCGCACGTCACCGCGCCGTTGAACATGAATTTCATGTTGCCCGTGCCGCTCGCTTCCAGTCCCGCGGTGGAAACTTGAAGGGAAACGTCGGTGCCCGCGACGATTTTTTCGGCGTAGGATACGTTGTAGTTGCACACGAACACGACTTTGAGCCTGTCGCGCGTTTCGGGGTCTGAATTGACCTTATCCGCAATTTCGTTGATAAACTTGATTATAGCCTTTGCGCGGCGGTATGCGGGCGCGCTTTTCGCGCCGAACACGAATACCGACGGATAAAAATCCTTGATTGTACCGTCTTTGAGACCGTTGTAAATTTCGAGTATCGCGAACGCCGTCATAAGCTGGCGCTTGTACTCGTGAAGGCGCTTGACCTGCGAAAATACTATAAAGTCGGGCGGAATTTCAATTCCCTCGCGCTCCTTTATATATTCGAGAAGCTTCGCCTTTTTCTCGCGCTTGACTTTAATGAAGTCCTCCGCCATGTCGGGGATATGGGCGTTCAGCTTGTCGAGCGAGGCTATGTCGCGCCGCCAGCCCGCGCCGATTTTACCGTCGATAAGGGACGAAAGCTCCTTATTGCACAGCTCGACCCAGCGGCGGTGAGTTACGCCGTTGGTCTTGTTCTGGAACTTGCCCGCGTAAATTTTGTTGAACACCGAAAAGAGGTCGCGTTTTAAAATGTCGGTGTGAAGCGCGGCTACGCCGTTGACCGTCTTTGCGATATATACAGCGAGGTTAGCCATATAGAACGTGCCGCCCTTGTATATCGCGGTTTGCGCAAGCTCCTCTTTCGTGCAGCCCGCGTCGGTCTGCTCGCGCGTGGCAAGCACGCTGATTTTTATCATTATGTCCGCGATTGCGGGCAGAATTTTTCTTACAAGCGCCTCGCTCCAACACTCCAAAGCCTCGGGCAATACGGTGTGGTTGGTGTAAGCAAAGGTCTGCTTCGCGACCTTGACCGCATTGGGGAAGCTGAGGCGGTATTTCTCGGTGAGAAGCCTTATAAGTTCGGCAACCGCAATCACGGGGTGTGTGTCGTTGAGCTGGATAACGTTGTACTTGTGGAAGTTTTCAAAGCTTTTGCCGTGCTTTTTGACGAACGCGTCCAGAAGGTCGCCGACCGCCGCCGCAGAGAAGAAATATTCTTGCCTGAGGCGCAGAAGCTTGCCCTCCTCGGTGTCGTCCGCGGGGTAGAGATATTCGCTTATCTTCTCCGCCGCAGCGCTGCCCTCGGCTTGATACAGACGAAGTCTGTTCACCTTTTTGCCGAATACGGGCATGTCGTAAGGCACTGCGTAGGCTTGCATATCCGCGAACTCTATAAGCCGCTTTTCCTCTTCGCGCCTTACGCTCCACGGGTCGCCGAAGCGCTGCCAGTCGTCGGGCAGCTCAATCTGGAAGCCGTTTTCGAAAGCTTGTTTGAAAAGTCCGTATCTGTACCTTATGCCGAAGCCGTGCAACGGCAAGCCAAGCCCCGCCGCCGAGTCGAGAAAGCACGCCGCAAGTCTGCCTAAGCCGCCGTTGCCGAGCGCCGCGTCCTCGATTTCTTCGAATACGTTGATGTCTATTCCCTTTTCAGCGAGGATTTCCCGCGTCTCATCGAGTATGCCGAGCTCCATAAGGTTGTTATAAAAGCTGCGGCCGATGAGAAATTCCATCGACAGATAGTACGCATTTTTGACGGCGGGGTTCACCGAGTAACCGGTTGCGCAGCTCATTGCAAGCGCGGAGATTTCGTTGTAAAGCTCCGCCGTCGTTTTCCCTTCCGTTTTAAGTTCTTTTAATCTGGTCGTAAAGTTAATCGTGTTCATAAACTTAAATTATTTTAATAGCCCTTTCAGTCTCCACTATTCCTACGCGATCGAAGTCGGGCGCAAGGTGAATTTCGCCGCTCCTCTCCTCGTCGCATTTTACATATACGGTGTTTTCGCCGATTGCACACTTCAAGAATTTCTCCGCGCCGTAATCGAGCACGCTTTCCACCGTCGCCTTAATTCCGCTGTCCGAGACGGCTAAATCGTAAACGCCGCACTCCATTTTAAGCGCAGTCAACAAGGATTTCTTTACGCCGAGCACGGCGAAAATTTTCTGCGCCGCCGAATCCTCCGCCTCGAAGAACGTGTCCGCAACCTCGAAGCCGAAGCGTATAACCTTTTTGCGCTTGCCGTCGACCTCTTCCGTGCCCTTGTGTTTGACGAATTTGCAGTCAAGACTGTTGAGCGCGGGCATGGGTTCGACGACGTTTTCTCCGTTGGAAATTATCGTAATCTTCTTGAAATCGATACCGATATTCATAGTCTTTTCGCCGTTGAAAGCGTCGACTACGGCGTACAGCCGCTTGCCATTCAAAGTAAGCGCGAGCAGGTTAACGCCGTTGATATTCTCGCACGAAACTACGTCGGCTTTGAGCGCGCCGCCGAAAGTTATCGCGTCGGTGGGCAGAAGCAATTCGCCCTTTACGTCCGCGCACTTGACCGCTTCGGGAAGCTCGACCTCGGCGCCGAGGAATTTGAGCTTGCCGCCCTTGACCTCGCAGTCGAGGTAGTTAAACTCGGGAATGCGGGGCAGCACCGAAACCTCGGTTTCACGGTCGAAGAGGTGCACGCGGTCGATATTCAGCGCCGCGTCGACGATGTCGCCCGTCTTTAAATCGCGTCCGCTGTTGTCCTTTATTATTATTCTCGTCGAGCTTTCGACGTAACCGTCGCCGCCCATGTTTATATCGCCGTAAATGAGGGTTTCGTTGCCGAGCTCCTCTTTATGCGATACGATAACTTTGACGACCGCCTTGCTGTTTTTAACGTCGTCGGGCGCGAGCGAGATATCCTCCGCCCTCAGACCGATATAGACCTTTGTCTTGCCGTCGAGGTATGTGGGCTTCGCCTTGTAAAGCATTGAATAGGGCACGGTGATTTCAGCCTCGGAATACTCGAAGTTGACGATTACGTTTTCGCCCTTTTTCAAAAGCGTGCCCTCGAAGAAGTTCATTTGCGGAGTGCCTATAAAGCCCGCGACGAACTTGTTTCCGGGATAGTTGTAAAGGTTTTTGGGCGTGTCAATCTGCTGGACGAAGCCGTCCTTCATTACGACTATGCGCGTACCCATCGTCATTGCCTCGACCTGGTCGTGGGTGACGTAAATAAACGTTGTGTTCAGCCTTGCGTGCAGTTTTGCGATTTCGCTGCGCATCTGCGTCCTCAGCTTCGCGTCGAGGTTTGATAAGGGCTCGTCGAGGAGCATTACCTTGGGCTCGCGCACGATTGCGCGCCCGAGCGAAACCCTCTGCCTCTGTCCGCCCGACATTTCCTTGGGCTTTTTGGCGAGGTACTCGGTAATTCCCAGAATATCCGCCGCCTCGGTGACGCGCTTATGGATTTCCTCTTTGTCGAGCTTTCTCAGCCTTAAACCGAAAGCTATGTTTTCGTAGACGGTCATGTGCGGATACAGCGCGTAGTTCTGGAAAACCATCGCGATATCTCTGTCCTTGGGCTCGACGTCGTTGACGATTGTGTCGCCGATTGTCAGCTCGCCCGCGGTGATGTCTTCGAGTCCCGCTATCATTCTCAGCGTGGTCGATTTTCCGCAGCCCGACGGTCCGACGAATACGATAAATTCCTTATCCGCGATTTCCATATTGAAATCGTTAACCGCCTTGGCGCCGTTAGGATATACCTTATATATGTGTTTCAAATTCAAATTTGCCATAATAATTCCCCTTGAATTTTTTTAAGCGAATACCGCGATTGAAAGCGCGGGCATGGTCACCGATGACCCTTTTGCCGAAACTTTGCCTTCGACGCACAAGCTTTGCTGTAATTTGCCGAAGCTGCCTTCCACAACGCTTTCTTCGTTTGCGAAGTTGACGGCAATAGTGACCGTCTGCCCCTCGTACGTCTTTTTGATAACCAGCACGTTTTCGTTCGGATTAGCCACGCGTTCGGTCGTACCGCGCATAATCGCGGGGAACGCATTGCGGAGGTTGTTGCAAAGCTTGTAATAATTTAAAATGCTGTTTTCGTCTTTGAGCTGGTCCTCCACGCTGTCGAAAACATAGAATTTGCTTTCGTCGTGCGAGGTGACGCCGGGAGGATAAATTCCATTGGTGTCCTTCGTCCAGCGCATACCCACGCGCTTGTCGGGGTCGTTCGCCGAGCCCGTCATGCCGATTTCGTCGCCGTAATAAGTAAACGTGTTGCCCGTGTACAGAGAAAGCAAGCCGTAAGCGAACTTAACGCGCCGCGCGTCCCTCGAAAGGAAGCCCGCCGCTCTGCCAGTGTCGTGGTTGCACAGGAACGGCGCGGGAATATATCCGTTCGCCATGGAAACGACCGTTTCCATCGAAGAGTAATACGAATTTGCCGCCGCGGCATAACTGCCAAAATTCAGCGCGGTAGATATTGCCGAGCCGACGTAACCGTTAGCGCCCTGCGCGGGGAAGCAGAAAAAGCTGTCCGCGCCGCTGCCGTAAAAGTCGTTAATGGTACCCGCGTCAGACCAGACCTCGCCGACGATATATGCGTCGGGGTTGTGCTTGACCGCCTCTTCTTTAATCCAGCCCGCGAATTCAACGCTTTTCTGTTTGCTGTTGGTGTAATAGCTCGTGCACGCGTCGAGACGGAAGCCGTCCACGCCCTTTTTCATCCAGAATTCTATTACCTCCGAAATTTCCCCGCGCACCTTGGGGTTATCGAGGTTCAAATCGGGCATGTTCGAGTCGAAGCGCGCCTCGTAATAGACGCCCGCAAACGGCGCATAGCCGTTTTGTTTTTCGTCGGTGAAGTTGTAGTAATCGTAATACTTGTTGTCGGTCTCGCCGCGGACGTACGCGCTTGAGGCTTGCTTGAACCACTCGTGCTCCTTGGAGGTATGGTTCACGACGAGGTCAAGTATGACCTTTATGCCCTTGTCGTGCGCCGCGCTTAAAAGCCCGTCAAAGTCCTCCATTGTTCCGTAAATGGGGTCGACCGCCTTATAGTCGGTCACGTCGTACTTGTGATAGCTGGGTGAGGAGGAAATGGGCATAAGCCAAATTCCGGTATAGCCCATATCACGGATATAGTCCAGCTTTTGGGTAACGCCGTTAAAGTCGCCGACGCCGTTACCGTCCGAATCGCAGAACGAGTATACGAAAATTTCGTAATAGTTGTCGTACGCGTCGTCTATGATATTCTCTTTGAGCGTGGGCACCTTGTTGCATGCCGACGCGGTCATAGCCAGCGTCACGCCCGCCGCCGCGGCGGCGATTGCCTTTATTAACTTTTTCATAAATTACCCCTTTACTGCTCCGCCCGTTACGCCTTCGACGTAGTAGCGCTGCAACCATATGAACAGTGCGGTTATGGGAATTGACACTACCACCGCCGCCGCGCAGAAAGTTGTGAACCACTCGCCAAGCATTGTTGCCGTGAGCCACTCCTTCATGCCGACCGCAACGGTGAACTTGTCGGGGTCACCGAGCATTAAGAAGGACGAGAACATGTATTCGCCCCAGGGCGCTGTGAACGCCGTAAGCACCGTGTAAATTATAATGGGTTTCGCGAGCGGAAGAATTATTTTGAAGAATACCGTATGCCTGTTCGCGCCGTCGATACGCGCCGCCTCGTCGAGGGATTTTGGTATAGTGTCGAAGAAGCCCTTTGAAATATAGTACATCATTGCCGAGCTTGCCGTATACACGAGCATGAGCCCGAAAAGGCTTTGCGTAAGACCGATTTCCTTCAATATGAAGTAAATCGCCGTCATCGAGAGGAAGCCGGGGAACATGCCCAAAATCAGAATAAGGTTCATTAACGGCTTTCTCATTTTGAAGCGAAGGCGCGAAAGCGCATAGCTGGTCATAAGCACAATTGTAGTCTGCACGACGGTTACCACCACCGAAACGAGCAAAGTGTTGCCGTACCAGATGGGGAACTTCGTCTGGGTGAACAGTTTAATATAGTTATTAAAAGTCCACTGCTTGGGGAAGAAGTACGAGGTTGCGCCTCCGGGCTCGCCGCGCAGCGACTGTATGAACAGAATTATAAACGGGATTATCCAGATAATCGAAATGACTACGAGCACGGCATATATTATGCCGTTCACCGTCCTCTCGGCGCCCTTTTTACTGCGTAATTTTTTGACCTTTGCCATTACATGAAGTCCTCCTCTTCCTTGACGGATTTAGAACTGTTGTACAGTATCAGCGAGATAACCGCAACGATAACGAACGTCAGAATACCTATAACCGAGGCTATGCCGTACTCGCTTTGGTTGACGGTCAGCTTATACAGCCAGGTTATGAGAAGGTCGGTTTTGCCCGCGTACTGCATGTCGTTTGTCGGAGGCTCGCCGCCGGTTAAAAGGAAAATAACGTTGAAGTTATTTAGATTGCCTATGAACTGCGTGATAAGATAGGGCGTCGTGACGTGGAGCATATACGGAAGGGTTATCTTCATATACGCCTTTACGGGACCCGCGCCGTCTATGCGCGCCGATTCGTACAAGTCGGCGGGAATGTTCATAAGTATACCCGTTACGATAAGCATTGTAAACGGAATACCTATCCATATATTTACAACGATTACCGTTACCTTTGCAAGCAAGCCGTCGGTTAAGAAAGGTATGGGTTTTTTTATAAGCCCCCAGCCCTCTAAAAGCTTATTGAAAAGACCTTGGTCGGAAAAGAACTGCGACATCATCATAAGCGAAACGAACTGCGGAACCGCTATCGTAATGATAAGGATTGTACGCCAGAATTTTTTGAAGCGTATGCCCTTTTTGTTTATGATAATTGCAACTATCATTCCGAGAATATAGTTAGTGAACGTTGCGAAAAACGCCCAGATTATAGTCCAGAGTAAAACCTCGCGGAAGGTGTAGGCAAATATTTTGCCGTCCGAGCTTATGCCGCCGCCGAACAGCTTTGCAAAGTTGTCGAAACCCGTCCACTGGAACAACTGCGCGGGCGGCATGTGCGCCTTGTCGTAGTTGGTGAATGCGACGAAAATCATAAAAATCATCGGCAAAATCGTGAACACGGTCAAACCGAGAAGGGGTATGGAAAGCAAGGTTTTGTGGTATTGCTCGTCTGCGTACGACTTCACGTCGTCCTTTGCCGTGGGCAAAACCTGATTTGCCTCGGCAAGCTCCTGCGTAGTGAGGTTGCCGCTGACGTTCTTATACCAGACGTACAAAAAGCTTACCATTATGAAGAGTGTAATTACCGAGTATAAGAGAATAAGCATCGAGTTATCTACGAACTTATACTCGAAAAAGGGCGGTTCGAGAATTTCGATTTTAATCATAGCCACTTCGCCGAGCGTGCCCATTTTGGCGAGGTACTTCCACCCGAAGAATACCATATATAAGATAAACAAAACCTCGAACAAGAGATACAGCAAGCCGCGGAGCCATTGCTTCCTTGCGAACTGACCGAAGCCCATTATGAGGAACGAAGAACGCGTCTTCCAGTCGCCGTTTTTGGCGGCGGAACCGATTGTGACAAAGACGCCGAGAATTTTGTTCCAGAATTTTAAAAGTCTTGCGGGGATTGCCTTAAAGAAAGCAACTAAGACCGCGGGTATATTTTTGAAAAAGCTCAGAAAATTATACCAGAACTTTTGCAGAGGCGATTTTTTCAGATATTCCATATCGACCATAGCATCGTTCTCCTTTTTATTGATTTTTTGTATAAATTAAGGCAACCAAACGTTGCCTTAAAGTACTTTTTTCAGACATTCCCGCGGAACCCCGCGAAGGGGTCCCGCAAGAAGGTCTTGAATTTTTTATTTCTTGACAGCCGTAAGCGTATCGGCGTCAAGGTCATAGGTAAGCACATAGGTGCCCGCTTCAGCAATAGGAAGGTTTTTAGCGCCAGACCAATTGGTGTTGCCGTCGGACTTCAACTGTACGACTTTGACTTCCTCCGCTTTGTCAAACGTATATTCGAGAGTCCAGATTTTACCGTCCTCGGTCGTGAACTTTAAGTTGTCGGGTCTGTCTGTGGGCTTCCAGGCGTTCATAGTGCCTACAAGGTGGCAGCTTACAACTTTTGCGTTAGGGTCAGCGGGAGGTTCGGGCAGCTTAGGTACAATAAGCGCTATCATTTTATCAAGCTCAGCCTGATACTCAGACTCTGCAAGTCCGTCGATAACCGCTACGCCAAAACCTTTAACCGGCTCCCAGAAGTTTTCGGGAACGGCGGTCTGGGCAACTGCGTACTTATTCTGCTCGGCAAGCGCCGCAAGCGCCGCGTTCTCCTTAACAGCGTCGCTCGCCGCAACGTTGTTGTTGGAAGGTCCTATCTTGTGGTTTTTAAAACGCAATTCCTGCATTTCTTCGCCCGAAAGGAAAGCCGCAAGCTTGTGAGCGGTCGTAAGATCCTTCGAGTGAGGGTTTACGCCGTAAAGCTTATAGCCCGCGAACGAGCTGAGCTGTTTGGTATCGCCGTCTACCGTGACGGTGGGAAGCTTAGCAACGCCGTAATCGCTGCCTAATTTAGCTTCAATCGACTCTGCCATCCAGGTTCCGGTAACAGCCGCGCCAAGCGAGCCGCCGATATCACTGCTGATTGTAGTATTAGTTGTTCCCTTGCCGGCAAATACGTGGCTGGAAACGAGTTTGTTCAAAGCCTTAGCCGTCTTTGTGCCGATGCCTTCGTCAGCAAACGTGCAAGTTACCGATTTTTCGGTGCCGTCGTCATTGTATTCTACCTGATAGCTTCCGCCGAAGGTGAAGAACCAGCCCGCAACGTACCACGAGTCGTCGAGCGCCCAGCCGATTTTCTTTCCTTTTGCTTCGAGCGCGCCCATGATGCCTTCGAGGGTTGTTGCCTGCTCGTCGGTGATAACCGTCTTGTCATAGTAAAGGAAATATCCGTTGTCCGCGGCATAGGGATAGCCGTACTGCTTGCCGTTTACCTGACCCGCTTTAACCGCGCCCTCGCCGTTGTTCTCTTCGATAGCCGTCTTGAACGAGCCGCCGATTTCCGCAAGTGCGCCTACGCGTACAAGGTTGACTATCTGGTCGTTTGCAAACGCGTAAACGTCAGCCGCCGCCGAAGGGTCTTTCGAAACGTTCGCGTTAGCGTCGCCCTCGGCGCAGACGCCTACGTCTATGGTAGCCTTTACGTCGGGGTTTGCTTTCTTGAACTCTTCAACCATCGTTTTAAGGGTTGCCTGCTGTTCGCTAGGTCCCCAGACCGTGAGCTTGTTACTCTTGCCGCCGCCGTTATCGCAGCCGGCTGCGCCCGCAATGCCGGCAGCCGCAATTACGCCGCAAGCAAGTAAAGATATGATACGTTTTCTCATCTACATTTTACCTCCTGATTGTCTGATGAGTATTTAACGGGTTTTCCCGTTTTGACCGTTGATGTGTATTGCGTTTGCGCAGCAAACGCAAAGGGGGTACCCCCTTTTTCTTCTATTATATCATTTCATTATAATTTGTCAACAAAATACGCGAAAAATTTGCGAAAGTTTTTCATTTTATAATAATTGGTTGCATTTTTCGAAAATTACGCCTTTTTGAATACGTAACACGAAATGCCGTCCGCGCTGAATTCGCCGCTGAGACCGGTTTTTATAGCCGTCGCGCCCGCTTTCGTGCCGCTGACGTACATATCCCAGCCGCCCTCGGGAAGAGTGATTGTCTCCGCGGACTGCTTCGCATTGTAAACCACGAAAAGCTGTTCGCCCGTGTAGGGGTTGGTCATGGTGAACGCCAGAAGCGCGCCCGCCCTCTTCACAAGCTTTACAACCGCCTCGCCGTTCTCGGAAGCGACGGGAAGTCTGAGCGTGGGCGTTGCCTTACGGAAGGCAATCAAGCCCTTGTAGTACTCGGACATCTTAGTCTGCTCGGAAGTCTCGGTGAGAAGCTCCCACTTAATATTGTTGACCGCGTCCGACGCGTTGTAACTGTTCTCGTTGTACGAGCCGTCGGCGTTCTTCTTCTGTCTGAGCATTTCCTCGCCCGCCTGCATAAAGGGAATTCCCAGCGAGGTCTGGACGATTGCCGCCGAAAGACGGTTGCGTGCAAGCCTCTTTTCGAGCGTTGCCTCCCCCTCGCCGTAAACATGGCATATACGGTCCCAGAGGGTGTTATTGTCGTGCGCCGAAACGTAGTTTACCACGTTAGTGGGGTTGTATGACTTCCAGCCGCTCATAGCCGTGCCCAGATCGTTGTCCGAAACGCCGCCGTTGACGCCCGCAAGCACTCCGCCCGCGCAGTCCGCGTTCGCGCCCGTCGCAAAGCCTACATCCTCGATATCGAACACCGAGCCCTTGACCGCGTCGCGGATTACGTCGTTGAACATTGCAACGCCGTTGGTGTGGTTGCCCTCAACTCCGCCGACTGCCTCGTTTACCTTTCTGATGTTGGCAAGCACGCTTTGTTCGTTGCCCGCAAGCATTGACGTGCCGCCCGTCCAGCCCTCGCCGTAAATCAGCGCCTTAGGGTTGACCGCATGCACTTCCCTTTCAATCTGCTGCATTGTGGTTACGTCGTGCAGACCCATAAGGTCGAAGCGGAAGCCGTCAACGTTGTATTCGCTTTGCCAGTACTTGACCGAGTCGACCATGTACTTGCGGAACATTGCCCTGTCGGAAGCCGTTTCGTTGCCGCAGCCCGAGCCGTTGGAGGGCGCGCCCGACGAAGTAAATCTGTAATAGTAATAGGGAACTATCTTGTTAAAGTTCGAGCCTAAGTCATAGGTGTGATTGTAAACGACGTCCATTATCACGCCTATGCCCCGGTTGTGGAGGGCTTGAACCATCTGCTTGAATTCGTTTACGCGCTTCGCGCCGTCCGTCGGGTCGGTCGAATAGCTGCCCTCGGGCACGTTGTAGTTCTTAGGGTCGTAGCCCCAGTTGAACTGCGCGTTTGCGCCCGTCTTGCTTTCGTCCACCGAAGCATAGTCGAACGAGGGCAAAAGGTGAACGTGGGTAATGCCGAGGTTGGTCAGATAGTCGACGCCGACGGGCATACCGTTTTCGTTTTTCAGCCCCGTTTCGGTGAACGCAAGGAATTTGCCCTTGTACTCCGAGCTTTCGATCTTGTTCGAGAAGTCGCGGACGTGCACTTCCCAAATCTGCGCGTCGGTGTAATTTTCAACGCCCTCGGGTACGAAAGGCGTATCCGTCCAGTCCGCGGGGTTTGTCGAAGCGAGGTCGAGTATCATGCCGCGGTCGCCGTTGAGCCCCGCCGAAACCGCGTAAGGGTCTACCGCTTCCTGCGTGCCCGCGGAAGTTGTCACCGTGTAGGTGTAATATTTGCCGTTAAGATTCGCGTTTTCGACGTGCGTCCAAACGCCCTTTTCGCCTTTTTCGAGGTTAACCGACTTCTCTGCGCCGCCGCCGTTACCCGCCGCGAAAATGTTGAGCTTGACTGCCGCCGCCGTGGGCGCCCAAAGACGGAAGGTCGTCTTGTCGCTTTCAAGCTTTACGCCCAGCTCGCCGTCGTATGCGTATTCGTTTTCAAACGCCTTGCTTGAAAAATACGTCAAAGGAATAACCTTCGCGGGTTCTTCGTAGCCGTTGACCTCTACGGTGTATTCCGAAGTCAGCGCGAGGGGAGAAGCGAGTTCCAGCTCGACAATAACGCTGTTGTTACTCTTGACGTTCGCAACGGGAATTTCCTTGCCGCTCGCGTCGGTGAGCTTCACGTCCGAAGCCGTCGCTTTCATTCTCGTGCTGAGAGTTACCTTGATATGGGTTAAATCGATTAAATTCGCAAATTCGATATACTTCATTTCTTTAAGGGTCTTTCCTCCGTCGTCGCTGATATAAGATTTAGGGTCGCCCGTCTTGGTGTAAATTACCGTCTCTCTTTCGCGGAGGGATACCGAACGGTCGGTATCCGAGCCGTCCTTATTCGCGCTGCCCCACTCAGTGCCGCCGGGGTCGGAACAGTCGGTACGGATAATAAAGCCGACGCTTGTAATGCTTTCGGGTACGTTAACGACGACTTTCGCGCCGTATTCGCAGGTGTGGAGCTCGTAGCCTCTGCCGACGACTTCGCCGTACCAAAGCCAGATATCGCAGTTCTCGTAGCCCGCGGGTCTGTTGTAGTAGATTGTCAACTGTTTATAGCCGTCTTGAAGGGGGAGCGTGTACTCTTCTTCCTTGGGCGGTTTGTTCGGCGTACATGCGCCGAGCACAAACAGAAACGTCAATAACAACGTTAAAAAGGGTAACAGTTTCTTCTTCATAAATCACCTCTCATATTATTTTATCCTCCCGCCTGCCTTGGCAAGTCGGCGAAGCCTTCTTGCAAGACCGTCGGAAAAATCGGTTTCGGTAAATCTGTACGACCAGTTGTCGGGCGACACGACCGAGGGCATATTTATCCTCGCCTCGTCGCCGAGCTTCAAGGCGTCCTGCAACGGGAATATGACCGTGTTCGCCCTGCTCAGGTACAGAAGTTTTAAAATCGCGCCGCAAACGGACTTTTTCGTCTTACCCCGCACGGTGAAGCCCGCGGCGGCGCACTCCTCTTCGAGCACGAAAAGCAATTTTTCGTATTCCTCCGAGGACATAGCCGAAAGTCTGCTCATAAGCGTTTCGTTGTCGTGCGTGCCCGTGTACGCGACTATGTTTTCGGCGTAGTTGGTGGGTCTGTGCTCGTTGTCGCGCGAGCCGTCGAAGGCGTGCTGTAAAATCTTCATGCCCGGGTAGCCCGTTTCATATACCGCAGCACGCACCTCGTCGGTTACAACGCCGAGGTCCTCGGCGACTATACGGCGGTTTTCATAGCCTCTGAAAAGCTCCGCCCCCGGGCCCTTCCGCCACTCGCCGCGGCGGGCGTCCTTTTCGTCCGCGGGGATACAGTAGTAGCGCACGAAGCCGATAAAGTGGTCTATGCGGAGCACGTCGTAGAGGTCGAGCCCGTCCTCTATGCGGCTGTGCCACCACGTATAATTGTCGGCGCGCATCTTCTCCCAGTTATAGACGGGGTTTCCCCAAAGCTGACCGCTTTCGGAAAACGCGTCGGGCGGTACGCCCGCCTGAGCCGCGGGAGAACCGTCGCCGTCAAGGAGGAAAAGCTCAGTTTTATGTTGCCACATTTCCACGCTGTCCCGCGCGACGTAAAACGGTATATCGCCGACAATTTCCACCCCGCGCGAATGGGCGTAGTCTTTAAGTTGTTTCCATTGCTTTAAGAATATAAACTGCGTGAACTGCCAGAACAGCACGCTTTCGAGGTTTTCGCTTTCAAAATGCGAAACCTTTTCTTCGTCGTACTCGGCGTATTCCCTCCACTCCTCGCAGGGCGCGCCGCCGAAATTATTTTTCAGCGCCATGAAAAGCGCATAGCCGCGGTATTTGCCCTTTGCAAGAAAGTCGAGCCACTCCTCATCCGAGCGGTCGAACCGCGCGAACGCCTTTTCGAGCACGGCGCACCTATAAAGATACAGCTTGCCGTAATCTACGCGGCGTGGATTGTCGCCCCAGTCGATATTTTCGAATTCCTCTCTTTCAAGCAAGCCGTCCTCGCACAGCATTTCGAGGTCTATAAAATAGTGATTAAGCGCGAACGCCGAGAACGAGGAATACGGGCTGTCGCCGTACGAGGTGGGCAAAAGCGGCAAAACCTGCCACAGCCCGCAGCCCGCGGATTTAAGGTAGTCCGCAAAACGGTACGCCGCTTTGCCCAGCGTGCCTATCCCGCACTCGGACGGCAGCGACGGTATGGGCATCAGTATGCCCGCAACTCTTTGCATAATACACCTCACGGATTTTTAATCGGACATATTCTATCATACGCTGATAGCATTTGCAAGTATTTTATTGCAAAAAATGTGATTAAATTTCTATTTTTTTGAAATACTTTCTTTTTTCGAAAAAAATGTCTTGACGGATAGTAAGAATTTTGGTATACTCATTATAAATTATGACATTGAAAGACCTTGCGAAAGAACTTAATCTGTCAATGGCGACGATTTCGAAGGCGCTGAACGATTCCTCCGACATTGCCGCGGAAACAAAAAAAGCGATTTGCGAATATGCGGAATCGGTGGGCTACCATTCGCGTAAATCGGTAACCAAGCGCGGACGGCTTGCCGTGCTGTGGGGGCGCAACCCGCACAGAAGCGACCAGCTTTCCAAAATTTCGAAAGCGTTTTGCGCCGCCGCCGAAGCCGACAGGTATATTGTAACCGAGCTTGAAACCGACGACGGTTTCGATTTGAACGAGTACCTTGCCAACAACCGCTTTTTCGGAGCGCTGCTTTTGGACATAAACTTCTTCTCCCCTGTTTATAGCCAATTGAAGGGAACAAAATTTCCGCTCGTGCTCGTAGACAACTATATCGGCGGACAGCCGCTGATTTCCAGCGTCGGAAGCGACAATATCCACGCCGTGCAGGAAGCCGTGGACTACCTCGTTTCGCTC
Source organism: uncultured Christensenella sp. (assembly GCA_910578195.1). GTDB lineage: Bacteria > Bacillota > Clostridia > Christensenellales > Borkfalkiaceae > Coproplasma. The sequence continues at coordinate 85,148 of CAJTOY010000003.1, read as the reverse complement.
GGGCACCGCGACATCGCGTTTTTGGGCGGCGAGCTGGAATCGCTCGTCGGTTCCGAGCGGCTTGCGGGGTATATTTTGGGGCTTGCGAAAAACAGTATTCAATACCGCTACGACATAACTTTCTTCGGCGATTACAGCTATGAATCGGGCGTGCGCGCCGCCGAATACTATCTTTCCAACGACAAGCAATTTACAGCGGTCGTTTGCGCGTCCGACATAATGGCGCAAGGACTTATCGCCAGAATGAAGGAAGCGGGAAAAAAGCTTCCCGAGGACTTCTCGGTAATAGGCTACGACGGCATCGAAAATCCCGAGCCGGACAGCGCCGCGCTCACGTCCATAAAGCAGGACTTCGAGACGACGGGCGAAACCGCCTACCGCATGCTCGACTATCTAATTAAAGGACACCCCGCCCAGCGCACGTTCGTAAATCACTCGCTCATAGTGCGCGAAAGCACCGCAAAACATAATTAATAAAGCGCCCGCTTTCAGCGGGCGCTTAAAAGTTTTATTAATTCTTTGTGGTTTTTAACTCTAACGTCGGGCTCGATTTTTTCGGGGTACCTTCCCGACTGCGCGGTGGGGATATATATGCTGCGCATGCCGGCCCGCCTTGCACCTTCGACGTCGTCGCGCAAATCGTTGCCGATATATACGCACTCTTTCGGCGACAGCCCGAACTTTTCAAACGCAATGTCGAAGAATTTTTTCGAGGGCTTTTTGAAACCGATTTCCGACGACAGCATAATTCCGTCGAATTTGTCGGCAAGGTCAAGCTTTTCAAGCTCGCCGTAGGTAAAGCACGCCTGCGCGTTCGAAAGAAGATACAGCTTCCCGCCCGTACGGCGGATAGTTGCAAGAAGCTCGTTCGTGCCGTCGAAGAGGCGGAGTTTTTTTATCGACGCTTCGCGGAATTTTTCCGCGAATTCCGCCGCAGAATACGCGCAACCGAACTCCTCGGTTATTTTTTGCATTACGGTTAAAAGGTCTATTTCGCCGCCCTCGGGCAAAGCCTGCGCCGCGCACAGCACGGCGTATCTTTCTTTCACGGGCTTACCGTTGCACATTGCGGAAATTTTTTTCCAGAACGCTCCGCTTTTCTCGTCGGTACGGATATCTATTAAAGTGCCGTATAAATCGAACAAGTAATTCATTGCGGATTTATTATATAATCAGGCTCAATAAAAATCAAATCTTTTTTTAAATTATTTGATTTGAAGCGCGCGAGTGTGTTATAATAAACGCTATGGAATATCTGGCAATAATCGTAATAACCTTTATATCGGGCGTGCTGGGCACGGGCATCGGCGGACTTATCGGCGTTGTTCTGCGCCGCGACTCCAACAAGATAGTCAGCCTTTTGCTTTCGTTCGCCGCGGGCATAATGCTCGCCGTCGTCTGCTTCGACCTCATGAGCGAGCCCGTCGAAATGATGAAGGAGGGCACACTTCCCTCCTATACTCCCATTATCGTTGTCGCGGCGGTCGCCGCGGGCTATGCCGTCGTGTATCTTTTGAATTTCGTTATCGACAAGCGCACAAACCACGAGGTTAAGCACATAGACGAAAACCACCCCTCCACCGCCGACGATTTGGACGAGCTTATCCATGCCGACCACTTCCAGACGCATAAGAAAACGAACACTAATTTGTTCGTCGCGGGGCTCGTAATGCTTACCGCAATCGCGCTGCACAATCTGCCCGAGGGCATGGTAATCGGCGCTTCGTACGCGCTCGAACCCGACGTCACGGCAAATCTGTTTTCGGGCAGCGGGTTTATTATGGCGATTGTAATCGGTCTGCACAATATCCCCGAGGGTATGGCGGTTTCGGTGCCCCTCGTTTCGGGCGGCATGAAAAAGGTCAAAGCCGTGTCATTGACCGCGCTGAGCGGCGTGCCCACCGTACTCGGCGCTCTTTTGGGGTTCGTGCTCGGCGGAATAAACGAAGTAATGCTCGTAATCTCACTCGGGTTTGCGAGCGGGGCGATGCTGTACGTTGTGTTCGGCGAGCTTCTGCCCGAAGCTATATTAATGTGGAAAAGCAAGCTGCCCGCGCTTTCGGTGTTCGCGGGGCTGCTCGTCGGCTTCCTGCTTGTATTGTTTTAAAAACAGCCCGCGCTGAATAGCACACAGACAGAGAACTCTCAAACAATTTGTTCGAGAGTTCTTTTTGCTTGTAATTAAGTAAACTAAATTGGTTTTAGAGCGTGCAATTTTATGTTTTCGACAAATCCGATATTTCTTTTTAGACTTTGAACATCAAACGGTTTTCCGTGTCCCGAAAAAATTTTGGTAGGCTGTAATCTAATAATCTTTTGCCACGACTGCAAAAATGCTACCTTATCTTCCGCCCAAATCGTTATGTTGTGTTTGCTTGGAAATCCGTTCATTGCCGCATCACCGCAAAACAGATAGCCATTATTCAAAAGCAACGAAATAGAATCAGAAGTATGTCCTGCTGTTTCTACGATTTTGCCGTTTAACTCTTGTTCCAAATAAGCCCTATTGTCATTTGATATAATGATTAGCCTACTTTCATATTCGGCTTTTATAGGCGGAAATTTGTGCTGTCCCTTCCCGAACAACTTCATCACATTGCAAAATGCAAGTGCAAGTTTACTTGTACAACCGCCGACAAAAGAGTTTTGCCCTTTGCGTAAAGTGTCAATCCCTTTATCGCTCATAATGACTTTCACTTCTTGATTATCGAACAAAAGCTGATTTATAAATCCGGCGTGGTCGTCGTGTGCGTGTGTCATAAAGCAATATTTAATTTGATTGATTTTAATATTATTTGCTTTCAGTTTCTTTTTGAAATTCCTATAACTATTTTCATAGCCTGTATCTATAATGACATATCCGTTATCAATTCGGTACGCCCAACAGTTTACAATTCTATTACCGAAGTTCAAAACATCGGATTTTATTGTTTCATTATATTCGCTATCGTTCATAGTATCCTTACGCTGAATTACTGTTTATCGCTTTGGTAAAGCGCGAGCTGTTTCTTATAATTTTTCAACTGTAATTCCGTCTGATATGTCGGAGGAGTAGAATTCGGCTTTGTAGCCCGTGGCTTTAAGGTAGGCGTTGTAGGTCGCCTCTTTGAACTCGTCCACGCAGTCCGATTTGACTATCGAAATGGTGCAGCCGCCGAACCCGCCGCCTATAAGGCGCGAGCCGAGACAGCAAGTCTGGCTTTGCGCGGCTTCGGCAAGCGCGTCGGGCTCGAAGCCCGTCACCTCGTAAAGCTCCTTCAAAGACTTGTGCGAAGCGTTTAAAAGCTTGCCCAGCTTTACCATATCGCCCGCTTTGAGCGCAAGCGTCGCCGCCCGCACCCTTTCGCACTCGGTCACGACGTGCTCGACGCGCTTTTTGACGGGCTCGGAAAACATGCCCGAATATTTCTCGAATCGAGAAAGGCTCAAATCGGCGAGACACTTTATATCGATGTGTTTTTGCAACAGCTCCAAAGCCGTTTCGGTCTCCGCGCGCCTCTCGTTGTACTTGCTTTCGACGAGGCTGTGCGGTTTTTTGCAGTTGGTGATTACAAGCGAATAGTCGCCCATATTCAAGGGCAGATATTCGCAGTCGAGCGTGTTGCAGGCGAGCAGCATTACGCTGTTCTTTTTGCCGCACGCCGAAGCGTACTGGTCCATAATGCCGCAGTTTACGCCCGTATACTCCCTTTCGGCTTGCTGGGATTTCAAGGCGATATCGACCTTATCCAAGGGCTCGCCTGCGATCGTCGCAAGCGCGGCAATCGTGCTGACCTCTATCGCCGCCGAGCTCGAAAGTCCCGAGCCGAAGGGCACGGTACAGTCGTGAAGCATATCGCACCCGATAATTTTATGCCCCGCCCTCTGCCACATTAGCGCGGCGCCCGCCTGATAGTTGCCGTATTTAAGTCCCTTGTAGCTGTCGAGTTTATCGATTTCCAGCGTCACCTTGTCGGGCAGGGTCGTCCAGCTCAGATTGATTTTATTCGTGCCGTTGGGGCGTATGTAAACGGTGTTTTTAAGTGACAGCGCCGCGGGCATAACCTTGCCGCCGCAGTAGTCTATGTGTTCGCCGATTATGTTTATTCTGCCCGCCGCAGATACTTTGTATTCGTATTCCTTCATGCCTCGAACCCCGCTGTTTTAAGAAACCGCAATAAATCTTCTTCCTTTTTGAATACGGCAGTATTCTCTAATATTCTGTAACAAATGCTGCCGAGCTCCTCCTGCATAGCCGCGTGAACGGTCTTGAACTTTCCGCTTTCGAACAGCGCCTTCGTCTCTTCGTAGACGAGCCCGAACGCCGAATACTCGTCGGTCAGGGGCTTCTTCGCCGAAATTAATTTCTCGACTTCGGCAAGCTCCTCTTCGAGCCGCCCCGGCAGAATGAACAAGCCCTGCGCTTCAATCAAGCCTATGCTTTCCTTCTTTATCGAATGGAATTCGGGGTGCGCGTGAAATACTCCGTCGGGGTATTTTTCGCTGGTTATGTTGCTTCTGAGTATCACGTTCATTTCATAGCCGTGTACGGATTTGATGACCGTAGGGCTTACCGCGTTGTGAACGCCGTCCTTATCCTCGGCGATTATGCCGAGCGCGGGGTTGCTGTAATTTACCCACGCCTCGCGTATTCTGTCGGCGATGTCTATCACCTCGTTGCGCTTGTCGCTTTTTATACGGATAGCCGTGCCCGGCCAATCTAAAATTCCCGCCGTAACATAAGGATATTTGTTGTCCTTGATTTTGGTCTTGACCTTTGCTTTGTGCAAGGGCAGAATTTCACCGCCGCCCTGATAGTGGTCGTGCGCCAAAACGCTTCCGCCTATTCTCGGCAACGGAGCGTTACAGCCTATGAAATAGTGCGGGAATTTATCGATAAAATCGACGAGGTTTTCAAGCGTCTCTCTGTCGACGTGCATAGGAATATGCTCGCAGTTTACCGCAATTCCGTGCTCGTGAAAATATCCGTAGGGGGAATATTGCCAGAACCACGGGCGCATTCCGAGCATTATCGAAACCGTGCGGAGGTTGCGCTTGTTTCTCGTGCCGAAGCCCTCGTTTTCGCGGCAGATTACGCACTTCGCAAAACCGCCGTCGACGCTGTTGCCCTTCGCCGCCTTTTTCGGGTCGCGGAATTCGGGCTTAGCCTTGTTTATGGTTATGGTCAGCCCGTTCGACGTGTCGAAGCGCGGATTTTTGTCCAGCACCGCTTTTTTGACGTACTTGTTGTTTACGCAGTAGTTGAACAGCCAGTCGGTCGCCGCCTTGCTACCCTCCGCTTTGCAGATATCGGCAAAACGCTTGTCGACCTCGGAGGGAAGCAGAGAAAGCTCGCCGTAGACGGCGTCCTCGAAGTCCGCGCCCTCAACCCCGCTTTCGGCAATCTCCAAAAGGCGGTTGGCTTTGAGCTCGCCGTCCCTCTCTTTCAGTTCAAGGTTGCTTTTTGCGTACTCTATTAAATTTTTTATTTCGTCGAAATTTATCATTGAAAACCCCGCAAGTTTATTTACTAATAAATTATATCCTATGATCGCACCAAAAGCAAGTAAATACTTCGCTTACAGCAACGAATTTCGCGTGGTTTCATTAGACAAAAACGGCACCCGAAAATTTCGGGTGCCGTTCATTATAATTATTTGCGAGGGTTTTTGATGTTTGCCTGAGCGGCCGCAAGTCTTGCAATGGGCACGCGGTAAGGCGAGCAAGAAACGTAGTTAAGTCCGATTGCGTGGCAGAACTCGATTGACGAAGGGTCGCCGCCGTGTTCGCCGCAGATGCCGACGTGAAGCTTCTTGTTAGCGCCCTTGCCGAGCTTGACAGCCATATCCATAAGCTTGCCGACGCCCGTGGTATCGAGACGCGCGAACGGGTCGCTTTCGTAAATCTTGTTCGCGTAGTACGAAGGCAGGAATTTGCCTGCGTCGTCACGGCTGAAACCGAAGGTCATCTGGGTCAAATCGTTAGTGCCGAAGCAGAAGAAATCGGCTTCCTTAGCCATTTCGTCCGCGGTAAGGCACGCGCGGGGAATTTCAATCATAGTGCCGACTTCGTAGTGAAGCGCAACGCCCGAAGCCTTGATAACTTCGTCCGCGGTCTTGACAACCGTCTTTTTAACGTAAGCAAGCTCCTTGATTTCGCCCGTAAGGGGAATCATAATTTCGGGAACGACCTTCCAGTCGGGGTGCTTCTTCTGCACGTTGATGGCCGCCTTGATAACCGCTTTCGTCTGCATAACGGCAATCTCGGGATAGGTTACCGTAAGACGGCAGCCGCGGTGTCCCATCATGGGGTTGAACTCGTGAAGGTCGGAGATAATCTGCTTAATCTGCGCGACGGTCTTGTTCTGCGTCTTGGCAAGCGCCTTGATGTCTTCCTCGTCGTTAGGAACGAACTCGTGAAGAGGGGGGTCGAGGAAACGGATTGTTACGGGCTGACCCTGCAACGCTTCCATAAGTCCTTCGAAGTCCTTCTGCTGCATGGGCTCGATTTTAGCGAGCGCAGCCTCTCTCTCTTCCACGGTGTCCGAGCAAATCATTTCTCTGAACGCGCCGATTCTGTCGGGGTCGAAGAACATGTGCTCGGTACGGCAAAGACCGATGCCTTGCGCGCCGAACGCTGCGGCTTGCTTAGCGTCCGCGGGGGTGTCCGAGTTCGTTCTTACGCCGAGCGCCTTATATTTGTCGGCAAGTTCCATAATTCTGCCGAAGTAGCCCGAGTTGGGGTCTGCGGGAACGGTGGGGATAAGGCAATCGTAGATGTTACCCGTCGAACCGTCGAGGGAAATTCCGTCGCCTTCCTTGAATACTTTGCCCGCAAGAGTGAACTTCTTGTTCTCCTCGTCCATTTTAATGTCGCCGCAGCCCGAAACGCAGCACGTTCCCATACCGCGCGCAACAACTGCCGCGTGAGAGGTCTGTCCGCCGCGGACGGTAAGGATGCCCTGCGCATACTTCATGCCCTCGATATCTTCGGGGGAGGTTTCAAGACGGACGAGAACGACCTTCTTGCCCTTCTTGCCTTCGATAACAGCGTCTTCTGCGGTGAATACGATTGCGCCCGCAGCCGCGCCGGGGGAAGCCGCGATACCCTTACCTACGACGTTGTTCTTGTCGGCTTCCTTCAAAGCCTTAGCGTCGAACTGAGGGTGTAAAAGCATATCGAGCGACTTTGCGTCAATCTGCATAAGCGCTTCTTTTTCGTTTATCATTTTCTCGTCGATAAGGTCGCAAGCAATCTTGATTGCAGCCGCCGCGGTTCTCTTGCCGTTACGGGTTTGAAGCATATAAAGCTTGCCCTGCTCGATTGTGAATTCCATATCCTGCATATCGCGGTAGTGCTTTTCGAGCGTGTCGCAGACTTTCAGGAACTGCTTGTACACATCGGGAAGAACTTCCGCCATTTTTGCAATGGGCATGGGAGTACGAACGCCCGCAACGACGTCTTCGCCCTGCGCGTTCATAAGGAATTCGCCCATAAGTCCCTTTTCGCCGGTTGCGGGGTTACGCGTGAACGCAACGCCGGTGCCGCAGTCGTCGCCCATGTTGCCGAACGCCATCATCTGAACGTTTACGGCAGTACCCCACGAATAGGGAATGTCGTGGTCCATACGGTAGATGTTCGCGCGGGGGTTGTCCCACGAACGGAATACGGCTTTGATAGCCTCGAAAAGCTGTTCCTTGGGGTCGTCGGGGAAGTCTTTGCCGAGCTGCGCCTTGTATTCTGCCTTGAACTGGTAAGCGAGGCTTTTAAGGTCGTCCGCAGTAAGGTCAACGTCGTATTCGACGCCCTTTTCTTCCTTCATTTTGTCGATAAGCTTCTCGAAATATTTCTTACCGACCTCCATAACGACGTCCGAGAACATCTGGATAAATCTTCTGTAACAGTCCCAAGCCCAGCGGGGGTTGCCAGACTTCGTGGCGATTGTGTTTACAACCGTCTCGTTGAGACCGAGGTTCAAAATGGTGTCCATCATGCCGGGCATAGAAGCTCTTGCGCCCGAACGAACGGAAACGAGCAAGGGATTTTCCTTATCCCCGAACTTCTTGCCGCAGATTTTTTCCATCTTGTCGATGTAAGTCATTATTTCCTTCTGAATACCGTCGTTGATTTTGCGACCGTCTTCATAGTACTGTGTGCAAGCTTCCGTAGATATCGTGAAGCCCTGGGGTACGGGAAGACCGATTTTGGTCATTTCCGCAAGGTTCGCGCCCTTGCCGCCCAAAAGCTCGCGCATACTTGCGTCTGCTTCGGTGAAGAGATAGCAATACTTCTTTGCCATTAGATGAATTCCTCCAAAAATTGTTTTTCTTTTAACTATAACATTGTAATATATAAGGCAAATTTTAGCAAGTGTTTAACCGTATTTTGATAAATTATTTTCGATTGAACGAAATATACAAAAAACCGACGCTTAACCGTCGGTTTTAATATTCGTCTTTTATGCCAAGAAGATAATCTGCCGAAACCTGAAATATCCGACACAATAATCTGATATCGTTTATACTCGGTTCGGATAAGCCTTGTTCCCAACTCGCCAGACCTGTTTCCGATTTGTTAACAAGCTCTGCCAACTGTTTTTGCGTTAACCCTTTTTCCTTTCGTAATTCTTTTAATCTGTATTTAATTTCATACTTCATAAATATATTTTACATTAAACTACTAAAATTTAGTTGACACTACTAAATATTAGTAGTAATATATTTATACAGAACGCTCCTATTTTTAAATGTTGCTAAACACCCACAAACGAACGAGCCAACGGATACCGTCGGTTCGTTTGGGGTTATATTTAAAATAATTAACGGTGTAAGCAAAACCGCGCTTTTGTGCAGCGCAACCCTATTTGTGCATACCTGCACCTCAGCTATAATAACCTTATGTATTCCGTCAAGCTTTTAAACGACATGTTCATTTTATAGGAAACGTATTCGCGGATAAGCCGCAGCGCGCGCTTTTCGCCGTCGGCGGTCGCCCATTCCTCTTCATAAGGTTTGCCGAGCAGTTTTCTTATGACGTTGTAGGTCACTCTGCTCGCGCCGGCGCCGTTGCCGCACTCCGCGCACGAAAACGAGCCCGTGTCCATATCGAAGCGAAGCTTGCTTTCGCCGAAAAGTTCGGCGCCGCAATGCACGCAGTTTTCGGCGTTAATTCCGTAGCCCGAAGTTTTCAAGGCGAACAGTAAAAACCTTATCAGCACCTCGCACTCGTTGCCCGCGCACATTTCGGACAGCGCCTTAACAAGGCTGTAAAAAATTTCGCGGCACTCGCTCCCCTCGAACGTGAGCGCGTTCGCCGCCTCCACCGCCGCCGACGCGGCGTAAAATTTGTTTATGTCCGTGCGCAAATCGTAAAAGCTTTCGCACTCGGTCGCGTTGATTACGGTGTGCTTGTCCCCGCGCGAGCTCAATACGTACTCGGCAAAACAAAAAGGCTGAGCTGCGAATTTAAGCTTCGCCGCCGCCTTTTTCACGCCCTTGATACCCGCGGAAATTTTGCCCTTTTCCGCAGTGAGCAAGGTAAGTATTTTATCGTTTTCGTTGTAATCGACCGCGCGCAGCATTAGCGCGTTTACTTTTATGTCCATAATATAAGTCAACCAAAAACGCAAAGATACGGCGTACATCTAAAACGCAGAGAAGCAAGCAGAACGAGGCGCGCGAGTATTTGCGAGGGAGCATACACAAAGGTATGTGACCGAGCAAACACGAAGCGCAACAATGTTATGCGCAGCTTAAATGCGTTTTAATTTATTCTTTGCCGTCTAAGCGTTTGTACAACATATAATAGCTGACATTGCCCGTCTTTTCGAACATCTTCCAGGCGAGCTCCGCCGCGTCTCTGTCTTTCTCTTTCATAAAACACCTCTCAAAGAGAGGTTGTGCAATATCAAAAAAATTATTTAAAAACGCAGAGATACGAGCAAGACAAGACGAACGAGAATTTACGAGGGGAGTTTACTCAAACCGTAAACGACCCGAAGTAAAGCGCAGTACAACGCAGTATTGCGAATTATATATGCGTTTTTATTCGTCGTATCCGAAGTCTTTTAAAAGGTTCGGTCTGTTCCGCCAGTCCTCTTTCACCTTGACGTAGGTAGTCAAAAAGACCTTTGCGCCGAGAAACTTTTCCATATCCTTGCGCGCGAACGAGGAAACCTCTTTAATCGCCGCGCCCTGCTTGCCGATAATAATCGCCTTGTGGTTGGGCTTTTCGCAGACTATATCGAGGTTGATATCCCAGACGCCGTTGTCCTGTCGGTTGAACGTGTTTATTACGATTGCGATACCGTGCGGCACCTCCTGCCCGAATTTCAGCAAAAGCTTCTCGCGCATGATTTCGGAGACCATGAACCTTTCGCTTTTGTCGGAAACGATATCCTCCGAAATAACCTTGTCGCCCTCGGGCATCTTTTCGGCGAGATACGCTTCGAGCTTGCCGATATTCGTATACTTACGCGCCGAAACGGGCAATACGTCGCAGTCGATTCCGTTGTCGTAAAGGGTCTTTACGTCGGCAAGGATATTTTCCTTCTGCATTATGTCTATTTTCGTATAGGCGATTGCCATGGGGATATTTTCGGAAAGATACTTCTTCATGAGCGAGATATCGCTGTCCGCAACCCCGCCGTGTCCGTCGTGCACGTACAGCAGAAAATCGACGTCCTTCGCCGTCGTTTCGGCGGTTTTAAGCATCATGTCCGAAAGGCGGTTTTTCGCCTTGTAAATACCGGGGGTATCGACGAACACAATCTGGTATTCGGGCTTTGTCAGAACGCCCGTAATCGCGTCGCGCGTGGTCTGGGGCTTGGGCGAGACTATCGCCACCTTTTCGCCCACGAGCACGTTTACAAGCGTGCTTTTGCCCGCATTTGCTTTTCCTATTACACCTACAAATCCGCTTCTCATAATACTCCTTTCGCACAAATCTTTTGCCGTGCAAAAGATTTGTGCGAGTTTGCTGATGTCGTGAAAATGCTTGACGGGCGAAATCAATCCGCCCTTGCATTTTCCGTCGTTAATTATCTTTGTAAATTAATTTTGGATAAAACTTTTTCTTCCTTGGCGCGCATTAACGACTTGTCCTCCTCGGTCATGTGGTCATAGCCGAGCAAATGGCAGATACCGTGCGCGGCGAGATAGTTCAGCTCGCGGGAAATACTGTGACCGTACTCCGCCGCCTGCTCCCCGGCGCGCTTCACGCAGATTGCTATACTGCCTATGAACAGATTCCCCTCCTCGTCCAAATCGGCGGGGAAGTCCTTTTTTAACAGCTTTTTGCCGAAAATGCCGTCGAGCGACGGAAAGGACAGCACGTCGGTAACCGCGTCGGTCGCGCGGAGTTCTCTGTTCAGCCGTCTGATTTCCTCTTCGTCCACGGTCACGATTTCGACCGACAAATTACAGTCGCTCTCGAATTCGCCTTTAAAAGCCGAAGCGAGGTCGCCAAATTCCCCGCCTCCGTAAATTATAATCTCTTTCATTATTTCTTTCTCGTCACCGAAAGCTTGGGGTACACTACGCGCGAGTGGTACACGCCCGAAAGCTGGTTTACTATCGTGCCCCTTATTACGGTAAGCTCGCGCATGGTTATGTTGCAGTTATCGAACTGACCCATATCCAGCCTTTCCTCGATAAGCATTCTGACGAACTCCTCCACTTTTTCGGGAGTACGCTCGGGCAGGGTGCGCGTCGCCGCCTCCGAGGCGTCGGCAATCATTATAATCGCGGCTATTTTCGAGGAGGGCGTGGGGCCCGTGTACGAATAGTTGTCGATATTCAGCTCGCCGTCGCTCATTTTCAGCGCCTTGTAATAGAAATACTTTATCGGCATGGTGCCGTGGTGCTGGACGGCAACGTCCGCAAAAAATTCGGGAAGGCGGCTTTTTCTTATCAGCTGCGCGCCGTTTCTCGCGTGAGAACGGATAATGTCCACCGAAAGCTCGGGGGTGATGTCGTCGTGGAAGTTGTAGTCGGTCTGGTTCTCGGCGAACATTTCGGGGCCTTTGAGCTTGCCCACGTCGTGATAGTACGCCGCCGCGCGCGCCAGCTCGGAATCCTCGCCGATTGCCTTTGCGCAAGCCTCTACAAGCTGGGAAACGACCACCGAGTGGCTGTAAGTTCCCGGCGCCTTTTCTTTCATTCTCTTAATAAGCTTCGCGCTGTCGCTGGTGAGCTCTCTCAGGCGGAACACGGTCAGCTCGGCGAAAATCATTTCGAAGAGAGGCAGTATAAACATATACAGCATTATCGAGAGAATACAGCTGAGCCCGCTGAAAATCAACACGTCGAAAATTTGGGTTGCGGCAATCGAGCCCAGACTTACGGGCAGTACTATTATGCAGTTGATTGCTTCGACGGGCACTAAAAGCACAATCGCCAGAAGCACGCTTTGAAACCTTGTTTTAATTGAATTGAAAAGGAATATCGCGATTATGCCCGAGCAAAATCTGCACAGCAGGCACGCATAGCTGTAATACATTCCTATTTCCATGGTGTTGAGTATTCTGTCGATAATCAGCATTATGATACAGAATACCGAGTTGATAAAAATAGCGTCCCTTCTTCTGAAAAGGGTTGCGAACATGAGCGCGAGGAACGCAATCGGGCGCGCGAGGGTGTCTACAAACCCGCTCATTACCTTTTCGAGTATGAACGAGATATACATTATCAAAAACAGCTCCGCCATCTTCGAAAAGTGTGATAAAACGTACTTGTTTTCGAAAAAGAAATAGCAGTACATTATCGCGGAAAGCACCGCAATCGACACCACGACCGTGAGTATCTGGCGGCTGTTATCGACTATAAACGGGGAAAAGCCCGCCCCGCCCTTTATCATGAGAATAGTCAGAAAGACCAAAAGGTAAAAACCTATTGTTCCGCTTATAAACGTAATAAGGCTTTTTATTACGTCCTTATTCGTCAGCTTTTCTACCGTCGGCATTTGTTAACCTCCTCTTGTCGTCCTTGTCGTACGCCCTCACTATCTGCATAACGAGGGGGTTTCTGACGACGTCTTTGTCCGTAAGGTACATTATTCCCACGCCGTCGACCTCTTTTAAGACCGTTGCGGCGTGTTCGAGACCGCTGGACTTTCCGTTCGGCAAATCAATCTGGGTTACGTCGCCCGTAATCACCATTTTACTGCCGTCGCCCAGACGGGTCAAAAACATTTTCATCTGTTCGCGGGTGGTGTTCTGCGCCTCGTCCAAAATCACGAACGAGTTTGAAAGGGTTCTTCCGCGCATATACGCGAGCGGCGCAATTTCGATTGACCCGCGCTCCATTAATTTCGTATAGGTTTCGAGCCCGAGCATCTCCTGCAACGCGTCGTACAACGGGCGCAGATACGGGTCGACCTTGGTCTGCAAATCGCCGGGCAGAAAGCCGAGCTTTTCGCCGGCCTCGACCGCGGGGCGGGTCAGAATTATTTTATCCGCCTGCTTTTGCTTCATGGCTTGCACGGCAAGGCAGACCGCAAGGTAGGTCTTGCCCGTGCCCGCGGGACCTATGCCGAAGGTCACGGTATTGCGCTTGATGCTGTCGACGTATTTTTTCTGTCCGACCGTCTTGCACTTTATGGGCTTGCCCCGATAGGTTATCGCGACCGTGCCCGAGGAAAGCTTGGTGATATCCTGCGCCTTGCCGTCGAGACCGAGCTCGATACAGTACTGCACCCTGCCCTTGTCCACCGTCTCGCCGTTTTCGGCGAGCGTTAAAAGGCTTTCGATAACCGAAGCCGCCTGCACCGTCTTTTCTTCGGCGCCCTCGATAACGAACGTGACGCCGTCCACGCGGATAAGCACGCCGAGCTCGCGCATGATAATGTTTAAATTTTCGTCGAACGTGCCGAGGATTTTTTGCAGCTTGTCCACGCTGCCCGCACCGACTTTTTTAACTGTATTGTTCATTTTCTTTACGGGGCGAACCCCGCCGCTACTCCATATTTATACTTAACTTATGCAAATAAGTAAAATCTATTATATAAATCACGCCGCCCTCCGCAGGCTTTACGGTATGCGTGCGGCTTACTATGTTGTCGGCGTATAAAAGTACGGTAGAATACGCCGCTTTCAGGCTTTCGTCGTTTTCCGCGTACGCGAAATATTCTGTCTGCCCCTTACATTCGAGCTCGGCATAGCCGACCGCAAGGCACTCGGTTTTCTCCTCGCCCGTGTAAGCCGCAATCAGCGCGTCGCCCTTGTTCACGCTTGCGCCGGCGGACACCGCCGCCGTGCCGCAAATTGCGACAACGTTTTTGACGACCCCGCTTCTGTCGGACACGAGGGAATTTTTTATAACCGATTCGTTGTGCTCCTCGTCTATCTGTACGTCTATGCACAGCACGCCGCCGCGCTTTTCGATATTGCAGAACGTGACCTGCGGCAGCGCGAGTATTTTGCCCGTCGCGGCGGGCACGTCGAAGCCCGAATAGAAGCCGAATTCCTTTGCGCCCGCTTCGTAAACGATTCTCTTGACCTCGGGCGAAAGATAGCTGCCGCTGCCGCTGACCTTAATCCTGAATACGAAGGAGTTCGAAAACACCGCGATTGCGGCAAAGAGTACGGCGCCGACAAAAAGACCTATGCGGTTAAACGCGCGGAACAAAACGCGCGTACGGCGGGATTTTTCTTTTACGGAAATATTATAACACGGCTTTGCGAAAATTGCAAAAGCTTTTTTTATATCTTTGTCTTTTACCGAAAATATAAAGCTTGTACCCTGCTTTTTGCAGTTATACACGCCTATTTCCGCCTTTTTCAGCTTTCTTAAAGCGCCCTCCGCGGTCGAGGTAATGCTCAGCTCGGTCAAGTCAGTCAATGGAAACCCCCGTTATTTTGCCCTTTATCAATAAATCCTCTTCGAAATATTTGCCGAGGGTCAGATTTTCGCCCTCGATGGTGATTTTATTTTTTTTGAGCGCGAGCACGATTTTTTCGGACGAATATTCCGCAACGCCCTTGATGCTGCGGAAATAGCCGCCGAAGTCGGGCACGATTGAAAACGACTTCAACGTGTCCGCGCCGAGCTCTGATAATATCTGTTCTAAAAGCTTCATAAATTATTGTATGAGAGAGAGGTTGTACAATAGACCAAGCCGACGTTGACGGCGTGTCTTAATTGCCCGACCGCGATACCCGCAGACGGCAAGTCAAACGAAAGCCGCCGAAGTAAGTCAAACGAAAGCCGCCGCGCGGGTAACCCGCGCGGCGGCTGATTTAATTTTACAGTACGATGTCTATGGCAATATTGCCG
Organism: uncultured Christensenella sp.; assembly: GCA_910578195.1. Classification (GTDB taxonomy): domain Bacteria; phylum Bacillota; class Clostridia; order Christensenellales; family Borkfalkiaceae; genus Coproplasma. Next base: position 69,897 of record CAJTOY010000003.1, on the reverse strand, counting down.
TTGATTTTGTCCGTCTTGAATATGTTTCCCGTTCCGTTCGAAAGGGTTTCGCCGTTGACGGTTATCGTGTGCTCGGCATTATCGTTAAACTTTCTGTCGCCGGTTTCTTGCCATTTGAACCAGCTGTATTCCCACTTTCTTGCTTTGAATTCGTAATCGAATTGGTCGGATACCGACAACTTCAAAAGCAGGTTATCCGCAGACAGCGAAAGGTTCAGGCTGTTATTTTCGAGTACCGTATAAGTGAAAATTTTGTCTTGCTTATCGTTTTCCACATAGAACATTTCGGCGCCGTTATTATATACCTTGGTTTTTTGAGCGGTGAACTTAATGCTCATGGTGTACTGCAATCTTATGCGCACGGAGGTTTTCGACGCCGTGAACGTAAACGCGCTGTCCGCGGAAAGCATGTTTTCGTAATTTTCGTCGCCGCCCTTGTACCAGCCGTTTATTTCGCCCTCGGTTACGGTTGCGGTAAGTTTATTCGAAGCCTTGTCGAACGCGAAGGTTACGTCGTTTCTGGCGGCTACCCAAAGCGGGTAATACGTCGCCGCCTCTTCGGTAACCGTTACGCTGTCCGAAACGGCGAGCTGTTCGCCGTCCGCCGTAGCCCAGCCGAGGAACGCGTATCCCGCCGCAACGGGGGTTTCGAGCAATTCGCCCATAGCTGCGTTTTCAACCTTAACTCCGCCCGCGGAATAGCCGACTCCGCCGTAGGTGAAATTCGTTTCGCTCACAACGTAAATATTCTTCGCGTAGTTTGCGCTCCATACGGCGGTAACCGAAGTCACGCCGTTTATCACAACCGAATTGCCGTTGAAAATTTCGCCGTTTATATTCCAGCCGTCGAATTTGTACGAGCCGACCGCCGTCGCTTCGAGGCTGACCGTCGCGCCCTTTCTGACGTAAATTTTGCCGTCGCCGTTTTCCTTGATATCCTCGTCAGCTATCGCGTAGCTCGCCGAGCACACCTCGGAATTTCCGTCGAAAGAGAACTCGTAGTAATTCTCCAAAAGTTTGTTGACTTCGACCGTCAAGTTAACTCTTCCGTAGGGAAGGGAATAATCCCCGACGAGCACAACCTCGTAACCCCCGATATAGCCGTATTTTTCAGCCGTAATGCCGTCGACCGCATTGAGAATATCGCGCACGGCAGGGCCGTTATAGCTTTCCGAAGTCGTCAGATAGTTCCAAAGTCCGAGCTCGGAGAGAGTGAACTCCTTGCTGTCGGTCGCGTAGGTTACATACGCCCACTTCGAGCCCTCGTATACGAGTTTGCCTTCATGGTCGATACGGCTTCCGTTACGCGAGCCGCCGTTGCCGCCTATATAATAGTACTTGCGGCTTATTGCGGTTCCGCCCCTGTAAAAGCCCATCCAGTCGGTGTTGTCGTTTTCGGAGGTAGCATAGTTGTAATAAATCTGCAAATAGGTCTGCGTTTCGTTGCTTGTGCTTATTCCGCAGCCGTAGAACACAAATCTGTTGTCGCCATCCCAGGCGTTTCCGCCGAACCGGACGGTGTCGGCAAGGAATACCGCAGAAAGCATGCCCTTGTTGTCCATAAACGCCTGCGCTTCCACTCTCGCCACCGTTTCGGGCACGACTATGTTTTTAATGGATTTTGCATTGAACGCGTTCTTGCCGACTACGGTCACGGGGTAAGCCCCGATATAGTCCGCAACGATAAGCGTGCTCGTCGAAAGCGTGTAATCTTTGTCCGCCGCCGAGTTATCGAAGGTGTACGCGGTATAGAAGCCGCCCGCCGCCGTCGTATTGTCATAGGTGAACTTGTAGGTAATTCCGTTTGACAAGGTCGTGTAGGTTTCGAGATATTTGGCGTAATATTCGGTTATGCCCGCCTGCACGGACGAAACTAAAATTTCGTGCGCCTCGTCCTGATACCAGCCCGCGAACGTGTATTCCACGCCGTCCTTTTCGGCGGTCAGCGACTGCGGCAGGGGCAAAGCGTCGCCCACATACAGCGAAAGCGTGTTGTCCTCCGAGCCTATGACGGGACAAGCGTTGCCGAAGCCGTCAAAGAAGCTTACCGAATTTTCGCCCACTATCATGAGATAGATGTTCATATCCGACTTTATCGTGAAGGAAAGCCCCAAATCGTTGCCGCCTTCGTCGACGTAAATGAGCTTGCGCGTGTGCGCTTCGTCGAGCCAGAGTTCCTCGGGCAGCATGTAGACCGTCGAGCCCGATTTAAGCGAAATGTTTCTGTGCGTTTCGTGGAGCACCCCTCCCTTTACGTTCGAGGGATAGTTGTCGTAATCCTCGCCCTCGAAAACGTATACGTTGAGATTATAGCTCTTGTTGAAGTCGGAATAGTTGTACGAGCCGTCCTGCGTGTTGTAGCAACCGAAAATTTTGCTTTCGTCCTTGTCGAAGTAATTGAAGTCGATAACCGAGTTATCGGGATTTACTTCCTTATAGAAGTCGGGCGCGTGTTTTTTGTCGTCGGTTTCCGCCGCGATTAAGCCGTCGGCAAGGTTCGCCTTGACCGAAAGGTAATCGCCGTCGAGCGCGGCATACGCCTTGACGCCCTTCAAACCGCCGTCGGCGCCTCGCACGATTGCCGCGTAAAGCTTGGAAATCGTGTTGCCGATAAATGAGCTAAGATTCAAATCGAACGCGTAATAGTTATCGGAAAGACCCAGACCCGAAATAACGCCGGCGGCATTGTTGCCGTATAAGCTCGAATATCCGTCGTATTTGACGCTCATACCTAAAAGCGTAGTCGCAAGGTTGAACGTTTTAACGCCGCCCTCTTCGGGTTGGTCGGGAGTTTCGGTCTGCGCCTCGTAGAGATAGTAAGACTGTTTACCCGTAAGTCCCGAGTTAATGGGAAGCTTGACGTTGTCGCAAATCAGTCCCCAAGGGGTGCTGTCGACGCCGAGCAGCCAGCGCACGGGCGAATTGTTCTTGTCGAGAAGGTTGTCAATCAGATATTCAAGGGTCATTACCTTGTAAATCTTATTGCCGTTATCGTCCGTTCTGCCCATGGTGAGGTAATTATCCGAGAAGGTAACCGAAACGGGCATTGCCTTTGCAACGTTGAAGCCCAAAAATTTGGTACTTTGCAAGTCGCCGCCGAGCGTGAAATAGAATTTATCTTCGCTGTTGAGCCCCGCCGTGAGTACGACGTTGTTAATGGTAATGTTCGTCGAAATTACGCTGTACTTGATATCAACCCTTATATCGCCCGTAAGGCTTATTCTGAAATCGGGCTTTCCGTCGTTAACGCCCAGCGAATCGAGCGTCTTGCCGATATCCGCAAGGAGCGTGGCGACGAAATCGATGTCGATATACTCGCCCTCGGGAGGGACGCCGTGCGTGCTTTCCGCGTCCGCAAACGCTTTAAGGCTTACCCACGCCTTGCCGTCCTTTACGGCGGTTGCCGAAATCGCGTGAGTTTCGGGGTTGATTGCGACCTTTATTTCGCCGATTGTGACGCCCAAGCCGAGTTCGGCGAGCATGCCGTCGATATCGAGCGTAAGCGTGTTTTCGCCGTCGACCTTGTTAAAGTCTATTGCGAGCTTGAATATTGCGTTTAAAATTTTGGTGATACCCGCCTGCGTTGCGGTGGGCTGAGTTTCCTCCGACTCCGCCGCCATCGCCGTGTTTCCGCCGATAAGCGCGAGTATCGCGGGCATATTTTCGCTTGTTATAATTTTGACCAGCGCGTCGGCGGCGTTGTAAATTTCGTGTCTGCTCGCCTTAATCATTATCGGCGTTTCGCCGCTGTAAAGGTAAGTATCGCCGACCTGCTCCAAAACGATATAGAAGTAATCGTTGTAGAAGCTTGCGCTTGCAACCACCGCGGTGCCGTTTATGCTGAGATTGCTTATTTCGATCTCGACCAGCTTTTCGCCCGCGTCGGTTTCGGTGTAGTAAAGTGAAGCGTTGACGTATACGCCTTTCAGCGCGGCAATGCCGCTCGCGTCGCCGTCGAGCTCGACCGTCACCGTATAGGTATCCGAGCCGAGAAGGTCTTTGACCGTTAAATTTTCGAGCACCGCAAACACATAGTCGTAAAGCGCTTTGGTGAACTGCGTGTTTTCGTCCGAACCGTAGAAGGTGTACCCTTCGCCGTCGAGCAAGCCGTTTATCTCGGCGAATTTATCGGATACGGGCGCGCAAGCGGAAAGTGCGATATCCGCAATTCCCGTGCCGTTGTCGTCCTTTACGAAAAGCTTCAAGCTCAGCCCGCCGTTCGCGCCGAGTGTCAGAACGCCGTTGTCCGCATAGGAAATTACAAGCTGTTTGACTGCGTCGTCGCCCGCGTCCACCGCGGTTTGCAGCTCGACTTTCAAATCGGAAGCAAACCCGAGCAAGGCGTTAAGAATTTTTTCGAACGAGGTTTCTTCGACCGAAGCAGTTCTTGCGCCGCCGTTCATTGCCGAGCCTATGATATCAATTATTTCGTTCAAGCCGCCCGAAAGGTTGGCTATATCCGTCTTTGTTATAACGAGCCCGAGATTGTTTACCGCAAGCCGAACGAGCTGTTCGCTTGTTTCGTCGTAGACGAGCTTCAACGCGAGAGTTTCGCTCGCCGCGCCCTCGGAGATAATGAGCGCGAGGTCTGCCGCGACGCGAACCGCGCCGTTTGCCCAGCTCGCCTGACCGTAGCCCGAAACGGACATCTTAATTCCGTCGACCGTAAGGTTGATTTTTTCTATGCCGAATTCGACCCCTTCCGCCGCCATTATTGCCTTGACTTCGAGCGCCCCTTCCTTTACGAGGCGGAGAATTTCCGCAAGGTCGAGGTACTTGTTTTCGTCGACGGCGGGGATTGTATTATCCGACCCGCCCAGCTTCAATTGCGTCAAGCCAACTGCGGGAATCGCGCCTTCGAGGGTCGCGCAATGCTTGTCGTCTATGCCGAGGTTGAACTCCGCATAACCGAGCTGTAAGCCGAGGCTTACGTTGAAGGCTTTGAGCGCCTCGTCCAGATTGACGGAGAGATTTACGCCCGTGTTGTCCGCGGTGAGCTCGCCGATAAGCTTTGCAAAGTCGAGGGAAACGAGCGCGCCGACGATATCGGCGACGGGCTCCGCCCCGTCTTTAAACAGCGCGATAAGTTCTTTTACCGCCGCAACCGTTTCGCCTATATCGCACTTTACGCGCGCCGCGAAGGGCTGACCGTTGATATTGTTGAGCGTTATATATGCGTTGCCGTAGCCGTTGCCGAAATTCAAGGCGTAGTAAATTTCGAGCCCGACCGTTATGTCCTTGTAGTTTACGGTTATCGGCGCGTTGACCGTAACCGAGTTGAACCCGCTTCCGAGTTTGACTTGCGCCACAGTGCTTGCCGTTATGTCCTTAACCTCGGCAATGCCGCTTTCCGCGCCGTTGAACGCGAGCGTCACTTCGAAGCTTTCGCTGTTGAGAAGGTTGTAAACACCGTTGACGTACGAGGCGAGGTCTGCATACTCAGAGGTATCGATTGAAGGGATAGCTTTGTCCGAGCCGCTTAAAGCAAGCGTAAGTCCGAGGGATTTGATTTCGCCGTTCAAAGCAATCTTTCCGCCGTCGAGCTTTACCGAAAGCGCGACCGTGCCGAGCTGCAAGCCGTCGATATTTATATTCAGAAGCTTTAAAATTTCGTCCGCATTGATTGCGAGGTTGATGCCCGTATTGTCCGCGGTGAGATTTTCTATAAGCGCCTTGAAGTCGATTGTGACGACCGAGCCGATAATTCCGGAAACTTTGTCGCCCTCAGCGTACGCCGCCGCGGGCGTTTCGAACATTGCGATAATCTTTTTGACCGCTTCGACCGTTTCGCTTATGTCGCAGTAAACCTTTGCGCTTACCGCCTTTCCGCCGAGCTCGGTAACGTTGAGATAGACATTGCCGTAGCTTCCGCTTTGTAAATCAATCGAGTATTTGACGTCGAGCACAACCGTAAGGGTCTGATAGGTCACGGTCAGTGCGGGAACGTACACTTCGATATTGTTGAAATTGTTTGTGAATTTGACGAGCGCGTCCGCGTTGAGCTTCACACCGTACGCGTCGAGGTTCAAACCGAGCCCGAATGAGTTGCTTGCAAGCAGCGCCGAAAGTCCGTTGACGTAAGCCGTCAAATCGGCGTAGGTGTTTTCGTCGGGGGCGTTGACGTCCGCGTCCGAGCCGTTCAGCGCAACCGTCAGCCCGAGCGAGGAAAGCTTGCCCGAAAGGTTTGCCTTGCCGTCCGCCAAGCCGATATTCAGCTCGACGTTGCCGAGGTTGAAACCGAGGTTGAAGTTCGCCGCCTTTAAAATTTCATCGACGTTCAAACCGAGCTTGAATTCGTCCGCGCAAATTTTAAGTTCCGTGATTCCCGACGAGAAATCGATTGAAAGCACGCTTTCTACAACGTCCGCATACACAGCCGCGTCGGGGCTGTTAAAGGAGTTAATCAGCGCGGTCACAGCGTCGACCGCGTCCTTTATGTCACAGTAAATTTTCGCGCTTACTTCCTTTCCGCCGAGCTCGGTAAGGTTTATATACACCTTGCCGTAGCCGCCGTTTTCGAGGTTTACCGTGTAGTAAACGCCGAGCGTCGCGGTAAGACCTTTAAAATCAATCTTGATTTCGGGCACCGAAACCGCTATGTTTTTGTATCCGCCGTCAAGCTTTACGAATGCCTCAGCCGTAGCCTTAACGTTTTCGAAGGTGCCGTCGAGGTCGAGCCTGACCGAGTATGTGTTGCTGTTCAGAAGGGCGTAAATGCCGTCGACGTATTCGGTGATATCCGCATATCCGTTCGCGTCGAATTCGGGCAGTCCCTCTTCCGAGCCCGCAATGCCGAACGCAAGTCCGAGCCCAGAAACCGAGCCGTCGAGGGAAACTTTGCCGTTGTCGAGAATTACCGAAAGGGTAGCCGTGCCGAGCCCGATGTTTATTTCCTTGCCGAGCACCGCAAGCACGGTGTCCAAAATAATGTCGGCGTTCACGCTGACTCTGATTGCGTTTTCGTCCGCCTTCAATTCGGTGACGATTGCCGCAAAGTCGAGGTTTAAAACTGTGTTGATAACCTCCGCCACCGTCGCGCGCGTCTCAACCGACGCGTATACCGCGGCGGGTTCCTCGAACAAAGCAATAAGCCTCTGCACCGAGGAAACGAGGTCTTTAATGTTGCAGTACGCCTTCGCCTCGCAGTCCTTGCCGTTCAGCTTGGTGAGATTTATATACACCTCGCCAAAGTCGCCGCTTTCGAGGTTTACCGTGTAGTAAGCCGCAAGTTCGACCGAAAGTCCGTTGAATTCGACGGACAGCGGCGCGTTTACCTTGATTGTCTTGAACCCTTCGCCGAGCTCGACCCGAGCATTAGCGGAAGCTTTAATTCCCGAATAGTCGAGATTGAAATCGATTATGTACGATTTGCTTTTAAGCAGCGCGAGCACGCCGTCCATATAGTCCGCGATGTCCGCCGCCGTTTCCGAGGGGTTGCGCGAAATTATTTCGGTATTGTCGGGAACGATTGCCGCGCTGAGCGCGATTTTCGAATTTTGGAACGATAAACTGTTAATAGCAATATTTACGAAAGAATATTCGCTTATGCCGTCGGTCTGCTTTCTGTCGAAGTTGAGTTCGAGGTCTACGCCTATGCCCAGCCCCAGAAGGTTGTCGGTCTTGATTGTCACCGCTACCGACGTGTCCGTCACGTCCATTTTGAACGCTTCTAAAAGAAGCGAGAGGTCGAAACCGCCGCCCTCCGCCGCGGGCGCGGCTTCCCCGCCGCCCTTTATCCAAGCCGAAATCGCGCCCACCGCCGCCGATACCCTATCGATATCCGCGGTTACGGCAAAGCCGTCGCTGTAATACGCGTTTACGGTCTTATTTTTAAATTCCGCATAGAAGTCTTGCTGTCCGCTTCCCTTTTTGCCGAGGGAAAGGCGCGCGTCGATTGTATTTAAAACGTCGCCGAGGTCGGTAAGTTTCAAATAAATCTTGCCGTCGTACTCGTTCGCGCCCGCATTCAGCTCCAACGCAAACTGCTGACCCTTGTCGCTTATGACGTCCTTGAACCCTCCCATAAGCACGTCGGTTACCGAAACTTCCTGCGTTACGGGCTTATCGTCGTTGCCCAAATTCTTGTCGAAGTACGCACTGTAATAGCTGTCGACATAGCCGTAATGCTCGCCGTCGAAGCCCTGTTCGCCGTAATCGAACGTTGTTGTTGTTTTTGAATTGCTGCCGAGGGGAATTCCGCCGAGCGCGCCCGGTGTAATCTGCGCTTTTTCCTCGCAGTAGCTCGAAAGCACCTGCCACTTGCCGTCGAACGTAAAGGTTATTTCAATCTTTTCGAATACGGGGTAATTCTTTAAACCGCCCCTCGTTTTCATGCCGTACTGATACCAGTACGCCGCGCCCGCGTTGAGGCGGAAGGTCTGCGAATACGTGCCGTCGCCGTTGTTCACGGTCTCGCCCGCGCTTTCCACGGTGTCCTCGTTAATTACGTAAACCGAAAGCTCGGTCGAGAACTCGCCGTACGTCGTCAGATATTTTTCCTTTTCGTATTTCCGGGGCTGGTCCGCGCTCCACTCGATGTCCGAGGGGGTGGACTGCTTCGAAGGCTTGCCGCCCGTACGCATAAACGCGACCAGGTTGTCTAAAAAGCACGCTTGCGAAGCCGATTTGACCAGCGCGGAATACGAGAGGTCGGAACATACCATAACTCCCCTCGTCTTGCCGTCGATTTCGGTCAGTCGGTAATCCTTCCACGTCTGGGTGACTTGCTCGTAACCTGTCGACTTTGTCGAGTTGTTCGCGTATGCGTGATAGAACGGCTGGCGGTCTAAAACGTAAGCCATGTATGCGATATTGTCGAGCGCGGTATGTTCCTCGGGCGAACTTCCGTCCGTCGGGGCTTCCTTTCTCACGGTTGTATTGATTTCGGGGGGAGGTATAATTCCCGACTTGTTGCACGATGCAAGTCCGAAAATAAGGCTGACCGTGAGTATAGCCAAAAGCAACAGCGCCGCCGTTGCGATAACTACTATTCTTCTCCAATGCTCTTTTATATACGTTTTCATGATTTTTTACCTATTATAGAAGTGATTATATCTTATTTTATTAGGGCTGTCAAATGAAATTAACTGTTTGTAATAAAAAATTATTACACTTGCCGAGCAAATAACATATCTTACGACTGTAATTTACATAATTTTTACTTTCATTGATTATATAATGGAGCTATGGCTAAGAAAATATATATGACAAACTTAAAAGGCGGCGCGGGCGTGACAACCTGCTGCACGGGGCTCGGGTTCGCGCTGGCGGGGCTGGGCGAAAGAACGCTGATTATCGACGGCGACAATATAAGCGGAGGCGGCTTGCAGGTCGGCGGGTGCGCTAATATGCAAACCTATACCTTCGCGGACTTCGCGAAGGGCGCGTGCCGCGCGAAACAGACGCTTATCGCTCACCCGAAAATTTTAAATCTGTCCTTCGCCTCCTCGCTCGGGCTCGACGACAGAGAAGCTGCCGAACGCGCCGTAGACGAGCTGGACGGACTGTTCGACTATATCCTCCTCGACAAAATCACGCCGAAAAAATGCGACGAGGCGATTATCGTCACCGAGCCGTTCGTGCCGTCGTTAAAAGCCGCCGATTGCTGCAAGGCGAAGCTTTCGGACGGCGGAGTTAAAAATATAGGGCTGTTCGTGAACAAGCTCAACGGCGGGCATATAATTAACGGCGAGGTTATGACCGCGCAGGAGATTGCGTCGCTTTTGCATCTGCCGTTAAAGGCGGTCATACCCGAGGATTTGGCGCTTCCGCTCGGGAAATGGAAAAAATCGACCATGAAGGTTTTCAAGGTCGCCGCGGAAATGGTTATGGGCAGAAAGGAGCTCGTGTGTAACGTCTTGCGCAATTATTTCGGCATTAACGGCTATATAAAACGCAAAGTGAGGGAAAGATTATGAAATCGGTGAACAGACTGCTCGCGCTCGACAGAGACGACATGTCCGACTTGGAGCGCGAGCTTTTTTTAAAGGACTTGAAGCGCGTGACCGACGAATATTTCGAAAGCGACGGCGAAGCCACGCTCGAAGTCACCCGCGCGGACGAGGGCTTTATCGTCTGCGTGCTGATGACCGCCCGCAGAATAAAAAACATTAAAAAACCGCAATAAGAAAGGGCGCAACATAAGTTGCGCCCCCACTTATTTTTAATCTTCTATTTTTTCGTCACCGTTTAAAAGCACATCCTTCAAATCAAATAAATCCTCCAACGGTAAACTATTCAGCCTATGTATAGTTTCCTCTTTAATATCATCTTGCTTGCAATATGAACAATATTTAAACCCGAACCTATCCACTATAAAATTATGACTTTCCTTAGTGCTCGCACCGCACGCACAGTAGGCAATATGTTGGGTCATATTGTACTTCTCGTATCTATTCCAATAAGAGTGAAACGAAGTTTTACCTTCACCGCACTCGCAGTAGGCTGTATGATTTAAACCGTTGTTTACATATCTTTTCGTATAGCTGTGTTTTTCAACGGTATCGCCGCACTTGCAAGCATATGTATGTATACTCCCCTCTACTTTGGTTGTATAGCTATGACTTGTGTGTCTACGGTAATACTTTACTTTTGTTGCATAAATGTCAAAATATATTTCGTTTTCATAATCTTTAAAAACATATTTAGAAACATAAGGACATTCATCACCTCTATGAATATAACGTCCAAATTCACCCCATTTTGATATTACTTCAACTGTATTAGCATTTCCACACACTCCGTTAGACTCAGTGTTATAAACTTCTTTTACTATTCCCGCATGTATGGGGTCAAGTTTATAAACCCCGTCATCATAGTAATCGTTATAATATAAAATTATGTCGTTTTCTTGCGGTGTATCCACTTCGATAAAACTTTTATCATTTATGAAGGGATTTAAATCAGCCAACCAACACCTTACAGGATTATCTGTCCAATGCATATAAAAAGCATATGCAAAACTGTTATAAGTAGTTGTTGCCCCATCGTCGGTCGTTGGACGCAGTTTATATTCAGGATACCACTTGAAATAATTAGTATAAAAATTCATTGCTTCGTCGGAAAAATATTCCGGATATATTAAAGCCTCTACATTTGTGCCGTTTGGTGTTTTTATCGTTGTTTTCTGTCCAGACGCAAATGCTGTGCTATCATTTTCCAAAACTTGCTCTAATTGCGTATGTTCATGTTCAACATATTGTTTAAATTCAATTGCTGTGTTGAACGGTATAGCGGGAACCATAATAGCCGCCAAAGTTGTCGCTAAAATTTCTATCATTTGTTTATCTCCTTTATTTTTTCAATTAGTTTACCGATTAAGTTTAAATCAACTGCACCTTCTTCCGACACGAACGTTTTATGATTTTCGCCGATATCATAATAACCCGGGCTATTTTCTGCATATGTGCAATATATCTGACCGTTGTTTTTTATAGCAACATTTATTTGAACCGCATTATTAAACATGATTGTAAAACTGTCAAAAATTTCATCCACTTCATCCCCGATAAAAACCGCCGGTCTGTCACTGTTGCACAGCTCGATATTTTTAATAAATTCATAGAATTTTTTTATTTTATCCTCATCGTCATAATTCAACACTGTAAAATCGGGCAACACAACAAGAAACGTGTCGCCTTCTTCCGGTTCTGCGAAAGCTCTGTATCTGTAAATCAATTTAACAGGTTCGCCGTCAATAACGTCCGTAAGGCGGAAAGGCTCGGCGGGCAGTTCCTCTGTTTTGGGCGGTTGCGCGTTTGTCGTAACGATATTGCCGTTGCCCTTTATCTGCCAGATTTTTGTCGTCCGCTCCTGCCAATCCTTTTCGTCCACCTTGTAGTACGCGCGCGCTTGCCAGAACATTTCCTTTCCGTTCGTCGTCGCCTCCGCCGTCACGCTGTCGCCCATGTTCAAATCTGTCACCGCGTTTTCGCTGACGAGCGGCATTTCTTTATAGCTCGGCTTGTAGTCCTCCGATGCGTAGAGTTCGACCGACACCCGCACCTTGGACGGCATAAGCGTGAACGTGTTCTTCACCGACGCCCAAACCTTGCCCTCGCCGCAGTCAAGCGAAAGCGTTAAATTCGTATACACGCCGTACGCGTCCGCACCGTCGGGCGCCTGACTTTTAGCCGGCTTGGCGGAACAACCGCAAAATAAAAATATTGACGTTAAGGCGCACGCCGCCCCGACCGTCAATATTCTAAGTAAACTGAATTTTTTGCCTTTCATATTTGTGACCTCCGTCTTATTCGTACTTCTATTGTACAATGAAGGTCTGCCGTTTACAATAGCAAATTTGTTACATTTGCCATTTTTAATGTAACAATTTTGTTACATTCCACTTTTTTTGCGCTTTATGTACCTTATTGCCAGATAAACCGAAGTCGCAGCCGCCGTCACCGCCGCAACAATCAACACAGCCAAAATCACGGTGCCCTGCCAGTTATGAAACTCCGAAATAGTCACGTCCTCTATCCCCGAAGCGGGCTGAAAATATATACAGCACACCGCAACGGCGAAGATAATCAAAAATACCGCCGCAACCGAAATAGCAATCGCCGCAATAAGCCACAGCACGCCGCGCCCCTTTTTCGCCGCCGTCAATGCGGCGGAGCCGTGCAGAATATATTCCGCGTCCGTGCCGAGTATTTTGCAGAGTGATTTTATGTTTTCGCCGTCGGGCGTGCGGTTGTCGCTTTCCCATCTGTAAACCGTCTGACGGGAGACGTTTGCCTTTTCCGCCAAATCGTCCTGCGACAGCCCGACTTTCTTTCTCAGCTCGGTTATCCTTTTTCCCGTAGTATCCATTTTTTACCTCGTCCTTATTATTTCGACTACCCGTTTAAGCTCGGCGTCGTCCTTTGTATGCTGCCACTCGGCGTAGACCGCAGTCGCGCCGTCCGCAACGGTTATGCCCTTGTCGTGTATGCAAGTCTTTTCGTCGGGCCAGAAAATTTTAGCGGTGGTCAGCTTCAACGCCTCTCCCGTTAAATCATTCACGAACGTGGACTGCATAATCCCCTTGCCGTAGGTGCGCGCCGTTTTCAACTCCTGCCCCGTCGCCGAAAGCCAGTCCGTATATTCCTCCGAATACTGCGAGAGGAATATATTTTTGTATTCCAGCGCGCCGTAGCAGACCATTGCGCCCGCAAGCGCTTCGGAGGCGGAAGCCGTGCCCGAATTCGCAAGCAGATAAATTTCCGTCCCCGCGGGTATTCTGTACTCGGCGTTGGTCACGCGCGCGCAGTTGAATTTTTCCTCATTGCCGTGCTTGTCGCGCGACAGCATGGCAAGCTTCCGCTCGCCGCCCGCAAACGAGCCCGCGATATTCTGCATGACCGAGACGTACCCGCCGCCGTTCGAGCGCAAATCGAGTATCAGCGACGTGCATTTGTACGCGTTGAATTTTTCAGCTAATTTATAAAATTCCGCCGCGGCTGTGCCGTAAAACTGGTCGAGGCGGATATACGCCGCGCCGTCGGGAAGGTAAGATATTTTTTCGTCGGGGGTTTCCTTTAAATACAGCCCGCCGTCCGCCGCGGTTTCGAATGTCCACGCGGTGGAGTTGGTTTTAAAGCTCGTATAGCTTGCCGTAAACTCCGATTTTGCTACGACGTAGGTCTCGTCGTCGGAGTTAAGGCTTATCTGCACGCCGTCGCCTGCGGAATTTACAAGCTTTTGAAAATCCGCCGAGGAAGTAAATTCGATTTCCTGCCCGCTTACGCTTCCCGACTTCAACCATTCGCCCGCGCGCAGTCCCGCGTGATATGCGGGCGAATTGCCCGTCACCGTGCTTATATACACCCCTTTGCCCGCGACGAACGAATAGGAAATACCCAAGCCGCTTTTCGAGCCGGAGTTGCTTTTCATTGTTGCGGCGTATTCTTCCGCGGTGTAGTACTGCGAATATCTGTCGAGATATTTATCGGCGATTGCCGAAAGCCCCGTATCGGTATAGCCGTTTTCCGCACCGCCGAAATAGTAATTTTTTTCAATCGTATCTATAAACCACTCATAGGAAGAAATTGCGTCGTTTCGGGTGAATTTGCGCGTGAAATATCCCGCGGTAAACGCCGCCGCGAATATAATCAGCGCGAGCGCTGCCGAAATTAAAATTTTTGCCGTTCTGCTTTTCAAGGTTCACCTCTATTTCTGTTCGTAAAGACTGCGCAATATCTCGAAAGTGACCGCCGCTTCGAACATGCGGATATCGAGCCCCGTCACGTTCTGTATCTTGTTGAGACGGTATATAAGCGTGTTTCTGTGCATATACAGTCTGCGCGCGGTTTCGGAAACGTTCATTCCGTATTTCAAAAAATTATCCACGGTCGTCATGGTGTCCGCGTCCTCGAAAACCTTTGCGAAGCTTTTCAAATCATACCCCGCAATCAGCTTTTCGCGGCTGGCTTTATCGAGCCGGGATATCAGCTCGGATATACTGACAAAACTGCCGTTTTTCATATACTTCGTTTCCCTCTTTTCATTTTCGGACATACATGTATTGTGCTTCTATTATAACTAAAAAAACCGCAATTTCAAGCTTTTTTCAATATATTTTAAAGTATTACGTCGGTTGCGTATAAATACCTTTGAGAGGCGTAAAATATTAAAAACGGAAAACCGCGCTTTTTTACGGAAAGGCAAATATTCCCCGCACAAACAAATTATAGCAATTATCCCTTGACAGAAAACATATTTTGTATTAAAATGATGTAACACAATTATATCGCTGTAAAAGGGCGGTATTACGTCGAAAAATATAAATTCAACGGAAAATCAGGAGAAATTCAATGGAAGTTTCCGAGACGAAAAAATTCAATAAATATGTGCTTCTGGCTACATACTGCATCGCTGTCGTATGTCTGCTTGCGGGCTTGTTCGTACCTCTGTTCGACGGCAATAAAATGCTTGCCTTGCAGCTTCCCGACGCGCTCAACACGCTTGCCGGACGCAATATAATTGCAACCGAAAACAAGTTCGCGCTCGCGGGATTGAGCATAATAAACTTCGGAAGCGCAACCTTTTCACTCGATTTCGGCGCGCTTGTCGTGATTTTGTACGCCGCTGTCACCGCGCTCGCGCTTATCGCGGTTATCCCCGCCGGAATTGCGTTCCGCAAAAGCGCCAAAGCGGGCTCTGCAATCGCATACACCTTCGAGGTCGCCGCGGTTATCGTGCTTTCCCTCTACGTTTTTGTCGAGCTGTTTTTATATCCCGAAATAAAAACATCTTACAATATGCTTATCGCGCTCGGCGGAGCCCTTTTGATGTTGATAATCCTCGGCATCGCCAACAAAAAGAGTACGGGCGTTGCAAAGCTGTTCCTCTTTTTACTGTCGGCTATCGCCGTACTGATGTTGTTCGATTTCGCGGAGATAATCCCCGCGCTTAAAGATATCCGGAACTCGATACACCTCTACCCCGCGCTTTACCACGACGAAGGAAACTACTTGGGAATTAAATTCCTCGACATGCTTTTCAGCGGTGACTTCGGCGGAGCGTTCGCCGCCATTACCGACACGAAATTAAAGACGGCTATTATGCTCGGCACGATTGCCTCGCTTACCGTGATTTTGAATTACGTTATCGACGTGATATCGCTTGCCACCGACGCAAAGGACAAAGGTCTTTTGTTCAACGTAGTAAGATACGTTTTCGAGCTTATGGTTTTGGTAAGCCTTGCAATCACGGTCGCAATAAGCGGCTACGGTATGGGCTTATTCCTCATAATCATAGCGGTATCCGCGTTGCTCAGATTCGCAATCAGCCTTATGAGACGGCTTCTTGCGGTCAAGAGAGCAAAGCTTGCGAAGGAGTTCGAGGACGCGCCCATGTTCGCCCGCCCCTCCAAGCCTCAGAAGAGAAGGGTCGAGGAACACTATGACGACATTATAGTCGACGTGCCCAACGTGACGCCCGAGGATATTCCCTTTGTCGGTGCGGAACCCATTGAAATAGACGACCACCCCGTAGACGGCGAGGAGCAGATTGCGCTGTTCGAGCCCGTGCCCGAACCCGTACCCGTCGAGTTGCCCGAGGAAGTACCCCTTGCGGAGAACCCCGACGAGATACAAATGGAAATAGACGACGCGTGGCACCCCGACGAGCCCGAAGAGACTTACGGCGAGCCTCTGCCCGCTGAGGAGCCCGCGGCTTTCGAGCCCGAAACGTTTGAGGAGCCCGTATGGAACCTCAACCCCGAGCCCGTTCCGCAGTATGAGCCCGAGCCCGCTCCCGTATACGAACCCGAACCTATTCCCGAGCCCGTGATTGCTCACGAACCCGCGGTTGTTCCCGAAGTCAAGCCCGAGCCCGTCCCCACGGTTGTTCCCGAAGTCAAGCCAGAACCCGCGCCTGCGGTCGTTCCCGAGGTTAAGCCCGAACCCGCGCCCGCGGTTGTTCCCGAAGTCAAGCCCGAGCCCGCGCCCGCGGTTGTTCCCGAAGTCAAGCCCGAGTCCGCTCCCGCGGTCGTTCCCGAAGTCAAGCCCGAACCCGCGCCCGCGGTCGTTCCCGAGGTCAAGCCCGAGCCCAAGCCCGAACCCGTGCGCACGTTCAACCCCGTACAGCACTATGCGTTCGGTCCCGACGGCGAGCTTATATACACGATAAGATACGGCGGTCCTTCGGACGACTTTATCGACAAGCTGACCAACGACGAAAAAATCGAGTTCGCCATGACCTTTATCGAAAAGAGTAAGGGCGACGTCGGAAATATTCCAGAGTATGTCATAGGCGGCAACAACAAGAAATTCTTCTCTTCGGTGTTTATCTACCTCGGCAGAATTCGCGGTATGATAACCGACGGACTTTTGAATAAAATGTTCAAAGAACTCGACATGCTTTAATAAAAACGAAAGGCTTCGGCAAATTGCCGAAGCCTTTATTTTCTTTCTATTACAGCCCGCACCTCGCAGCCGCATCGCTCGATTTCGCGGCAGAAGCTTCTCACAATGTACAGCCCCCTTCCGCTTTCCGCGAACACGTCGGGCACCGAGCCGCACAAATCCACGCCGCCCAGACTTTCAGCGGCGACCGTGATTATGATTCTGTCGCCGTTAATCGTGCCCGTAAACTCCGCCTCGTCGCCGCCGTGACGTATTACGTTGGTTATAAGCTCGCACGAGACGAGCTTGCCCGCGAAAATATCGTCGTCGCTGGCGCCCGCAACGCGGAGAAATTCCACAAACGCTTTAAGCTCGGAATTCATGTTTTTTAAGTTGTCGACTTTAAAACTAATCATTAAAGCAACGCTTCCCTTAATTTTTCAACGATTTTTCTTTCCGCGCGAGAGACGAACATCTGGCTGACGCCGAGAATTTTGCCCACCTCCGACTGCGATTTGCCCTGCACGAACCTGAACGCGACCACCTTTTGCTCGGTCGGGTCGAGCTTGGCGATTTCCGTCTTTAACGCCTCTTTATCCTCGAATTTTTCGAAGCTGTCCGAAAGGTCGGGGATAACGTCGTAGAGATGCCCTTCGCCGTCCTCGCTTTGAACCTTTGCGTCAAGGCTCATCGGCGCGCGGTATTCGAGCGCTTCTATAATCTGCTCCTCGGACGCGCCTATTTTTTCGGAAAGCTGCCTTACCGTTGGTTTGACGCCGTTCTGCTTGAAATATTCGTTGACCTCGCTTCTGACCTTCGCGGCGAGCGAGTAAACCCTTCGCGGCGGGCGGACGGTGCGCGAAAAATCGCGGAAATAATTTTTTATTATGCCCGTCACCGTGGGGGTTATGTAAGTCGTGAACTGAACGCCCATGTCGGGGTCGAATTTTTCCACCCCCGAAATCAGCCCCTCGGAGGCAACCTGCAATAAATCGTCGTACTCGACGCCTCTGCCCGCAAACTTTTTGGCGAGTATTTCCGCGACGTAGAAATATTCCTCTACGAGCTTGTTTCTCGTCGCTATATCGCCCGTTTGCCGATATTCGCGGAAAAGCTTCTCCGCCTCTTTCGGGTCAATCATATTTTAAGCGTTACCTTATTAATTATTCCGCCGTTTTTATTTATGTCACACTTCTCGACAAGCGCGCCTATGAGCGCGAGCGACAGCTCGCAATCGCCCTCCGCGGGGCTTCCGCCTATGCCCGAAATCTGCGCGGTAACTCCGTTGCCCGCGTCGAATTCGGCTTTCACGGTCTTAAAGCCGCCGTTTTTCAAAATGAGCGCGCTTTCTGTTACGCAGACCTTGAAATCTTCGAGCAAATCGACGTCCACGTCCGCAGCCGAGCAAACCGCGCCCGCGACGAGCCTCAAAGCCGTCATATATTCGCTGTCGTTCAAATCGAATTCAACCGATAATCTCCTCATTATTTTATCTCCATAAGTCTGTCGAGCGAACAGATTTCAAACAGCTTCCTTATCCTCGGCTGAACGTTTTTAAGCGAAAGCTTGTTGCCGTCCGCTTTAAGCTCTTTGAAAAGCTTGACGAACGTGCCGAGCATAGTGCTGTCGATAAACGTCAAAAGCGTGCAGTCGAACTCCACGTCCTTTTTGTCGTGAAGATACGCCGCTTTTACCTCCGCATAGAAGTCCTCGCTCGTCGCCGAATCTATTTCGCCGGTAAGCGAAAAAGCCAGCTTGCCGTCGGTTGAAATTAATTTTACTTGTTGCATATATGTACCTCACTAATTATATAACCATATTTTTCTTCCGTGAAACACTCAGCAGTCAAACGCGCTTACAAAGCTTTTTCCGTTGAGATAGCCCAGCCCTCCGTCAAGCCCGAACGAAATATACTTCGCGGTAAGCCTCTGCCGTTTTGCGGAATATTTTTTATTCAACTCTCTGTCGCCGTACTTCTCGTCGCCGAGCACGGGGCAACCTATAAACGCCATGTGCGCGCGTATCTGGTGGGTTCTGCCCGTATGAAGATTGATTTTAACGAGCGCGGTGTCGCCGCGCTCCTCCTCTACCGAGTACTCGGTAACCGCCGTCAGCGCGCCCGCCCGCGGCGAGGGATAGACCTTGACCTTATCCCCCTCCTTTACAAGGTACGCGGTCAGCTTCGCGCTTTTTTGCCTGAACGCGTTTTTGCAGACAGCGTAATAAGTTTTATGAATTTTCCCCTCTCTGAACGCCGACAACAGCTCCCCCTCGGCGAGTTTGTTTTTCGCGTAGACGATAAGCCCCTGCGTGTTTCTGTCGAGGCGGTGCACGGCGTAGAATTCGCCCTTGCCGCAAAGCTCGGAAAAAAGTCCCTCGCTCGAAACGCCCGAAAACTTGTCCGCGATATAGACGTTTTCGTCCTCGTAAACCGGATTGTGCGAGGGTTTTTCCTCTTGCTTTGAGGTGGTATAATAGACCACCTCGTCGCCCCGCCGCAAAGATATGTTCGCGCCCGTGCGCGCGCCGTTCACTTTTACGTCCTTACCGCGCAGAAGCGCCGCAAGGCAGAACGAGCCCTGCGGATAGACGCTGTCGGTAAAGTCCTTCAAATTCGTATCTTCGGTAACTTTGAAAGTTTTCATAGCATAAATAAAAAATGAATAAGGTACGCGCCGAGGAAAGCCAAAACCGTTTGCACGGCGAAGCATTTCAGCGTGAACTTCAATCCCGCCTCGCGGCACGACGCCGAGAACGCCGAAACGCACGCGGGGCACAGGAGTATGAACGCGCACATGCCGAGCGCGGCGGCGGTATCCAGCCCCGCGCCGAGCGGCATAAGCATTGCAACGGTCGCCGCTACGTTTTCCTTTGCGATAAACCCGCACAGCGCGGCATACGCGAGCCGCCAGTCGGTTACCCCCATTGGGTAAAATACCGGCGTAATCAGTCTGCTCAGCGCGGCGAGAATGCTTTCGTCGGTTTCCGCATACCGAAAGGAAAAAGAGAAATGCGACAAAAACCAGCTTACCGTGCAAAACAGCGTGACCGTGACCGCCACCTTTATTATAAACCCTTTGAGATAAAAATACAACTTTTTGCAAACCGTTGAAAACTGCGGAAATATGACGGGCGTGACCTCGCACAGCATGCCCTCCTTTCCGCCCTTGATAAGGTAGGAAAAAAGCAAGGACAGAAACAGCCCCGCAAAGTAAAAGCACGTCACCGCGGGGAAAGGGTTTTTAAATAAGGGGGATAAAAACGTGAGAAACACGGGCAGCTTCGCCCCGCACGGTATATACGGCAGAACGGCAATCGTGCGCCTCTGCGCCCCCTCGGTCGCGTAGCCGCGCGTCGTGAGTATCGCCGCCGCCGTGCATCCGAACCCAGACACGAGCGAGAACGCGGCGCGCCCCGAAAGCTTCACCTTTTCGAAAAGTCCGTCGGTCGCGAACGCGAGCGCGGAGGTTATGCCGCTTTCGTCGAGCAAGGTTAAAAAAAGATACAAAACGGCAAGCTGCGGGATAAACGAAAGAACACCGCCCGCTCCGCCGAGTATCCCCTCGCCGAGCAGTGATTTAACCGCTTCGCTTTTCATTTTCGAGCATATAAATCCGCCTAACTTGTCGCAAATAAGCGTTTCGGTCAGCTCCTTCAAAAGCGCCCCCGGCATTATCGGGTGGAACGCGAAAAAGAACATTGCGGCGATTGCGGCAATGAAAAACGCGAGCGCGAAATAGCGGTTATAGAACAGCTTATCCGCGCGGCTTAGCCCCTCGCGCCCCGCAGAATATGCCGAAGTCAAATGGATACTTTCCGCCTTGACGGGCGCAATTCCCCCCTCTATCGCTTTTCTCAGCTGTTCGGGCGGGCAGTCGAAAACGGGTATGCCGAGCATTTTGGAAAGCTTATCCTTATCGAGCTTCCCTCCGCGCCGCCTCAGCTGGTTTAATTTGGTGACGTAAAGCACGACGGGCTTGCCCGAGGATATAAGCCGCCTCGTTAAGTTTAAGCTGTTTTCGAGCGTCAAACTGTCTAAAACGTTGATTATAAGGTCGGCGTTTTTTATTTCCTCCGCCGCCGAAACCTCTTCCATGGAATACGCGGACAGCGCATAAAGCCCCGGCGCGTCGACGTAGGTTATACCGCCGAAGGTTTTTTCGGTCGGGGTTGTCGTCACACCGTGGAAGTTGCCTGTCCTTAAATTGCTTTTGGTCAAAGAATTGAAGAGGGTGGTTTTGCCCGCGTTCGGGTTACCCGCAAGCACTACGCGCATTTTTCCACCTCGATTAAAAGCGCGACCGCCTTTCTAAGCCCTAACCGCACCGCGCCGCACTCGATTAATATACTGCTTTTAAAAAGCGAAAAGGACAGCGCGGTGACCTCCTTGCCTTTGACAATTCCAAGCGACGAGAGACGTGTGCCCGCCGCGCCCTCCGCCATTACCGAAAGGATTTTGCCTTTCTCGCCCGTCTTTAATTCGTAAACGCTCATAAAATAATTTTATGAGCGCAGTCAAGCTTTAATTCCTTTACTTTTACGGGAGGTTATGATATTGTTTAAATATGAAAAAGTATAAAGTCGGCGTTATCGGAGCGACGGGCATGGTCGGACAGCGGTTTCTGCTTCTCTTGCAGAACCACCCGCAGTTCGAAGTCGTATGCCTTGCCGCTTCCGCCTCCTCCGCGGGGAAAAGCTACAAAAACGCGGTGAAAAAATGGCATTTGAACGGGGCTATGCCCGAAAAATTCGCGGGTATGACCGTGCTTGACGCTGTCGCGGACAGAGAGAAAATTTCTTCCGCGGTCGATTTCTGCTTCTGCGCGGTGAACATGAATAAGGACGAGATACGCGAGCTCGAATATTCGTACGCTAAGCTCGAATGTCCGATTGTTTCGAACAACTCGGCGCACAGAAACACCCCCGACGTGCCGATGGTAATTCCCGAAATCAACCCCGAACACCTTGAAGTTATCGAAGCCCAGAAAAAGAGGCTGGGCACGAAGCGCGGGTTTATTGCGGTGAAGAGTAACTGCTCGCTCCAATCGTACGTTCCCTTGCTGCACCCCTTGAAAAAATTCGGGATTAAGCGCGCGGCGGTGACGACATATCAGGCAATATCGGGCGCGGGCAAGACCTTTGAAACCATGCCCGAAATTCTCGACAACATTATCCCCTACATAGGCGGCGAAGAAGAGAAAAGCGAGCAGGAACCCCTTAAAATCTGGGGCAAGGTCGAGGGCGGGAAAATCCTCCCCGCGACGGAGCCGAAAATTACGGCGCAGTGTCTGAGAGTGCCCGTCTCCGACGGACACACCGCGGCGTGTTTCGTTTCGTTCGAGAACAAACCCGCGAAAGAGGAAATAATCAAATTGTGGAACGTGTTCGAAGGCGAGCCGCAAAAGCTTGCCCTCCCCTCCGCGCCGAAAAAGTTCATACACTACTTCGATGGCGACGACCGCCCCCAGCCCAAGCTCGACAGAGACACCGAAAACGGCATGGCGGTCTGCGCGGGCAGACTTCGCGGCGACGCGGTTTTCGACTATAAATTCATAGGGCTTTCGCACAACACCCTGAGGGGCGCGGCGGGTGGCGCGGTACTGCTTGCCGAGCTGCTGGCGGCGAAGGGCTACTTCGATTGAGGAGATAATATGACGGGATTTTTTAAAGGCATTGCAACCGCGATGGTCACCCCATTCAATGAAAACGGCGTGAACTTCGGCGCGTTCAAAAAAATGATCGAATACCAGATTGACGGCGGAAGCGACGCGCTCGTCGTGCTGGGCACCACGGGCGAGCCCGCCACAATGACCGAGGAGGAAAAGACCGAGGTCATCCGCTTTGCGGTAAAAGAGGCGGGCGGCAGAATTAAAATTATTATCGGCACGGGCAGTAACGACACGAAAAAGGCGGTTGCCGCCTCGAAAAAAGCCGAGGCAACGGGCGCGGACGGCGTGCTTGCCGTGACGCCCTATTACAACAAGTGCACGCAAAAGGGCTTGCTCGCGTACTACGAAGCAATTTGCAATGCGGTCAAAATTCCCGTAATCGCGTACAACGTTCCCTCGCGCACGGGCGTGAATATTCTGCCCGAAACCGCGGCAAAGCTTGCCGAAATCCCCAACCTTGCGGGCATAAAGGAGGCAAGCGGGAATATGGCGCAAGCCGTCGAAACAATGCGCCTTATCCGCGGCAAAACCGACTTGTTTTCGGGCGAGGACGCATTGAATTTGCCGCTGTATTCAATCGGCGCGGCGGGCGCGATTTCGGTCGCGTCGAACATTGCCCCCGCCGAAATTAAGCGCGTTTACACCCTCGCAAGGGAAAATAATTTCGACGAAGCCAACAAGTTGAACGACAAATTGCTGCCGCTTATAAACGCCTTGTTCGTCGAGGTCAACCCCATACCCGTGAAAGCGGCGTATAACATTTTAAGTTTCGAGGCGGGCGTACCCCGCGCACCTCTTACCGAGCTGGAAGAGGCAAACAAGGAAAAGCTTATAAAAGCAATCGGAGGGCTAAAAAAATGATTGACGTGCTTATCTGCGGAATAGGCGGTAAAATGGGCGAAAACCTCGTCGGAGTTTTAAAGGACGACGGGGGCGCAAGGGTTGTCTGCGGGGTTGACTTGCACCCCGCCGCGGGAGAAATTCCCGTCTACTCTTCTTTTGACGACGTCAAAGAAAAGGTAGACGTTATTATCGACTTCTCCTCCCCCGCCGCTTTAAAGGGCGAGCTCGAATGGGCGGTGAAAAACGGCGTTCCCGCCGTGCTCGCCTCGACGGGCTACTCCGCGGAGGACTTGAAGTATATCGACGAATGTTCGAAAAAGATTGCGATTTTCAGAACGGCTAACTTTTCGGTAGGCGTAAACCTGTTGGTGAAGCTCGTAAAAGAAGCCGCCGAAGCGCTGGGCGAGCAGTTCGATATCGAGATAATCGAAAAACACCATAACCGCAAGGTCGACGCGCCGTCGGGCACGGCGCTTATGCTGGCGGACGGCGCGAACGCCGCTTTCGGCGGAGAAAAGGAATTTTTATACGGCAGAGAGGGCGCCGTCGGGAAGCGCAAAAGCGAGATAGGAATTCACGCCGTGCGCGGCGGTACAATCGTCGGCGAACACGACGTAATGTTCGCGGGCGAGGACGAAATAATCACCCTCTCTCACTCGGCGCGGTCGAAGCGGGTCTTCGCCGCGGGCGCGGTGAAAGCCGCGAAATGGCTTGTCGGCAAGCCTTCGGGTAAATACGATATGAACGACGTTTTAAAACGCGCTTGAACCTACGTTCAAGCGCGTTTTTCTTCTATTTGACTTTATTGTGCGGGGCTGCGGCGCAAACAAATTACGCAAGCGAAATTTTATCCGAAATACTGCGGATGAACAGTCCGCGCTTCACGCCCTCGTCGATACAGCCCGACACGAACGATAGTATTTTGTCGTTCGAGCGCGGCACTTTCAACTCCTTCAAAATGAAAGGAATAAGCTCGTCCGCGTACATGCTGACCCTCGTCAAAAGCACGCCCTTTACAAGCGATATCACGTCGTACGGGGTATAGTCCGTGTCTGCGGAGCGCAAGTTTGTATCCGTTTCCACGCGGCAACGGTCAAAGCCCGAATATTTATCCGCCTTGAAGTAATAGGTATTGCCGAGCATTACCGACTTGCCGAAGCCGCAGGTTTTGATAAGCTTAAAAAGCTTGCCTTCGAGCTTTACTCCGCTTCTTTGTATACCGAACACCGCGAGCGTGCGCTTAATCAAAAACTGTGCGGAAATGGGCTCCTCGGCGGTTACAATCGCCTTCAAGACCTTTATAACCTCAGCGTCGTTTTCGCCCTTTAAGATATATTCGGGGGGCTGCGGCTTTATGTCCGCCTTGAACGCGCGGTACGGTTTTTTACAGCCTATTACCGCGGGTTTGTCGTCGCCCGTAAGTCTGTCGAGATAGTCCTTTATCTTTTTGATTTCTCGTTTGGGGTTATTGAAGAAATTAATCGAATACAGTCTGACGACGTTCCAGTTATTCCTCTTCAAGGTCTGAACTTGCAAGACCGTTCTGTCCTTTACCGAAAAATTACTCTGCGAGCCGTCGCACAGCACAGCTAAAATAAAGTTGTGCTTGTTCTTCGGGTCGACGACCGCGACGTCTATCTTGAAGTCGGAAACGCCGACGTTGCAGCGGCAGTCGTAGCCGTATGCGGAAAGCTCCTCGGCGATAAACTTGCCTATGCCTTGCTTGTTTATAATAATTTCGTCGCTCTTGACGGAAATATTAGTTCTGCCCTTTTCGGCGAATTCGAGGAAGGCTTTCAGCCCCGCCACGCCGCGCGAGGTCGTGCGCGACATATCGATCATAGAATAGCGCATGGACGAGAATACGACCATCTCTTCCCTCGCCCTCGAAACCGCAACGTTGAGTCTGCGCCAACCGCCGACCTGGTTCAACGGTCCGAAGTTTAGGGAAATTTTGCCGAGCTTGTCGGGGCCGTAGCAGACCGAGAATAAAATCACGTCGCGCTCGTCGCCCTGCACGTTTTCGAGGTTCTTGACGAACAGCGGTTCCTCGCGCTCGTACGCAATCTCTTCGAGGTGCTTTTCGGAAATCTTTTTCGACAGCATTCTCTCGATATAGACTTGCTGTGGAGTACTGAACGTAACTACGCCGATACTCGAATTTTTAAGCCGTTCGTCCTTCAAACGCCTTATTACCTCGTCGACGAGCGCCTCCGCCTCCTTCTTGTTGCACTTGGTCGCGCCTCTGTCGTAAACGCCGTCCTCGATAAGGTTCAGCCTTACCTTGCTGTCGAGCGAGTCTGGCGACGGGAAGGTGCAAAGCCTCGACGAATAATAGGTTATGTTCGAGAACGCAATCAGACTTTCGTGCTTCGAACGGTAGTGCCAGATGAGATGCTTTTCGGGTATGCCGAGCGCAAGACAGTCGTCGAGCACGGATTCGAGGTCCTCGGTTTCGGGGTTGTCCTCGTCCTGTCCCGAGTTCGTGAAGAACGCCGTGGGCGGCATCTGCTTGGGGTCGCCGACGATAATCGCGCTTTTCGCCCTTGCGAGCGAGGGCACTGCCTCGCAAGTGGGCATCTGCGACGCCTCGTCGAAAATTACTATGTCGAACAAATCGGACACCGCGGGCAGATACTGCGAAACCGTAATCGGGCTCATTAAGAGGCAGGGCGCGGCGACGCGCAAAAGCTCGGGTATTTCCGAGAACAACGTCCTTAAATTGAGCGAGCGGATATTGCCCTTTATATTGCGTCTGAACGCCATGAGTTCGAGCGCGAGCGGTCCCTCGGTCTCCTCCGCGGGAAGGCGCGAGATAAGGTTCGCGCGGATTTTCTCGCGGGTGAGAAGGGAAAACTCTTCGAGCTGCCGCGTAAAGCTGCCCGCGTTCGCCTCCTGCACGCTCGCCGAGAAGGTGGCAAGCACCTCGTCCGCGGGAATATTCGTCTGTATGAAGTTGCGGTAGACGTTCTTTCTGAACGACGAAAGTATCTGCTTGCCGCTTATTCTGCCGCTTTCCATAGCGTCGGTAATAAACGTAAGCCCGTTGTCGTTAAGCTTTTTGGCGGTCGCCTTGTAGACGCACCAGCCGGGCAGCATGTCGATATTGTCGATAAGCGCGCCGCACTTCGCGGTGAAGTAGTCGAAAATGTCGCCGTCCTGAATTTCCGCCTTGTCGACTTTGACGGTTTTAAGGAACTGGTCGCACGCCTTGTTGAACGCGGTCACGGCGGAAATAAGCCCCAGAATAAGGGGTTTTAAATGCCCGTCGGCTGAGCGCACGCAAACGCTGTTGAACGCGTCGGCGTTGTAGTCCATGTATATAGTGGAATTGATTTTATGGAAATCGTAGAGGGGCTTTAAAAACTCGTCTCTCTTTTTGTCGTTAATGCTTCCGCCCATGCCCGTGAAAGCGCCGCTTAAATCGGTGTTGGTTAATATGCCCTTTTTCGCGTCCTCTATCTCGCACGCGCGCTTAATCCACTCGATTTCGTCCTTTTCCTTCAAGGGCGTTATACCGCATTTATTGATTTTTCTGATAACCGATAAAAGCAGCTTGGACGAGCGGTAATTTTCGCCCCAGTTTTCAAGCTCCTCCTCGACCTTGCCCGCAAGCTTGCCTATATCGGGCAATACCTTGAAGTGCGACAGCCAGTGTCTGACCGCGCGGTCGTACCTTAAATTCGCATTGTAGAATTTATAGAAGCTTTCCTCGTCGCACTCGAAAAATTCGCCGAGGTTGTCGCCCTTCAATACGTTTGCGGTATCTAAAAGGGATTTCAGCTTTTTAAGCGTGAACGTGCTCACGCGCTGGTTGTAGGTGTCGAGGAACAGCCCGAGATAATTTCTGAGGTGTTTAAGCTCGGCAATCATGACCCCCGAAGCGCACAAAACCGCGTCCTTCGTGGTCTTGTCGCACACGGTGAGGTTTACGCCCGAGAAAGGCGAGCGGTATACCCCGCCGCATTCCTCAGCCGCCGCCTGCGCGGTGACGAGCATTTTTTCACACTCTTCGAGCTTGTTTTGGGTGAGCGAGTCGTAGAACGTGCTTTCGATATTTACGAGCTCGGGCGCATTTTTGTTTTGAAGGTAATAAATTATGCCCTCGTACACCGAAACGCCGAGGCGGCGCTTTTTGTGCAGCGCGGTAAGCGGAGCTTTCAGCGCTTCGCGCGTCTCCTTAATTTCCTCGCCCGCGTCGGCAAATCTTCCGCCGTCGGTGGTCTTTGCAAGCGAAAGGGTGTTTTCGATAAGGCGGACTATCTCCCCCTTATCCGCGGTTTTGCCCGAGTGAAGTTCGAGGCAGAATTCGCCTATTCCTATGTCCGAAAGGCGCTTGTTTACGACTTGAAGCGCCGCTTGCTTTTCCGCGACGAACAGCACGCGCTTGCCGTCGTTGAGCGCGTTTGCGATTATGTTTGTGATAGTCTGGCTTTTGCCCGTGCCGGGAGGGCCGTGCAAAACGAACGACGTGCCCTTTGCCGACTCCGCGACCGCGGCGTACTGCGCGCTGTCGCAAGGCAGAGGCACAACGACCTTGCAAGGCTCGCTGTCGTCCTCGCTTACGCCGACGAGCTTGTTGTTCGAAAGCTTGTTGGTGTTGGTGAGAAGGCTTGATATGAGCGGGTTTTTCTTATACTCGTTTATGTTGTTTCTGACGTCCGCCCACATTGCGTAGCGCGCGAACGTGAACTGCGAAAGATAAATGTCCTCGTAGACGAGCCAGCCCTTCATGTTCGCGGTCTTTGCGCGGAACACGGCGATTATTTCCTTGGGCGTCAGCCCCTTGTCCTCAACGCCGCGAACGTCTATGTTGAATTCGCTTTTCAGAAATTCGAGGAGGGTCGTATTGACCTCGTACTCCTCGCCCGTTTCGAGCCAGATTGCCGTCTTTGTCTTTCTGACGTTGACGGGAAGAAGCACGAGGGGTGCCATCTGCTCGTCCTTGTCGCTTTTCGAGCGCCATTTCAAGAAGCCGAACGCAAGGTAAAGCACCTTCGCGCCCGTCTCCTCCTCGACCGCGCGGGATTTTCTGAGTATCGTGCCCACGGCGTCGGAGAGACCTTCGCGGCTCGAATAACAGCGTATCGTGCCCGCTTTCATTTCAATCGAAATGAGCTCCTCCATAGCCATGACGCTTTTACCGCCGAAGTACTCGGCGTCCTTGACAGGGGTCGCAAGCGGTTCAAGCTTGAATTTGTTCTTGTTTTCCATGCGCTTGCAGAAAGCCGCAAGGTCGGCGGAAAGTATGTGCAGACAGTCGCGCTTATAGCGGAAGTTTAAAAGGTTGTTTTTGAGCGACAAGTCGAGAAGGCGCCTTTGCCACGCGTTGTCCTTGGAAGCTTGCTTGTTGTACTCGTACTTGCTCGCGTCGAACATTTCGCGCGGTTTTTCGTCATAGGAAAGCTGTTTGTCGTTTAAAAGCTCGTACCCGCTTTTCGTCTTGACTTTGAGCGGCATAGGGGAAATTCCGCCTATGCGGCAGCGCTTTACGTCTATGCAAATTTCGTACTCCCCGCTTTTTACAGAGGTCAAAAAGTGACCGAGGCTGGTCGTAAAGCTCGCGTTCTTGTGCGCGAAAACGTCGTCCAGATTGAACACCGCGAGGTTGTTTACGCCCTCGACGACGTACTTTTCCATAATCGACATATCGTCCTGAGTTGTCGAGGAAAAACAGCTTTCATACAGCCACACGCCCACGCCGACCTTGTTTTTGCCGAGGACGATGACGGGGTTTAATTTCGTAGCCTCGAAGCACGAAGCGGCGAATATGGCAAGCCCCAAAGGGGTCGCCGTCTTGTGCTGTAAAATTTTGCTTATGTCGCCGACGCGCACGGTCTGCGACAAGTCGCCGCATTCCTCGCGCTCGATATTCAAATGGCGGATTGCCGAATATATGGAAGCCGCGGCGTTGCGCACGGCGTTTTTATCGTTGCCCGAATAGCCCGTCCACTCCGACGAGTAGCCCCACGTTTTGAGCTGTAAGCCCGCTTCCGCAAGGATTTTCTGGCAGTCGGCAAGCTTGGGTCTGACGAACGCCGAAAGCATTTCCGCATTGCCCGAAAGCCCGTTCCAGCAATCGATGGGAAGTGCGAGCACGTTCGTCTTTAACGAGCAAATGGCAGTATTGCCGCGGGTCAGCTTTATTTTGACCGTGCAAGGCGATGGCTCGTCGATTTCGGCGAGATATTTGGGGTTTAAAATATTGTCGACGGTCAGCCCCATACTGCTTTCGTGCGGGATTTCGTCAATCGTAATTTCCTTGGGCATTATAAGCTGGGTCGTGCCCGTAATGCTCACGTTGATTTCGCTGACGTTTTCCTCGCCGCGGTTGAATATTCTGAACGACGTAAACAGAGGCAGTCTGCAATAATACGTCGCGTAACTGACCTCGTTTAAAAGTTCGCCTTCGAGTTCTATCGTATCAAGTTGTTTTTTGGGATTTTTTGCCATATATAGATTATACCTCTTTTCACAAAAAATGCAACCTTTCTTCCGTTGCTATTGTTTATTGACCGTTTTATTATCTTATAAGCGCAAGATTTTTCAATGCGCGCGTGTACGCTATATACTTTTCGTTGTCGGTCATGTTGCCGTCGGCAACCGCCACCGCCGTGAATTCCAGCCCCTTACTCTCGTAAACTGTTAAAACGTTGATTTTCGTCTTGGAAATCTTGCCCGTTTCGCGCACCTTGTTGTAGCTTTTCCTCGAATATTTTTCAAGCCCCGCCTCGTCGCAAATCACCGCGCAAAGCCCGTTTTTCTCCGACAACCGGCGCGTGACCGAGCGGGCGTCTATAATCTCCACGCCGCTACCCTCGAAGCCTATCGCCTGCATTTCTATGCCCAGCTTTTCCGAGACGTAGTCGACGATATTGTTTGTGTTGCGGTAATTCAGATTTAAATTGTATACCTTATATCCGAGCTCGCCCCAGTCCTTGATTCCGCGGTAACCCGTAATGTTCTGCTTCAAGTCGCCGAACACGTTGAACGAAGCCCTGTCGTTGACCGCGCGAAGTACTGCATATTCGGCGGGGGAAATGTCCTGCGCCTCGTCTAC
This sequence comes from uncultured Christensenella sp., assembly GCA_910578195.1. Classification (GTDB taxonomy): domain Bacteria; phylum Bacillota; class Clostridia; order Christensenellales; family Borkfalkiaceae; genus Coproplasma. The sequence goes on along the minus strand of CAJTOY010000003.1, from coordinate 39,499 downwards.
GAACACAAAGCCGTATTTAGGCGAAAGCGGGAACCCGAGCTCGGTCAGCACGAGACACAGCGCGAACGGGTCGAAACGGCATAATTTTTTTGTCGTCATGCCGCTTTTCGTCTTGGCTTTTTTGATAATTTCGCGGTAGAAAAAGCGGGCTATGTCGTAGGTGTTTTCGCATTTACCGATTGAAATGAGGTAGTTTTCCCCGCGCAACACGTCCGCAAAGTCGTGAAGGGGCGCGAACAGTCCGCGGATTTTTTCTACGCGCGAAGTCGTTGCGACAATCTCTCTTTTCAGCTGTTCGCGCTTTTCTATCCTTTCGGCATAGGTCAGCGTCTCTTGCCCGCCCACGTTTATTTTATAGCGCTTCAAGTCGGAAATTTCCTTTTCGACCGCCGTAAAAAGGGCGTTTAAATCGTCGATCGCGGCTAAGCAGATTTTTTCGGAGTAGCGGCGGAGAAACTTAATCGACTTGTAGAACGACAAAAGCTGTTTGTAAAAAAACGCGCTGCCGTTCATGCGCCCGTCTGACAAGAGATTTAAAAACTCGCGCACGTCCGTGACGCAGTTGAACATGTTTCTGAACTGCTTTGTGTAATACAGCCCGCCGTCGGGCTTTTCCTTTATTTCGCCGAGCACGCACCGTCTCACCCTCAGCCCCGCGTTTTTAATGCGCGAATATTCCTCTTCTTGCCGGGAAAGCGCCTCCGCAACTCCGTCGCAGACCTCCTTACAGCCGTCGGCGGTAAAAATGCCGTGCACGCCGTCGAAAATTTTGTCCAGCTTTTTTCGCACGTCCGCGGTGAATTTTTCGGAATAAATATAACTTAAAAGTTCGGGCGGGACGGGCTGGGAATAATCGATTCTGTCCGCGATATCTATTCCCGCGTTTTTCAAAAGATTTAAAAAATAGCTGTCGAGGGTGGACGTTTTCACCTTTTCGAGTTCGAGGATAGCGGCAAGCTCGTCAATGAACGCGTTGAACGAATCCGACGGGGTAATTACGAGTATGTCTGACGGGCGCAGCTTTTCGTTGTTGTATAAAATGTAAGACAAGCGGTGAAGCATTATCATTGTCTTGCCGCTGCCCGCGACGCCTTGCAGTACGAATTCCGCCCGCTCGGGCAGAGTTATTATCTCGTATTGCTTTTCTTGTATGGTCTCTATTATGTCGGTAATTTCCCGCTTTTCCTTGCGGCTTTCGAGAATTTCCTTCAAAAACGGGTCGAATATGACCGACTCGTCCCGCCCGCCTATTTCCTCGGGCGTGAGATAATCCTTGACCGAGAGGTACTCGTTTTTCATATCGAGCACCTTGCCGTTTTTCGTGCGGAGCGCGCGGCGGAGTATCAGCTTGTAGTCGTAATCGTTTATTTTGAACGACGTACGGCTTTTCTGGTAATACTTGCGCGCAAGCGGGGCGCGCCAGTCCACGATTTCCAGCCCCTCGTCCCCGCGCTTGCCGATATAGTAGCTGTTGTAGCCCTCTTTATCGTCTTGAAGGTCCATTCTCGCGAAGTACGGCTCGTCGAAAAAGGGCTTATAGGAATTCATTTTCGCCTTTAAAGAATTTATTTCGGCGTTGAGGTTCAAAACCTGTCTGTAATTGCCCGCGTCGTGCCCTTCGGCGGAATTCAGGCGGTGCCTTTCTTCCTTCGCCGCGGCGATTTTATTTTTTAAACGGTTGATATATAACGCTTTTAACATAACCATAACGGCGTCTATCCTCTCGTCCTCGTAAGCGCGCTGAGCCTCTGCGTCCAGCAGTCCGAGGAAGAAAGGTTTATCCGTTTTTTTATGCGGGTCTATTAAATTTTTAAGTTTATCGAGATGAGTCATAATTTTCACCGTTGATAATTAATTATAGCACGCCGCACAAAAAAATGCAACAAAACACCCCGACGCAAAATGCGTCGGGGTGTTGAAAAATTTAAAGTTATTTGTCTTCTTTTTCCTCTTCCTCGTCGTCCTTGGCTGCCGCAAGCTGTAACTGCGCTTCGGGGTAAACCACCACCTCGGCCTTTACCGCCCTTGACTTTTTAAGTCTGTAATAACCGACGATATACGCGACTATGGCCGCAACCACCAGCGCCGCAACAAAGCTGAGCACGAATGAGATAACGAGACTTTTTCCACCCGAAACCTCGATAATACCCGTATTCATATAATAGCTTACTTTCGTAACCGTGGCATATACCGAAGAAACAATCGGCTTTACGTCCTCGGTGAGCTTTTTGACCTCTGCTTCGACCGCACGGACCTTAGCTGCGAATTCCTCGTTTACCGTGCCGGAATTTTTATATGCGTCGAGACATTTATTGATATATCTGATTTCCTGATTTAAAAGCTGTACTTTATTACTCTGCTCTATAAGCTTCTCGTCGTAAATAACCGAACCAGTCTGTGATTTGAGTTCGAGCAATAAATCGAGAGTTGCCTGCGCCCTTTCGAGCTCCTGCTCCTTTTCGAAAAGCTGGCCTTCGTAAACGTCTCTCTCTTTCGCGCTCGTAACGTCTTTGACGTAGCCGTTTTTAATCGCCTCGTTGGAAAGAGTAGGGAAAATTCTGCTGTTTATATAGGCATCTATGGTTTCGGTCTTTATTGTGGTAAGTGTTTTAACCTCTTCCCCGACTTTGACGGTAAAGTCGCCGCCGTAAGTGGAAATCAAGGAATCGTAAACGCCCTGCAATCTCGTGACTTGTTTTTCAAGCTCGGAAAGCTGGTCTTTATAAGTTAAAGCGTTCTGTGACGCCGTAATATTATAGTCGTAGTTAATGTTCATTCCCGAAATATATTCGGCCGGAATTTCGGCAAGCTTTTTCAAGAAAATTTTTGCATTGTCGCTTTCTTTGAAATAACTCGCTTTTACCGTTATTTTATACATTAATTCGTAAATTTCAATGTTTTCGGACGTGGTTTCGGTCTCGTTCACAATTCGGGTTATCGAGATATCGCCTCTGTTCAGCATAGTTGCAACGTCCACGTTCTCGTCAATCGCGGAATTGGCAATTTCAAGATTTTCCGCCGAAATCATAGAGGTGTAGTAAAACAATTCACCGTCGGGGTAGGTGTACTCCGCGGGAGAATTGTCGCCCGAACCGGGCAACTGCAACACGAAAGAAACGGAGTAATCCACCTTCGTCGAGCCGTAAAAATATATGCCGACCGTGCCCACAACGGTTATTACCGCCGTTATAATGAGCGCAAGCCATTTTTGTGAAAATATTGTGCGGAATATATCGCCTATCGATATTCCGCCCTCTTCTTTCTCTTCCATACAATCACCGTATAAATTATTCTCTTTTATTTTACACAATATGGCAAATTCTGTCAATCGTTTGAGTTAAGAATTTGACCGTTAACGCTAATATTATTCCCGATAATTATAAAAATATTAATTTTTACATTTTTATATATTAACAGACAAATTATTCGCGCGTATTTCCTTTATAATGACGTTATGACCTTTAAAATCAGCGCAAAAAGCGTCTTTTTCTACGCAGTATACGCCGCCGCGCTTGTATTTATGAATAAAACCATTGACGGAGTGCCCCTTTCTCTGGGGCTGTATTTCGCCATGCTTTTGTGCGGAACAAACCTTATTGTTACGCCCGTTTTGTATATTCTCGCTTCAATCGCGCATCTGAACCTTATCGCAAGCCTTTTAAGTCTGTTCGAAGCGGGCTTTTTATGCCTCGTCACGTTTATTTACCGCAGAACGAAACGCAAGATACGCATAGAAGCCGCGGCGTATATCGCAATCGCGCTGTCGCCGTACATCGCCTTCGCGGAATGGAAGCACGCGGACGGGCTCGCGCTGATTGACAACGAGTACGCCCTCCGCGGGATTGCCGCGGTCGCGATTATCGTCTTTTCGTTTTTCTGCTTTAAAACAGTATACGCGTTAATGTATCGGGCTATGCGCTGTAAGCTGAAAGAAGACGAGCTTGTCTGCTGCGCCGTAACCTACGCGGCGTTCGGAACGGGGGTATACAACCTCGCGGGCTTCTTTATTTATTCTTCCTTAGCTGCGGGCGCGATTGTATTTTGCGTGCGGCTCGCCAAAAGCCCCGCCGCGATAATCGTCGCGCCGGTACTCGCAATTCCGCCCGCCGTCGTCGCGTTCACGCCCGAGCCCATGACCGCGTACATAATCGCCGCGTCCGCCGCACTTTTGTTTGCGAACGCCGGCAGAGTCGCGCCCTCGGTGGTCGTGCTTTTTTTGTCCGCGCTGTATTCGTATTTCAGCGGGCTGTTCGACTGCGCGACGGTGCTGATAGTTTTCCGCGCGCTGCTTTTGGTCTGCACCTGCGTTCTGCCGTCCGTGCCGTCCGACAAATATCTTAAAACCCTCAAAGAACGTCTGCTCGTGCGCGAGGTTCTGCCCGACACCGCCGTATCGCGCAGCCGCAGACGAACGGGCGAAAAGCTTTACCGCATTTCCGAGGTGTTCCGCGAAATCGAGTGCGCGTTCAACGCCCTCGACGAGGATTTGAACGACTCCGCTTCCCGCGGGCGCATGCTCGACGACCTCAAAGAAAAATGCTGTAAAAACTGCGAAAAAGCGAAGCGGTGCGAAAAATCGAATGTGTACGCGGGCTTCAAAAAACTGATTGATTCGGGGTGCGTAAAGGGCAAGGTCAACCTTATCGACCTCCCCTCGGAGGTCACGCTCAACTGCACGAACCCCACCGATATTCTCGTGCGGCTCAATTCCCTTTTAGCCGAGTACCGCCGTTACATGACCGAAGCCGAAAACGCGAAAAGCGGGCGAATTCTGCTCGCCGACCAGGCGCACGGCGTCGCCGACGTAATGAAAAGCTGCGCGGTCGAGCTGTGCAAAACTTACAGCGAGTATTCCGAGCTTGAAGAAAGCATAAAAAACAAGCTTTCCGCCCGCGGCATTTCGTGCCCCGAGCTGTACATAAGCGGCGACGATATGGAAATTTCGGCGGTGGTCTGCGGCAAGGTCAACGCAAAAATAATGACCGAAATTTTTGCCGAAGCCGTCGGCAAAAAATATCAGCTTAAAGACAAGCTCAGCTACGACGGCGAAAAAAGCTGTCTTGTTTTCGGCACGCCGCCGAGGCTTGACGCGGCGTTCGGCGTGGCATACGCCATAAAAAGCGGCGAGCGGGTTTCGGGCGACACTCACTCGGTAATTAAAATCAACGAGCACAGCTTTTTAATGGCGCTGTCCGACGGCATGGGCAGCGGCGAATACGCGAAGAAGGTGTCGGCGACCGCGATTTCTCTGATCGAGGCGTTTTACCGCGCGGAAATGCCCGAGGGCACGGTGCTTAAAACCATAAACAAACTGCTTTCGTTCAACCGCGACGAGCGGTTCACCTGCATTGACATCGCCGCCGTCAATCTGAACACGGGCATGGCGGACTTCGTGAAGATAGGCTCGCCCGCGGGCATTATCGTGCGCGAGGGCGAGATTAAGGTGCTCGAAAGCCAGAGCTTGCCTCTCGGTATTTTAGAAAACCTCCGCCCCACGGTCTGTACCGAACAGCTGAGAAACGGCGATATAGTCGTATTTATGAGCGACGGAATTACCTCCGCCTTTTCCTCCGCGACCGAGCTGTACGAATTCATGCAGGAATTGAAGCCGCTCAATCCCCAGAATCTGGCGGACAAGATACTTGCGGGGGCTAAGGCGCGCACAAAGTCGGTCGCCGACGATATGACCGTACTCTGCACGCGCATTTTCGAAAAATAAAAAACCGCGCGCAAATGGGTGTTTTCCATAGGGCAATTACAAAAAATTGAATTTTTAGAGTTGCACTTTCAAGCGAGGACAAAAGCTCTCGAACATATCGTTCGAGAGCTTTTTACTACAAACTATTTAGAAAGACAAATTGAAATTTATCGTACTGCCTTGATTTGCGAATATCCGTTCCAAGCAAAAACAGCTTTCTCTTGCTCATCGGCATATACTTTCTCTACATTGCAGATATAAAGATAGTGGTCGCCTGTTTCGATATATTCTTTCAAATTACAGACAATGGCAAGTGCGCTGTGTGCGGGGATGCGAATATCGCTTCCCACAACTTCCTGCATTCTAATACCGAATTTTCCTATCTTGTCCGTATTCCTGCCCGTTGTGCTTCCACAACCCATTACCGCATCGGCAATCTTTTCACTCGGTATCGTAAGGATAATCTTTTTGTTTTGCCGTACCATTTCACCGCTGTACGAAGTCTTTGCCATAGCATAAGCTATCATATTCGGGTTATACGATAAATAAGTCCACCACGAAACAGTTGCAAGATTAGTACTGCCGTCGGGCTTCTGCGTACATACGATTGTTACGGGATTAGGCGAGCTGATTTTAGATGCTGCCGCCAAAGTAATTTCGTTCATATTAGTTACTCCTTATTTAATAGATTTTCCAAGTTCATAAGCGTCGGCAAGCTCTTTTTTTCCTTCAATATCGCCGACTTCCATTACTCCGCCACAAAGCACTTTGCCGAGCGACTTCCAACGAAGATGATTCATAAGACGGTCATACCAATAAACGCTTTCCTCAAAGCCGTTGCCCTCTGCCGCCATAAGTAAAATACTTTCTTTAAGTGGATTGCGATAGTTCGGATCGCATTCTGCAACGGCAAAGAGCCTATCAAACGCAGTCTTTAACTGTCCGCTTATCGTCCAATAATAGAGTGGACTTGCAAGCAAGACAATATCGGCGGCTTTATATTCAGGGTAGATTTTAAGCATATCGTCTTTTTGCACGCACGGGCTTTCGGGATTTTTCCCGCCGGCGCAACAACCTAAACAACCACGAATATTCATTTCGTTTAAGAAAAATTCCGTAACGGTGTGTCCGACTTCTTGCGCACCTTTTGTAAATGATTTTATCAGTTCCGCAGTATTTCCGTTTTTTCTCGGACTACCGTTAAGTATGACTATTTTTTTTGACATAAGACCTCGCATTATTTTTTAATAGTATTAGAATTTTGATTATACGCTTTTGCAACACATTTCCATTCGCCGTTCATCTTCAAAAGCAAAAGATAATCGGTAAAATCAATACGGTTGCCCCAGCCTTCTTCAAGTACACGCACAACGGCAAGTGTTTCTTCCAACGCAATAACATCTATGCGTGCCTTAAAATTCTTGTCGCCGCCTACGGTATCTACGTTATTATAAAATTGCTGTATTGAGCCGTGTTCAAGTTCGCCATCCAAATAACCGAATAATACCGCTTCGTCAATAAATAACTTTTTTGCGTGTGCGCTGTTTCCTTCCGCAACGCTCTTGACGAAATTCATCGCCGCCGCTTCAACTGCCTGATATTCTTTAAGTTCAGCTCTCATAAAAACTCCTTTTGACTGTTTATTGTTATTTTTTTGGTCTAACAGTCTTGACAATATATAGTATATTGTGGTATTATAATTTTGTCAAGTACGAACAAAAAAGTGCGATACTAACAAAAAGTAAAGTGTAAAGGCGGTTACTATGGAAAACGAGAAAAAACGGTGTATTGCTTCCGAAAAATTATGCGATACGGGTTTCAGTTATACTTTGTCTGTTATAAGCGGTAAGTATAAAATGACGATACTCTACACCTTAATGGAATTTACAGTTGTTAGGTATAATGAGTTACAACGATATATAAAAGGTATCTCTTATAAGACTTTGAGTTTATCACTTAAAGAATTAGAAAACGACGGACTTATTATCCGCAAAGAATATCCGCAAATACCGCCAAAAGTAGAATATAGCCTCTCTGAACGTGGAAAATCTTTAATGCCGATATTAGACGGTATGTGCGAATGGGGCGATAAAAATAGAATTTAATAAGGTGCTACAATTAAAGAAGTAAGGCTCAAAATTGTTGCCTTACTTCTTTTTATCTTCGCTAAATTACTGTTTATCGTACAATCATTATAGCACGAAAAATGAAAGAACGCACCGATTGAATTTTGCGGGAAATATAAAACATATCTATATCTCACTATGCTACGAGTAGCCTGGTTTGTCCACGAAAAAAAGTACAGAAAAGGCACAGCTTAATGCTATGCCTAAATCTTTTTATTTGCGTTTTATTAAATTCCCTATGAAATTACGTTAAGCACGCGGTTTGGTTTATCTGTTTAAGCCTTCAATCATTTTACGGAGAATTGCCCAGTCGCGCCGCGCGGGCATTTTTTTCAGTCTGAACTGCCAGTTACCCGACGGCGTGGACGGTATGTTCATACGCGCCTCGCTGCCGAGTAGCATCATATCCTGCACGGGAAGCACCGCAATGCAAGCCTTCGAAGCGAGCGCGGCGACGTTCATTGCCGTAACCGTGTCCTCGCGCGAAACGAAAGGATAGGTAACGTGTTCGAGTTTGAGTTCGGCGCGCAGGCGCTTTTTAAAGGTCCTGAATTCGCTTTCGGAAAGCTGTCTCAAAAACCCGAGCGTGGTGTCGTTGTCGTGCGTGCCCGTATAGATTACCGAATTTTCCTCGACGTTGCGGGGAAGATACGCATTTGCGGGACTGCCGTCGAACGCAAACTGCAAAATTTTCATTCCCGGGAAGCCCGTTCTTTCGCGCAGCCTTACTACGCCGCTGTCAATTACGCCCAAGTCCTCCGCGATAATTTTAACGTCGCCGAGGCGGCGCTTTATTTCGCTGAAAAGCCTTATTCCGGGTCCGTTAAGCCACTCGCCCACCTCCGCGGTTTCGCTGTCGGCGGGAATGGAATAATATCTGTCCAGCCCGCGGAAATGGTCTATTCTTATGATATCGAAGTTTTTCGAAGCGCGGTCTATGCGCTTAATCCACCAGTCGTAATTCGACGAATTCATAGCCTCCCAGTCATAGAGAGGGTTGCCCCAAAGCTGACCCTTTTCGGAGAAATAATCGGGCGGAACTCCCGCGACCGCGACGGGCTTTAAGTTTTTGTCGAGCTTGAATAATTTGGGATTGCCCCACACGTCCGAGGAATCGTACGCGACGTACAGCGGGATATCGCCTATGAGCCGTATGCCGAGCGAGTTGACGTAATTCTTAAACGTTTTCCACTGTCTGTCGAAAACGAACTGCAAAAACTGCCAGAAAAGGTAGTCGGACTTGTAGACCGAACGCTTGAATTCGAGCATTGCAAGTCTTTCTTTGAACTTATACGCGTCGGGGAAGCTGTCGAACGTGCCGCCGTAGCGGGTTTTAAGCGACATGAAAATCGCATAATCCTCGTACTCGCCCTTCTCGACGAACGCGGTGAAATCTTTGTCCTTGACGTTGAAGCGCGCGTACGCCAGACGCAGGAGGTCGTATCTGCGCTCGTAAAGGGAAGCGTAGTCTACGTCGCCCTCCGCCGTTTCCGCAGACAAAAGCTCCTCCTCGTCCAAAAGTCCGTAATTTTTTAGCTCCTTTAAATCGATAAAGAAGGGGTTGCCGGAGTTACAGCAAACAGATTGATAGGGGCTGTCGCCGAAGCCAGTCTGAACGACGGGCAGTATCTGCCAGTACTTGACGCGCGCCTTTTTCAAAAGCCGTGCAAACTCATACGCCTCGTCGCCGAGCGAGCCTATTCCGTACTTATTCGGAAGCGACGATATATGGCATAAAATGCCCGCTCCCCTTTCGTAAATACCGTTCATAAAACACCTTTATTCAGTCAGAAGTTTTTCTATCCTTGCGACTGCTTCTTTCGTAACTTCCTCGCTTCCGAATGCGGTGAGGCGGAAGAACCCCTCGCCGTTTTCGCCGAAGCCCGCGCCCGGCGTTCCCACGACCTGCGCGCCCTTTAAAAGATAATCGAAAAATTCCCAGCTTTTCATACCGCGCGGGCATTTCAGCCAGATATAGGGCGAATTCTTGCCGCCGGTGTATTTTATTCCAAGTCTGTCCATACAGTCCGCAATCAGCTTCGCGTTGCGTCTGTAATAGTCGAGATTTTTATGAATTTCCCTTTGCCCGCGCTCGGTGAATACCGCCGCCGCGCCCTTCTGGACTATGTACGGCACGCCGTTGAACTTCGTCGCCTGACGGCGGAGCCACATTTTATTCGCGTTCATTCCGTCGGATATAAGGGTTTTCGGCACTACCGTATACCCGCAGCGCGTGCCCGTAAAGCCCGCCGTCTTGGAAAAAGAACAGAACTCTATCGCGCAGCTTTTCGCGCCGTCCACCTCGAAAATCGAGCGGGCGAGGCTATCGTCGGAAATAAAGCACTCGTAGGCGGCGTCGTATAAAATCACCGCGCCGAGCTTGTTGGCGTAATCGACCCACTCTTTGAGCTGAGCCTTGTTGTACGCCGCGCCCGTCGGGTTGTTGGGCGAGCAGATATAAATTACGTCCGCCTTTACCTTGTAGTCGGGCATAGGCAGAAAGCCGTTTTCCTCGGTTGCGTTTGAAAACAGCACCTTTCGCCCCGCCATTTCGTTGGTGTCGACATAGACGGGATAAACGGGGTCGGGCACTAAAATTACGTTGTCCTTCGAGAAAATATCGAGTATGTTCCCGAGGTCGGACTTCGCGCCGTCGGAAACGAAAATTTCGTCGAGTCCGAGCTGAACTCCTCGCGCGCGGTAATAGCCCTGTATGCTTTCGCGCAAAAATTCGTAGCCCTCGTACGGACCGTAGCCGCGGAAAGTTTCACTCTTAGACATATCCTCGACCGCGCCGTGCAGCGCCTCGATAACCGCGGGTGCAAGCGGCAGCGTTACGTCGCCTATGCCCAGCTTCAAGATTTTCTTGTCGGGATTGAGCTTCGCGTACGCGCCGGTTCTGTCCGCGACCTCGGCGAAGAGATAGCTTTCCTTTATGTTTTTGAAATTTTGATTGAGCTTCATTTATTAACCTTTATATTTGACCGCGCTTGCGATAAATTCGCGGAAAATGGGGTGCGCCGATTGAGGGCGCGATTTGAATTCAGGGTGATATTGCACGCCGATAAAGAAGTCGTTCGCGGGGATTTCTACCGCCTCGACAAGAAGTCCGTCGGGCGAGGTGCCCGCAATCTTCATGCCCGCGCTTTCTATTTCCTTTCTGAAATCGTTGTTGAATTCGTATCTGTGACGGTGGCGTTCGGAAATTTCCGCCGCGCCGTATGATTTTTTCATTATGTCGCCTATGACCGTGCAGGGATATGCGCCCAGACGCATCGTCCCGCCGAGCTTTACGCCCTGCTGGTCGGGCATCAGGTCGATTACGCAGTGCTTCGAGTGCGGGTCGAACTCGGAAGAGTTCGCGTCGGCATAGCCTAAAACGTTTCTCGCGTACTCTATTACCGCCGTCTGCATACCCAAACATATGCCGAAATACGGCAAGTTATGCTCGCGCGCGTATTTTGCGCATAAAATCATGCCCTCTATTCCACGGTTGCCGAAGCCGCCGGGCACGATTATGCCGTGCATACCGTCAAGCTCGTCGGCAATGGTTTCCTCTGTGAGTTCCTCGGTGTCTACCCATTTGATTTCCACGTTCGCCGCGTTTTCATAGCCCGCATGCGCGAGAGATTCGGCAACCGACAGATATGCGTCGTGAAGTTGAACGTACTTTCCGCACAGCGCGATTTTGACCGTCTTGTTCCTCGCGGAAATTCTTTCGAGCATTTTGTTCCACTCGGTGAGGTCGATTACGCGCGGGTCCATTTTAAGACGCTTGCAGACGATTTCGGAAAAATTGCTTTCTTCGAGCATTATGGGGCATTGATATAAGACGGGCAAGGTCAGATTTTCGATACAGCACTCGGGCTCGACGTTGCAGAACATTGCAATCTTCGCCCTGACGTCCTTGGGCATAGCCTTGTCGACGCGCGCCATAATTATATCGGGCGTGATGCCCATGCCTTGCAGTTCCTTTACGGAATGTTGGGTGGGCTTGGACTTGAATTCCTCCGAGCCCGAAATATAGGGTATCAAGGTGACGTGAATGAAACAGCAGTTGTCTCTTCCCACTTCCCTTGCGACCTGACGGATAGCCTCGATAAAGGGCTGGCTTTCGATATCGCCTATCGTGCCGCCGATTTCGGTTATGACCACGTCGGCGTTAGAGGTCTTGCCGACGTTGTAGATAAAGGTCTTTATCTCGTTCGTGACGTGAGGAATAACCTGAACGGTCTGACCGAGGTACTCGCCGTTGCGCTCCTTGTTCAGAACGTTCCAATAGACCTTACCCGTGGTAAGGTTGGAATACTTGTTCAAATTTTCGTCGATGAATCTCTCGTAGTGCCCCAAATCGAGGTCGGTTTCCGCGCCGTCGTCGGTCACGAACACCTCGCCGTGCTGAAAGGGGCTCATAGTGCCGGGGTCGATATTGATATAAGGGTCGAGCTTCTGCGAAGCGACCTTATAACCTCTGCACTTCAAAAGTCTGCCGAGCGATGCCGCGGTTATACCCTTGCCTAAACCCGATACAACGCCGCCCGTAACGAAAATATATTTAGTCATAAACTCTCCAACCTCTCGTCTGTATATAATCCTTGATATTATAACACAGTAAAGGCGCAATTGCAAGAATTGCGCCTCAAATTTTTTATTTATTCCGCTTGCCAGCCCAAAGAGTTTTTCAACAGCCAGTACGACACTTCGTTAAAACCGATATCGCCGAACATTATCGAGTACTCCGCAAAGAATTTTTCGTCATAATACTCTATAATAGCACCCCTTTGTTCGCTTGTCAATACCGTATCACTCTCATATAAATTCAAATAATTTTCAAGCTGATTTGTCGAGGAAATTATTGAATTTTGATTTAACGTCAAAGAGGCAGACAGCGTTCCGCCGTTTATTAAAATAATCGGATATCTATCCGTATCAATACTTCCTCCGCATGCTTCCTCCACCCACACATTTATCCGAAAATTTTTAAAATTAAATTATTGCTTAAAGTTTTCATGCTTACTACCTATCAAATTTAATACTGTAAATAAATTCTCTCCAATTGCCGACGAGATTCAGCAAATCGTTATGCGTTAATAAATCTTGGTTAAATGCTTCGCTTACGCTGTAAAACATACCATTGTTATATACGTCCATTTTATGCCCGCTTGAATAATTAAAAAGCACTTCGTTTATTATTTCCAGACTTACGGCGTCTTCATAACTATACACCGCGCTATGAACAAACATTACATAGCTTCCGCTATACTCTCCACAAAAAAATATTGAAATATCGGCAGCGGTTGCATTACAATTATCAAAATCCTTTTTATGCAAATTAAAATACGCTGTTTTGATTTCCGCTTCAATTTCTTTATCAAGTACGGGCTTGCCATCGAGCCCGTCAAGTATGTTTGCATTTTCTACCCAGACTGATATTTGTTTTCCGTTATTATAATAAACCGTTACGCCATCGATAATATCTTTAATTCTCTCTTCGGTAACGGGCTCGTTATTATACCATACCTTTACAGCGACGCAGCTATTGTATGTACCGTAATAAGAATCGCCAGTTCCTATATCGTCCAATGTAATATTTCCGGAATTTCCGTCTTTAAAATACTTATACCAATAGGTTAGTTTAATTGCATTTTCCGTCGCGGGGCTTAGCTTCTCAGGCGTCTTGGGCGCAGGAACAAAATCTTCGCCCATTATTTCTTCGTTGTACTGTCTGCCGCCGTTATGATAATAAGCTATACTCATTAAATCGGCTTTGCTAATCAATCCGCCGTTATACGCTTCTTTTAAAGTATAAAAACGCCCCTGCAATTTCTGCGCTTCAAGTATATTTAATCTGGCGGACAGTTTTTTGTTCTCTTCCTGCAATTTCTTTATTTGCTCTGAAAGCGCTTCGTTATCTTCTGTGTATTTGTCGGTTAGGTTTTTAATCAGCGTTTGCAATTCCGCTATCTGCTTCTTCAAGCTTTCTATCGTTGCCGCGGTTTCGTCTGCGGGCAAAGTCACCCCTTCCGTAGGTTTTTCATGGTTTGCACACGCCGATATGCCGAACGCCATACAAAAAAGCATAGATATTGCCAGTATTCCCGCCAAAATTCTTTTTGCCATATTTTTACTCCTTTTCTGTAATTATATCACCTAAATACAACGAATACAATACTTAATTAAAAATTTTTGAATAATTATACAAAAAGTGCGGGGCGGATTTCTTTGTAGTCCGCCCGCGCACTTTTTAAATTTCCACGTCGCCCGTAAATACGAGGGTTGCGGGACCCGTCATAAACACGGTTTCGTCCGTGTAAACGATTTTCAAATCGCCGCCCGGCAGCTTGACGGTGATTTCCGCATTTTTGTCGCAATAGCCGTTTAAAACCGCCGCGACCGCGACCGCGCAAGCGCCCGTGCCGCATGCGAACGTTTCGCCGCTTCCGCGCTCCCATACGCGCATTTTAAGCTTGTTGCGCGCCAACACTTTCACAAACTCGGTATTGACTCTGTCGGGGAAAACGGAATGGTTTTCGAACTGTTTGCCGATATTCTCTATTTCAAGCCCGTCGGGGTCTTTAAACACTACGCAGTGCGGATTGCCCATCGAAACGAGGGTTACGCCGTAGGTTTCCCCGCCGACCTCCAAGGGAAAATTTACGACCCTTTCGCCGTCTATCGCGGAGGGTATTTTTTTGCCGTTCAATATTGCCGCGCCCATATCCACGCGCACTTCGTCGGCGTTGAATTTAAGCTTCTTTATTCCCGAAAGGGTTTCCGCCGTGCACTCTTCGCCGGTAACGTAGCCCAAATCGCGCGCGAGCTTGCCCACGCACCTTATGCCGTTGCCGCACATTTTGCCCTCCGAGCCGTCGGCGTTGAACATACGCATTTTGAAGTCGGCTTTGTCCGATTTGCACAACAAAATCACTCCGTCGCCGCCTATGCCGAAGTGTCTGTCTGACAGTCTTACCGCCAACTTTTCGGGGTCCTTCATTTCGCCGTTCATACAGTCGAAATAGATATAATCGTTACCAATACCGTGCATTTTATAAAATTTCATATACATTTCCTTTCACGGAATTTTTATTTCTATTCTGCGAAATAAAAATTCCGTGATTTGAGGGCTTCTCGCCCTCTTTGCGCAATTTTAAGCGCAAACCGATTATATAATTGCGCAAATTCACCCCGCCGAGGCGAAAGTTTTCGCAAATTGAGTGTGCTTGCAAAAAGTGTGATTTTTGCGCGCACAGTTCATTATTTATATTATAAGCTCAACTTGCGGCAAAAGCAATCTTTTTATTGACAAATCGCAACCGATATTATTAAATATAATTGATATGACCGAACGCGACGACCAAAAACTTAATAGACTGATACTCGCCGTTGCGGACGGTTACGCCGACTGCCTTGACGGTATTTACGCCGTTGCCGGCGGCAGAATGTTCGCCGTTGCGGCGAGCGTCACGGGCAGAGAATTCGCCGAGGACGTTCTTCACGAAAGCTTTATTAAAATTGCGCGGTTCGCGGGAAAATACCGCCCGGACATGAATCCATACGGCTGGCTCATGAAAATAGTGCGGAACACCGCGCTCGACTTTTTGAAGGCGCGCAAGCTCAGGCGGGAAGAGAGCGCCGAGGCAATGTTCGCCCTCGCCTCCGACTATTCGCCCGAAAAGCGGGATAACGCGCTTATGCTCGAACAAGCGATTGCAAAGCTCGACCCCGGCGAAAGAAAAATAATTTACTGCGTTTACTATCTCGACATGACCGTGCGGGAAATCGCCGCGGAGCTTAAAATGAGCAAGTCCGCGGTACAGCGCGCGAAGGACCGCGCCGAAAAAAATTTGAAAAGTTTGCTCGGCGGCGGGACAGAGGACTGAGTTAAATCGTTTTATAGGTAAAGGAATGAAAGACCAAAGACTTGAAAAAGAGTTCGAAGAGTATTTCAAAGGCATAAATACTCCCGATGACATAACCGAGGGCGCTAAAAAATACGTCAAGCCCAAAAATAAATTTTCACCGTGGTTTTTAAAGCTCGCGCCCGTCGCGGCGAGCCTCGTGATTGTTTGCGCCGTTACGATAACCTTTGCGGTCAGAGGCGCCGACCGCCCGACCGCGCCCGCGTATACGTTTTATACCGACGCTGAACTGCAAAAAACCGAAAACGCCGACCTCATCTCGCTCGTTCCCTTCCTTAAAAATTTCGAGCTTGCCGACAACGCAATCATTAAAGGCTACGAGATAAGTTACAACGCAAGCGGGCTTGCGCTGATTAAGGCGGACGTGAGTGTTCAAAACGGTCTGCACCGCGACGATACGGAAATTTACGTCGAATTCACCGAACCGAATTTAATTTACGACGGACTTGCCGAATACTACGACGGCGCCGCCGAAAACTACCGCGGCGCGGTGTATTACCTCACCCGCGGCATTGCCGACAACGGCGAGCCCGAATATAAGCTTCAAACGAATTTCAACGGGGTTAAATATTATTTTTGCGTGACCTCCACCGAGGAAAACGCGCACATAAAATATCTGGAAATGGTGACAAAATGAAAAAAATTTTTGCATTTGCGGCGTTTATCGCCGCGGCAAGCCTTGCACTCGGCGGCTGCGCCGCCAATGACGGCGGGTATTATCCGGGGTATAACGAATATTTCGAGTTTACTTCCGACGCCGAAGGAAGCTACGTTCACGGCGACGTTATCGAGCAGGAATTCAAAGACGTTGCCGAGGAAGCCTCCTCCTATTTCTCGCTCGACAGAAACACGGCAACCTACTCGCTTGTGAGAAGGCAAATTCAAGGCGGGTACAAGGTTTCGGAAAGCGCGGTGCGCGTCGAGGAAATGATTAATTACTTCGACTATAATTTCCCCGCGCCAGAGGAAGAAGCGGTCGCCCTTTCGGCAAGCCTTTCAGACTGCCCGTGGAACAGTGAAAACAAGCTGATTTCAATCGGACTGAAAACCAAGGAATACGTCACTGACGCGAACGCGAACTACGTTTTTCTTATCGACGTTTCGGGCTCGATGGAGGGCGCCGACAGACTGGGGCTTGCGAAAAAGGGGCTGAACATGCTTTTGGACGGGCTGTGCGAGCGCGACGCCGTTTCAATAGTTACCTATGCGAGCAGAGTTAAAACCGTGCTCGACGGCGCGGAGTGTTCGGAAAGCGGAAAGACGGAGATAAAAAAGGCTATATCGAAGCTAAACGCATACGGTGCGACGAGCGGCGGCGACGGACTCGAACGCGCCTACGACGTCGCGCAAAAGCACTTTATCGAGGGCGGCAACAACAGAGTTATAATTATCTCCGACGGCGATTTCAACGTCGGTATGTCGTCTGTCGACGAGCTTAAAGAGTTCATTCAAGAGAAGGCTAAAAGCGATATATATTTATCCGTGCTCGGCGTGGGTATGGGCAATATGCGCGACGATATTTTGGAAACGCTCGCGACGTGCGGCAACGGCAATTACGCCTACCTCGACAACGAAAGGGAAGCCGAAAAGGTGTTTGTTCACGAGCTGAAAGGCAACCTATACACCGTCGCAAATAACGCCAAGGCGGGCGTTACGTTCACCTCCGCCGTGGAAAAATACAGACTTATCGGCTACGACACCAAGCTGATTTCCGAGGACGACTTCAATAATCAAGACGCGGACGCGGGCGAAATAGGCAGCAACCTGTGCGTTGCCGCGCTGTACGAGGTTAAGCTTGCGGGCGGCGAGGGAAAGCTTGCCGACGCCGAAGTGAGATACGACGGCGGAAGCGTAAGCTTAGCCGTAAATGCGGACACCCCTTCCTCAGACGATTTAAGCTTTATAAGCTGCGTTGCGGAATTCGGGCTGATACTGAGAAATTCGGCATACAAGGGCACGGCGTCGCTCGCCTCGGTTTTGACCCGCCTCGACGGACTGAGCGGATATATAGCGAACGACGGCTTCAAGCAAGAATTCGTAACCCTCGTCGGCAAAGCTTCTGAAATTTACAATTAAAGATAAAGCGCCCGCGGCTATAAGCCGCGGGCGCGTTTCAAATCACAAAAAATGCAGACGTAAAAAACGTCTGCATTTTTGTGAATATATCAATACATTTTTATGTAGGCGTCGCGTTCCGCTCCGACCGAAACGTACTTTATTTTACAGTTGCAAAGCTTTTCCAAAAGCTTAATGTAATCGTACGCCTCTTTCGGCAAATCCTTGACCGTTCGGCATTTGGATATATCGCAGTTCCAGCCCTTTACCTTTTCGAACACGGGTTTGCACTCGTCCAAAACGTCAGTGAAGGGGAATTCGTCGATTATCTTACCGTCGAGCGTGTAGTGCGTGCAAATTTCTATTTCCTCGTACTCGCTCAGCACGTCGAGCTTGGTAAGCGCGATTTCGTCCGCGCCCTGACAGCGTATGCCGTAGCGCGAGGCGACAACGTCGAAGGGTCCCACCCTTCTCGGTCGGCCCGTCGCCGCGCCGTACTCTCCGCCGAGCCCGCGCAGTTTTTCCGCCTTTTCGTCGAAATACTCGCAAGTGAAGGGGCCCGCGCCGACGCAGCTCGAATACGCCTTCATAATACCTATCGAGTTGGTAAGTTTCAAGTTCGGCACTCCCGCGCCTATGGGCGCGTACGCCGCTATCGTGGACGACGACGAGGTGTAAGGCACTATGCCGTAGTCGATGTCGCGCAGTGCGCCGAGCTGGGCTTCGAACATTATGTTCTTGCCGTTTTTATTCGCTTCGTTGAGGTAAATGCCCGTATCGGTGACGTATTCCGCGAGGGGTTTTCCGTACGTTTCGAAGTACTCGACCATCTCTTCGACCTTTACGGGCTCGAATCCGTACGCCTTTATGGTCATATTCTTCCAGGCGATAATGTCGGGAAGGCGCTTATATAAAAGCTCGGTATTTAAAAGCTCGCCCATGCGGAAAGCTTTTTTCATGTACTTGTCGGCGTAGACGGGCGCAATGCCGCGGCGGGTCGAGCCGTAGGGTTTGCCCGTTGCCTTGGTAAGTCTGTCCTCTTCCATTATATCCTGCAATACGTTGTAGGGCATAGTGATAATGGCTTTGTCGCTTATTTTAAGGTTCGCGGGCGAAATTTTTATGCCGCCCTCTCTCAGTTTTTCGATTTCACCGCAAAGGTGCTTTAAATCGATGACCATTCCGGGGCCCATAACGTTGACGACGTCCTCGCGCAAAATGCCCGAAGGCAGAAGATTTAAGATAAATCTGCCGCGCTCGTTTATGACGGTGTGTCCCGCGTTATTGCCGCCCTGGTAACGGCAGACTACGTCGAAATCGCGGGAAAGAAGGTCAACCATTCTTCCCTTGCCTTCGTCGCCCCAGTTAATTCCACAGATACTTGTAAGCATTTCCTTACCTCCATATTTTATTATACTTCAACCGAGTGAAATAGTCAAGATTTCTGCGTTTCTATTTGCCCGGTCTGCCGACTAATTCGTAGAGATATTCCAACAATTCGTCTCTGCTGTCGGTCTCGCACTCGAACACGATTTCCTGCCCCGCGTGAAGCACGGTTTCGCCGTCGGGCACGGTCTGCGAGCCGTCCTCGTGAATCAGCTCGACCACAAGTCCGTTCGTCGGCCATACGACCGCGCGCACGGGCGTGCCGTCCGCCTTGGTGTGCTCGTGTATGAGAAGGCGCACGCGCTCCTTGACGAAGTTTAACTTGATTTTCCGGTCGTCTATATACTGTTCGAGGCTCTTTTCGTAAATCGCCTCGGTCTTAAACAGCATGCCTATTAAGTAACCTATAACAATTCCAATCAGCGCGGGCAGAAAGTTTCTGAACTGACCCGTCAGCTCGAAAACCATTACGATGCCAGTTATGGGCGCTTTAACCACGCAGGTAAAGAAGCTTGCCATACAGATTATGACGAGGTAGTCGCTGTAAACGCCGTCCATGCCCGCCTTTTGAAACAGAATCGAAAGCAGCGCGCCCGCGCCCGCACCTATCGCGAGCATGGGTATAAACACGCCGCACGGCACGCCGCAGCCCATAGACAGCACGCCCGTTATCATTCTGATAATTACGACTATCAAAAGGCTTACCGCAACGCCTATGCCGAAAATTCTTTCTATTTCGATTTCGCCCGTGCCGCCGCTTGCGAGCGACTGGATAAAGTCGTGTCCGCCGCCTATCGAATAGACGGTGACAAGCCCCGCCGCGCCCGCGAAAACGAACGGTATAATAAACTTGCCGACGCCCTTGAAAAAGGTTATTTTTTTGAAAAGCTTTTTCGTCGCGAATACCGCGTAATAAAAGCCCACGCCGAGCAGCGAAACTATCACCGCGGCAAGCACGACCCACAGACAGAATATCCCGCCCGCGCCGTCGAACGCGAATTCGAAATCGAAGTTAACGAAGGTGAAACCCACCTTGTCGCCGCCGAGCACGGCAAAGCGGAGCGCGTTGCGCGTGAACAGCGCAGACACGACGCTTATCGCCGCGCAGATAAACACCTGCGGTGAGAACGAACGGAACGCCTCTTCCATGGCGAACACAAGTCCCGTCACGGGCGCGTTGAACGCTACCGCCAGACCCGAGCTTGCGCCGCTTGCTATCTGCAATCTTTTAACCATCTGGTTGCGTTTAAGTATTGTTCCGACCGCGCTGCCCGCGCAGCCGCCTATTTCGAGCGAGGGACCCTCCGCCCCCGCGGGATAGCCCATAAACACGCACGCGAGCGAAGCCGCGAACATCGAGCACATAGTAATATACCAGTTAAAGCGCACCTTGCCGCGCGCCGCGCCCTCTATCTGCGGGATACCGCTTCCGCGCACCATGGGCACTAATTTCGCGACCGTGCCTATCACGAGCGACCCCGCCGCAAGCCCCGCAAAAAGCAGAGGCACGAACGCGGGATTATCCCTCACAAGGGTGTAGAGGCTTATCGACGTCTCTTCTCCGAGCGACATCAATATATTGTAAAAGGTCACCACCACGCCCGCAAAGATGCCCGTAAGCATACTGACGAGCACGAGGTTTATACCGTTGTCCGCAAAGCTGCGCAGCGTTCTTTTGAGTTTTTCGTTTGTCATACCTCGGCATTATAACACTTTAAATTTCCTTTGTAAAGCTAAAAACAAAAGCCCGCGAATTTGCGGGCTTTATGTTTATTTCACGCTGTATAAAATATCGAAGTAAGTCGGGTACGGCCAGTAGTCGGAGGAAGTTAAAGTCTCCATTTCGTCGACCAGCTTTCTTACATCATCCATGTCGGGGATTACCGTGTGCGCCATTGCCTGCGAAGCGGGCCTTACGTCGTGCTTGTCGACGCCCTTCAAATCCTTTTCGAGCTTTGCTACCGCCGCGCTCGTCGAATCGTTGAGTTTTGCGAGTTTTTCGATTAAATCCTTTTCGGTTTTGAACGGGATTTTATCGCAAACCGCTTGCTTTGCCGCGACGTTCTGGCAGAGGGTCGCAACGAAGTCGGACACCGCGGGGATAATATCGCGCTTTGCCATTTCAATCATGGTGAGCGCCTCGATATTGATTATCTTGACGTAATTTTCAAGCCTTATGTCCGCCCTCGCAATTGCCTCTTCGCGGGTGTAAACCCCTTGGTTGACGTACACGTCGACGTTCTTTTCTTCGTAGCAGACGGGTACCGCGTCCGCGGTATTCTTGTTGTTGAGAAGTCCGCGCTTCGCCGCCTCGGGCTCCCACCCGGGGCCGTAGCCGTCGAGGTTGAAGATTATGCGGTAGTGCGCCTTCAACTCCCTCTCTATCAACGCGTTAACCGCCGCGTTGAAATCGCTTTCCCTTTCGAGCTCGTCTGCAAACTTTTCAAGCGCGTCCGCAACGATTGTATTGAGGCAGATATTAGCGTCCGCAACGTTCGCCTGCGAGCCGAGCATGCGGAACTCGAATTTATTACCCGTGAACGCGAAAGGCGAAGTTCTGTTTCTGTCGGTTGCGTCCTTGGGGAAAATCGGGCTTTCGGGCACGCCTATCGAGCTGTTCGCCGCCTTTTCCGCAACGTAATTTTCGCCCTTTACTATACTGTCGACGAGCGCGCCGAGCTGGTCGCCGAGGTATACTGAGATTATCGCGGGCGGCGCTTCGTCCGCGCCGAGTCTGTGGTCGTTAGCCGCGGAAGCCACCGACGAGCGCAAAATCCCCTGATAGTCGTCGACCGCCTTGACAACCGCGGTCAGAACAAGCTTGAAAAGAGTGTTGCTTTCGGGGTTTTCGCCGGGGTTTAAAAGGTTGAGCCCCTTGTCGGTGTTGAGCGACCAGTTGTTATGCTTGCCGCTTCCGTTTATGCCCTTAAAGGGTTTTTCGTGCAGAAGGCAGACAAGCCCGTGCTTTTTAGCGACCTTTTTCATGAGCTCCATAGTGAGCATGTTCGTGTCGACCGCAACGTTAGCGGTGGTGAAAATGGGCGCCATTTCGTGCTGGGCGGGCGCAACCTCGTTGTGCTTGGTCTTGGAAAGCACGCCGTAGCTCCACAGCTCGTTATCCAAATCGCGCATAAATTCCGCGACCTTGGGCTTTATAACTCCGAAGTACTGGTCTTCGAGCTCCTGCCCGCGGGTCACGGGCGCGCCGAAAAGGGTTCTTCCCGTCAGCTGTAAATCCTTGCGTTTTAAGTACTCCTCTTCGGAGATTAAAAAATATTCCTGCTCGGGTCCGACGGTCGTAGAAACCTTTTTGCACTCTATACCGAACAGCTTCAAAATTCTCTTGGCTTGCTTGTCGATGGCGCGCATCGAGCGCAGAAGGGGCGCCTTTTTGTCGAGCGTTTCGCCCGTGTAGGAAACGAATACAGTCGGAATATACAGCGTGCCTTCCTTGACGAACGCGGGCGAGGTGGGGTCCCACGCGGTATAGCCGCGCGCCATGTGCGTCGCACGCGAACCGCCCGAAGGGAAGCTCGACGCGTCCGACTCTCCAACTATGAGGCTTTTGCCCGTGAGGCGCATTATGACCCTGTCCCCCTCGGGCTCGATAAAGCTTTCGTGTTTCTCCGCCGTAAGTCCCGTAAGGGGCTGAAACCAGTGCGTGTAGTGGGTTGCGCCCTTCGAAACAGCCCACTTCTTCATTGCCGAAGCGACCGTGCCCGCTATCGACACGTCAAGCGTCTTACCCGCGACAATGGTCGCGCGCAGCGCCTTGTAAACTTCGCTGGGCAAAGTTTCTTTCTGGACTGAGTCGTTAAAAACGTTTTCGCCGAATTTTTCGGGAAGGTTCATATATATATTCTCCTATGTTTTATTTACAATAAAATTATATGTGAAAATAATTTAACTGTCAAATATTTTAAACTTCTTCGTCGGGATATTCTATCCTCGCGGGCTTTATGAGGTGGGTGCTTTTCACGTCGTCGCGCATTTCGTCGGGCTCCTCCGCGACTATCCCTCTTTGAAGCTTGTCGTAGCCGTGCTTTTTGCGTATCTTGTCAACGCACCGCTCGACCGCCTCCCGCTTTTTATAATTGCCGTTCGTCTCGTCGAAGGTGAGCTGGGACTTGCCGTTGTCGAAGCCCGAAACGGTCACCCCGAGCGAACGGATTTTAAACGGCGGGAGAAAATTGCTTTCGAAAAGGCTGTACGCGTGCTCGGCGATTTCACCGCACAGCGCGGTATGGCGCACCTTTTTCCGGCACGAAAAATCTTTCAGCTCGCTGTCGCGCACCCAAAGGTGCACGGTGTCGGCAAGCCCTTGCCCCGCGTCGCGAAGCCTCGCCGCGACGCTTTCGGACAAAACGTACAAAAGCCGCTTTATCCTCTTGGGGTCGGTCACGTCCTCCGCGTAGGTGCTGGAATTGCCGATAGACTTCATTTCGCGCTTCTCGTCGACGTGGCTGACCGCGCCGTCGTCCTCGCCCCGCGCGTTTTTAAGCAACGTCTGCCCGACTTTGCCGAAGGTTTTATACATGACGCTATCGTCCGCGGCGGCAAGCCGACCTATCGTGTCGAGCCCCATTTCCTTTAATTTTCGGGCGGTGGCGTTGCCGACGTAAAGCAGTTCGCCGACGGGCAGTCCGAAAATTATGTCCTTATAATGCGCCTTTGAAATTACCGTCGTGCCGTCGGGCTTTTTCAAGTCCGAGCCGAGCTTTGCGAACACCTTGTTGAACGAAACCCCGCAGGACACCGTAACCCCCAGCTCCTCCCTGACGGTATTTCTTATAACGTCGCCGAGGTGGCGCAAAAATCCGTCCGAATAAAGCTTTTCGCCGTCCTTTTCCATAAATTTTTCGCCGCCGTACGCGGGAAATAAAAGGGTGCTTTTGGATATGTCCAGCCAGCACTCGTCTATGCCGTAGCTTTCGATAAGGTCGGTGTACCGCGCGTAAATTTCGCGCACCTTGCGCGAATATTCGATATACAGCTTAAACCGCGGCGGAACGGTAATAAGCGCGGGGCACTTGCGCCGCGCTTGCCATACTGTGTCGCCCGTTCTTATGCCGAACCTCTTCGCTTCCTCGCTTTTCGCAAGCACTATGCCGTGCCTTTCCTCCTCGCTTCCGCACACCGCAACGGGCTTGCCGCAAAGCTCGGGGTTGAGCTTTCTTTCGACCGACGCGTAAAAGTTATTCAAATCGGAATGGATTATAATTCGTTCCATAGCTTTTCAAGCACTTCGAAATATTCCTTGAAGGTCTTTGAGCAGACCTCCGCGTTCTTTATTATAATTCCGTCGGCGCGAAGCCCCGTCAAGGCAAAGCTCATTGCTACGCGGTGGTCGCCGAAGGTCTCTATTTCCGCGGGTTGAGGCGCGGCGGGATAAATTATAATTCCGTCGGCGCGCTCCTCGCACCCTACGCGCATTTTTTCGAGATTGACGCGCATTGCGTGAATTCTGTCGCACTCCTGCCTGCGGATATGCGCGACCCCGCAAATTTCGGTCGGCTTTGAAAGATAGGGCGCAATCGCCGCAAGGGTGAGCGCCTGGTCGGAAAAATCGCGCATGTCGACCTTGCCGCCGTCGAAGTCTTTCAAGAGGGAAATAAACTTTTTATCCCCCTGCATGCTGTGCGCAAGCATGCCGTTCACCGACGCCTTAGTGCCGAGAATTTTATTCATTGCGTAGAAATAGCACGCCGCCGAAACGTCGGGCTCGATATCGTATTTTTTCGCAGAATATCTCCCCTCGACCGAGTAGGTATTCCCTTCCTCTTTTACGGTCACGCCGAAAGACCACATCATGTTCAGGGTCATTTCGACGTAGTCCAGCCCGTGCCCGCCGACGGCTTTTATGTTCACGCGCTTGCCCGCGCACACCGCCGAAATCAAAAGCGCGGACAGAAACTGACTGCTTTCGCTTATATCGACCGTAAGCTCGGCGGCGGGGTTTGAAGCGCCATTAATTTTGAACGGATAGGAATTTTCCTTTTCTGAAAACGTGAACTCCGCGCCCAAGGTTTTAAGCGTTTCTATGAGGGGCGCGACGGGGCGCCTCTTCATTTGTTCGGAGCAATTCAGCGTAAACTTACCCCTCTGAAACGCAAGAAACGCGGGCAGAAACCGCGCCGCCGTGCCCGCGCTGCCGACGTCGATTTCGGCGGAACTGCAATCGAGCTTCCCGCCGCAGCCCTTGATTTTAACCGTCGTGCCGTCCGCGGCGCACTCGATGCCGAAGGCTTTTAAACAGTTTAGAAAGGTTTTGCAGTCGTCCGAAAGCTGGGCGCCGTAAAGCGTGCTTTCGCCGTCCGCAAGCGCGGCGAGCAAAAGCGCGCGCGCGGTAATGCTTTTCGAGCCGGGGACGCTTACGCTAACGGGGGAATTTTTGGTTTTGCCGTAAATGTTTTTTACTTCGAAGTTCATTTTCTTCTTCTTAAAATATCGCCCGCCGAAAGCTTAAAAGGGCAGCTTATGCGGTAATTTTCCTGTACTAACTTGCAGTCGTCCACACTCTCGCCCGCGCTTGTGAACGCGCTTTCCACTTTAAAGCTTTTGCCGAAATTTCCGCTCGGCGAAAGCACTTCGAGCGTGTCGCCCTTTTTAAATCTGCCGCGCATTTCGACGACGGCTTCGCCGTTGTCACCCCTTAACACGTTGGCTATGTAGTCGCAGTCGCCCTTGGTCTGGCTGTCCGAATAGTTGACGGTATTTTTGTTTTCGCCGAGGGCGTAGGCGGTCGTATAGTCGCGGTGGGCGGCGGTTAAAAGCTCGCGTCCGACCCCTTCGTCAAAGCCGCCGTCCATACAGCGGCGGTACGCGTTTATCACCGTCGCGAGGTAGTACTCGGACTTCATTCTGCCCTCTATCTTGAACGAGCAGACGCCCGCTTTCTCCAAATCCTTTAAGTGCGCGGACATGTTCAAGTCCTTGCTGTTTAAAATGAACGTGCCCCGCCCATCCTCCTCCATATCCAGCCAGCCGCTGTCGGAGAGGTCGTCCTTTTTGCGTATTTGATACTTCCATCTGCACGCCTGCACGCACTCGCCGCGGTTGGAGGGACGGTTCGCCAGATAGTCGGACAAAAGACATCTGCCCGAGTACGAAATGCACATCGCGCCGTGCACGAACGCTTCCAGCTCGATATCGGGCACCTCGCAATGAATTTCGGCTATCTCGTCAAGCGAAAGCTCGCGCGCGAGTATCGCGCGGCTCGCGCCCGCGTCGCGCCAGAATTTGACGGCATACTTGTTGGTTAAGTTGGCTTGCGTTGAAATATGAAGCGCAAGCTTAGGCGCACTTTTTTTCGCAGCGTAAAAAACGCCGCTGTCGGAAATTATCGCGGCGTCCGCGCCCGCCTCCTCTAAAAACGCAAAATAGTCGCAAAGGGGCGCCATGTCGCCGTTTTTTGCGAAAACGTTCGCGGTGACGTAAACCTTTTTGTTCAGCGCGTGCGCGTGCTTTATCGCAGAAGCGAGCTCGTCGCGGGTAAAATTATCCGCAAACGAGCGCAACGAAAAAGCTTTGCCGCCGACGTAGACCGCGTCCGCGCCGAAGTAAAGCGCCGTTTTAAGTTTTGAAAAATTCCCCGCGGGGGCAAGCAACTCGGTCATAGCTTCACCGATAGCGACAGTCCGTCGCCAGTGTTTAATATCGTAGTGGTAAGTTCTTTATCGTTTGTGACCGCGTCGACAAACTCTTTGACGTGCCGAGCGAGCATTTTTCGCTTTTTGGGCACCTCTTCCTCGCCCGTTATCCAGCCGTACAAAAGCACGTCGTCCGCAAGCAGTACGCCGCCCTTTTTCAAAAGCTTTTTCAGCCGCGGCAGATATTTGATATACTGCGCCTTTGCGCAGTCGAGAAAGATAAAATCGAATTCCCCGCCCAGCGTTTCAAGCACTTCGCCCGCGTCGCCGCAAACCGCGGTCACCCTTTCGTCCATTTTCAAGGCGGAAAAGTTCGCCAGTGCTTCGGCGTAAAAATTTTCGTCCCGTTCGATTGTGGTAAGCCGCGCTTCGGGACACACGCCGAGCATGACCGCGCCGGAAACGCCCACCGCAGTGCCGAGTTCGAGAATATTTTTCGGTCTTACGGCGGACAAAAGCGTGATTAAAAAATTCAATGTTTCGTCGTCGGCGACGGGTATTCTGCGCGAAAAAGCGCCCGCCCGCAACGCACGCACCTTGTCGGATACCGACGGTATATTGAAAATAGCCGTCGGCGTTTTCCGCTCGCCCGAGGACGTGTCGTTGTGCGCGTAATTAAAATTATCGTTTTTCATGATTAAATGTGATTTTAAAATTCAGAGATGCGAGCAAGACAAGGAAAGCGAGCATTTGCAAGGGGAGCTTACACTGCGGTAAGTGACCCGAAGAAAAGCGGAGCTTGACGCCGTATTGCGAAGCATATATGAATTTTAGTTAAATTTCGACGACTACGGGCACTACCATAGGCGACTGCTTAGTCTTTCTCATTAAATAGTTTCTGAGATTGCGCTTTATGACGCGCTTGAATTCGTCGATTGTGCCGTTGCGCAAATCATAGCTGTCGATTGCGCGGAGAATAACTTCCCTTATTTCCTTGTTGTAGTCGCGGTGGAAATCGAAAACGAAGCCCCTCGAATTTATCGCGGGTTCGCCCACGACCTCGCCGCCCGACACTGCTATCGACACTATGAACAGTCCCTCCTCGGAGAGTTGAAGTCTGTCCTCTATGACCGTGCTCGCCTTTTCGTCCTCTATGCCCTCGCCGTCGATAAGGCGCGAGCCGGACTGCACGTTTTCAACGCGGCGCAAGCCGTTTACCGTCAGCTCGATACAGTTTCCGATATCGGGAATAAGCATGCGGTTTTCGGGCATTCCGAGCTGTTCGGCAAGCTGCATGTGCTTTTTGAGGTGTCTGTATTCGCCGTGCACGGGAATGAAATATTTCGG
The DNA here is from genome assembly GCA_910578195.1 of uncultured Christensenella sp. GTDB lineage: Bacteria > Bacillota > Clostridia > Christensenellales > Borkfalkiaceae > Coproplasma. Next base: position 11,379 of record CAJTOY010000003.1, on the reverse strand, counting down.
CTTTAAAAGGGTGTGCATAATCTTGTGTTCTTCGCGGCACGCGTGACCCGAAACATGGATATTTTCAAGGCTTTCGTATACGACGTCGGCGCCCTTTCTGTACAGATTGTTTATCACTCTGTAAACGAGCTTTTCATTGCCCGGTATGGGCGAAGCCGAGATTATGACCGTGTCGTTTTTGCCCACGGTAACCGCGGGGTTGTCGCCGTTAGCCATTCTCGAAAGCGCGCTCATTGGCTCGCCCTGACTGCCCGTAGAGATAACTACTATTTCGCTGTCGCGCATGTTTTTTATCTTGCTCACGTCGACCAGCGCGCCGTCGGGCACGCGTATTTCGCCTATTTTTTCGGCGGCTTCCAAAACGTTCAGCATGCTTCTGCCCGAAAGCGCAACCTTTCTGCCGTGCTTTACGGCTAAGTCGATTATCTGTTGCAGACGGTGAACGTTGGACGCGAACGTCGCGACAATCAGTCTGCGGTCGGAATTTTCCGCGAAAAGTCTGTCGAGCGTCGCGCCGACGACCGTCTCGCTCATAGTGAAGCCCGCGCGCTCGATATTGGTGCTTTCGCCCATATAGAGAAGCACGCCCGAAGCGCCCAGCTCGGAAATGGTTTTTAAATCTATGGGGTCGCCCGCGACGGGGGTCAAGTCTATTTTATAGTCGCCGCTGTGGAAAATCACGCCTTGCGGGGTCTCAATCGCGAGCGCGAGCGAGCCCGCAATAGAGTGGTTCACGTTAACGGGACGTACCTTGAAGCAACCGAGCTGAAAGGGCTGGTCGGGCTTTATGGTTATGAGCTTGGCGTCGTTTATGCGGTGCTCGCGGAGTTTGTTGTCCACCAGCGCGAGCGTAAGCTTCGTACCCGCGACGGGCACTTTAAGCTCCTTCAAAAGATAGGGCACTCCGCCTATATGGTCCTCGTGTCCGTGGGTTAAGACTACGCCGCGAACCTTCTTTTTTCGTTCCAAAAGATAGGTGATATCGGGCACGATTAAGTCGAAACCGGGGGTTTCGTCGGTCGGAAAAATCGCGCCCGCGTCGATAATTATTATATCGTCGCCGCACTCAATCGCGGTCATGTTCTTGCCGATTTCCCCCACGCCGCCGAGAAAAATTATCCTCACGGCGTTGCCCTTGTGTTTAACGCGCTTTACGGGCTTTTTCGCGGGGCGCTGGTTTACCGCCTTAGCCGCGGGCGCCTTGTCCGCGCGCTTTACCGCCCTTCTCTTGTCGGGGTTTTGCGCACCCTTTCTCTTCGGCGCGGATTTTACCTTTTCGGTATTGTTGTTGTTTTCCATTCTGTTCTCCTATACGGTTTGTCCCCGCATGCGGGGCAATTCACATCAAAGAGGGGTTGATAAAATAATCAACCCCCTTTTTATATTTATCCTGAGTTACTTATTTCTTAAATCCTTGACAAGACCGTCCTCGATTAATTCCTCGATGGTTTCGTAAGGATACATTGCCGCGTAGTCGCGTTCGGGCACTTCCCTCTTCTCGCCGTTTCGAAGCGCGAGCATTTCGTCGATAAGCCTTATCGCTTTTCTGACGCCGAGGGGACTCTTCACCTTGACCATCATGGGCGTGCCGGCAACCGACTTATTGTCGGAAACGTCGACGTGGTGATAGACCGAAACCTTGTAGTTGTTGGGGTCGAGCGCAAGGTACAGACAAAGCGTCTTGCCGCGGATTTTCATTCTCGCGATTGTTTCTCTGCCCTTGTTGAAGCGCTCCGCGCCCCAGGCAACGTTCGAGTTGACCTTTCTGTACGAAAGCAACGCGTGCTTGACTTCGCCGTAGTACTGTTTATTGTCGTCGCTGCTTTGAATTATTCTCGAAATAAAGCTGCGCTTGAATTTCATCATGTTCGCGAAATCCACGCCGTCGCTGTAATCGGAAATTTCGCCCGGCATAAGCTCGTCGTCGGAGAATGCGTCCATATCGAGCACGTCGATAAGGAAGTCCTCGCCGTCGTCGGGTTCTTCCTCGCCCTCGAATTCGTCGTCCTCGTCGGGCGCGGGTTCAACGGGCGCGGGAGGTACCAAATCGCTTACGGTTACAAGCTCCTGCTCCTCTTCCTCGACGACCTCCGCAGCCTGCGCGGCGGCTACCTCGTTAGCGGCGACGATGACGCCGTTTGCAAGCATTTCCTTTATTTCCTTGACCTCGTCTTTGACCTCGCTGAGCGAATCGTCGTCCTTGACGTCCGCGTTGGTTCCGACAAGTTCGGAAATCTTCGCGATATTCTCTTGCAGACTTTCGAAGCGCGCGTTGGTGTTCGCGATATTCTCCTCTACGCTGTTGAGACGGTAGGATACGCGCTTTTCGACCTCGCTTGCAACCGCTTCGGAAAGTACCGTATAATCCTCGTCCGCGACATCGGGCGACTGAGCGTAATTGCTTTCCTCGTTAGACACCTCTTCGTCCGCGGTGGTGATTATGTCGGTAATTTTCGAAACGTTCTCTTCGAGCGCTTCCAGACGGACTGAAACTCTTCTTTCAACCTCGTTCGCGACTGCCTCGGAAAGTACCGTGTAGTCGACTTCGAGCTCCTCGGTCGAGCTTTCCTCGCCCTCGGGTTCGGCTGTTATAAGCTCGGTGAGCTTGTTTACGTTTTCTTCGAGCGTGTCGAGGCGGTAGGATACGCGCTTTTCGACCTCGCTTGCGACCGCCTCCGAAAGCACCGTGTAGTCGGTCTCTTCGGAAGGCTCTTCTACTTCCTCCGACGACATCATTTCGGTAAGCTTGTTTACGTTTTCTTCGAGGGTGACAAGACGGTCCGAAACGCGCTTTTCAACCTCGTTTGCGACTGCCTCGGAAAGCACCGTGTAGTCGACTTCGAGCTCCTCGGTCGAGCTTTCCTCGCCCTCGGGTTCGGCTGTTATAAGCTCGGTGAGCTTGTTTACGTTTTCTTCGAGAGTGTCGAGGCGGTAGGATACGCGCTTTTCGACCTCGCTTGCGACCGCCTCCGAAAGCACCGTGTAGTCGGTCTCTTCGGAAGGTTCTTCGACTTCCTCCGACGACATCATTTCGGTAAGCTTGTTTACGTTCTCTTCGAGAGTCACAAGGCGGTCTGCGACGCGTTTTTCAAGCTCGCTTGCAACCGCTTCGGAAATTCTGCCCGCGTAATCGTCGTCCTCGTCGAGCACCTCGTACTCCTCGTACTCGGCGATTTCCTCTTCGGTTGTGACGAGGTGGGTTATCTTCGCGATATTTTCCTCTATGGTATCCAGACGGTCCTTTACGCCCTTTTCAATCTCCGCCGCGACAATTACGGGGAGGGTGTGCGCGACCGCGTCGGACGCGCCGTCCGTAGCCGCGCTTTCACGCACGAGCTCGGAAAGCTTGGCAAAGCTGTCGTCAACGCTGTCAAAGCGCACGTTTACCGTTGCAATATTCTCTTCGACGCCGTCAAGGCGTTCGTTGGTGTTGGCAATGCTTTCTTCGAAGCTGTCAAGACGGTACGAAACCCTCTTTTCAACCTCTGTCGCGACCGCTTCGGAAAGGCTTGTATAATCCTCGGCAACCTCTTCGATTGCTTCGTCGGTCACTTCCTCGGCTTCCGCGGTTATTATTTCCGTAATCTTCGAAACGTTCTCTTCCAAAGCTTCGAGGCGGGCGTTAACACGCTTTTCGACTTCGCTCGCAACCGCTTCGGAAAGGTTCGAATAGTCCTCCGTAGCTTCTGCTGCGGGTTCGGCACCGAGCTTCTCTTCCAAAGCCTCCAAGCGGTAAGATACGCGCTTTTCCACTTCGTCGGCAACCGCCTCCGAAAGCCCCGTGAAATCTTCCTCGACGTACTCTTCCACGGTCACGTCCTCGCCTTCTTCGGGCTCGGCGTTCATTAATTCGGAAATTCTGTTTACGTTCTGTTCGAGGGTCTCGAAACGCGCCGATACGCGCTTTTCGACCTCGTCCGCTACCGCTTCCGAAAGGTTCGAATAATCCTCGGCAACCTCTTCTTCCTCGGTTTCTTCCCCGACTTCTTCGTCGGCGAATATTTCGGCTATGCCCGATATCTTCTCTTCGAGGGTGTCGAGACGCGCGGTCACGCGCTTTTCAACCTCGTCCGCTACCGCTTCCGAAAGGTTCGAATAATCCTCGGCGACCTCTTCTTCCTCGGTTTCTTCCCCGACTTCCTCGTCGGCGAATATTTCGGCTATGCCCGATATCTTCTCTTCGAGGGTGTCGAGACGCGCGGTCACGCGCTTTTCGACCTCGTCCGCTACCGCTTCCGAAAGGTTCGAGTAGTCCTCGGCAATCTCTTCTTCCTCAGTTTCTTCCCCGACTTCCTCGTCGGCGAATATTTCGGCTATGCCCGATATCTTCTCTTCGAGGGTATCGAGGCGCGCGGTCACGTTCTTTTCGAGCTCAGCCGCAACCACCTCGGACAGCGCGGAGTAATCCAACTCCTCGGCTTCCTCTTCGGCGTATTCCTCGGGTTCGTCCTCGGCGGTGAAAATTTCGGTTATCTTTGCTTCGAGGGTGTCAAGCCGCGCAGATACGCGCTTTTCGACCTCGCTTGCGACAACTTCCGAAAGCTCGGTATAATCTTCCGCAATATCCTCGTACTCGGAAGGCTCCTGCTCGGCAAGTGCTTCCTCGTCCGCTTCTTCGTTTTCGACCTCGGCGAGGTACTCGGTAATCTTCGCCACGTTGTCGGCAACGCTGTTGAGCTGAGCGGAAACGCCCTTCTCTATCTCAGCCGCGACAAGCTCGGAAAGCTTCGAATAATCGTCCTCGGCGTAGTCCTCTTCGGCGTATTCTTCTTCGGGTTCGTCCTCGGCGGTGATAACCTCGGTTATCTTAGCGATATCGTCCTGAATATTGTCAAGCCGCGCCGCAACGCCCTTTTCTATCTCGGCGGCAACCACCTCGGAAAGCCCGCTGTAATCGTCCTTGGCACTTTCGGTCGTTTCGACGGTATCTTTCGCTTCCACGAATTCGCCGATTTTCGCAACCGCTTCGGAAAGCCTTGCAATGTCGTCCTCGACCTTGTCGAAGCGGACGCCCGTCTCGCGGGTCACCTCTTCGGAAACAAGTCCGGTAATCTTCGAAATGCCGTCGTCGTCGACAACTATGTCGTAATCGTGGTCCTCCTGCGACTCGATAAGCTTCTCGCTTATGCTGTTGCAGATTTCCTCGCTGTCAAGTGTGGGCTGGGGCATCGCGCTGACCACGTCGATAACCGCGCCCGTAATCTTGTCGGTAATTTCCTCGGTATCCAGCTCGGGCAGATAGTTCGAAAGAACAGCCGCCGCTTTCTCGGCGATAGCGTCCTCGTTGATGCCCGCAACAGTAATCTTTTCGCTGATGCGCTCCGCCATTTCCTCGTAGTCGGGGGCGTTGACCGCCGCCAAATCGAGCGCCTCGCGCAGCTTATCGGCAATTATATTCGAAATTGTGTTGTAGTCTAAGTTGTCCGCTATAACCTTCGAAATCGAGAGGCAGCCCTCGTCGTCAACCAGAATTTCGAAGTCCTCGGCTTTGAGCGAGCCGACCTTCAACGATATCGCGTCCGCAAGCTCCTCTTCGTCCAAATCGACGTTCGCCGTCACGGGCGCAACGTTCGTATTGTATCCGCCGACCTTGCGCGCTATGCGCTCGGCGAGCGCCTCCTCGTCAAGGGCAACCTCTTCGGGCTTGACCCCTTCGAGCTTTCTCGCGATGCGCTCGGCAAGTTCCTCTTCGTTAAAATCGACTGTCCGGACGGGCGCACTCTCTTCGCCCTTCAATGCGTCGAGCTTTTCCGCAATGCGCTCGACAAGCGCGTCCTCGTCGGTCTTTATAACCGACAGTCTGTCTACGAGCATATCCGCAAAATTGTCCTCGTCGAAGTCAACCGCCGAAGCCGCGATTTCGGTCGAGTTCATTCTGTTGAGACGCTGTGCGACCTTGTCCGCAATCTCCTCGCCGTCGACGTTGACGGTTTCGGGAAGATTGATGTGCTCCATTACTCTCGACGCGATATAATCGGCGTCGACCGTGACGTTCACGTTGGGCGCGCCCGTCTCGGGAATTACTATCTGTTCCGCCACCTTAGACGCGATATAGTCGGGGGATACGACCTCTCTCGCGGTGATAAGGGAAGCGACCTTTTCTGCAAGCTTGTCGTAATCGATTTCCTCCCTCGCCGTCTGCACGGGCGCGGGGGCGGGAATTACGACGGGTGTTACGCCCGACTGCGGGTAAGCCGCGGGGGCTTTGTTGCTTTCGAACGCGTACTGCTCGACGCGCATCGAGAGAATTTCAAACTTGTCCGCAAGCATCGAGTGCGCGCTGTCGCTCCTTCTGAGCTGTTCGGAAAGGCGGGTAATCTTGTCGAGCACCTCGGTGATATCCGCCGCCGAAGCGTCCGACTTCTCCCTTATAATCGTTCTCTCCGCGGGTCTGTCGCTTACTCTGTCCGAAAGGTCTGCATACGCCCGCTCGGTTCTTCTCATTTGTTCGGAAACAACGTTCAGCTTGTCGAGCACCGCAGTCATATCGCCGCCTCTCGCGGCAGCGTCGTTTCTTCTGATCTGCTCTGAAACCGCGTTCAGTTTGTCGAGCACAGCCGTAAGGTCGACCTCGGCGGGCACGACTCTTTCTACCGCGCCGACGGTCTTTACCGCCGCGAGCTTGCCGCTGAGCTCGGAATACATTTCTTCACTGCGCTTGTTTTGCTCGGCTATATCCGCGAGTTTATCGGTAATGAGAGTATACGCTTCCTCGCTTCTGCGGGTCTGTTCGGCGACGTCGTTTATTCTGTCGGCAAACCCGCTCATAGCTTCCTCGCGGGTTTTGGCTTGCTCGGAAAGCTCGTTTATCTTCTCGGCAAGTCCCGCGTAAATATTCTCGCTTTGCTTGGCGAGATACAAAAGCTCCTGTTTGAGCGCGGAGTTTTCGCTTTGAAGCTGCGCGAATAATTCTTCACTCTGCTTAACGATATAAGCCGAATCCTGATTATTCCTCGTAAACAGCTCGATAGCTTCGTCTAAACGCGAAACCGCAAGCCTGGTCTGTTCGCTCAAATCTTCCTGCTTCGACGCTATGTTCTGGGTATTCTTGATTATAATATCCGCTTTCTTGGGAGCGCCGTTCAGTTCAATTTCGTTTTTATCGTTTGGCATAGTACACCTCTTAAACGCAGTTATTTGATACTAATAAAAAGTCTATTATATAGTTTACACCAAATTAAATTAAAAGTAAATATTATTTACGATTTTTTTTTGGTAATTTTAAAAAAATTAAAGTTACACGCGTAATATTGCGGGGGCAACGGAATAAATTACCGGACGTACGCGCATAATAATTAAAACGAACAATCAACTCGCGGAGGTTATTTTTAATGGCGAAAAAGAAAATAGCGAAGCTGACTGACGAACAGTACGTCACCTATATCATGAGTTTAAAGGACGAGCCCGCGCTGTACGGCGCGGACGGCGAAATGACCGTGCCCGACAGTCTGCTCGAAACAAGGGACGAGAAACAAGGCGAATAAAACGGACCCGCCCGCGCATATATGCGCGGGCGGGCTTTATTAATATTTTCCAAAACAGCGGATAAGCGAGCAAGACAAGGCGCGCGAGGCTTTCCGACGCGAGCTTACTATATGCGTAAGCGAGCGGGGAAAACACAGCGCAACGCAGTATTGCGAAGCTCAGACGCTGTTTTATAGAATTATACAGATTACGCCGCCTTTTCCCTCGTTGATAATGCGGGTTATGGCCCGGCGCATTTTCGCCTTGGTGTCGTCGTGCATGCACGACACCTTGCCCGCAAGCCCTTCCTTGACCATGCCGCGGAGGGATTTGCCGAACACGTTCGTCTCCCACATGCCGTCGGGGTTGGTCTCGAAGCCGTTCATCATTCCCTGAACGATGCCCTCGCTTTGCTGGGCGCTGCCCATAATAGGGCTGACCTCGCCCGTGACGTCGATTTTGACTATGTGATAGCTCGGCGCGGTCGCGCGGAGTTTTATACCCACGCTTCCCCCTTGCCTTACGACTTTGGGCTGTTCGAGGCTCATGTCCTCGTCGTCGGGCTGGACTATGCCGTAACCGTTGACTTTTGCGCACTCGAACGCGTCCTTGATTTTATCGTAGCTGTGCTTCGCCTCGGCTGTGCCGCGGACGTAGCGCATGAGCGTGCACTCGTCGGAAATGCTGTCGCCCGCGATTTCGGAAAGCATGTTGAAGAAAATTCCGTCTCTCGCAAACGCGGTAATTTCCGCCTTGCCCTCCGAAAGATTTAAGTTTACCGCGGTCTCGGGATTCCAGTATTCGCAGCCCGCAAGCAGATTGTCGAACGCGTTGCAATCCTTCATTCTGCATATGCGCGGCGCAACCGTGCGCACCTTATCCAAAAGCTCGCCTACCGCGCTCGAATTCGGCGCAAGATAGCGCATCCAGTCGGGAATATTGACGTCGAAGGACAGCACGGGAAACTCGAAAAGCACCGCCTTCAAAATATCCAAAAGCCCCTCTGCGCCGATTTTTTCGCAGTTGACCGCAATGACCGAATTGTTGTATTTTTCTTCGAGCTCGGCTTTCAACGCCTTCGCCGAAGAGGAATCGGGCGCGGCGCAGTTGAGAACGATTACAAACGGCTTGCCTATCTCTTTGAGGCTTCTTACCGTCCTCTCCTCTGCCGCCACGTATCCCTGCCTCGGAATGTCGGCGATGCTTCCGTCGGTCGTGACGAGCACGCCTATCGTCGAGTGCTCCCTTATTACTCTGTCGGTGCCGAGCGCCGCCGCCTCGGTAAAAGGCACGGGGTTTTCGTTCCACGGCGTCTTGACGAGGCGGGGCTTTCCGTCCTCCTCGAAGCCCGACGCGCCCTCAGTCACGAAGCCCACGCAGTCGATAAGTCTCACGTTCGCCGAAGCGTTTTCAAGCTTGACTTCGCACGCTTTGGCGGGCACGAATTTGGGCTCGGTCGTCATAATGCTTCTGCCCGAAGCCGACTGCGGCAGTTCGTCCGTCATGACGCTTTTCAAATTCGCGTCCGTGACGTTGGGAATGACCAGCTCGGTCATAAATTTTTTAATCAGCGTGGACTTCCCCGTTCTGACGGGTCCCACCACGCCTATATAGATATCTCCGCCGCTCCTTCCGGCAATGTCCTCGTAAACGTTGTAATCAAGCATATCCGCCTCCGCAAAAACTATGTGTATAATACTTTATTGCGCAGCTTTTCCTTTTAGAACGTTTATCCCGAAATTGTTTTTACGGCTTATATACATTATTATATAAAAGTTTTTATTAGCGCAAAAAGCGCGTCCTTTTGCTCGGGCGCAAGTCTGCGCACCGCGCTTATCAGCTTAGTTTCGGGCTGAACGGCGGACTGTTCCCTGCCGAACAGCTCGTCGAGAGTGACGCCGAAAACGTCCGCAAGTTTTTCCACGGTCTGCAAGTCGGGCTCGCTGACCCCCTGCTCCCAGTTGCTCACGTTCCTTTGCATGTTCGAAATTTTCTCAGCAAGCTGTTTTTGCGTCATTTGCGCCTCTTCGCGCAATTCCCTTATTTTCAACATATACTATTTTTTTACTTACCTCGGCTAAATAATACCAATTAAATTACTTAAAAGTATTGACAAGGTAAATTTATTGCTATATAATGTCGAATTATAGAAATATATTTACTGAGGTGAAGTATGGGAATTACAGAAGCCGAATACAAAGGATTGATAGGCATCAATAAACGACTGTTGTTGCTGACCGACGTAATCGGCGAATTCAGAAACAACGTAAAACAGCTTAAAGTCTGCGCGAAGCTCGTTTCTTCGGAGAGAAAGGCGGTTAAAGATGCGAAAATCGCCATGCCGTCGGACAGTCTTAACTCCGTGCGCTGGCGGTACGACGATTTGGCGGAAATACTGAAAAAGCTTATATCGGCGCGCAAGCCCGAAGAGTTGAACAAAAGTCTTGCCGTTCTCGGAAGTCTCAGGAAAAAGACCGCGGAGGAATTAAAAGCGTTAGGCGACACGCTCAACCCCGCGGCGGAGGGCGTGAAGTTTTTGTCGTCCGCGCTCGAAAAGCTGGGCGACACGGTCGTTAAGGTCAAAGAATTAAAAAAACATTTTGCCGGAGACGGAAATTAAAAATAGGGATAACGTACTCCGGCGGAATAAGCAACTGCGCGTATCAGGTCGGGTTCACGAAAGCCCTTTTAAAATTCGTTTCGCGCGACGAGATAAAGCTGGTTTCCGCCTCGTCGGGCGGGATATTCACCGCATACGCGCTTTGCACGGACAAGCTCGATTACGTCGAGCGGCTGTATAAAAGCGTAGAAATAACCAAACCCGCCGAGCTGTTCTGGAAAGTGTTTGCAAAGGGACTGCTTTCCGACTATATCGACGCAATGTGCAACGATTGCGACAACCTCGAAATTCCCCTTTGCTTCCCCGTCTGCCATATCCCGCTGTTTTCGGTGAGGTATTACTGGATTTACCGCAATTACAGCCGCATATGGAAAAAGTATTTGAAAGCGGCAATCAACTACCCGTTTTTGAAATTAATTCCGTCCTTTGTCGACGGCAGACTTGCAATCGACGGCGGGGCGGCGGACAATATCCCGCTGTATCCGCTGCTTAAAAACTCACGTCCGCTTGCCGACGGCGAGGAGCTTGACCTCGTGTTCGTGCTGCACTTCGACGCAAGATACGACTACCGCAGGGAGTTCAAAACCGACGTTCCCGTGATTGACCTCGACTTGTCGTACTGCAACGATTTTTCTAAGGCGCACTACGACTACTCGAAAAGCACCACCTCGGAGCGCATTGAAAAAGCCTGTTTATACGGCGAAAAAATTCTTTCGCGCATATTCGCGGGCGAATGCACGAAGGAAAGTATTCAAAAGGCAATCAATGATATTTTTCTCGAAGAACATACGTTAAGGCAGCAAAACTTTTCGATAGACAGACTGCTTTCCTTCCTCAACGTCGCGGGCAAGGCGCTGAGGAACGATGCGTATTGCGTGAGAAAACTATATTGACATAAAAAAAGGAGTACATAATGAAAAAAAGAAACGTCTTTCTCGCACTGCTTTTCAGCGTTCTTACGCTGGGCATCTACTACATTTACTGGTTTGTAACGCTCACCAACGCAAGTAACGAGCTTGCGCCCAAACACGCTACCATGGGCGGCGTCGGCGCGTTTTTCGCTTCGGTATTTTCGTTCGGGATATACCAGATTTACTGGTCTTACCGTCTCGGGCAGAAATCGGGCGAAATGCTCGGCCGCTCGTCCGAAGGCGGGTTATACGTTCTGCTTTACTTGCTCACGTTCGGCATAGTGCCCATTTGTATGGGACAGAGTTCTGTCAACAAAGCGCTCGATTTAAAAGCCGAATAAAAACTCAATTTGCCCGAAAAAAGCGGGCGGCGCTTCATGCGCC
>CAJTOY010000002.1:72271-277861 GCA_910578195.1 uncultured Christensenella sp. | reverse complement strand
CGAGCGCGAACTTCTCAAAACAGTACAGTGTACTGTTTTGTCGCGCGAGATGAGCGCTGCGCAGTATTCGCGCAGTCGCGGTGACCAAAACGGCGGTTGCCCTTGCCGCCGTTAAGAAGGTCGTTGCCTTGCCTTTCTTCCGCAACTAACGGTTGCTTGTAACGTTGTTTAAATTGTGTTAGAATAAGTTTACAAATAAGCAAACGGTTTTTTGGTGGTAAAAAGATATGCTTGACTTTCAGGCGGTAGGAGAAAATATTCATAATTTGCGCGTGCAGAAGGGTTTCAGTCAGGACGAAATGGCGGAGCTTTTGTTCGTATCGCGCCAAGCGATATCGCGTTGGGAGCTTGGGCAGACCTTGCCGTCGGTGGATAATCTCGCCGAGCTTTGTAAAATTTTCGGCGTGACGTTCGAGGAACTGCTTTGCATGGGGCAATCGGTTTCGTTCGAGCCCGAAGATATCTTCAAAGGGCACAGCCGCAACTTTGTCGTGCAAAGCATAATAACGGGTAAGCTGAACGTTATTTTGCCCGACGTTTTGTATCAGTTTTCGCCCGCCGAGCGTACCGTAATCTTGAAGGCGGTTAAGGAAGGGAAAATTCCTACCGATTTGGGCGAGCTTTCCGTCAAGTTAACCGAAAGCGAAAAACTTTATTTATTCAACAAGTATAAAGGAGGTAATTAAATTGAAGGACTGGCAAAAGGATTTTGAAACAATGGGCGCCAAGCTCAACGAATTAGGCAAGCTTATAGACGACAAGCTGGAAGGGCTTGAAACGGTGATTAACGATAAAATTCAGGTTTACGTCACCAGATTCGTCGACGATAACGAGAAAAGACGCCGCGAGCGTGCCGAGAGAAACAAGGATAATCCCGTTTACGAGTATCACGCAAACGGTTTTACAACTCACGTCTATAAGGACGGAACCAAGACGGTTACGCCCGAAAAAGAAGAAGAGAAGAAAGAAAAGACCAAGGGCGATAAAATTCTCGGTATGGTGCCCTTCCTCGACGAAGAAAGCCTGCACGAGCTGACGCTTCAATTTCTGGACGGCGATTTGGAAATCGAAATGCAGAAAGTGTTGCCCTTCCTCGGCGAAAAGGATATTGCGCTTTTAATGAAAAAGATTGCCGGCAACAACGGTGAGCCGTTCAAGGAGCTGAAACTTGCCCACTTGCTTCCGTTCGCCGACGAGCAGGAAATAAGCAGAATTTTCATGCAAAAGGCGAAGCAAGGCGTTATCGACGAGGAGCTGATAAGCTACGTTGACAGCGACTGTTGGCACGAAATAGTCGTCGATTACTGCGAAAACAAGGACAGCAACCTCGATATAGACAAGATATACCCGCACCTCGACGAGAGAGATTTGAAGCTGCTTTTCAAAACTTACCTTACAAGGCAAAAATAATTTGAAGCGCCCCGCCTTACCGTAATTCCCATAGGGAATATTAAGTAAGCCGTAGGCAATAGAAAAGGTATGGCATAAAGCCATACCTTTTCTACTGTATTTTAGGCGTGGACGAATTAGGCTACTCGTAGCCTAGTGAGATATAGATATGTTTTATATTTCCCGCAAAATTCAATCGGTTGCGTTCTTTCATTTTTCGTGATATAATAATTGTACGATAAACAGTAATTTAACGGAGGAAACCTATGGGACTATTTGATTTTTTCAAAAAGAAAAAGAAGCAGCCGAAAGTGCATAAAGTTACTATTAATTATGACGATATGGAAAAAAGTGCTTTAGAAAATGACGGTGGCATAAATACTGTGCTAATCAACGACATAAAATTCATTATAAAAGAAGATGTGCTTTTTTCGGCATTCGGCATGTTTAAAGCAAATGCATACGGTACGGTTGACAATATTCGAGTAATAGTCGACATGAACGACAAAATGTTTCTTGATAACCACATAGATATTAAGCCCGAATATATCGAAAAAATTGCCAGCTTTTTGCAAGACTTTACAAGTCGCTATAACATAATCGTCGATAGAATTTCTACTGAGACGGCAAAATATCTCAATGCTCAAAATTTGCGTGCCGAGCCGTATACGCAACAGGAAGTCAAAGCGAACATTGACACAAAAAATATCTCACTATCTTTCGCCAAAGATTGTGCGTTTTGCGCTTGGTTAGACGACGAATCCGTTTTCTACGTTGAGTACGAAGACGGACATTTCAAAGTAGATTTTAACAGCGACGAAGAACGCAATACGTAAACGGTAAATTTCAATTTATCTTTCTAAAAGGTTTGTAGTAAAAAGCTCTCGAACATATCGTTCGAGAGCTTTTGTCCTTGCTTGAAAGTATAACTCTTAATAATTTAGTTTTTTAATTCCCTATGGGAAGTGCGCTTTCGGCGGGGCTTGATTTTTTTAAAAGACCGTGTTATCATGAAAGCATGAAATTAGAGGACGTTGATATCAGAGGGGTTGTGCTTACAACCGACAGACTTACTTTAAGACCCTTCGAGGAAGGGGATTTGAACGACTTGTACGATTACGCAAAGGTCGACGGCGTGGGCGAATGCGCGGGCTGGAAGCACCACGAAAGCATCGAGGAAAGCAAAAAAATTCTCGATATGTTTATAACGGAGCACCGTACGTTTGCAATTGTCTTTGGCGGAAAGGTGATAGGCTCGGTGGGAATTGAAAAGACCGGAGAAAGCGAATACGGCAAGGAAATCACAGATAAAAACGTGAACGAGGTAGGCTACGTTTTGTCCAAGGATTACTGGGGGCGCGGACTCATGACCGAGGCGGTCAAAGCGGTGATTGAGTATATGTTCGACGGGCTCGGCTGCGAAATCGTGACTTGCGGGCATTTTACGCATAACGACCGTTCGCGCAGAGTTATAGAAAAGTGCAAGTTTAAATTTTACGGAACAAGTGAATATACTACACGGTACGGTGCGAAATTCGAAAGCAAAAATTATATTTTGCGGGACAAAGGCGACCTTTAAATCGTTTTTAATATAGACAAGGAGGAAAATATGAAGCTTTTAAAACCCTTTGCGGCTGCCGCGTGCGCGGCGCTGTGCGCATTTTCACTGACCGCCTGCAACGCGGGCAAAAGCACTCTTTTAGGAGAACCGCAAAAAACGGCGCCGGTTTCATGGGAGCAGATTACGTCCGACGGCTTCGGGCAGTTCAAAGACAAAGCCGAAAGGTTTGCAGCCGATTTCGCTTCATACGCGTACGCGGACAAAACCGGGGACAATATAGCCGTTTCGCCCGTGTCGGTCTATATGGCGCTGTCGCTTGCCGCCGAATGTGCGGACGGGGATACCCGCGCGCAAATTCTGGACGCGCTCGGCGTGACAATCGGACAGCTGAGGGAAAATTTTCCCGTGCTGTACAATTCTTTGGTCGCGGAGCACAAATCCGATGGCAAAGTCACGGGAGTGTCGTTGCCGTCTAATTCGCTGTGGGTGAACGAGGGCACGCTCGTCAAAACGCAGTGCATAGACGCGCTGTCAGAATATTATTACGCGTATTCCTATTCGGCGGACTTCAAAAACGACAATATCGCGGCGAACAAAGCGGTGCGAAATTTCGTAAAGAAACAGACCAAGGGCGTTATAGACACCGATTTCAACTTAAAAAAGGAAACATTGTTCGCGCTTATAAACACGCTGTACCTCAAAACTATCTGGAACGACCGCGGCGACGATTTGAGCTTTACGGGCAGTGAATATGAATTCGTCAACGCCGACGGAACGAAGAGAAATACAAAGCTTTTGGAAGGCTATTATAAGTCGGGCAAAGTTTACAAAACAGAAAAATACTCCTCGTTTTTTACAAGTACCTACGACGGTTACAAGATAAAATTCATTGTCCCGAACGACGGATATTCCCTTTGCGAGGTGTTCACGAGCGAAAATATTTACGCCGTCAATGCCTTGAAGGACTATAACGCGGTCGATAAGGAAAACAAAGTGCAGTACTTCACGCGCTGTCTTTTCCCCGAATTCAAAGCGAAGTACGACAGCGAAATCAAAGAAATGCTGTCAAAGAACTTCGGCATAGAGAATTTGTTCAACGACCCCGGAATTTTTTCTCCCGAGCGGAGCTGCGATTTTTCCAACCTTTCGGACGATGAGTGCTATTGCGGCAGCGTTCGGCACATCACCGATTTGACGGTAGACAAAAAAGGAATCGAGGGCGCGGCGGTGACGGTTATCGCGATGGACGGAGCAACCTCGGCGGGACCCGAATACCAAATAATTTACGAGGACTTCGCGGTAGACAAGACGTTCGGGTTTATAATTACGGACTCAAACGACGTAACTTTGTTTTCGGGTGTTATCGATAAAATTTAAAATAATTTATTGCATTTCGCCGTATATTGTGATATAATACGGCTATGAAAATGAAAGCGAAGCAGGTAACGCTGAAAAACGGTACCGCGGTTACACTTAAATCGGTCAACGAAAGCGAAGCGGATTTGGTTTTGCAATTTATGAAAACGGTGTTTTCCGAAACGGATAATCTTTCGCTTACGGCGGACGAGGTTGCGGCTTTGGATTTGGATACCGAACAGGAAATTTTGCTCGGCTACGAGAAGGCGCGCGGAAAAATAATGCTTGCCGCGTATCTCGACGAAGCGATTATTGCAACCTGCTCGGTGCAAGGTATTTCGGATAAGACTAAATACAGTCACCGCGCCGAGCTCGGCATTGCCGTTAAAAAGGAGTTCTGGAAGCAAGGCTTGGGTTCCGCGCTTTTATCGACTGCGCTCGATTTTGCGGATAAGGTCGGATATGCCCAGCTCGAATTAGAAACGGCAAAGGACAACGTAAACGCGATTATACTCTATAATAAATTCGGTTTCGAGGCGGTGGGAAATATTCCCCGCGCGCAGAAAACCGACGGCAAATACCGCGATTTCATTAAATTCGTTAAATTTATGGATACAAAGGATAAAGAGTGACACAAGTCACTCTTTATTATTACATTTCACAGTCAAATCACACAAATAGCTTGCTAAAAATGCTATTTTATGGTAAAATTATGTATATGAAAAAAATCTTTAAGGTTTTATCTGTATTGATAGCGCCGATTGTATTCGTTTGCACCTGTCTTGCGGGCTGTAAGGGTACGGACGTCGAAATCGACAACGGCGAAATAATGCGCGATATCAATGTTCATCCCGAACAGAAGCCCGCTTACGAGGAGTATTCGAAACAGGCTGTCGCGGAATATAAGGCGGTTGCGGAAAGGCACAAAACCGCCGACGGAGAAGTCGACAACGAGGACCCCGAAGTGGTCAGGGCGGCGTCGGTTGCGGCGGCTAAGCTTTACGCGTATGCATGCTATAACGAAAGGACGCTGGACAAGTATGCGTTTTTCAGCCATCAGGAGGGCGACACCGACCTCGGAAGCAACGGTTCTGCCAAGGCGCTTAAACAAGAATACTATTTAAGGGTTAACGAAAGCGAGAATACCTGCGGTTACCGCTATCACTATACGATAAAGAAGGTCAAGGAGTCGAGCGGTATTGTCGGCACGTTCAAGGGCTTGTTCGAAAGCGCGCGACTGAGATTTACCGATAAGACGGACTTGCTATATAGATTCGAGGGCGACAATATACGCATTTCGGACAAGTATGACGAAACGCTGAGCTGCAACATGCTCGAATGCGACTGGGCGACGGGCAAGGACTGGGGCAAGCCCGACATCGTAATGAAGAAGTCGGAATTTATCCCGCCGGAGAAAATCGAAGAGGATATAGTCAACACCGCGGGCGAGGACAACGTTACGATTCGCGGCAACATCAATATCCTTGCCGAAAACATCGTCGCAAGCGCTAATATCGTGGAAGAGGACGAGGGCGGTTATTTTATAATAATGACGCTGAATACCGAAGTCGCGAACTCGGACGAGGCGTCGCTTAAAATGCTGAGGCGGGCGAACTCTTCGGACAACTGCCAATGGGTTGGCACCGAGGAAGATCCCGGCGTAATAGTCGTTTTCAGACTTTGGGAAAACGGGCTTTTCCGCTTCTATAATTTCAAAGAGCGGTGGAGCGGCAAAATCAACGGCTTCGGCGGCGTGGCGGATTCGCTCACGACATACTATTACAGCTATTCGGACAGAGATTGCGACATGGCGAAGAACCTTGAAATGCTTGAAAAAGCCAAGGAGCAGAAGGGTTGAGCATGAAAGCTACGGGTTGGGATTTAATGAAGCTTGCGCAAGCGTTTGACGGCGAATTCTGTCTTTCGGACTTTTCGCCCGAGGAGCTTGACGAAATGCTGGGGCTTATAAACCCCGAAATGTCAATCGACGAGATACGCGCCAGATACTTCGAGTATTATGACGACGTGAAGGACAGGACGCTTGAAAAGCACAAATGGTCGGATTAAGCAAAATAACAGCGCACTATATTCGCTTGCGAAGTATAGTGCGCTATGCTTTTATTTTTTTAAGTTCGATTTTTAATCGTTTTCTGATGTTTTCGGTTTCAAAATCCCTTACGGTAAAATTACAGTCTTTGCCATACGCTTTTCCCGATAATGTTACATAGTGGACACAGTCAATTTCACTAACATTAACTGCTTCGAATTCGTCTTGCAGTTTATAACTTTCAAGCTTGAAATGCTTATTTCTCAAAATAATATTTATTTTCTTTACATATAATTTTATCGCTTTTTTAATCATCTTGTTCACTTCCGCGCGGGTGTAAAAAATACCCTCGTGATCGAAACTGCATTGGTCGACTTCAAATTCAATCGATATGCCGTTTACCTCATATCCAACCAAATAAACTATTCCTTCCAAATCTATTAATTTTATAAGCGAACTGCCTTTCGGGGAATAGTTTAAGTTAATGGTTCTGACATATTCGATATTATCTTTTATAGTTTGTTCAATTGCATTTTTTGCATTAGGGTCATTTTCCTTTTGGTAAAGAATTTTAAATCCTATTTCGATTTTGTCGTCTACAACGCCATAAGCTAAATTGTATCCGGCATAGAGTCCTCTCTTCAATTTTCTAAGCTGAAAGCCTTCAACTTGAATGTCTTTCAGCATTTCATTTAAACTTTTTATTGTTTGCGCCATTTTACAACCTCTGAAAGTGTCGGGATAATTACAGTAATTTAATAAAAACGCAAGGACGTATTTCTCGTCCTTGCTTTAATCTCTATGGTTGTCTGTTACATAACAACTATATCTTCGTTTTCGAATAAAAGCTTGTATTCCTTGGGGAAGTGGTCGTCTGTAATGAGCACGTCGATATCTTCCAGCCTTGCGAAGGTGTAGGGGTTTATTTTGCCTATCTTCGAGCTGTCGAGCATCATGTAGACGTGGCGCGCTTTTTTAAATACGCTTTTCAAAAGCTCGCTTTCGACCTGACTGTTGCACGAAAAACCCTGCTCGGGCGTGAACGCCGTCGCGGAAACAATGGCGATTTCGAAGTTGGTTCTGTCGAAATACTCCTTTGCCGCGGGCGAAGCGGTGGAGAGGTTGTCGCGCATAAGCTGTCCGCCGACGATGGTTATATTTATATTCTTTTTCTGCGCAAGCTCCATACCGACGGCAAGACCGTTTGTAAAGACGTGGCATTTGATGTCGGGCATTTCCTTGGAAAGATACATTGCGGTCGTGCCGCCGTCAAGGAAAACGCACGAGTTCTCGTCGATAAGCCCCGCCGCCTTTTGCGCGATTACTATTTTCGCGTCGGTGTTGATGGTCGTCTTTTTTGTGTACTCTTCGCCGGAAACCTTCTGAACTTCTTTGACCGACATAGCGCCGCCGCGGATACGGATAATACGACCGTCCTCTTCAAGCTGGAAAAGGTCGCGCCTCAGCGTCATTTGCGAGACGTTGGGGAACACTTCTTCAAGCTGTTCGAGCGTCATTTTACCGCGTTTGTCGAGAATTTCGGCTATTTCTTCAATTCTTTCCCGTTTCATAATTACTCCGTGTTAAAATTTTTCACTTGATTTATTCTACAAATCTATAATAACACTTTTTTCCATGCAAGTCAAGGCTATTTTCAAATTTTTTAACAAAGTATTTAAATAAAATGTGAAAAATTTACATTGCCTATTTTTAAGCCGTCGTAGGCGGATATTCGTGAATGAAATTGCTTGCAATTATTAACCGTAAAACTTATAATAAATAAGGCATAGAATATACTATGCTTTTCAAACGGTTAAGGGCGGATATCGAAGCGGCAAAGCGCAACGACCCCGCCGCAAGAAACAAATTCGAAATTTTACTGACCTATTCGGGCGTTCATGCCCTATCCATGCACCGACTTGCGGGCGGACTGTACCGCATAAAGCTTAAACTGCTCGCGCGGATAGTTTCGCAAACGTGCAAGTTTTTCACGGGCATAGAAATCCACCCCGCGGCAAAAATCGCGCCCGGCGTGTTCATTGACCACGGCGAAGGCGTGGTGATAGGCGAAACCGCCGAGGTCGGCGAGGGCACGGTTTTATATCAGGGCTGTACCCTCGGCGGAACGGGCAAGGAAACGGGCAAACGCCACCCTACGGTGGGCAGATACTGCGTCATCTCCGCGGGCGCCAAGGTTTTAGGCAATATCACGATAGGCGACTTTGCCAAAATCGGCGCGGGCGCGGTCGTTTTAAAAAGCGTTCCTCCGCACGCGACGGCGGTCGGCGTGCCCGCAAAGGTCGTAAAAATTTCCGAAAATAAGGAGCTACATTGAAAATTTACAATACGCTTACGCGCACGAAGGAAGAATTTATCCCGCTCGACAAAAACGCAGTCAAAATGTACGCGTGCGGAATTACCGTTTCGGGCGACGCGCATATCGGGCACGGCTATCAGGCGCTTATATACGACATAATGCGCAAGTACCTCGAAAAGCAGGGCTTTAACGTGACGTACGCCCGCAATTATACCGACGTCGACGACAAAATAATCGCAAAAAGCCGCGAGACGGGCATACCCGCGGACAAGTACGCCGCGGACATGATAGTCAAAATCGACAAAATCATGGCGGAGCTGGACGTGGGCGAGCCTACGCTATGGCTAAAAGCGACGGAGAATATAGACAATATAATCGACTTTATTTCGAGGCTTATAGAAAGCGGACACGCATACCCCGCCGCAAACGGCGACGTGTATTTCGACGTGACGAGCTTTAAGCGCTACGGCTGTCTTTCCAACCGCTCGGTCGAGGATATGCTCGACGGCGTGCGCGTGGACAACAACGACGAGAAGAGAAACCCCGCCGACTTCGCGCTGTGGAAGGCGGCAAAGGCGGGCGAAATAAGCTGGGCTTCGCCGTGGGGCGAGGGCAGACCGGGCTGGCACATAGAGTGCTCGGCAATGAACAAGACGGCGTTCGGCGAGCAGATAGACATTCACGGCGGCGGGCGCGATTTGATTTTCCCTCACCACGAAAACGAGATTGCCCAGACAGAAAGCCTTACGGGCAAGCAGTTTGCAAAGTACTGGGTGCACAACGGACTTATAAAGGTCAACGGACAGAAGATGTCCAAAAGCCTCGGCAACAGCCTTCTTTTGGAGGACTTGCTGAAAAAGTACACGAACGAGGCGATTAAATTCGCGCTGCTTCAAACTAATTACAGAAACGACATAAATCTGACCGACGGCATTTTTGCCGAGGCGGAAAAGCATCTTACGGGCTTTTACAAGATTATAAAGAACGTCGAAGAAAAGTTCGGCAAGGGCAAGGCGGGTAACCCGCAGATTGACGCGCGCTTCGACGCGGTCATGAGCGACGACTTCAATACCGCGCTCGCGTTGTCCGATTTGTTCGGTATCTTCAAGGACGTTTCCAAAAAGCTTTCGGCAAACGACAAAAGCGCGGCGGAGGATATTTACCAGCTACGCAAAACATATTCATTGTTGGGGCTTTTCAAAAAGGGCGCGGACGAATACCTTGCGGAGGTTGAGAAAAAGAATCCCGAGGATATCCCCGAAGATATTAAAAAGCTTGCCGAGCTGCGCTGGACGGCTAAGTCCGAGAGAAACTGGGCTGAGGCGGACAAACTTCGCGCACGGCTCGACGAAGCGGGTTATATTATAAAGGATAGCAAAGACGGATATACCATTAATAAGAAATAAGGATAAATATATGAAAATTACATCGGCACAATTAAGACGGAAATGGATTGAATTTTACGAAAGCAAGGGTCACGTCAATATCGGCGCGGTATCATTGATAGGCGACGGCAGCACGGGCGTTATGTTCAACGTCGCGGGCATGCAGCCGCTTATGCCCTATCTGTTGGGTCGGAAGCACCCGAAGGGCAAGCGCCTTTGCAACGTGCAGGGCTGCGTGCGCACGGTCGACATAGACGCCGTCGGCGACGCTTCCCACTTCACGTTTTTCGAAATGATGGGCAACTGGTCGCTCGGCGACTATTTCAAAACCGAAAAAACCGCGTGGAGCTTCGAGATGCTTACAAAGGTGTTCGGGCTCGACAAGGACAAGCTTTGCGCGACCGTATTCGAGGGCAACTCCGCGGCGCCGCGCGACAGCGAAACGGCGAAGCTGCTCGAAAAAGCGGGCGTGCTTCCCGAGCACGTTTTTTATCTTCCGAAGTCGGATAACTGGTGGGAGCTCGAAGGCACGGTCGGCACGCCCTGCGGACCCGACAACGAATGGTTCTACCCGCTCGACGTCGAGAAGAAAAACCCCGTGTTCCCCGACGACTACGTCGAGATAGGCAACGACGTCTACATGCAGTACAAAAAGACCGAGACGGGCTACGAGCCCCTCGAAAACAAGAACGTAGACACGGGCTTCGGCTTCGACAGAATGCTGTTGTTTTTAAACGGACTTTCCGACGGCTATATGACCGACTTGTTTTTGCCCGTTATAGAGGAGCTCGAACGCGTGAGCGGCAAGAAGTACTCCGACGGCGGCGAGGACAGAAAGGCGATGCGCATTATCGCCGACCACACGCGCACTACGGTAATGCTTATCGGCGACGCGCAGGGCATACTTCCCTCGAACACGGGCGCGGGCTATATTTTGAGAAGGCTGATGAGAAGGGCTATCCGCTATTGCCGTCAGCTCGGTATCGAGAGTTCGGCAATGCTCGGCGCGGCAAAAATATTCATAGAAAAAATTTACGGCGATGCATACCCCCTGCTTTTGGAGAAGGAGGAATATATCCTCGACGAAATCAAGAGAGAGGCGGACAGATTCGAAGCGACCCTTGCGCAAGGCATAAGGGAGTTCGACAAGTGCGTGATCTCCCTCGAACGCAAGAACGAGTTCATGGCGAAGAGTAACCCCGCTTACGTCAAGGAAAGCGTAATCGGCGGGAAGCAGGCGTTCAGACTATACGACACCTACGGCTTCCCCTTGGAGCTCACCGAGGAGCTCGCCGCCGAGCACGGACTGACCGTCGACAAAAACGGCTTCGACGAAGCCTTTAAAGAGCACCGCGAAAAAAGCCGCGTGCTCGCCGCGGGGCAGTTCAAGGGCGGACTCGAAAGCCATTCGGAGGCGGCGACAC
Source organism: uncultured Christensenella sp. (assembly GCA_910578195.1). Taxonomy (GTDB): domain Bacteria; phylum Bacillota; class Clostridia; order Christensenellales; family Borkfalkiaceae; genus Coproplasma. Next base: position 266,382 of record CAJTOY010000002.1, on the reverse strand, counting down.
GCTATCACACCGCGACACACCTTTTGAACGCGGCGCTTAAAATCGTCTGCTCGCCCGACGTTCAGCAGAAGGGCAGCAACATCAACGAGGAAAGACTGCGCTTCGACTTCAACTTTGCGAGAAAACTGACCGACGAAGAGGTTGCGGAGGTCGAAAAGCTGGTCAACGCCCAGATTGAAAAGAACGTTCCCGTCGTTATGAAGGAAATGAGCCTCGAAGAAGCGAAGGAAGGCGGTTTCGTCGGCGTGTTCGACAGTAAGTACGGCGAGGTCGTAAAGACCTATTCGATAGGGGAATTTTCAAAGGAAATCTGCGGCGGTCCCCACGTCGCGTCCACGGGCGAGCTCGGCACGTTTAAAATAGCCAAGCAGGAGAACGTTTCCGCGGGTATAAAGCGCATTAAAGCGATTTTAAAATAAATTATGTCTGATAACAAAAACGAACAACAAGAGGCGGAGATACCAGAAGAGTTTTCCGTCGAAAATATGCACGAGGTCGAACCGCCCAAAAAGAAAAAATTCGGGTGGGTCGCCCCCGTTTTGTTGCTCGCGGCTATTGCGCTGGGCATCTTCATGATGTTCAAGGTCGTCTACGAAATGGGCGACGACGTCAAATCTTTCGACGAAGTGATTGCGGCAAGCGACTGGCGCTTCGCCGTCGTAACTCTTGCCGTGCTGACAGCGATTTTTCTTGCAATGTGGCTGGAATACGTTGTCATATTAAAGACGACTACGGGCAAGTGTCATTTCCGCGCGGGCATGAAGGTTGCGTTTATAGGCAAATTCTATGACAACGTGACCCCGTTCGCGACGGGCGGTCAGCCCATGCAGATTTATTATCTGAACAAAAAGGGGCTTACGGGCGGCACGTCCAGCGCGGTCATAATGATTAAATACTTCGCGTGGATGTTCTGCTGGATAATCATAAGCCTTTCGTTTATGGCGGCGTATTCGGGCATACTCGCCTCGCAAGACCACTCAATAAAGCTTCTTTTACTGATAGGCGGCTGGATAGGGCTTGTGGTGAACATGTTCATACCCGTGCTCGTAATTCTTTTCGTCGTGCTTCCGAAATTTTCGCGGGCGCTCGTCAAAGGGATAATAGGGCTGGGTTGTAAGGTAAAGATAGTCAAAAACCCCATGCGCGCCCTCTATAAAGTTGAAAAGATTGTGCACGACTTCCGCTCGGCGTTTACGATTATGTCCCGCCGTCCGTTCAAGTTTATTATGCTGATACTCTTGTGTTTCGTCGAAATTTTTCTGACGTTCGCGTTTCCGTATTTCATAATGAAGATGTTCGCGGGGCTCACCGACGCCGACGGAATAACCGTAATGTTTACCGTAATGGCGCTTAACATTTACGCAACAATGAGCTCGTCCGTGGTTCCCACGCCGGGCAGCTCGGGCGTTATCGAGGGCGTGCTCACCGCGGCGTTTTCCACGCTTGCGGGCGGCGTGCTTATCTGGACTATGTTCGCCTGGCGCTTCGGCGTTTATTACGTCTATATAGTAATAGGAATATTCATAACCGCTTTCGACTTCGTGCGGAAGCTTATAAGAAATAAAAAACAAAAGAAATCGGAGCAGAAATGAAAAAGCCGAGAGTAATATTTCCGTATGCCGAAGCGGGCTTCGGACATATTATGCCAATGAACAGCATCGCCGACAAATTCGAAGAAATGTACGGCGATAAAGTTGAGTGCGTCCGTTCGCAGTTTTTCACCGAAAGCGGCGACAAAAAGCTTGCTGCGGTGGACAGACTTATGCAAAACGACGTCGTCAAAGCCAACAAATGCACGTTGTACGGGCATATCCAGACCTTTTCCATGGATTTTTTCGGCACATGGCTTTCAATGTGGGGCGCAATGACCTTTATGAAGCCGGGCTCGAAAAGCCGCGGCATAAAGTACATGGACGAGCTTCGCCCCGATTTGGTCGTAAGCACACATTTCGCGACCAACTATTACGCCGTGCACTGCAAGTCCAAGCCCCTTACGGCGGTTTACTTCCCCGACATTATAGTAAATCCGATGTACAGATACCCTTGCGATTTACTGCTCGTTTCCGCGACCACGGGCTACGAGCGCGCGCTTAAACGCCATAAAAGACGGTTCAACAAGGACAATCTGGTGCGCGTTCCCTTTCTTATCAGGAAGGAAGCGTTCGAGGTGACCGAAAGCAAAAAGGAGCTCAGAAAAAAACTCGGGCTCGACGAAAACAAGTTCACGATTATGCTTGCCGAGGGCGGCTACGGGCTCGGCAAAATGGAAAAAATCTGCAAAATAATTTTGGAGCGCGACTTGCCCGTCACGCTTATTCCGGTCTGCGGAAAGAACGAAAAGCTGTATAAAAAGTTTTTGAAATCGAAAAGCAAGGGCAATACGGATTTTCGCCCCGTCGGGCTTTCGGACAATATGTTCGAGCTGCTCGCGGCGTCAGACGTATTCTGCGGCAAAAGCGGCGCGAGCATGACCTCCGAGCCCTGCTTTTTCGGTCTGCCGCACATAATAACGAAATATGCGACGAGTATCGAGAGATACAACGGCGAATATTATATAAATACTGTGGGCAGCGCAATGAAGATTTTCAAGCCCTCGAAGGTGGTCGACAAAATCGAGGAGTTTATAAAAAACCCCGCGCTTTTGGAGCCCTATAAAAAAGCCGCCGAGGCGCACCATTCGGAATACGGCGCCGAGGAGTGCGCGAAGAAGATTTTCGGGCTGCTTTGCACGCGGTTCCCGCATTTAAAGGAAAATCAATGAAAGTTTTGGAAGTTCTGGACTGTTTCTACCCGAATCTCGACGGACCTATCGAGGTCGCCGTGGGGCTCGCCCGCACGTTTAAAGAAAAGGGCTTCGGGGAAATGGAGCTGCTCGTTCCCGATTATCCCGAGAGGGTCGGGGTGGAGGGTGTAAATATACACCGCTGCCGCTCGGTACGCTCGAACGGGAATTACCGCGCGGCGGTGCCCGCGTTTGACGGCAGAGTTAAAAAGCTCATTAAAAAGGGCGGCTTCGACGTGATACATCTGCACAGCCCGTTCACGCTCGGCAGATACGCGTTGAAGATTGCGCGCAAGTATTCGGTGCCCGTCGTTTTTACTATGCACACGAAGTTTCGTGACGAGTTCGAAAAGCGGCTTAAAAGCAAGTCTTTGAGAAAGTTCATGATGAACTACATTATGAAGTGCATAAACGGTTGCGGAGCGATAACCACGGTGTCGCGCGGCACGGTCGAAACGCTGAGAGAGTACGGATACGAACACTGCGACAAAGTGCTTGTAATACCCAACGCGTCGAGCATGACCCCCGAAACCGCGGACGCGGAAGTCACAAAGAAAATCCGCGGGGATTTGGGGCTCGATAAAACTTTTGCGTTCGCGTACGTCGGCAGACTTGTCGCGACCAAGAACGTCGATTTTTCGCTGAGGGTTTTATCCGAGGTCAAAAAGCGCGGAGGGGAGTTTAAGTTCGTTATCGTCGGAAACGGCGAGTACGAAAAGACTTTGAGGGGGCTTGCAAGCAAGCTCGGCATAGAGAACAACGTCATATTCGTCGGCGCGGTGAGCGACAAAAAACTGCTCGCTTCCTATTATTCCGCGTGCGACGTGCTGCTTTTCCCGTCGGTTTTCGACAACGCGAGCATAGTTATTTTAGAAGCGGCGGCAAATTCTCTGCCCGTCGCGACCATTGAGGGAAGCTGTTCGGCGGAGCGGCTTGAAAACGAGGTAAGCGGTTTCGTCTGGGCGAACGACGAAAAAATCTGGGCGGACGAAATTTTAAAAATACTGGCTGCGCCCGAAAAGGCGCAGAGAAAGCGCGCCGCCGGCGGCGCGCTTTCTCGGGTATACGTCGGCTGGGAAGATATAGCGGAAGAGTACTTCAACCTGTATAAAAAACTCTTATAGAAAAATATTTTAAAAATTATAAAAAACTTTGTAAACGCAACTCAAAACGACTTGACAGAAATTATATAAAATAATAAAATAAGTTTACGCTTCGAGCGAAAAAAATACTTTACAATTATTATAAATTTGTTTTTGCAAATTTTGTGAACTAATTATAAGGAGTTAACAATGAAAACCTATATGGCAAAAGCCGAGACAGTTGAAAGAAAGTGGTACGTTGTAGACGCCGCGGGCATTCCCTTAGGCAGACTTGCGTCCAAGGTGGCTGCCATACTCCGCGGTAAGAATAAGCCCACGTTTACGCCCAACGTAGACACAGGCGACTTCGTAATCGTGTTAAACAGCGACAAAGTTGTTCTTACGGGCAAGAAGCTTGATGATAAGTTTTATAGGTACCACACCGGTTATATCGGCGGACTTAAAGAGATATCCTACAAGAAGATGCTTGCCGAAAAGAGCGACCTCGCCGTTTATGAAGCCGTAAGGGGTATGCTTCCCAAGAATTCTCTCGGCAGAGATATGATTAAGAAGCTTCGCGTTTACAAGGGCGCGGAACACAACCACGCGGCACAGAAGCCCGAAGAACTCAAATTATATTAAGGTAAGAGGAAGAGGTTAATTTATGGCAAAGGCTAATTTAAAGAAAAAGCTTCAATTCTGGGGAACCGGCAGACGTAAAAAGGCAATCGCCCGCGTACGTCTTGTTCCCGCCGGAACGGGAGTTATAGAAATAAACGACAGAGCTTTCGAGGATTATTTTCCTCAGGGCGTTTTGCAGTATGTAGTTAAACAGCCCCTTACCCTTTTGGGCGTAGAAGGCAAATACGATGTGCTCGTCAACGTTTACGGCGGCGGTTACACCGGACAGGCAAACGCTATCCGTCTCGGCATTGCCCGCGCATTGCTGCAAGCGGAAGAGGGTTGCCGCCCCGCGCTCAAAAAAGAAGGCTTCTTAACCCGCGACCCTCGCGTCAAGGAAAGAAAGAAGTACGGCTTGAAGAAAGCGCGCCGCGCTCCTCAGTTCTCGAAGAGATAAAAAATACAAAGATGCGTTTTATGCGCATCTTTTATTTTTCTCTTGACATTGAAAAAAAACGTAATATAATAGAATAAAGAAATATTCGGAGGTATGTTATGAAAAAGGTTATCACGGCACTCTTTACGGCAATGCTCGTGGTCGTTCTCGCGTTCGCGCTGAGCGGTTGCAGCAAGGCAAACAAAATTAAAAAAGCTTACGAGGACGCGGGTTACACTGTAAGCACCGCTACCGTTAAGGAAAATGAAAAGGCGAAAAGCGCGCTTGTATTGCTCGGACTGACCGACGACCAGATTAAGGAAGCGGAGAACTGGGAGGTTATTATCGCTTCAAAGCTTTCGCTTGCCGATTCAGGTACGGCAATCGTTCTCAAATTCCCTTCGGCGGGCGAGCTCAAAGATTTCCTGACCGTTGAAAATGAGGACGGCAGCAAGGACACCGCGATGTACGACAAGGCGAAAGCCGACGAGAAGATAAACGGCGACTGCTTACTTTTGGTAGGTTTACTCGACGCAAAGAACATTTTCAAAAACGCATAAACAAAAGCCCCGCTTCAAGCGGGGTATTTTTTTGCGAAAATTTTTCATTTTTTTATTGATTTTTACACTTCGTTGTTATATAATAAAAAAAGAATTTATCCAAAGGGGAATAATTAATGAAAAATGTAATCGTCGGACAGTCGGGCGGACCCACTGCCGTAATAAATTCGAGCCTTCTCGGCGTTTTTAAAACCGCCAAGGACAGAGGCGCCGACATAGTTTACGGAATGGTTCACGGCATAAAGGGGCTTCTCGACAAGGACGTCGTCGACCTATCTTCGCGAATTAAAAACGACCTCGATATGGACCTTTTAAAGAGAACGCCTTCGTCCTTTTTGGGGTCGTGCCGTTATAAGCTTCCCGACATAAAGGGGCATGAGGACGTCTACGAAAAGATTTTCAAGATTTTGAACGAGCTTGAAATTTTCGCTTTTTTCTATATCGGCGGCAACGATTCCATGGATACGATTATGCGCCTCACCGACTACGGCAAGAAGATAAACAGCCCCATTCGCTTCGTCGGCGTGCCCAAGACGATAGATAACGATTTGGCTATAACCGACCACACGCCGGGCTACGGCAGCGCGGCGAAATACATTGCGGCGACCACAAAGGAAATTATCCGCGACGGGCTTGTCTACGACTACCCCGTGGTGTCGGTGATAGAGGTCATGGGCAGAAACGCGGGCTGGCTGACCGCGGCGTGCGCGCTGGCTAAGGGCGAGGACTGCGAGGGTGTGGACGACATTTATCTTCCCGAAAAGGTGTTCGACGTCGATAAATTCGTCGCAAGAATGGGCGAGCTTTTGAAGGAAAACCGCTCGATAGTAATCGCGGTTTCCGAAGGCGTGAAAAGCGCCGACGGCAGATATGTCTGCGAGCTTTCCGACCACGTCGACTACGTGGACGCGTTCGGGCATAAACAGCTTGCGGGCACGGCGCGCTTCCTTGCGGGCAAGGTCGCCGAGAAATACGGGGTAAAGACGAGGGCAATCGAGCTTTCGTCACTTCAACGCTGCGCCGCGCACATACAGGCGCGAATTGACGTGACCGAAGCGTTCAACTGCGGCGGCGCGGGCGTCAAGGCGGCGTTCGAGGGCAAGACGGGCATAGTCATAACCTTAAAGCGCGTTTCCGACGACCCGTATATGTGTATAACCGAAGTTGCGGACGTACACGATATCGCGAACGTGGAAAAGAAGGTGCCCCTCGAATGGATAACCGAGGACGGAACGAACGTCAAGCCCGAGCTTGTCCATTATATACTGCCGCTCATACAAGCGGAGATTACCCCGCTTTGGGTTAACGGACTTCCCCGCCACGTAAGACTTCACGCAAAGAAATAAGGGCAAACGCCCGCGGTTCCGCCGCGGGCGTTCTAATTTTTCGCGCGGACTCTGTTTGCAATTTGTTCGTGCCGTTCGAGCACGCTTGCCATGGCGTTGTAGCCGTCGGTTTTCGCGGGCTCGGGCGGCGCTTGTTCTTCGGCGGCAGTCTCTTTATTGCCCTTCGACGGGGGTGAAATCGTGTTCAGCGCTTGTAATAAGTTCAACAGTGCGAATTTTTCCGTAATAAAAGCCTCCTTTTAAGAAATTTTCGTTAAAATCCAGCCGAAATTTATTGCTTAAACTTTCCGATTAGTATATAATAAAAAAAGCTAAAAAACGAAAATTATAATCATCAACTTCGTTTGGAGTTTAATATGCGCAAGATTATCACTAAAATCATATGTTTTTCCGCCGCGGCGGCTATCTCGCTCGGGCTTTTCCTTGTCTCGGCGTGCAGCGGTTATCACAAATCAAAGCCCCTCGATTACGTTTCCACGACCGACAAGGCGGTGTCAAACGGCGGCTTTGCCGTAGAAAAGGGCGGTTATATTTACTTTATAAACGGTAAAGAGGCGAACACCGCCGACAATACCTTCGGCTCGGTCGTAAAGGGCGCGATTATGCGCATTTCCAAGACCGATTTCGAAGCGAGAAAATATTCGTCCGTCCAGACCGTAGTTCCCAACATTGCCTACTCGGGCAACAACGACGCGGGCATTTACGTCTACGGCGATTACGTCTATTACTCGACGCCCTCGACCGATAAAAACAGCGATGGTGAAACTTTAAATTCCAACCTCGATTTCAAGAGTACAAAGCTCGACGGCACGGGCACAATGAAAAGCTATTACGTCCAGCTTACCGACGCGACCGCACAGTACCGCTATGTAGAGGTTGACGGCACCGTCTATCTTATGTACGTTGCTAAGGAAGAGGACTATTTCAACAACGGTTCGAAGTACACCAACATTCACTCGGTGAATACAAAGACGGGCGAAAACACCCTTCTTGCGTACAACGTTGACGCGGACAGCGTCGTGTTCGACAAGACCGACGTGACCAACCCCCGCGTGTTCTACACCATGAAAGTCACCGACTTCATGCTCAACTCAACCTCGAAATACAATCAGGTTTACACCGTAACGGCTGACGCGAAGCGCACCTACGACACGGGCGCGATTGATTACAGCGAATACTTCAAGGAAGTTTACAAGACCTCCGAGGACGGCTACGACCCCGCGAAAGACCCCAAATACGTCAACTGCGGCACTCTCGTTTTAGACGGTATCGGCGAAGCCGACGAAAAGACGGTTTTCAACAATCCCGACGCGGACAAGGCGGTCGGCAGGGCGAGCACCTATGCGGTAACCCGCTATCAGGACGGCGTGCTCATGTACACCCGCGCGGTATCGGGGTTCAGCACCTCTATGTACTCGGTAAAGGTTGACGAAGAACTGCTTGCTTCCTCGTGGGATACGGTAACCTCCGCAAACGGCAGAAGCGTTGTTTTGGTCGACGCGTCGAACGCGGGCGATTACACCTATCTTTTCGACGACGACAAAAACCTTACCAACGTAATTTACGCCGACGATAACGGCTTTGTCAAGGCGGGAGTCAACGCCGACGGCGAAATAATAATTTCCCCCGACAACGCAAACACCTATTATATAATCAAGGGCGACAAAAAGCCCACGCTTCTGTTTACCGAAGCTAACTATATATATTATTCGGTTACCGACGGTAACGGCTACAACATAAACAGAATTGCCTTTGACGGCGACGCGGACGACTACGACGCGAACAAGCTTCCCGTCGAACCGGACACCGAGTTCGATAGCGTTAAAATTCTCGATATCGACTGCGCGAGCGACTGGTACAAGCCCGAATTGTTCGGCGGTCAGCTTCTGTTCCCCACCCAGACCGAAAATATGACTTCCTACGTCTATATAATGGCGTGCGATTTGCGCAGCGGCGACGGCAACGTTATGACCAACGCGGAAATCAAGGAATTGAACGAAGTGCAGGAAAACGTCAAAGAAGCGATAAAGAAAGTCGACGCAAAGGTCTACGAAAACCTTCAAAAGGCTTTGCAGTACGCATACTTCACGGGCGACGGCGAGTATATACACGAGCTTGCGCAAGCGTTCGTCGACGTAATGGGTTACGGCGAATATTATTACTGGTCGAAAGAATCGCTTGAACTCTACGACGCGTTCGTGGCGGCTAAGGAAGACGGGGATTGGTACTTCGCTCCTCCCAAAGAGGTAAACGGCGAGAAAGTTGCGGCGAACAGACGCGATTACTATTATTCGGTGCTCGGTCAAATGAACGAAGCCGACGCCGAAGCTTACGGCAACCACTTAAAGACGACCTATCTGCAAGCTTATCCCGAAGCGGAAAAGACCTGGTTCCAGGGCTTGTCGACGGGCGCAAAGGTCGGTTTCATAATCGGCGTTGTTGCGGGCGGACTTATAGTGATAGCCGCGGCGGTTGTGGTATCTCTCGTAATCGTGAGAAAACGTAAGGAAAAGCTGCCCGAATACACCAAAAAGCGCATCAAGGTTGACACGACCGACGATAAAAACATCAACGTCTACGAGGACGAAAACAGCGAAAACGAATAAAAAAACAACCCCCTCGCGCATAAGCGCGAGGGGGTTGCGCATATTAACGCAGTGAGCGGCATTGCCGCATATAAAAAAACTTAAAATTTGCGCAAAAATATTTATAAAATTAGTTTACAAACGCGACAAATATTAATATAATGTTACCACGAAAATATATTGCAATCAGTCTGTTGCATAAAGGGATTTTCCCGCATAGGCTGTATTAAAAGAAATATGGAGAACACTATGGTCAGATATGTAAAATGTCCGAGATGTGAATTGAATTATATCGACGAGGAAAAGCAGGAATATTGCGACGTGTGCATTGCCGAGTTGAAGGGCAACAGATTGCAGTTCGCCGACCTCGACGACGAGGTTTTCGAGGAGCTCGAAGCCGAGGGTGAACAGGGCGAGCTTTGCCCCGTCTGCGGCGTGAACCTCGTCCGTTACGGCGAAAAGGTCTGCGATGCGTGTAAGAAAGAAAGCGAGTATGAAGACGAAGAAGAGGTTGACATCGAAAAGGACGAGGAGTGGAAGAACTACCTCGACGACGAAGAGGACGGCGACCTTACCATAGACGACGAAACTCTGCAAGAGGAGCTCGAAGCGGAGATGGAGGAAGAGGAGGAAAATTCCGACGACGACTTCTTCGACGACGACCCGCTTGCCGACCTCGACGACGAGGACTTCGATGACGAGGACGACGACGATTTTTAAATTGAAAGCGCCGTACGGTTAAACCGTACGGCGCTTTATTATGTATACCGCCGTTCCGCAGACCGCTGTCGCGGAAATCAGACCCAGCAAAACCATTGTCGGCACGGACAGTCTGTCGAAATACTTCTTGACGGTCACTTTGCCGTCCTTGACGGTTAAGCCGCAATTTTCGAGTTCGGGATTAATGTTGTAGTAAACGACGTCGTCGCCCAGCAAAATAGGCTCATAGCAGGTTTCTTCGCCGTCCGTTTCGGTTACTACCGCGACCGAGGTAAAGCTCATTTTCTTTTCGTCCTCTTCCTCGGTCAAGGAGTAGCGGTATTCGTAAATAAAGCCTTCCGCGGGGACGCGCTGCCTCGCCGAAACAAGCTCTCCGTCCCTGTAACACGCGAAATAGTTTTCGTAATTTTCGTCGAACTCCCGCTCGCGGTCGGGCGCAATCGCATAGCCGTTTTGCGCGTAACTTATAAATTCGTCGATTGTTGCGTAGACCGTCTTTTTATAGCTCGTCGTGTCGAACACCGCGGAAAACGCGATAAGCAGAACGCACAGCGCGGCTATGAAGCCGACGGCGGACAGATTTGCCTTGTGCAGCTTTGTGAACGGCACCCGCTCGGTCTCTTCGGCTTTGACCGTGCGCTCGGAGTAAATTGCCCAAACCCCGTATATAAAGGTGGCTATGCCGCACGCGGCGGCTTCCGCAACGAGCGCGGCGGGGTAATCCCAGAGGGGCATATCGATGCAGAAGTGCATCGCCATACAGAATAAAACCACGCCGTAAAACTTGAAATTTATGTACGGGCGGCGGAACTTGCAGAACGCCCGACATATCAGCGCCGTCCAGACCGCGTGCGAAAACATACAGCCGAACGCCCGGCCCGCAGCGGTCAGCACCGATAAATAGAAGGGGTAAGTGTGGATATAGCTCGCGTTTTCGGTGACCGAAAACCACGTTCCGACCGCCGCGCCGATTAAAAAGCCCGCAAGCGGGTTGTCTTTCTTTTTTAAAATCAAAATGCAGACTATCGCGGGGATTGCCTTCGCTATTTCCTCGCCCACGCCCGCTATTGCCGCAAGCTTCCAGCCGTTTAAAAGGGTGTCGTGACTGTGGAAGTGGTACATGAACGCGCTGATTAAGTCGGCGAAGCTTCCGCCGATAATGCATACCGCGGCGAGCTTGAAAACAGACAAGTCGTCATAAGGATAAAGTTCGTATAAAAGCGCCAACAGCGCGAAGTCCATAAACGCGCCGCCGACGAAATAGAAAGTTTCCCAATCGCCCGCGCCGGGCATGGTCGCGTTTATCACCGCGTACAAAACGAAAACGATTGTAAGCACGGCAAAAACTCTGAGGTAGAACCACGGATAAACGGCAGTCCCGTTTTTTTTGAATAATTTTTTGTAATCCGCGGCGTTCCTCGGTCTGAACGACTGATAGAAAAATTCTTTGATTCTGGCTTTCATAGTTTAATGATTATATCATAAAACCGCCGCATAGGCAAGCGCGCGCATATTTTTACCAAATTAAGGCAAAAATATATGTATGATTAAAGTAAACACGACAATTAAATCCATTAAAGAAATGGTGACGGGGCTCAACCAGAAGCCCGTTACGGTAAAGCTCAACCTCGGCAGAAACAAGTTCGTGACGTTCACCGCGGTATTAAGCGGAATTTATCCCTCGCTGTTCACGGTCAGTCCCGACGACAAAAACTTTCTGGGCAAGACGGCGTATTCGTATTCGGAAATTCTCTGCGGCAGAGTGAGAATTACCGAGCGCGCCGCAGAATAATTTGGCATATCCCGCCCTCTCACGGCATATTATACCTTGTATAAAAATTTCGGCTGTGCCGAGGAGGGTTTATGTCTATTTCTACGCAGTATTCAACAGGAACTTACACGCGGCGCATTGCCGTAATTAAATCGCAATCAATTGTGGAAATCCGCTTTTCGGGGCAGGACGTGGGTGAGGCGGTCGCGGTCTATCCGCAGGTGTCGCTGTCCTCGTGCGAGGTGGCTTCGGGCAGAGTGACCTACGGCGGAAGGCTGGTCTGCACGCTCGTCTACGCGGATGAAAGCGGTAATCTTTGCCGCGTTCAGAAGGGCGCGGAATTTTCCCACTTCGCGGACGACGACGCGCTTGCGCCCGCACATAAGGGGCTTTGCACGCTCACGGCGGAAAAAGCCCAGATTAAGCGCGACGGCTCGCTTTACGTCGTTGCGGTCGTGGTCGGCGCGGAAATTTCGGTTTTCGCCTCGGCGGAGAGAAGCATGCTCGCCGAAGTCGACGGCGCGATTTTAAAAAGAGAAAACGCGAAATTATATTCCGCCGTTACTTTTTCGGGCGAAAGCGAGGTCGAGGACGACTTCGACTGCAACGCGGAGGATGTGTTAATCCCCTCGGCGGAGGCGCTTGTGCTCGACTGTAACTGCCGCCCCGGCGCGGTCGAGATAAACGGCGAAATTTACCTTTCACTGCTCGCGGTGCGCGGTGGAAAGCCCGTCTGCCTCGACAGAATTATTCCCTTTAAATCCGAAATCGCGTGCGAGGACGCGCTTCTTGCGAGAAAGGCGTCCTGCCGCGCGGAAATCAAGGAAATAAGCGTGAAGGCGAGCGTCAACGAGGAAAAGGGCAAGTGTGGGGTCGAGCTTGTAGCCCAGCTAGGGTTTAACGGTCAGTACTTCGACGAGGAGGAGGTCTCGATAATCGAGGACGCATTCTCGCCCGACGCGAAATTACAGCTCGCCTACGCCGAGGAGACTTGCGAGCCCTGCACCGAAATTAAAGTGTATTCCGAGCGCATAAACGGACTTTGCGCGACGAAGGCAAAGCTCGACTACACATGCGCGTTCCTTGCGGCGGCTATGCCCCGCGCGGAATTCGCCCGCTCATCGGACGGTATCGAGGGCAGCGTGTCCGCGACCCTTTTATACGAGCAGAACGGCGAGGTGCACTCGACCGAGGTCAATCTGCCCTTCTCGGTTACGTTGAACGGTTTAAGCGGCGCTTGCGGCGATATCGGCGTGGCGGTGTGCGGCGTGAACATAAGACAGCGCGCCGAGGGCGAGTGCGAGGCGGAAGCGGTGCTCAAAATTTCCGTTTCGGACTGCGAGACCGGCTCGGTAAAATATCTGTCGGACGCGACCGAGTGCGGCGAGGTGACAAGGTGTGACAGCGCGCTCAGCGTTTACATACCCGCCTCGGGCGACGGACTTTGGGATACCGCCAAAAAGCTTTTGCAAAGCCCCGACGAAATTCAGGCGACAAATCCCGATTTGACCTTCCCCCTGACCGGCAAGGAAAGAATTCTCGTTTACAGACCCAAACAAGCGTAATTTAAACGCGGCGCGCATAAAATGCGCGCCGCGTTATATAAAACTATTGTAAAATGAATTTCGCTGTGTTATAATGCGGTTATGAACGTTCGCGTCAAGGCTTACGCAAAACTTAATTTAACGCTCAATATAACGGGCGTGAGCGGCGGCTATCATATGCTCGACAGCGTTGTGACCTCGGTCGATATGCACGATTTAATCGTGCTTAAAAAGCGCAGGGACAAGCTTGTGTCAATCATTATGCGCGGACAAGGCAGCGAGGAAATCCCGTTCGATAAGAACAACGCCGTCAAGGCGGCGCAGCTGTTTATCGATAATTTCGGTACGAACGGCGCGGATATCACGGTGTATAAAAATATCCCCATGGGGCTGGGCGTCGGCGGCTCGTCGGCGGACGCGGCGGGGGTGCTTACGGGGCTTTCGAAGCTGTACGGCGTGAACGATTTGGCGGGGATAAAGCTTCTCGCGGACAAAGCGGGCAGCGACACGCGCTATATGCTTTCGGGCGGGTACGCCCGCCTTACGGGTCGCGGGAACGAGGTTCGGCAGCTTGAAAGCAGTTTAAAACTGAACTTTTTATTGCTCGCGCCGAAAAGCGGAGTGAGCACGGCGGAGTGTTATAAGCTTTTCGACAGTTGCGGAGCCCTCGGCGGAGACAGCGCGGAGTGCGAAAGGGCGATTGCGGCGGGGGATAAAGAGGCGCTTTGCAAAACACTGAACAACGCGCTTGCGCCCGCGGCGAAAAAACTTTCGCCCGAAATCGAAGAGGCGTTTGACGAGCTTGCGGCGTTCGACCCGCTCGCGGTCAATATGACGGGCTCGGGCAGCGGCGTGTACGCCGTGTTCGAAAACGCAGAGTTCTGCGCGTATGCGAAAAGCCGTTACCGCGGCAAAAGCAAAGCGTACTGTTTAAAGACAAAAAATTGAGGTAAATTATGGCAGAAGAGAGATTGATTGACGACGACAAGGACAGAAAATACAGAATCCGCGTCAACGAAAACGGCGAAGAGGAGCTTGAAATAATCGACCCCGACGACGTTGACGAGGAGCCCGTATTCGACATGCCCGACTACGAAGAGGACGACGAGGAGGCGGCAATACTCACCCCCGAGCAGCTTGCCGAGCGCGAGCGCATCAAGGCGGAGGAGGAGCGGGCGCGCGCCGAAAAGCTTTCGGCGTTTTTGGACAGCGCAAAAGAAAAGCTTTTCGAGGGCGACTACGAGGGCGCGAATTACGCGGTGACCCAAGCCGAGGAATACGGCAAAACCAGCGGCGAGCTGTTTTGTTTGAAGCTGAAAGTTCTGACCCGCGATTTGACCGAGTTTTTAAACCTCGAAGAGTGCGCGGAGGCGGCGGACGGCGTAAAGGAATACGCCGACGAAACGCTCAAAGAGGAGTTCAGGGGCAAGACGGGTAAGCTCGAAGCGCTGATTTCGGACGCTGAGGCAAAGACCGAAGCCCTTCGCGAAAAGAACGAGGCGGGCAAGGACGAGCGGCGCGAAACCTTCGCAAGTTCGAAAAAACGCGCGTTTATCGCGCTGTTGTGCACGCTTGTGCCCTTTACGGCACTTTTAATAGTTACGCTTGTTTTCACTACGTTTATGTTCGCGGACGCGAACGGCGTCTATCTGGTTGCGACTATTGTGCTTGCCGCGCTTTCGGTTATTATGTTTATCGCGACCGTTGTCACGTCCAAAAAATTCTGGTCGGCGGCGCGCGACGTAAAACTGAACGAAAAGGATACTTCGACCAAGCTCGGCAGAGAGTACCTCGAAAACAAAACCCAGTACGAGCTTTTGAAGCGCATTTATTCGGCATTTGAATTATGATTTATTTCGACCACGCTTCCACCACCCCGATTGACTGCGAGGTGCTGGAAGCTATGCTTCCGTATATGAAGGATAACTTCGGCAATCCCTCTTCCCAGCATTCGGCGGGAAGGGCGGCGGCTGCCGGGGTTTTAAACGCGCGCGACAAAATAGCAAAGCTTTTCGGTTGCAAGCCCGAAGAGGTGTTTTTCGTTTCGGGCGGAACCGAGGCGGGCAACTGGGCGTTGAAGGGCGCGTGCCTTGCAAACGAGGGCAGGCATATCATAGTTTCGGCAATCGAGCACCCCGCGCTTATCGAAAGCGCGAGGGATATGGAAAGGCAGGGCTACGAGGTAACGTATATAAAGCCCGATAAAAGCGGTGTTATCGACCCCGCAGATGTGGAGCGGGCAATCCGAGCGGACACGGTTTTCTGCGCCGTTATGGCGGCGAATAACGAGACGGGCGTAATCCAGCCCGTCGAAAAAATCGGAAATATTTGTAAGGAGCGGGGTGTGTTTTACTACGCGGACTGCGTCCAGACGGCGGGCGTTCTGCCCTTCCCTACGGCGAGCGTCGGCGCGTTCGGAATTTCGGCGCACAAGTTTTACGGACCAAAGGGCTTCGGCGTACTGTATATAAAGGACGGCGAAAAAATAAGCCGCCTCATTTCGGGCGGCAAGCAGGAGAGGGGGCTTCGCGGCGGCACCACCAACGTCGCGGCGGCGGTCGGCTGCGCCCTCGCGCTCGAAAAAGCGGTCAAGGCGGACAATAAAAAAATCGCCGCGCTGAGGGACAAATTCGTGTCGGGCGTGCTTGAAAACATCGAGGGCGCGCACGTCAACGGCGGCGGGGAAATTCTGCCCTCGCACGCGAACGTTTCCTTCGACGGCTGCGACGGGGAAAATATTCTCTTTCTGCTCGACTTGAAGGGCATTGCCGTTTCCACGGGCTCGGCGTGCTCGGCGGGCGCGGTTTCGCCCTCGCACGTTTTAAGCGCGATGGGGCTTTCGGCGGAGCGCGTCAAGTCGGCGGTTCGGTTCACTCTCGGCAAAAACAATACCCAAGCCGAGGTCGAAGAAGTACTGCGCGAGCTGAAAGCGGCGGTCGAAAAAATAAGGGCTGTATAGCAGAAACGACGCAAACCGGAGTTTGCGCCGCCTCTATATGATAAGGGGGAAAATGATGAGCTGTTTCATGTAAACGCACACGTCGCTTACATTTAAGATTATATATGTTTTCCCTCTGTATGTAAATTAATTGACAAAAAATTTAACGAAATTTTTAAATTAATTTACTCTCACAAATTTTGATATAAATTAACAAATACTATAAACTGCGCAAGAAAAACCGCGTTTTTGCGCGGCGCAACCCAATTTGCGCATACCTGCGCCTCGGCGGGGTGAATGCCCGTAATTGTAAAAAAAGTTTGCCCGAAAGATTGCGGGCAGAGGACGAGGGCGGATTTCTCAAAACAGCACGGTGTGCTGTTTTGCCGAACGAGGTGAGCAAACGTATAATTAACGTTTGCGGTGTCCGAGGCAACGGAATATTCTACACCGTTGCCGAGAAAGGAACCATCAAATCACGGAAATTGCCGCGCGCAGAATAGCGCGGCAATTTCGTGAATTACATTACTTGGCATATTAAACAAGCGACAATGGTGGAAATAAAGGTTGCGACCAGCACGCATATTACGGGCATCGCAAGCCTTTTTACTTTCAGCCCCGAGAAGTACACCGCGGAGATATAGAACACCGTTTCGGAAGAGCCGAAGCACACGCACGCGCACCTTGCGACGTAGCTGTCCGCGCCGTACTTTGCGATTATCTCGTTCAGATATGCGAGCGACCCGCTCCCCGAAAACGGCTTTATGAGCACGAGCTTTGTCAGCTCCTCGGGGATACCTAAAAATCCGAACACGGGAGATAACAGCCTTGTGAACATGTCGGCAAGCCCGGATTGCTCGAACAGCGCGCACATCATAAACACTGCGGCGAGGCACGGCAAAAGGGAGAAGGTGAACTTGACGGCTTCGGAAATTCCCTCGGTAAAGCAGTCGTAGACGTTCACCCTTTTGATAACCGCGAACCCGAACACGAAAATAAAAATTACGGGGATAATCAGCGCCATAGCTTATTTCCCGCCAGATACAAAATTACGGCGACCGCCGTCGAAATCGCCGTGCAGATAAGGGACGGCAAAAAGATGTCCGCGGGCGCGGCGCTGCCCGCGCTTGCGCGAAGCGCGATTACCGTCGTGGGCAGAATCTGGATAGAGGTTGCGTTTATCACGAACAACAGCTTTTGCGCGAACGAATTTTTTTCTTTTTCAAGCTCGCCTATCGCTTTCACGGCGTACGGCGTCGCCGCCCCGCCCAGTCCCAGAAGGTTGCACGAAATGTTCATTGCAAGGCTTTCGTCGGCGATATCGCTGTCTGTTCTGAAAATTTTTCGCGATACGGGTTTTAAGCCCTTTGCAATGCCTTTTGAAAGCCCCGACTTTTCGGCAAGCTTCGAAAGCCCCGTCCACACCGCGTAAATGCAGAACAGCGTCAAGGACATTTTAACCGCGTTTTCCGCGCCGCCCAACAGGGTGGGCAAAAGCTTGTCCGGACAAAAAATAGCAATCGCGACCATGGACGCGATAAATATTGCGGTAAAGATAACGTTCATATACTAATTTTATGAACGGCTTTTTTATTATATTCGTTTTACAACGTGAACAAAAAGTGCTATACTCTATTTATGGCTAAGAAATTTTACATTACAACGGCAATAACGTACGCTTCGGGCAAGCCCCATATCGGCAACACCTACGAGGCGATTTTCGCGGACGCGATTGCCCGCTTCAAAAGAGAACAAGGCTTCGACGTCTTTTTTCTGACCGGCACGGACGAGCACGGGCTCAAAGTCGAGCAGAAGGCGGCGGCAAAGGGCGTAACCCCCAAAAGCTACGTCGACGAAGCCGCGGCGGTAATCAAGAGTATCTGGGATAAAATGAACGTATCCTATGATAAATTTATCCGCACGACAGACGCTAGTCACATAGCCGCCGTTCAGAAAATTTTCAATAAATTTTACGAGCAGGGCGATATCTACAAGGGCTCGTACCAAGGGCTTTACTGCACGCCGTGCGAAAGCTTCTGGACGGAAGCCCAGCTTGTCGACGGCAAATGCCCCGACTGCGGAAGAGAGGTAAAGCCCGCCGAGGAAGAGGCGTACTTTTTCAAAATGGGCAAGTACGCGAACAACCTCATTAAGCACATAATCGAGCACCCCTCGTTTATCCGGCCCGCTTCGAGAAAGAACGAAATGCTGAACAACTTCCTTCTCGCCGACGAGTTTATCGGCAAGTCGGACGGGGAGCTTTTAAAGGCGATTGAGGACGGCACGCTCAAAACCAAATTGCAGGATTTGTGCGTTTCGCGCTCGACCTTTAAATGGGGAGTGCCCGTCAGTTTCGACAGCCGTCACGTCGTGTACGTCTGGCTCGACGCGCTTTCGAACTATATCTCGGGCATAGGCTATCCCGAGGACGGCTACAAAAAACTCTGGCCCGCGGACGTGCATATAATCGGCAAGGACATTCTGCGCTTCCACACCATTTACTGGCCCATTTTCCTTATGGCTATGGGCGAGCCTCTGCCCGAGTGTATTTTCGGTCACGCATGGCTTTTGCAGGGCGGGGATAAGATGTCCAAATCGAAGGGCAACGTTTTGTACGCGGACGATCTTTCGGAGGTTTTCGGCGTGGACGGGGTGCGTTACTTCGTGCTTCACGAAATGCCCTACGCCGACGACGGCGTTATAACGTGGGAGCTTCTGTGCGAGCGGAACAATTCCGACCTTGCCAACGTACTCGGCAACCTCTTGAAACGCACCGTATCTATGACAAACCAATACCTCGGCGGCGCCGCGAAAAAGACGGGCGTCGAGGGCGAAACCGACGGAGACTTCGAAAGCGTAATTAACGGAACGTACGCCAAAATCGCCGAGAAAATGGAGGAGTACAAGGTCGCCGACGCGCTCGACTGTCTGTGGTCGCTGTTCCGCCGCGCGAACAAGTATATCGACGAAACCTGCCCCTGGATACTCGCCAAGGACGAAAGCAAAAAAGACAGACTTTCGGAGGTTTTGTATAATCTGTTGCTTTCGCTCGAAACGGGCGCGAAGCTGTTGAAGCCGTTCATGCCCGAAACCGCGGAAAAAATCCTTGCGGAGATAGGCGCGAAAGACGGTGGCTACGAAGTCGCCAAGGAGCCCGCAACATTATTTGCGAGAATTAAATTTGAGGATATCAAACCCGTGATAGAGAAAATAGAAAACGCGCAAAAGGCGGAAGCCGCCGCGCCCGAAACCGAAGAAAAAGAAAAGATAACCATTGACGACTTTGCTAAGGTCGAAATGCGCGTGGGCAAGGTAATAGCCTGCGAGGCGGTCAAAAAAAGCAAGCTTCTGCACGAGACGGTCAAGGTCGGAAATAAGACCCTTTCCATACTCTCGGGCATAGGCAAGCACTACACCGCCGAGGAAATGGTGGGCAAAAAGGTCATAGTGGTTACAAACCTTCCCCCGCGCGAAATGAAAGGGATTATGAGCGAGGGCATGATTGTGTGCGCCGAAGCGCCCGACGGCGCCCTCTCAATCGTCAGTCCCGAAAAGGATATTCCCGACGGAAGCCTGCTGTCGTGAGGTATATAGACGTTCACTGCCATATCGACGGCGAAAATTACGGCGATTTGGACGGGCTTTTCGCCCGTTTAAAATCCGTCGGCGTTGAAAAGGTAATCTGCGCGGGCGTGGATTTAAAGACTTCCGTTTATTCGTCGCGCCTTGCGGACTATTACGACTTTTGTTATTTCACCGCAGGGATTCACCCTACCGAGCTTGCTAAATCAGAGTTTGACGATTTGGAAGCTATTTACCGCCTCGCGCGGCACCCGAAATGCGTCGCGATAGGCGAGATAGGGCTCGATTATCACTACCCCGATACAAACAAGGAATTACAGCAAGAATATTTCGTGCGCCAGCTTGGCATTGCAAGCCGTCTGGGCTTGCCCGTCCAGATACACTCGCGCGACAGCGCCGAGGACACCTTGCATATTTTGAAGGAAAATAAGGATTTGCTTTTAAACGGCGGGCTTATGCACTGTTATTCCTACTCGCCCGAGCTCGCGAAAGAGTTCGGAAAGCTCGGACTGCATTTTTCTTTCGGCGGGTCGAGTACCTGGTCGGGCAACAAGAAAGCCAAGCGCGCGATAGCCGCGCTCGACGTCGGCAGACTTCTGACCGAAACCGACAGCCCCTACCAGCCGCCCGCGTCCAAGTACGGCACGTTCCCGAACACGCCCGAAAGCATTCCCGAAATCGCCGAAAACATAGCCGCGATAAAGGGGATAACGGCGGAAGCGCTCACCGAGACGGTTTGGGAAAACGCCCACGCGTTATTCAAAAAGTTGAATAATTAAAATTGATAGACGTTGCCGACGGCTCCCGAAAACAATTAAGCAAATTTTGAAAATAATTAAGTAAAGAAAACGCAAGGGCGGATTTATTTCGCCCGTTAAGCGTTTTCGCGACGACAGCAAACTCACGGAAAATATGCGTCAGCAGATTTTCGTGAAAACAAAGTCAAGCCCCCCTCGCTTAACCGCGAGGGGGGCTTTTCTCATAAGTGAGGTAAAGGGAAGAAATCCGTTTACAAAATCAGTATTTGCCGTTATAATAATTGTATACAAATATAAGCAGGCTAAAAAATGGAAATTAAAACTATTCTCGCCGAGTGCGGTTTCGGCTTCAAAAAACAGCTCGGGCAGAATTTTATCACCGATAAAAATCTGCTCGCTTCAATCGTAACGGCGTCGGGCGTCGGCGAAAACGACGAGGTCGTCGAGATAGGCTGCGGCGCGGGCACGCTGACCCGCGCGCTCGCCGAAAGGGTCAAAAAGGTGACCGCGTTCGAGGTGGACAAGACTTTGCAGCCCGTGTTGGAGCGCACGCTTGCGGGGCTGGACAATGCAGAGGTTGTTTTCCGCGACTTTTTAAAGGTTGATTTGAAGGAATTCGAGGAAAAGTCGGGGGAATATTTTGTGGTCGCGAATTTGCCTTACTACGTCACGACCCCGCTCATTATGAAGCTTATCGAGGACGCGGAAAAGTGCAAGGGGCTTTCGGTCATGGTGCAAGAGGAGGTTGCCGAACGCCTCTGCGCCAAAGCGGGCACGCCCGAATACGGCGCGATAACCGCCATGGTCGCCCTCCGCGCCGAGTGCGCAATCGTAAAGCGCGTGCCCCGCACGCTTTTTTATCCCCGCCCCAACGTCGACAGCGCGGTAGTGAAATTCACGTTCGGAAGCGGCGTCGGGGTCAAGGATAAAGCCGCATACAAAAAAGCAGTGCACGCGGCTTTCTCTTCGCGCAGAAAGACGCTTGTCAACAACCTTATGAATTCCTACGGACTGCCCCGCGCAAGGGCGGAGGAAATACTGACCGATTGCGGCATAGACCTCAAAGCCCGCGGCGAAACGCTGACGCCAAAGCAATTCGCCATTTTATCCGAAAAATTGTAAATTTATTTTTGTTCTAACCTCCGTAAAATCCGCATAAAGTAGGATATACAATAAAAAAACTCGGAGGACGATATGAACGAAGAATTAGACTATGCCGAAATGCTTGAAATACCCGTAAGCACGGTAAACGTCGTAAAGAAGAAAAGCCTTTTCAAGCGCAAGGCTAAGCAGGAGCCCGCGCCCGTGCAAGAGGATTTGAAGGAGCGCGTAGTAGAGAGTGTGAACGAGCGCGTGGGCGCCTACGTTTATTCGGAGGATTTATCCGACCCTCCCAAGCCCGTAAAGACCAAGGGCAAGGCTGCGGCGATAAGACAGAACACCAAGGGCGGAAAAATCGTGTTCGCCGAAGCAATCGCTGTCGCGATAATCGCCATTGCGATTTTCGTGACAAATCTTTTGTTGCCCAACACGGTTATCAACACGTTTCTGAACTCGTTCTCCGCTTCGACCGAGCCCGAACCAGCGTACACCGAATTCAAGCTTTCGTCGGTGGTCAGCGACTTTTCCGAAGCGGAGGTCAGCGTAACCGACAGCGGCGTGCTTTATTTCACTGCCGAGGGCAGCGTGTATCCCGTTTGTGCGGGCAAGGTTAAAAAAGTCTCGCAGGAAAACGGCGTTTACACCGTAGAAGTTGCGCATACCTCGACATTCACCAGCGTTATAACGGGGCTTACGAACGTTTATTCCGCGGTCGGTACGGCGGTTAAAGCCAACATTCCCGTAGGTTACAGCGACGGCGAAAGCGAAGTGCGCGTATCCATGTACGACAACGAAACTCTTTTGAACTGCTATACGTTGAGCGGCGCCGTTCCCGTCTGGAAGTCGTGAAAATAACACTGCACCCGCTTTTTATAGCGCTCGGGATTGCCTCTGCAATATTCGGCGGGTTGCCCGTATTCTTAATATACGCACTGACCGCGCTCCTGCATGAGTGCGGTCATATATTTTGCGCCTCGCGCATGGGCTACATGTGCGAAAAAATAAGCCTCATGCCGTACGGCGCGGCGGCGTCGTGCGACACGGAGGGGATTTCTCCGATAGACGAAATCAAGCTCGCGGTTGCGGGTCCGCTCGTAAACGCGCTGATCTGCACGGCGTGCGCGGGGCTGTGGTGGTTTTTCCCCGAAACGTACGCGTTCACCGACACGGTGTTTTCCGCAAGCGCGCTGATGTTTTTGATTAACGTTCTGCCCGCGTACCCGCTCGACGGCGGGAGGATAGCGCGCTGTCTGCTCGTTCTGATAATGCCCCGAAAGGCGGCGGCGATAACCTTGCGGGTTATGAGCGGCGTGCTGGCGGTCGCGTTTGTGCTGATATTTTTCCTCGCGTTTAAAAATCTGTCGCTTTTGACGTTCGCGGGATTTCTGCTTTTTTCGGCGTTCGAGAAGGAGCCCCTTCTGACGCGGATTAATTTCACCGCCAAAAAGCCCAAGCGCGGCAAGGAAATAAAGTACGTCATGCTGAACGAAAGCTCGACGTTCAAGGACGCGATACGCCATCTCGACGGCAGCAGGTATCTTGTCTTTCAGTTCTATTCAGAGGGGCTTTTGGACGAGATAACCGAGGACGAACTTTACGTACAGTTGCAGTCGCACAACATTTACGATAAAATATTGGAATAATCGCCCGCCATAATATGGCGGGCGATTTTCAGTAATCGGTGCGACCCAAAATAAAATCAATCGAGCGGTTGAAATGTTGCGCAAGTTTTACAAGATTTTCAAGTGTAGGTAAACTTTTACCGCGTTTCCACTCATAAAAACTGCTTTTTGAAATTTCATTAATTCCGAACTTTTTATAGGTAGTGCAATTATTTGTTACCAGCAACTCGTTAAACCTCTGTAAAAATGTCGAGCTATAATTATAATCTTTTTTACAAAAGTTATCGGTCAAACCTAAAAGATAGTCTACCGAACATTTAAAATAATCGGCAAGCTTTAACAGCGTATCTATGTAAGGCAACTGCAAACCGCGAACATAAACAGAAATACAAGCAATCGGGATACCGGTTTGCTCAGCCAGAGTTTGTTCGGTTAAATCGTTAATTAGCATCAGTTCTTTAAGTGTATCAGAGAGTTTTGACAAAATATTCATAAATTAGTGCTCTTTCGACAAATTATTATGTGCGGAACAACGAAATTTCGCTTGCTGTTTCGTAGTTCCGTACTATATAATGGAGGTACACTAAATTGTGTGCACTTTAAGAAAAAATATTTATATGCACAAAGGAGAACAAAGTGAAAAGATTGACAAAAGAGTGGGTTAAGGATTACGAACTTCAAGAGTTGATATCCATTTTTAGTTCGAAAAAAAAAGTGCCGTTCGCGTTTACGAACGGCGGCACTGAAAGCGTTGCTGAAAAAGATTTAATTACGGTAAAAACAGATTTTAATTTGACGAATAAAGAAAACGAAATTAGTTTTTTGATTTTGCCCGAAGTTTTATTCTTCGATTACGACTTTTTGAGCGGCAACCGTGAAATGAACGACGAAGAACTTAAAAACAACTTACTGTTTCAGTACAAAAATTTACTGCGCATAATTACCTATTTGCCCGATAATCTTTTAAGCCGTGTCAAAGATAAAAGATTGCTTGCGCTCGGGTATGCCGAAAGCGAAGTAAAAAAAGAAATTTTAAGTTATGCTAAAAAGCAATGCAGAAAAGCGTATAAAATTTATGAAAAAGCTTGCGATAAATCTGTCGAGGCTGAGCAAGGACTTACTATTCATAAACAGTTTGAAAAGCACCCGTATACACATTCTTTGCCGTTGCTGTTTGACGAAACCGCTATTACAAAAGCAGAAGTAGTCAATGATAAAATGTACTTAAAGCTGGATAATTACACTAAACTGACGTTCAGCGGCATTAAAATTTTAGAAGAAGAAATTTCAGTTGATAATACCGACGTCAAAATGATTGAATTGCATAAAAAGCAAGACTGTCATGAATTGCATTTGTTGTTAGAGAAAATCGACGAGAATTTTATCAAAAACTATTATTACGCCACATATGCTTTCAAAGATTTAAAAATGAGCAGTAAATAAAATGCCGCCGACAGCCAAAAGGCTGTCGGCGGTATGTTATTTCTGTAAAAAGCGTTTGCCGAAAATTTCCGTATCGATATCGCCATCGAGCACGCACTTAACGGCTTCGAGCCCCAGCGCGATACTTTCCTCGATTTTGTCGTCGAGCATCTTCAAATCGTAGTCGCACTTGTATTCCTGCCGCTTTGTGAGGAAGAGGAAGCGCGTATACGAAAAATACCGTTTAAGGCACCGCTCCGTGCCCGTGAGCGTGACCAGCGGCTCGACCTTTTTAATGCTGTCGTAGACCGCGCTCGTGCAGGCGAGCACTTCGTCCTCGGGAATAATGCGCCGCCGCATGCCGTATTTGCGGCTGATGTAAAGTCCCAAATCGCTTTCGAAGCTGGTATGTGCGAAAGGCGAGCGTTTTGTGCTTTCGTACGCGTAAATGGCGGGGTGGAGGGTGCAGTCGAGCGCGTAGTGCGAGGCAAAGCCCGCGGCGTAGGCAAGGTTTCCCCGCGAAAGCTGTTCGAATAAGTAAATGGCGTTCATGCGGTGCATGCTTCTGCCGAGGTTGGTCTTTGTAGGCTTTACGCAGTACGCGAAAAAGGTATCCCCGCCTTGCGCGCCCAAAAGGTAAAGCGTTTTCGGGAATAACATGTTTTTGTGCTTGCTGTCAAGCTTTTCGTAAATTATTTCGGCGGCTACGCCGTGGGAAAAATAATCGGGCACATTATAAGTTTAGCCTTTTTCCGTAAAAAAGATACTGTTGAACGAAGCTCGAATATTCGCCGAACGCGTTTACGAAGTATTCGGCAATTTTGTTTCTGTCTTTAAGCCGCCCGCCGAAGTCCTCTTTATAAACCTTTTCTACCCAGGTATCGACGGGGAAAGAATCCGTCTTGCCGAACCCGAACACCGAAATGCAGTCCGCAACTTTCGGACCCACGCCCTTATATGTAAGCAGCTCCTTTTTGAGCGCGGCGGCGTCCAACCCTTCGAGCCGCGAAATTCCCTCGGCGGAAATCCTCTTCGAGGTTTCAACGAGATAGCAGTCGCGGTAGCCCGCGCCCGCCGCCTTGAAAAAGCTTACGTCCGTTTCCGCAAGCGTTTGCGAGGAGGGGAAGGTGTAATATTCGCCGAACGGAGAACTTCTCTTTTCGCCCAGCCCCTCGCAGATACGGTTTATAATTCCCTTTATGCGCGGAATATTGTTATTCTGCGAGATAATGAACGAGTAAATCATTTCCTCGCGGTTCTGGTTTAAAATTCTCAGCCCCTTGCATATTTCCGCGCTGCGGGTAAGCAAGGGTATATCGAAAGATTTCGCCTTTTCCACGATTTTCGAATAATCGCGGTTTAAATCGAAATAGTTGTAAAAATAATCGCAGTCGTCGCTTTCGACCACGGTTTTAAATCCGTCCGAGCGGACGAAGCAAGCCTTGTCCGCGGAGAGGGCGATAAAGCCGTCCTTGTGCGGTCTGAAACGGAACACCTGCCCGCAGTCGAGCGTGTGCCCGGGGTTGAAATACTTTGCGTCGAAGTCGAATTTTGTCATAATTTCATTTTAGCATTGTCGACTTTCGCTGTCAATAAAATAAGCGCCCCCGCGAAAGTGCACTTCCCATAGGAAATGAAAAACAAATAACGATAAAGAACTCTCGAACAAATTGTTTGAGAGTTCTTTCTGCTTGTAATTTAGTAAGTTAAATTGAAATTTTTTCAACCGCTCGTCATTGCGAGGGAGCAACGCGACCGCGGCAATCCAGACATTAAGGCATTTCTCTTCTAGATTGCTTCACTTCGTTCGCAATGACGATTAAAATGCAAATGAAATTTATTGATTTCTTCTTCTATGCCATTCATTCCAAAAAGCAATATATCCGTTGCGGTCTATTTTGTCATCTGGAATTTTTTTGGGGGAACAGGATTTATAAAATGCTTCAACTTTATCTGCGAACTTAAAAACTTCTTGCTTGTACTTGTTAATTGAAATATTTTCTCTTGTACCATCTTCTAACTCCAAAATGACAGTATCCCCGTCATGAATAACAGACCAATCTATTCCGTTATCACATCCAGCAATTACTACATTATCCAATGTGTCATTAGGGAACATAGAAAAACCGCAACAAGGCAATAGCTGATTATCGGTGTTAATAATATGATTTTCAGTTAATGTTTTTAATAAATAAAGTGCAGTTGCACTTATTGTAGCATCATATTCAAGTTTCTTTTCTCCAATATGAACCACAGCGTGACCATGCAAACATAAATCTTCCGTTTCATCAATTTCGTCACTCCATTTGAAATTTGTGGCATTTATTGAAAAACCCATAATTTTCTCCACTAAATTATTGTTTATTAGCCTATTATTATACAACAATTAAATGAACAAGTAAAGCAAAAGCGCACTCGCCTTGCTTGCAAGGTATAGTGCGCTATATTTATATTCTGTTCTTGTGGTAAAATTCCCTATGGGAACTACGGTAAAGCGGGGGCGCTTTTCAAGCTGTGAATTTAATTACTATCGAGCCCGCCGAACAGTCTGCGTTCAGCCTTTTATTTGTTGTGCCCGTCTGGTCGGAGACGTTGCAGCTGCCCGCGCTTGCGGAGGCTTTTATCGTGTATTCCGACTTTGCGCCGTTTATAGTCGCTTCGGCGTAGCCCGCGCTGACCGATATATCGATATCGGGCGAAGTGAGCGAGTCGGCGACAAGCTTACCCGCGCTGACGTCCGCGTCGAAAGAATTGCAGACGATATCCGTAGCCGTAAGCATGCCTGCGGCGATGTCGGCGCTGAACGCGTTGCAGACGATATCCGTCGCCGTAAGTGTGCCCGCGCCGACCTCAATCGAAACATTGCCGTACGTTCCGCTTGTAAGCGTCGCCATGCCCGCGCCCATGTCGAAATCGAGGTTGAACGCGACTGCCCGCGGCAGATATATGACCGTTTCGGGAATGTGCCAGTTACCGAAATTCACCGTAAACCATTTTTTTGTTGTTTCGAAAAACAGCTTTCCGTCCCGCTCGAAAATGTCCGCGTCGAAGCCGTTCGATACGGGGTAGTCGATTGCGATTTTCTCGCCGTCGAAGTACTCTATTCTGAGTGTGCCCGCCCCGAAGTCGACGTCTACCGCAGTGTTGTCGGCGGTTGCGTCGAAGCGTTGCATTTCGAATTTAGGCTCGAAAAATTTCCAGTCGTTGAGTGCAAACCCCGTGAGGAGCAAGCCAATGCCGATTGCCGTTATTATGACGCCTGCAACAATTGCTTTAACCATGCCTTTCATTTAAACCCCCTTTCCGCCGAACAGTGATTTCAGCCAGCAGAATGTTTTTTTGAACAGCTTCCACATAAGGGAAACAAGATTGAAGAATATCGGGCAGAGAATAATTCCTATGCCGAACAAGACAAGACCCGTGCCTATAAGGAAAATGCCGTAGGCAAGCTCGCCGCCTATCATTGTGCCTACCGCGCAGACCGCGCTCGTCGCGCCCGTGCCTATGACGATAATCGGAACGCAGCAAAACGCGACCGTTATTATGACCATTGACAGAATAAGCCCGAAGAGGGGCACGCAGAATATAACGCACAAAAGCACGAACACCCACCCCGTACTTTCCTTTTTTGCGGGAGGCGGCGGAGGAGGGGGAGCGCTTACCGCCGCGGTGGGCGGCGGGGGCGTTTCGCGTCGGGGCGGGGTGAAGTCCTCGCCTTTCTCGGACAGAATTCTCTGCGCCGCGTCGTAGGGCGCGCCGAAGCCGTTTATTATTTCCCGCTCGGTAAAGCCCGCTTCGCGTCTGTCCGCGTAAGCCTCGGCATAGTAGTCTAAAACTCTTCTGCGCTCGCTTTCGGAAACGCCCAAGAGGTTATTGTTCAGTTCGTCGCGCCATTCGGTGTAGTTCATATTCTCCTCCCAAACAGTTTTTTGTAAATGGAATTTATTTCGAGCAAGTCGTTTCTGCCCGAGCTCAGCTTTTGCAGCCCCGGCACGGTAATCTTGTAATACCGCCTCAGCCGTCCGCTGTGTTCGGCGGTGCGGGTGGTCAAAAATCCGCCCGCTTCCAGCCTCTTTAAAATGGGATAAAGCGTGCTTTCGGATATATCTATTATGCCCTGCAAGTCGCTTATTATTTTATAACCGTAGCTTTCGCCGTTGCTTATCGCATACAGCACGCAAAGTTCTAAAACTCCTTTTTTCAGTTGAATATCCATACAAATACCCCGCTTTGTCTAATACTATACATTACATAGTATTACTTGTCAAGCGATTGAAACAAATTTTTTTTAAAAACTTTCGGTGTGACGGCGGCGGGATAATTATTTAACGTTTACGGATAATAATTCTATGATAACATTGGAAAAGAACGTAAAAAGCGTAAAGGACGTGTTAACTTCCGAGGACATAATAGTTTTCGAGTTCGACTCGCTCGGCGGGAAAAAGTTCGCGGCGATATACGCGGACGGCGTTGCGGACAAGCAGCTTTTAGGCGAGCTGGTGGCAAAGCCCCTGCGCGCGGTGGAAAAAGACGCTTCCCTCGACGAGGTAAAAAAACTTCTCGCCTCGCCCGAGGTCAAGGACGGCAGCAAAATACCCGACGCGATAAAGGAGGTGTCCGACGGCAACGCCGTATTATTCGTAGACGGCGAAAAGAATTTTTTCATAATCGGTCTGAAAAAACCGCCGGGAAGAACGGTAGCCGAACCTCCGACGCAGGTCACCGTAAAGGGTCCGCGCGAGGGGTTTACAGAGGATATAAAAACCAACCTCGGACTTGTCCGTAAGAGACTGAAAAGCGAAAAATTACAGATTAAAATGCTTAAAACGGGCAAGCGGTCGGACACGGCGGTAGCCTTAGTCTATATCGACGGCGTTTGCCCCGAGGGTCTGCCCGAACGCATAGAAAAGCAGATTGCCGACAACGAAATCGATATGGTGCCCGACTCCTCGTACGTCGCGCATTTTATATCCAAAAAACCGCGCTCGCTGTTCAAGCGGAACGGCACTTCGGAAAAGCCCGATATTTTCTGCGCCAAGGTGAGCGAGGGCAGAGTGGGGCTGATTGTCGACGGCTCGCCGATAGCTTTGACCGTGCCGTATATGCTTACCGAGGACTTTCAGACGGGCGAGGACTATTACGCGATGTCCTACCGCTCGACGATACTTCGCATACTGCGCGTAATGGCGCTGTTCGTCGGCTTGTTTCTTCCCGCGATTTACGTGTCGTCGCAGCTTTTCAAGATACAGCTTATACCTTTCAAGCTGCTTTTGAAAATTTCGAGCTCGATAGCGGGGCTTCCCCTTTCGCCGAGCGTGGAAATGTTTCTCGTGCTGTTCGTTTTGGAGGTCTTGAACGAAGCTTCGATACGAATGCCCAAGTACGTTGCGCTCGCGCTGTCGGTCGTAGGCGCGCTCGTGCTCGGCGACACGGCGGTGCAGGCGGGCATTATTTCCACCCCCGCGATTATCATTATCGCGTTTTCGGCAATCTGTCTGTACCTGACCCCCGATTTGGTGGAAACGACTACCACGCTGCGCTGGATATATTTAATTATCGCGGGCAGTATAGGCCCCTTCGGCATTGTGCTTTTTTCGGCGTTTTTGGTGTGCTATCTCGTTTCCGAGCAGTCGTACGGCGTGCCGCTTTTAGCGCCGTTCGCGCCCCTTATCAAAAACGATTTGTACGACAGCATGGTCAAGGCGAATATGTACGCGCTTAAAAACCGCCCCGAGGCGTTTAAAGTAAAAGACAAAGTGAGGTTGAAAAGTAAATGAGCGGAATAACCGATATGAAAATAAGCGTAAGACAGATTTGTTTTATCATGCTTGCGTACACCGCGGTTTCGAAATTCATTTTGTATCCGACGGCTTTAAGCTTCAACAGCGGAAGAGATTTGCTGTTTTCCTCGCTGATAGACTTTTTGATACAGGGCGTGATAATCTGGGCGGTAAGCTTTCTGTGTTCGCGTACGGACAAGACGTTTTTTAAACTCATAGAGGGCACGCTCGGCAAAGTGGTCGCCCGCATAATTTACGGACTGTTCGCGTTGTTCTTTATTGTCGCAACCGTAATTCCGCTGTTCGAGCAAAAGGTCTACGTTCAGGCGATTTTCTACGACACGATACCGTCGCTTCTGATATTTCTGCCGTTTTTCGCATTCTCGGTATACGCGGCGTGCAAGGGGTTTAAAAACATAGGAAGGTGCGCCGACGTATGCCTGCCTCTGTTTCTCGTTTCAATGCTGTTCATATTCGCAATGTCGCTCGGCGAAGTGAACTGGCAGCATTTTTTTCCCGTTCTCAAAACGCCCTTGAACAAAGTTTTCGGCGGCTCGCTTATTACCGCGTTCAGGTTTGTGGAGCCCTGCTGGCTGTTGATGTTTATGGGACATTTCGAGTACAAAAAGCACGACGCGCTGAAAATAACCCTATCGTACGCGGGCGGGGCGCTGTTCACCCTTTTGGTGCTGGCTACGTTCTACGGAATATACGGCGATATTGCGGCTTCGAGGCAGTTTGCCATTTCCAAGATTTCGTTGTTCTTCCCCGCAATCGAGCTTATCGGCAGAATCGACCTCATAGCGCTGTATATTCTTGAAGCGGTAATGCTTTTCGCGCTCGTAATAAATATCCAGTTCGCCGTGCACTGCATAATAAAATGCACGGGTTACGGCAACCGCGCGGTGCTTTCGCTTGCGGTGAACGGGGTCTTGCTGATTATGCTTATTTTTCTCAACAACAGCCTCGACGCGCTTTTGGGTATATGGTCGCAGTGGATGTGGATTGCGTTCGTGATATTCGCGAATATTATTCCCCTGCTTGCGTGGACCATGAGAAAGAGGGACAAAAATGAAGGATAGAATTAAGAATTTAAACAAGTACTCGCACATAATTTATCTGCTTGTAATGCTTGCGCTGCTCGGTCTGTTTTTCACTAACGACTTCGGTATCGTGGACATACACAAGACCTCGCTAATCGTTGCGGTGGGCATCGACCCCGCGGGCGAAGAGGTGCAGGTTACGGCGCAGATAGCCGTGCCCCAGCCCTCGCAAAGCGGCGAAAACGTGCAGTATACCGAGGTGCAGGGCAGCGGTCTAACTGTTGCCGACGCGCTGAACGAAATAAACGCAAAGACGGGCACATATCCAAAGCTTTTGTTTTGCAAGCTTATTTTGCTCGGCGAAGGGTGTCAGAAGAACGAACTTTTCAAAACGCTGGGCTGTTTTTACCGACGGAATTTTTCCGAGCTGACCGCCCTCGTCGCAATGTGCAAGGGCAAGGCGCAGGAAATGCTGGAAATGCCCGCGAACATCGCGCCCGAAAATTCGCTCGCACTGCAAAAGGTGCTTTCCGAGGAACTCAAAAAATCGGCTAACGTCTCGTCGGTCGATTTGAAAAAGCTTGCCGAAACAAACTACTCGGTCAGCGAGGCGTGCTATATGCCGTATATCGAGGCAAACGTGCAGGGCACTTCGCAAAGCGGCGGCAACGGCGACGACGTGGGCGGAGAAAGCCCCGACAGCTCGGGCGGGCAACAAGGGGGCGGCTCGGGAGGAGGTTCCGGCGAAGGGGGCGGACAGCAATCGGGGCAAGGCGGACAAAGCGGCGGCAGCCCGCAAAGCGGCGGACAGCAGGGCGGGCAGACGGTAGAGTTTACCGCGCGCAAGACTGCGGTGTTCTCGGGCGGCAAGTTCGCGGGTATTTTGGACGAACAGCAAGCCTTTGCGCTGAACGTTCTTAAAAACAGCGTAAATCTCGCCATAGTCCCCGCGGACGCGGAGGGCGTGCACTATACGGTCGGGCTCAAAAGCACGAGCGGAGGCGTGAAATTGAAGGTAAAGGACGGCGTGCCCGAGGCGACTTTCAGCTTCAAGGCAAAGGCGCAAATACAGGGCGCGAGAGTGGTTCTCGACCCCGAAACCGCCATGCATGACGACGTCGTCAGCCCCGAGGTTCTTAGGGCGACGGAAGCCGAGCTTCAAAGGCGCATGGAGGACTTGATTAAGACCTGCGCCGAAACAAACTGCGACGTGCTGGGCATTAAAGACCTTCTGCACAAGTACAATTACAAGTATTTCGAGGCGTTCAAGGACGATATTTTAACGCGAATGAAAGTGAATTTCAAAATACAGATAGGCAGCGTCAGTTAAAAATAAGGGCTTACCGCAACGCGGTAAGCCCTTCGGCATTATCTTGTCGACATATGCGCAAGCGTTTCGATAATCAGCTTGGACAAAAGGACAACGTCCTTTTCGTTTATTTCCCCGTCCGCGTAGCCAGCGATAATCTCCTGCGCGCGCGCCGCGCCGTTGCCCGTCACGTCCCGTCCGATTGCCTCGGCAACGGCTTTCGCCGCCGCCTCGATGCTGTCGGACGGAACATAGCCCTCGATAAGCGCCGCAACGACCTTTTCGGTCTCCGAAAGCCCGTTGGGCTTTCTTACGAACTGCTCGTACAACACGTAGTACAGCGTCGCCGCCGTGCCGACCGAAATGCCGTGCTCGATAATCGAGGTGTACTCCTCGAAGAGGTATGCAACGCTCATGTTGCGCACGCCCGCATAGACTGCGTAGAGAAATATTCCCGTTAAAAACGGTAAAAAGGTGACTATCTTTTTCTGCGCGCGTGAAAACAGCGTCTTTTTCATAAGCTGGGTTATGAGCGCGGTCGCCGCCGCAAGCAGAATAACGTCAATGCCGTAAAAGGTGAAAGTGTCGATAATTTCGATAAAAGTCAAATCAATCTCCCCGCGCCCGACGCAGCGCGTTTTCACCCGACGGTTATTTATAACACGCGTGACGGAAATTAAACGCGCTTTCATAAAATATATTTGTAATTTTTAAAAATCTGTGTTAATATAAAAATATGAGAATGCATAAAAAATCACATCTGGAAGAGAGGCTTTCAGCCTGTTCCGATATACTCGCAATCGCCGACCTCACCGACAAAAACATGCTTAGCGCGGCGGAGAAAAAGGAGTATCTCGACTTTCGGGAAATATTTAAAAACGACAACCCCGTCCGCCTCGAAATAGGCTGCGGCAAAGGAAAATTCGTCGCGGAGACCGCGGCGCTCAACCCGAATGCGAATTTCGTCGCGGTCGAAAAAATTTCGAACGTATTAATCGACGCGTGCGAGAGAATAAAAGGGGAAAAATTAAAAAACGTATACTTTTTAAACTGCGCCGCCGAGGTGCTTACAAAGTATTTCAGACCGGACACGGTCGAAGTGATTTACCTCAATTTTTCCAACCCTCTGCCCAAGGAGGGCTATAAAAAACAGCGCCTGACCCACCCGAGATTTCTCGAAATTTACAGAGGGATTTTAAAGAACGGCGGGAAGATTATCCAGAAAACCGACGATAAAAATTTTTACCTCTTTTCGCTCGAAAGCTACAAAGAGGCGGGCTATGAAATCGAAGAAACGTGCGAGGACTTAAAAAATCACCCCGTAGAGGGCGACGCGGAGACCGAGCACGAGAAGCTGTTCAAGGCGCAAGGCAAACAAATTTACAGAATAGTGGCGAAGGCATGACTTTACTGTGGATTTTATGCGGCGTCCTCGGCGGAGCGCTTTTAATACGGCTGTTCGTGTGGTTCAACAACAGCTGTTTAAAGCTTACCCGCCGTAAAATAAAAATCGACGGCGCGCCGAAGCTGAAAATAGTGCATCTGTCCGATTTGCACGGCAAACGGTTCGGGCGGAGAAATTCCCGCCTAATCAAAAAGGTAATGAAAGAGAAGCCCGACTTTATCGCGGTGACGGGGGATATAATACACCTTTACACACCGGGGAATAAGGAGGTCGCGCTCGAAGCCGTGTCCTCTTTGAAAGAGGTCGCGCCCCTTTTGTATATTGCGGGCAACCACGAAATGCGCAACAAGGGCTACCGCCTTTTTCGAAAGGAAGTGGCGGAGGCGGGCGGTATCGTTTTGGACGATTGCGCAGTCGAAATCTGCGGGATAACGGTCGTAGGCTTGAACGGCGCGTCGCTCAGAAACGACAAGATAGAAAAGATAACGCCGTCCGTTTCGCCCAAAATTCTGCTCGCGCACGAACCGCAGTTTTTTATAAAGTACGCGGCGGCGGGGTACGATTTGATTTTGTGCGGACACGCGCACGGCGGGCAGTGGCGGATACCGTTCACGAAAATAGGTTTATTCGCGCCCGGTCAGGGCAAATTCCCGAAGTACACAGCGGGCGTGCACGAAAACGGAAAATCGAAAATGATAATATCCCGCGGGCTGGGGAATTCCGAATTCCCCTTGCGGCTTTTCAACCGCCCCGAAATTATCACGATAGAAATAAATTAAAACCGCGGACGCCGTCCGCGGTTTGATTATTTTATTAAGAGGGCAAGCACGGCTTTTATGACGTGCAGCTTGTTTTCGCTCTGCACATAGACGAGACTGTTCTTGCCGTCTATGACGTCCTCGGTGACCTCGATGCCGCGCGTCGCGGGCAGAGGGTGCATGAACGCCGCATTGTGCTTCGCGGCAATCATCAGCGAGTTGTTGACCTGATAGGGATTTAAAATTTTGCGCTCCTCCGCGGTCGCGGGGGTGTGGTAGTTGTAGCTGTCGGTATAGACGAAATCGGCGTTTTTCACAGCCTCGGCGGGGTTGTCGGTGAAGAAAATGTTTCCGTACTGTTCCGCGTGGGTCATGTGCTCGCGCTTCATTGCAAACTCCTGCGGGGTCGCCACCGCAACCTCCATGCCGCACTTGATTGCACCCATAATCAGCGACGCGGCGACGTTTTCGCCCTTGCCGACGTACGCGAGCTTCAAGCCCTCGAACTTGCCCTTTCTCTCCCAGACAGTGAACAAATCGCAAAGCGCTTGCAGCGGGTTGAAATCGTCATTGTTGGAGTTGATAATGGGAATGGGGGAAAACTTGCAAAGTTCTTCAAGCTCGTTTTGCGGAATGTCTCGCGTGACCAGCGCGCCCACGCCGTAACTCGAAATTACGTTAACGATATCCTTGAAGTTTTCGCCCGCTTCCATATCCTTTTTGCTGTACGGAAGATTGACGCACGTTCCGCCGAGCTGGCGTATGCCTATTTCCAGCGCGGAGCGCATTCTCAGCGAGGTGTCGCCGAAAAGCAGCGCAACGGTTACGCCCTCTAAAATTATCGTTCTCTCGTGCGCGGCGAACTTTGCTTTCATGGCTTTCGTGGCGTACATTATTTCGAACAGCTCCTCTATGGAATAGTCCGCAAGCTTCGTAAGGTGTTTTTGTGCAATCCCGTAGGAGGGTGAGTACCTGTTAATATCCATAAATAATCCGTTCACGCAAATCTTTTGCTGCGCAAAATCTTTGCCGTGATTTTTATTTTTTTTGTCGTAAAACGCTTAACGGACGAAATAAATCCGCCCTTGCGTTTTTCGGCATAATTTATTTTAACATTTTATTTTAAATTTTTCAAGTCTTTTCTTTCCGAATATACGCACCCGCAAAAGTCTTGTCTGTAAAGCTTGTATTTTTCGGAAAGCTTTATGCTTTCGAGATATCCGTCGCGTTTTTTAAAGTCGGAATAAAGCCACTTCGCGCGCCCTTGTAGCTTTTCGCCGATTGAATTTATAAGCTCGGCGTTTTTCAAAGGGCTTATTGTCAGCGTCGTCGTAAAATAGTCGAAGCCTCCGCGTTCGGCAATTTCGGCGGTTTTTTTAAGCCTTATGTTGAAGCAGACCTCGCAGCGCGCGCCGCCCTCTTTCTCGTTTTCAAGCCCCTTGACGGGCGTATAGAACTCGCTTGTGTCGTGCCCGCAGTCTGAAATTTCCGCCCAACCCGTCTCGCGGATAAGGCGGATAAGCTCGGCTTTGCGCCGTTCGTATTCGCCGTCCTCTATGTTCGGGTTGTAGAATAAGACGGTCACGTCGAAAAAATCTTTAAGCCGTTCAAGGCACGCCGAAGAACAAGGCGCGCAGCAGCAGTGCAAAAGCAGCTTCTTTCTGCCGTCGAGTTTTGCAATCTCTTCTCTCATAAGCTTGTCGAAATTCATATATCAAGTTTAGCACTTCCGCATATAAAATACAACAAAATCTGTTGATTAACGGATTATTTTATGTTATCATATCAAAAAGGAGTTTTAATATGGCGAGTTTGAAAGTAAACGGAGTGGACAAGATTTTTCCTTCGGGCAGTCTTGCGCTTTACGACATAAAGTTTGAAACAAAGGATAAGGAATTTATAGTAATCGTCGGCGGGGAAGCCAGCGGCAAGTCGACCCTTTTAAGGGTGATTGCGGGGCTCGAAGAAGCTTCGTCGGGCGAAATTTTTATCGGCGGCAAGGACGTCACCGAGGTTGAGCCCAAGGACAGAGAAGTCGCTATGGTGTTTAAAAGCAATACTCTCTATCCCGCGCTTTCGGTGTTCGACAATATGGGCTTCGGACTCAAAGCGAGAAAGGCTTCGCCTACGCTTATCGAACAGCGCGTCAAATCCGCGGCGGAAATTTTAGGGCTTACCGACGTGTTGTACCGCAAGCCTAAGGCATTGACCGCGGCGCAGAAGCAGAGAGTCGCCATAGGCAGGGCAATCGTGCGCGAGCCCAAGCTTTATCTTCTGGACGAGCCCTTGTCGGGGCTCGACGACAAGCTCAAAGCCGAGCTTTTGAACGTTATAATAAACTTGCAGGCGAGAATGGAGGGTACGTTCGTCTACGCGACGAAAAACGTCGCCGAGGCGATGACCGTCGGAACGAGAATTGCGGTGCTGAAAAACGGAATTTTACAGCAGTTCGATTTGCCCGCGAACCTCTACGACTACCCCGCAAACGCGTACGTCGCTTTCTATATCGGCGCGCCGTCGATAAACTTTATTAACAAAGCGAAAATTATCAAGGACGAAAACGGCGTGTTCGCCGAAGAGGGCGGGCTGAAAATCCCTCTCTCTGAAAAGATAATAAAGAGATTTGCGGATATAGACGTGTATGCGAACGCCGACAAGACGGTTATCGTGGGTATCCGCCCCGAGGACGCGCAAACCTCGTCAGAGGGCTTCGATACGACGGTGTCCAAAGTCGAAAGCGACAACGGAAGGGTTTACGCCGAATGCGAGCTTTTCTCGCACTCGCTGGTCGTATCCGCCGCGGAGGGCGTTTCCGCGGGTGCCAAGACCAAGCTGAAAATCGATACCGACAGAATTTACCTTTTCGACGGCGAAACGCGTCTGACTCTTCTCGGTCGCGACGAGGGCTATATAAAGACCGATTTCGCGGAAGCGGACTACGTGCCCATGACGTTTAAAGAGGAAGAGGAAGTCAAGGAAAAATTCAAAGAAAAGAAAGCCGACAAAAAGAAAAAACGGTAAATTCAATCAGGGATAAGCCGAAATTCGGGCGTAAAACCGTTTTCGGTACGAAACAATACTGTTGCCCGCGATATATCGAGGGCTGTCCGGATATAGAATTGTCCGGTTAAAACCCCCTTTTGAGGGGGTTTTGCGTTTAAAAAAACAAAGCATTGTATATAATAAGATAGAACGTTTATGTGGGACATTATTTTAGACGCGTTTTTGGATACGTTAAAGGTCTTTCCGTTCCTGCTCGTCATTTACATTTTGATTGAGTTTATCGAGCATAAGACCACGTTCACGCGCAACCATAAAATTTTACAGGGCAATCTTGCGCCTTTAATCGGCTCCGCTACGGGTTTAATTCCGCAGTGCGGCTTTTCGGTAATGGCGGCAAAACTCTATGACAGAGGCTTGATAAGAACGGGCACCTTGCTCGCCGTCCTTATTGCGACCTCGGACGAAGCCTTTATAATCCTTCTGTCGAGCGGTACCGCCGCGGCGGCGATAATGCCTCTGGTGGTTATAAAGCTGCTCGTGGGCGTGGGAGTGGGGTATCTCGTAAACTTCCTCTATTCCGCCGAAAAGCTTTCAAACGAATGCGAGGAGGAAATTCACGCCTACTCCTGCGGGCGGGAGCACGAGGGCGAAAGCAATTTAAAGCTGTATCTTTTAAATCCGCTGCTGCACTCGCTGCTGATTGCGTTCTATCTGTTAATCGTAAACCTCATTTTCGGGTTTGTGATTGCGCAGGTCGGCGAGGAAACGATAGCCTCCGCAATGATAGGCGGCGTGTACTTCCAGCCGTTCATAACCTCGCTTATAGGGCTTATACCCAACTGCGCTTCCAGCGCGATTATAACGGGCACCTATATCCACGGCGGAATAACCTTCGGAAGCTGCGTCGCGGGGCTTTGCGCGAACGCGGGGCTGGGGCTGGTCGTGCTTTTTAAAAACACCAAAAGAATTAAGCGCAACATTATGTTCGTGCTCACACTGTATTTAATATCTGTCGCCGCGGGACTCATCGTCAACGTAATCGAGATGGCTTGCGGAATGATTTAAAAAACGCCCGCCGTAAAGGTGTGTTCCATAGGGAATTTATGAAAAACTAAATTTTAATCGGAATGAACCTTATAAGGGCGAGTCAAAAAGAAAAGGAACTTGCAATTCAGGTTTCTTTTCTTTTTATTTGAAATAAACAGTTGACAAAAATAAAATAACGGTGTTATAATAACGGTGTTATGAAAAAGAAAGACGAAATTGCAGTAGAAAAGATATTGGAGTGCGCAAAAGAGGAGTTTATGCAAAAAGGCTTCGAGGGCGCGTCTATGCGTTCGATTGCCGAGAAGTCGGGATATACGACGGGAATGGTGTACGGACGTTTTGCGGACAAGAGCCAACTGTTCAAAGAACTTGTAGGCGAAGCGGCAGATAAACTGTTCGATTACTTTTCCGGCACGGAAGATGAGTTTGCAACGTTTCCGCCCGAAAGACAGTATAACGAAATGCACACTTACGTCGATTCAAAAGTAGACGTAATGATTGATATAATATACGATAACTTCGACGCATTCAAACTAATAGTGTGCAAGAGCGCGGGAAGCGGTTACGAATACTACATTGACAAAATGATAGACGTCGAAACGGCAAATACCGTGCGCTTTATAAAACAGTTGAACGACGCAGGTATTAAGATGAACGTAGTTCGCGCGGATTTAAGCCATATGTTGTCGAGTGCGATGTTCAACGGAATATTCGAGGTGGTCGCCCACGATTTGCCGCGAGAAGAAGCGAGAGGGTATATAAAGCAAGTGCAAGACTTTTTCAACGCAGGGTGGGACAAATTACTCGGCTTGCCTACGGACTGGCAAAAGTCGCTTAAATAAGTTAGATTAGAGATTATCAAAATCTCTTTTTTAACGGGTATGAGTTAGTCTTAACTAACTAAATAAAACAGTCAAATAAATTCAAGGAGGTTTTATAAAAAATGAAAATCCTAACAGGAGGTAGTAATCAATGAAAAAGAAGAAAGGTAATCTTGCCGAACTTATGCAATACGCAGGAAAGCATAAGTATCTAACTTATTCGTCTTGGGTGCTGTCGGTTATCAGTGCGGCGCTTGCGCTTGTGCCGTTCGTCTACATTTTCTTTATCATAAAGGAAGTGATAGAAGTTGCGCCGGATTTTTCACAGGCAACGAATATCGTGTTTAACGGTTGGATGGCGGTTGTATTTGCGCTTGCATCCATTCTGATTTACGTCGGCGCGCTTATGTGTTCGCACTTGTCGGCGTTCAGAATCGCGGGTAATATGCGTAAAAAGACTATGAAGCATATATCCGAATTGCCGCTCGGCTTTATCGGCGAAGCGGGTAGCGGAAAAGTGCGCCGCATAGTAAACGACAGTAGTGCGGCGACCGAAACGTATCTCGCACACCAACTGCCCGATATGGCAGGGGCAATCGCAACGCCTATCGGATTGATTGTGGTGTTGTTCCTATTCGATTGGCGGTTCGGTCTAATCAGTTTATTGCCCGTTCTTCTCGCATTTGTTTGTATGTGGAAAATGGCAGGACCGAAAATGGCGCAGGATATGAAAGCCTACAACAATGCGCTCGAAGATATGAATAATCAGGCGGTGGAATATGTACGCGGTGTTCCCGTAGTCAAGACGTTCGGTCAGACGGTGCGCTCGTTTAAGAAGTTTCAAGGCTCGATAGACAACTATCATAATTATTGCGTTGCCTACTGTAAAAAATGCCGTCCGTCAATGATACTGTTTACAAT
Organism: uncultured Christensenella sp.; assembly: GCA_910578195.1. GTDB lineage: Bacteria > Bacillota > Clostridia > Christensenellales > Borkfalkiaceae > Coproplasma. The sequence goes on along the minus strand of CAJTOY010000002.1, from coordinate 225,425 downwards.
GTTCATAAACAGCACGTTTGCATTTTTAATCTCGCTTGCGCTTATCCTTGCAGGCGGCGAAGCGATTGCGCTGAACACGCTAATGAATTTTATATTCTACGTTATATTCACGCCTATACTAACAACTTCGCTTATGAAAGTTTTGTATATGAGCGAGAACGGTATGGTGGTTGCCGACGCCTTGCAACGTGTTCACTCTATACTTGACTTAAAGCCGTTGCCCGAAGCGGTAAAGGGTGAAACGCCCGAAGATAATTCGGTAGAGTTTAGCGGCGTGTCGTTCCGTTACTCTAACGCCGAAACGGACGCACTCTCTAACGTGTCGTTCAAAGTAAGCGCAGGTCAGACGGTAGCGTTTGTCGGACCGAGCGGCGGAGGAAAAACAACTGTCGCAGGACTTATTTCGCGGTTTTGGGACGTGCGCGAAGGCTCGGTTAAAATCGGCGGCGTGAACGTGAAGAACATAAAGCACGAAGAACTTATGAACAACGTGTCGTATGTGTTCCAAGACAGCAAATTATTGAAAACGTCTATATTGGAAAATGTGCGCTTATCCAAGCCGCACGCAAGCGAGGTGGAAGTTTTGAACGCCTTGCATAAAGCGCAGTGCGACGATATAATCGCTAAACTACCCGATGGCATTAATACCGTCATAGGTACCAAAGGCGTGTATTTGTCGGGCGGTGAACAGCAGAGAATAGCAATAGCGAGAGTAATGCTGAAAAATGCGCCCATTATCGTACTCGACGAAGCGACGGCGTTCGCCGACCCCGAAAACGAAGCGTTGGTACAGAAGGCGTTTGCTGAACTGTCCAAAGATAAAACGGTCATAATGATAGCGCATAGACTGACCACCGTGAGAAACGCGGAAAAGATATTTGTTCTTAAAGACGGACAAATCGAGGACGCAGGAACGCACGACGAACTTGTAAAGAGTGGATCGCTGTATGCGAAGATGTGGAAAGACTATCAGACTTCTATCGGCTGGAAAGTAGGAGGTGCAAAATGATAAAGTATATAATGAAAAAATACGCGCTGTCCGAGCGCGGAGCAAAAGGCTTTATTTGGGCTGTAGTCGCTTGTGCGGTCGAGGGGCTTGCGCTAATGTTGCCCGTATCGCTTTTGTATTATCTGACGGACGATTTATTGAAAGGCGCAGTGCCTACAAGTCATTATTATTTTTACGGCTTCGGCATCGCTGTTGCGCTTGTGCTTATAGTGCTTACAAACTTTTGGAAATACAATGCAACTTATTTTTCTACCTACCGCGAATCTGGAATAAAGCGCGTGGGACTTGCCGAAAAGTTGAGAAAGTTGCCGCTGTCGTTCTTCGGTAAAAAGGATTTGGCGGACTTGACGAATACGGTTATGGGCGACGTGCAAGTTACCGAACAAATGATGTCGCATTACGTTCCGCAGTTTTGGGGTTCTATTATATCTGCACTCATTGTGTCAATCGGTATGTTTGCGTTTGATTGGCGTATGGCGCTTGCGGCATTGTGGGTGTTCCCCGTTGCGCTTGTTATCGTAGCCTTTTCAAAGAAAGCGCAAAACCATTTTCAAAGAAAACAAAATCAAGCAAGCGTAGCGGTGCAGGACGGAATACAGGAATGTTTAGATACCGTGCGCGACTTAAAAAGCAATAATGCCGAAAAGAAGTATTTGGACGGATTGAATAAGAAAATCCGAAAAATGGAAGGGCGGCAGATAAAGAGCGAACTCGGCTCGGCTATGTTCGTCGTTCCGGCGCAGATGATACTCAAACTCGGTATAGCGACGGTTGCACTTGTCGGCGGTATGCTGCTTATAAGCGGAACACTTTCGCTCATCACGTTCTTTATGTTTTTGCTTGTCGTATCGCGCGTTTACGAGCCGTTGTCAGGCGCATTGCAAAATCTCGCGGCGATGAACAGTTTGCAGATAAACATTGACAGAATGAACGAAATAGAGAATTACGAGGAACAGGGCGGCGATAAATCGTTCAATCCGAACGGGTACGACATTGAGTTCAAAAACGTGGGATTTGCATATAACACGGGCGAAACGGTTTTGGACGGGGTATCGTTTACGGCAAAGCAAGGCGAAGTAACTGCGCTCATCGGTGAAAGCGGCGGCGGAAAATCTACTGCGGCTAAACTTGCCGCAAGGTTTTGGGACGTGAATAAAGGCACGGTAGCGGTCGGCGGCGTGGACGTGAAAACGGTCGATCCAGAAGAATTGTTGAAAGCCTACTCGATTGTATTCCAAGACGTAACGCTTTTCAATAACACGGTAATGGAAAACATACGAATCGGCAAGGTAGGCGCAACCGACGAAGAAGTTTTGCGTGTGGCGCGTGAAGCGCAATGCGACGAATTTGTTGAGAAGTTACCCAACGGCTATAATACAGTGATAGGCGAAAACGGCTCTATGCTGTCGGGCGGCGAACGGCAGAGAATATCCATAGCGCGCGCTATGCTTAAAGACGCGCCGATAGTTATAATGGACGAAGCCACCGCGTCGCTCGACGCCGAAAACGAAACGGAAGTACAACGTGCGCTGTCCGCGCTCATACAAAACAAGACCGTGCTTATTATAGCACACCGTATGAGAACGGTGGACGGCGCGGAAAAAATCGTCGTATTGCAGGGCGGTAAAGTTGCCGAGCATGGAACGCCGCGAGAACTCAAAGCAAAGGGCGGCATATACGCCAAAATGCTTGAATTGCAAAGCACGGGTGCATAATTTTGAAGTGGACGCACGCAATTTTGTTTGACAAATCAAGCGAAAATTGCTAAAATATATAGCGTTGAACAGCAGTTTACGGCGTAGAATTTCGACGGGATTCTACGCCGTTTTTATGTTCAAAGCAGGTTTCAGACGCTCTTTACTCCGACAAAGACGAATACGTTTTGACGGAGATTTTTTATGGACAATGTGCAAAGTTCGGATTTTTTGGGTAAAGAGAAAATATCCAAACTAATGGTCAAGTTTTGTATTCCGTGTGTGCTGTCGCTGTTGGTGGCGGCGCTCTATAATATCGTTGACCAAATTTTCGTAGGCAACAGCGAACTGTCTACGCTCGGCAACGCCGCAACGGGCGTTGTGTTCCCGATATTCATTATCGCGCAGGGTTTTGCGTGGTATTTCGGCGACGGCTCGGCGGCGTATATCAACATTCATCAAGGCAAGGGCGATACGGGCAAGATTCATAAGTGCGTAGGCACGGGTATGACGCTTACCGTTATCGTAAGCGTTGTATTGCTTGCAATATTCTATCCGCTCAAAACGCAAATGCTCACGCTGTTCGGTGCATCCGAAAACAGTATCGGCTATGCGGTTGAATATTTCAATATCATACTCGGTTTCTTTCCGGTATATATGCTGTCCAATATGATAAACGCAGTCGTCCGCGCGGACGGAAGTCCGTCGTGGTCCATGCTGTCAATGCTTGCCGGCGCAGTCGTAAATATCGTACTCGACCCGATTTTCATTTTCGCTTGCAAGTGGGGAATGTCGGGCGCGGCGTGGGCGACGGTTATAGGACAATGCGTGTCGTTCGTCATTTCGATAATTTATTTGTTCCGCACAAAGACTTTTAAGTTGACTCTTAAAAGTCTGATACCCGATTTCAAAACATACGGCGAAGCGTTCAAACTCGGTCTGTCGTCGCTCATCACGCAAATGACGATAGTCGTCATTTCGCTCGTTTGTAACATAATGCTTGCCAAATACGGCTCTATGTCAAAGTACGGCGCGGATATTCCCATTGCCGTAATAGGCATAGAGAGTAAGGTGTTCACGGTGGTTATCAATATCGTCGTGGGCATTGTTCTCGGCTGTCAGCCGATTATCGGTTTTAATATGGGCGCGAGAAATTTCGACAGGATAAAGAAACTGTACCGTTCGATTTTGTTGTGTACAGTTGTAGTAGGGGCAATAGCGACCATTCTTTTCGAAGCCGCGCCCGACGCGGTTGTGGGAATGTTCGGGAAACCGACGAACATACCCAATCCCGACGATTATTGGGAATTTGCCCGTAAGACGTTCCGCATTTTCCTTGCGCTCGTAATATTCACTTGTACGATTAAAATGTCGTCTATATTCTTCCAAGCGGTGGGAAAACCCGTGTTTGCGGTACTTACTTCGCTTATACGCGATATTATTTGTTTTGTTCCGCTTATTTGCGTATTGCCCATATTCTACGGTGTGGACGGAATTTTGGTATCCGCACCGATAGCCGATTTGCTTGCTATGCTCGTAACGGCAGGACTTACGGTTGCTTTGTTTATGGGAATCGACAAGATGATGAAACAAGAGAAAAAGGCAGAAGAAATAGAACTGTTAAAATAATATCTAAAACATCCCTTAAAGCCTATGCGCCGGCTTTACAAATGCAATCAAATCGTATATAATTAAAGTAAGCATAGGCTAACGCAAGGGGTAGTTATGGTCAAATATCAAGAATCAGAAGAAATGTATCTTGAAACGATACTGTTACTTAAACAAAAAAGCGCTAACGTCCACGCGATAAACGTAGCGGAAGAACTCGGTTATTCCAAGCCGTCGGTGTCATACGCATTAAAATCCCTTGTAAGTAAAGGATATTTGACGATAGGGCAGGACGGTGTGCTTCATTTAACCGAAGAAGGGAAGAATAAAGCGGAAGGCATATACGAACGCCATACTGTCATAACGAAATTGCTTGAAATAACGGGTGCGGATCACGAAATGGCAGAGGAAAATGCTTGCCGAATCGAACACGTCATAACGCCCGAACTATTTGAGGTATTGAAAAAGTTTGTAAAAAATGGTTAGCAATAACTAACTTTTACTTGATATAAAAATTGACTTTGGTTTATAATATATTGCGGAGTGCGGGAAACGACTCCGCAATTTTTTGTTTGTTAGTTAGCAATGACTTACTGACAGAACAAATACACGATATATTTTTTTACGGTATAGTTAGCCTACGCTAACTATTGAAAGGAGAGCAGGAAAAGAATATGACGGTATCGGAGTTAAGATATTTGATTACTGCAAACGAACTGAATGAAGGCGGTAACGGCGCAAGAATGTCCGCAATGGCAAAGCGGTTGGACGTAACGAAAGTAAGCGTATGCAATGCTGTCGAGCGGCTTATTGCAAACGGCTATTTTTATCACAACGGCAAGAGGGTATTGCTAACCGAAAAAGGTTTGAGCGAAATTGCCGATTATCTTGTAGTCATTGATTTTATCGGTGATAAGTTACAGCGGCATTTGGGTACGCCGAAAGACAGAGCATTTGACGAAGCGTTGGGCGCGGCGTGCGCACTCGGCGAAGAAAGCCGTAAAGGCGTGCTGATGTTTGCGAGGGCGAATAAAGTATGAAAGACGAACTGAAAGCGTGGAATAAGGAAAAGAAACTTATTCCCGTGATGATAAATAAGTATTGCAAGGGTAAGCACAAGACGACAAGAAAAGCGCAGGGCGTCGAGCGCGGCAAGGTTTGCGCCGAGTGCAGTGAACTTACAGAATATGCGTTATTCAGGCTTTCAATGTGTCCGTTTAAGGTAAACAAAAAGTTTTGCTCGTTTTGCAAAATACACTGTTACAAACCCGAAATGCGCGAAAAGATAAAAGCGGTAATGAAATATGCCGGACCGCGTATGCTCTTTACGCATCCAATATTTGCAATCTCACACGTTGTGCAGATGATTAAATACAAAAAAACGCTTGAAATCGGAGGCAAAAGAAAATGATAGACAAAGAGTTGTTCAAACTGATAGGCAAGAATAAAAAGTACATCTTTATTGCCGTTGCCTTGCAAGTTTTGGGACTCGTCGCAAACGTGGGTATCACGGCAAGCATTTGTTGGGCTATTTACCTTGCCATAACGAAAGCTGAGCCGATTATGTATTTGTATCCCGCGATTTGCGCCGTAGTGTGTATAGCCGTTCGTTATACTATGACAAGACTTACGGGCGATATTAAAGACGTATTGGGCAGGCGTGTAAAAAAGGATCTGCGCGAACGTACTTACAATAAGATAGTCAAACTCGGCGTTCGTTCCACCGACGGTATGAGTATGGCAGGACTTACGCAAGTGAGTATGGAGGGCGTGGAGCAACTTGATTTGTATTATTCGAGTTACTTGCCGCAGTTCTTTTTTGCTATGCTTGCACCCATAATCCTATTTATTATTTGCGTATGGATAGATTGGCGCACGGCTCTTGTGTTGCTTGCTTGTGTTCCGCTGATACCCGTTTCGATTATTGCTGTATCGAAGTACGCCAAAAAGATATTTGCAAAATATTGGGGCAAGTACACTTCGATGGGCGATAAATTCCTTGACAGCGTGCAAGGCTTAAAGGAATTAAAGATATTCAAAGCGGACGAAGCCCAGCACGGCAAGATGAACGAGAGCGCGGAGGAGTTTAGAAAAATCACAATGAAAGTGCTTGTAATGCAACTTGCAAGCACGACCATAATGGACTTGGTTGCATACGGCGGTGCGGGCGCGGGAATCGCGCTTTCAATATGCGGCGCGGCGTTTTGGGGATTGTCGCCCATATACGCGCTGTTTCTATGCCTTGTGGCGGTCGAGTTCTTCCTGCCGCTTCGGGCGTTCGGCTCGGCGTTCCACATTGCGATGAACGGCGCGAGCGCAGGAAAGAAAATTATATCGCTTCTGAACACGCCCGATCCCGAATGGGGGACGGAAGAAGTGTGCGGAAAAACGATTGAACTCAAAGGCGTTACGTTCTCTTACGACGGAGAGCGCGACGTGCTTAAAAACGTGTCTATGACGTTCCCCGAAAAGGGAATGACGGCAATCGTCGGCGAGAGCGGTTGCGGTAAATCAACCGTAGTCAATATGCTTGTCGGCGCGTTCAGACCGAAAAGCGGCAGCATAACAGTTGGCGACGTTCCGCTTGAAAGCCTGTCGCGCGAGAGTTACTACTCGCATCTTGCGGCAGTCAGTTACAATACCTATATTTTTAACGAAACGGTGCGTGAAAACTTTTTGCTTGCAAACAAAGCGGCGACGGACGAACAAATCTACGCCGCGCTCGAAGCGGTCAATCTTGCGGAGTTTATCCGCGAGAACGGCGGACTCGACAAAGTGATAACGGAGGATGCGAACAATATATCGGGCGGTCAGAAACAGCGGCTTGCGCTTGCGGTCAATCTCGTTGCGGACAAAGATATTTACGTTTTCGACGAAGCGACGAGCAATATCGACGTGGAAAGCGAAGCAATCATTATGCGGAACATAAAGATACTATCGAAGAATAAGAGCGTAATCGTAATTTCACACCGCTTGGCGAACGTAGTACCCGCCGACAATATCTACTTTATGGAAAACGGCGAAGTGAAAGAAAGCGGCGAACATACCGTTCTGATGAGCGATAAACACGGCTATGAAAAGTTGTTTACCACGCAAAAACAGTTAGAGGAGGGCTACGCATTATGAGTAAGAAAAAGTTACGCAGAAGCGGCGCAAAGATTATGGCAAGCCTTATACTTTTGCTCGGCTCTCTCGCTTACATAATGATTTTAGCCGTTATAAACGGCAGTATCGGTTTTATCTGCGCTATGGGCGTTACCGTATTCGGCGCGGTGGGCGTTGCAAAAGCGCTTGGCGAAGCGATTTCGCTATCCTACGGTTTAATAATAGGAATTGCCGTAGGTTGCGGCGTTCTGCGCGGCATCTTGCGCTACTTCGAGCAGTACAGCAATCACTTTATAGCGTTCAAACTTTTGGCGGTTTTGCGCGATAAGATATTCGGTGCGCTTCGCACGTTGTGTCCGGCAAAACTCGAAAGCAAGCAGAAAGGCAGTATCATCGCTATGATAACGAGCGACATAGAAACGCTCGAAGTGTTCTATGCACATACCATTTCACCGATATGTATTGCCGTATTGGTATCTACTGCGGTTTTTCTGTTTGTCGGGTTTGTGTCGTCTTGGTATCTTGCGCTTGCGGCGGTGGTTGCATATCTGGTGATAGGAATTGTAGTGCCTATGATTTCTTCGTCAAGGCTTAAAGAAAGCGGCGTTAAATACCGTGCCGAATTTGCGTCTTTCAATGCGTACTTTCTTGACAGCATCAAGGGCATTAAAGACATCGTATTGAACAATGCGGGCGAGGAGCGCGAAAATGAAGTGAACCGCCGTAGCGAACTGTTACTGAAAGAAACAAAGAAAATGAAGCATAACGGTAGCCGAGCGGCGGCAACCGAACTTACGGTATCACTGTTCATAATAGCGACGCTTATCGTCGGCATCTTGCTTGTGCATTTCGATATGCTCTCTATCGGAAAAATGATAATCGGCGTAGTGGCGGTGTTCGGCTCGTTCGGTCCCGTTATTGCAATATCGGCATTGCCGAGCAATCTTACGCAGACGTTCGCAAGCGGCGATAGAGTGCTGAATTTGCTTGCCGAAAAACCTGCCGTAACCGAAGTGAAGAATGGCGAGAATATCGAATACGAAAACTTGAACGTGTCCGACTTATCGTTTAGTTACAACGAGCAGACGGAAGTATTGCGCGATATTAAAATGCACGCCGAAAAGGGCGAGATAATCGGTATTGTCGGCGAGAGCGGTTGCGGTAAATCTACGTTCTTAAAACTGTTGCTTCGTTTTTGGCAAAAGAAGGGCGGCGAGATTGCCTACAACGGAATCGACATTGACAAAGTGAATTCGGACAATCTTTTGGACAACGTAACAATGGTAAGTCAAACGACGTACCTTTTCGACGAAACAATAGAGGACAACTTGCGAATCGCAAACCCCAACACCAGCCAAGAAGAACTTGAAGCAGCGTGCCGATTGGCTTCCGTTCACGACTTTATTATGACGTTGCCCAACGGTTACAAAACGCAAGTGGGCGCGCTCGGCGACAATCTTTCTGCCGGCGAGAAACAGCGCATAGGACTTGCGAGAGCGTTTTTGAAAGGTAGCGAACTTATCCTTTTGGACGAGCCGACGAGCAACGTAGACAGTATCAACGAGGGCATAATCTTAAAAGCGCTCAAAGAGCAAAAGAGTAAAAAGAGTATTATTCTTGTGTCGCACAGGGAGAGTACGATGGCGATTGCCGACCGTATCTATCGTGTGGACGAAGGGAAAATGCAAGAGGTAAAAGTATGACCGTAAGAGAAAAAGCAATACTCGAACTTGTGCGTTTGAGTGAAGAAGAACAGCGCATAGCGGATATAATCGAACAAGAAGAAGCCGCGTCGGGTAATAAGAAAAACAAAGTTTTTCAAAAGTATATGATAAAGGACATTGTGTTCCTTGCAATCATAACGTGCTGTACGCTTGTTACGGGCGCGATTATGCCGTTACTTGTAAACGTGCCGTTGTTCGGTATCATACAACTCGGCTTGGGTATTCAGTTTTCGCTGTTCCCCGTAATCGGTATGATGAAAGTAAAAAAGCCGTTTGCGCTTTTATTGCAGTCGATGTTTATTTCGATATTCCTTGTGTTTATGTTCCCGCCTATGGTGCTATTGATTGCGTGTGCCCTTGTTGCGGAACTACTTACGCTTTTGATATTCAGAGGGTATAAAAACGATTGGGCGTGCGTGTTTGCAGGAACGCTGTATATGCCGCTCACTTTGCCGCTGTTGTATATGTACTACAATGTGTTCTACACGGTAAGCGGCGAAGAAAAAGCCGCTGTGTCGATGTTTATCGGCGGCGGTAACGTAGGATTGACCGTAGGAATATCGTTTGCCGTAATTGCCGTTTGTTTTGTCGGCTCGGTCATAGGTATGGTTATAGCAAGAGAATTAAAGAAAGCAGGAAAGTTGAAGTAATGGCGTTTTTCAGAAACAAAAGAAATCTATATCCGCTTATAGCGATTGCGTCGGCGTTACTTATTATGGTGTTCGGTCTTGTTATGGCGCGGACGGTTGTGTGTTCGTATTTTTTGCTCGGCGCACTTGTGTGGGTGATACTGTTCGGTTGCTATAAACAGGCACTGAAAGCGTTGCCGCTATTTATCGTGTTTGGCGGCGTGTTTGCGCTTATAGCGTACTTTTCAAGCGGAAAAAATTTTGACAGTGCGTTAGCAATGGCTAATAGATTCGGTGCGGTGTTTTTGGCAATAGTGCCGAGTATGAGCATACAAGCGGTCGCTATGACACGCAATTTATCGCAGTTACATACGCCGCGAGGAATAACGCTCGGTATGCTTATAACGATGTCGTTCATTCCCGTACTACGAGCGGAAATAAAGCGCGTGCGCGAAGCGATGAAAACACGCGGCGCAGGAAGTATACTCAACCCGAAAATCTTTTACCGTGCTTTCTTGATTCCGCTTGTAACACGGCTCGTCGATATATCCGATACTCTTGCGCTGTCTATCGAAACGCGCGGCTTTACGCTCGGAAAATCGAAGTATACGGTCTATAAAAAGGAAGCAATTAATTATATGGATGTGCTGTATATTCTCGGTCTGATTGCAGGCATTGTTTTGGCGGTGGTGTTATGAGAGCAATCGAATTAAAGAATGTAAGTTTTTCATATAGCGGTTTTTCCGATAAGGTTTTATCGGACGTGGACTTTTACGTTGACTACGGCGAAGTCGCGCTGTTGTCCGGTCTTTCGGGCGAAGGAAAAAGCACGTTACTTTCGATTGTGTCGGGCATTATACCTAATATCGTAAAGGGCGAAATAACGGGTGAAGTGTTTGTTGACGGTAAGTCTATTATATGGCAGAAGTTGGCGCAAACGTGCCGTAAAGTAGGCGTGGTTTTACAGAACGCCGACAGTCAGATAATACATAAAACGGTAGACGACGAAATTGCGTTCGGGTGCGAGAATTTTGCGCTTGCGGCAGATAAAATCGGGGCGCAGATTGATAGGGTATGTACGATAGTTGAGTTAGACAAAACTGCGCAGACGCGAACGCTGTCGGGTGGACAAAAACAACGGCTTATAACCGCGTCAACGCTTGCGACGGGACAACGTATTTTGATACTCGACGAGCCGCTTGCAAATCTCGACGTAGAGAGCGCAAATCTTTTAATGGATACATTACGGCAACTTGCAAAGGCAGGGTACGCCGTTTTGGTAGTGGAGCATAGGCTCGATATGGTGTTGCCGTTTGTTGACAGCGTTTGGAACATTCGCGCCGGCGTTGTTACGAAGATAGAGAATAAGCAGGAATATTTGCTTTCTCAGACCGTTACAATAGAAGATAATTCCGACAGCCACGAAAAGGGTAAAGTGTTATTCTCGGTTAATCACGTTGCGTTTTCGATAAAGAAAAAAGAGATATTAAAGGATGTAAGTTTTGAAGTTTACGAGGGCGAACGGTTGTTGCTTCTCGGCGAAAACGGTTGCGGTAAAACTACGCTTATGCGGTTACTCGCAAGGCTTTATAAGCCGACGAAAGGCGAAATAGTGCAAACGCTTAACCCGAAATTCGGTAAACGCTATCGCGGTAAGAAATGGTTTAAGAGCGTTGGCGTGGTTTATCAAAATCCCAACTACCAACTCTTTATGCCAACGGTTGAACAGGAAATTGCTTTTAATGCGGTAAGTAAAGATTACGCCGAAGAAATGATTAAACTGTTCGGTTTAGAACATTTAAGAAAGCGTCATCCGCAGTCATTATCCGAGGGGCAAAAACGTAGAGTGTCGATAGCCGCCGTAGCCGCAGGAAATCCCAAAGTTTTACTGTTGGACGAGCCGACGGTAGGGCAGGACTATAAAGGACTTTGCGAACTTGTGAAGATACTTGACGAGTTGCACGATAAGAGCGGAAACACTATGATAACAATTACTCACGATATGCGTTGTGCCGAAGCCCTTTGCGATAGAGCCGTTATAATTGCCAATGGCAAAGTACAAGAGCAGGGCGGTAAAGAACTTGCGCACAAATATTTTTTTAGAACTACAATTTAAAATTGTATGTAATCGGCTGAAAGAAAATCGGGTTTCCCGATTGTTCCTGCGAGACGATAGCCGAGCATCAAAAAAGTCGAAATCTACGGATTTTGGCTTTTTTCTTTACCTGCTTGCAAAAACAGCGTTTTATTGGCTATTTTTCCAAAATAATCGAAGTGATAAATGTGCTATGTTATATGAGGGCATACAAAAAAATATTTCGGTGTTTCGGTTGTGAAACGCAAAAAAGTGTCCTTAGTTAAGTAGAGAGATATTTTAAGGAGGTGCAACTATGAGCGGATAAACCCTTGACAAACAACTCCCCATAGAGTAAAATATATTCAGTCGTATATATACGATTAGATATATTTATCCTACGGAGGAAAGAACAATGGCAACAGATAGGTCTATTAAAGACAAGCGTTATGAAGAAAAGCATAAGGAAGAAAGAAAAGCCAAGTATATGATTTGGGGTACGAGCGTGCCGCGAAAGTATGCCGAGGAAATAAACGAGTTCTTGACGAAGTACGGTTTTACCAAGGTGCAACTCATTGAAGCAGGCTTTAAGGCTTTGATTGACGAAGCGGCGGAAATGGATACTTCTCTTGCCAAGACTATTGACGGCTACGACGATTTCTTCGTATCGGAGAAAAAGTAACTCTTCTTCCTTATGGATGGTAGCGAGGAAAAATAACCGGATATCTCGACGTCCACAAGGGACTAAATTATCGAAAAGCAACTCTATACTTATAAGGAAACGTATAACGGAACGGAATATATCGTTGCCGTGAACGACAGCGATAATTCCAAAGACAATGTGTTTGATAGTGTACTGCGCAGACTACGGACAAAAGATGTATCTATGCCGTTGCACGACGATGAAGCAAAAAGAATATTTCAACTGTTCGTCGTACCGTAAAAAGAAAAAGGCAACCTGCACTTCGCATCAGATTACCGTAGAAGCCGTAGGGCATTTTGTACTTACCAATCTTCAAAGAGTGCTTGCATTTGCAAAGGACTATGAGCAAGAGTTTTTAGAAATTGTACGAAATGAGAACGAAAAGGAACTGCGGAAGAAACTGCAAAGCCAAACGCGCGAACTCGAAGAAGCCGACAAGCGAATCCAAGCACTCGACCGCATTATACAAAATCTCTATGAAGACAAAGTATGTGGAAATCTTTCTGACGAGCGGTTTGTTAAGATGAGCCAGTCTTTTGAGCAAGAGCAACGGGAACTAAAAGAACGCGCTTACTTCTTACGGCAAGAGTTATCCAAGGCGAAAGAACAGTCCGACAACGTAACGAGGTTTATGTGCTCGGTACGCAAGTACACGGAGATAACCGAACTTACGCCCGAACTTGTACGGGAGATTGTACAAAAGGTAGTTGTGCACCAAGCGGAAAAGATTAACGGACGAAGAACGCAACGGATAGACCTTTACTTTAACGGTGTGGGACAAATATGCTTACCCGTACAAGACAAAAGAGAAACGGCATAGCATTTCGCTATACCGTCTCTCTAGGAACTTAATAATCCCTATGACACCGCCGCGTACGGCGGGCGTTTTTCTATGCTTCTCTGCCTATGAGGTAGTCTATCGATACGTTCAGCGCATCGGCAATTTGTGTAAGGCTAAAAACCGAAGGCTTTGTTTTGCCTTTTATCCAGTAGCGCATGACCGATTCCGCTATATTGGTGTCGTCATGCAACCGAGAGCGGGAAACTTTCAGTTTTTTGCAAATATCGTCGAAGTGCTTGCCGAACTCGGGGCAAGGCTTGAATTCGGTCGCGTAGTTTTCGTCTTTGCGACCTAATAAATAATCGAGGGTGCAGTTAAAATAGTCCGCTAATTTTATAGCGATAATCAGCTTCGGCAAATGCCTTTTGGTTAAATAGTGGGAGAGGGTTGAATTTCCACAGCCTATTTCCTTGCTGACGGTATAGGCATTCTTTCCGACTTCGTCCAAAAGCTCGGAAAATCTTTCGACAAACTGCTCGGAAACTTGTTCGACATTTTTCGACGTATTCATACAATATAAGTCCTTTTTTTACAAAATATTATCCGCGAAAACCGACGAAAAATCTTGCTTTCGTCGCATTTAGCTGTTATAATGGAAATACAATTATCTGCGCGGAAGATTGAATAAAAACTAAGGATAAAATAATTATGGATTTACGTGAAGAAAAAAATACCGCGGACATATCGGCCGCAGTAAACGAGGGGGAAATTACGCCCTTGCAGTTAATGCAGGAAATACAGCCGCTGTTAAACGAATATTTTATAGGCGATTTTGAAATTAAAAACAACGTTCTTTGTATGATTTTTAAAAACGGGCAGAATTTCAATCTGCAAATACAGAAAATTGTTTGACTTATGGTTTTGGGTTTGGTATAATTTGTTAGCGTTGAGAAAACGCGACTAACTGCGTCAGGCAAAGGAGGGTAGAGAGTTATGTCATTAATCAAGGTTGGCGAAAACGAGTCGGTTGAAAGCGCGTTAAGACGTTTCAAAAGAAAGTGCTCGCGCGACGGAATTATCGGCGATTTGCGTAAGAAGGAATTCTACGAATCCCCCTCCGTTAAAAGACGCAAAAAAGCGGAAGCCGCGAGAAAGAGAAACAAAAACTAAAAATTAAAGGTCTGTCCGATATAAAAAATCGGTCAGACCTTTTTATTTTGAAAATAAGTCGATTTATAAAAAATTTTGTCAATTAAAAGGAAATGATATGTCTGATTTAAAAGAAATGGCGCGCGCCGCTAAACAAAGGCTTAAAAACAATTTCTGGGACGAGTGTAAAAAGAACATCGACGAAGGAACCTTTCAGGCTAGGGAAAAGGGGCTTAACGAGGTTAAGTACAAATCCACCTTAAAGGGCAAGGTGCAAAAGGAAATCAAAGGCGAAAAACACGATTTATTCTATTTAAAGGTCAAACGGCTTTTGGAGGAAGAGGGCGAGGTTTCGGACGCGATAGGCAGACTTACCGACCGCGAATATTATGACCGGCTTTCATACGAGGATAAACAGCGTTATACGTTTCAGCTATCCTCTAAATACCTGCAAGCGCTTGAAAAATACAAAAAGGAAAAGGAACTCGGTTTATAAATAAAATAAAAGAGGCGTCGGTTTCGGCGCCTCTTATTTTTTATAACTTGACTTTTTCCGATTTATCCAAAACAGCAATAAGCGCGCTATAAATTATAGTCGGGAATACGTTGAATATGTGGTTGTCCAGCAAGCTGAGTATTAAAATCGAAAGAATTGTTAAAGCGATAAATGTTCTCTCTGCGTTAATGTTTTTGAAATAGCTGATAATTGTCTGCGTTCTGTGCACAGTGTAAACCGCCAGCCCTAAAATTCCGCACGCGCTTAAAAGCTGCAAAACGGTGTTGTGGCACATAAGCGGAATAAATCCCAGCCCCGAGTCGCCCGTATAAGTAAAATCCACGAAAAAGCCCGCTCCGAATATCGGATACTTTTTAAAGTACGCGGCGGCTTCTCTCCAAAGCCGGGTTCTGCCGCTGCCGTTCAGCTCGCCGTTGACTATGATATTGTCGAAAATTACTTTAAAGAAATTAAAAACGGCTTCGTTGAAAATACCTATAAGGATAATGCCGGCTACCGCCGCCCCGCCGAGCACGCACATATTCGCAAATCTGTTTTTGCCCTTTAAGAACAGCAGCACCAGACAGAAAGGATAAACGATTACTCCGCCTACCATGGCTTGTCTGCTGCACGAGAAGAACAGCGCAACGAAAAGCGAAAAAGAATAGAGGGTATAAACAAACCCGTATTGCTTCTTGCAGGCGAGATACATTACGGCGGGGATACACATCAAAAGCATTAAGCCGAACGTATTGTAGACGCCCCAGCCGAAGATAAGCTTGCCTCTGTCAATCGTGCCGTTTTCGAAAATCCCTTCCGTGGTGGCGTAGGCTACGATAAGTTCGATAACGAGAAGCACGCTGAGCGCGAGAAAGCTGTACGCAATATTGTCATAGGAGTTTGCGGTAATTTTCAGATTGTCCTTCAACGCGGAATAAATCCCGAGGAAGAACACTGCAAGTATTACTCCGAAAAGCAGGTTTTTGGGGTCGTAATCCTTGCTGAAAATTCCGTTAATGATAAGGACGAACGCAAACGCGCACAGTCCGAAAAACATTTGCGTGAATTTGAATTTTTTCGTTAAAACGGTTTTTACAAATCTGTAAATCGCGGCGGCAATCATAAGCCCGACGATTATAAAAATTTGAATGAATATTTCGGGTCGGTGGTAGTAGTCGGAGTTACCCATGGAAACCGAGGGGGTGTTTTTGAGCGATATCGCGACGCCGATAAAAATCAGTATGGAAATTATCGGCGTAACGTCGTCAAGCAGGATAATCATTGCAATGCCTACGATAGCAATGTAGTAAAAAAGGACTACATCCAAACCGAGGTAGTAGCTGAGTAGCGTAAACGCCGCCGTCAGGAACGGAAAATATTTAGAAGATAAAACTTTTTTCAATATCTTCATAAATTCGCAGTTTTTCAGTTTTGCAATTTTATCGTTCATTTGTTGTCTTCGTTTTTTTTATTATTTCAAGTATAAACCTTTATTATTTTATTGTCAAACGGTAGCCGCTTTATTTTAAAATTTGAGTAATTTAAAATTCGTCAAAATCCGACGGAAATACAATCTTAAAAATTGTTATAATAAAACAAAAAAAGGTGTTTTATGATTAAAAGAAGAAATAACGGAAACGAAATTTTAAAACGGTTAATTGAAAACATTTTAATTAATCTGGACGAACTGGCGGGCGACAAATCGGATTTTATCGACGGCGGCAGGTATGCGTTTTTGGAGTGTCTGGAAATAATCAGCGGGTGGGACGAATTTTATAAATACGGTATAAGCGACATTGAAAAAGCGTATCCGATCGAATAAACGCATAGCGCGGGGCAATTTATAAATTGCCCCGCGCTTGCACATACTGTATTTAATTAAAAAAAAGCCCAAAAAAAGCGACATATTTCACGTAAATTTTACAAAACTGTAATTTACCGTTGACAACTATTATAAATGATGTTAAAATAATACATAATTGTCGGTTTATGACAATTTCAGGTGTTTGAATTGAAGACAATCGATTTGTATGATTTGAATTATACCGCCGCCGCCGATTACCTTTCGGCTTTTGAATATCCGTGGGAAGCGCTCGGCAAGATTAAAGATATGATAATAAAAATCGGCAACTTGCTCGACAAAAGCGAGTATACCGAAATTTCCGATAAGGTGTGGGTTCATAAAAGCGCGAAAATCGCGCCCACGGCATATCTGGGTTCGCCGTGCATAATCGGCGCGGAAACCGAAGTAAGGCACTGCGCTTTCATACGCGGCAGCGCGCTTGTGGGCAAGGGGTGCGTAGTCGGCAACTCTACCGAGCTTAAAAACGTAATTTTGTTCGACGGCGTGCAGGTGCCGCATTACAACTATGTAGGCGACAGCATTTTGGGGCATAAGGCGCATATGGGCGCGGGCTCGATAACCTCGAACGTAAAGTCGGATAAGACCCTTGTAACGGTAAAGGGCGAGCAGACGATAGCCACGGGCTTGAAAAAGTTCGGGGCGATGCTCGGCGACTTTGTAGAGGTGGGGTGCAACAGCGTTCTCAACCCCGGAACGGTGATAGGTAAAAATACTAACGTATATCCTTTGTCTTGCGTGCGCGGAGTCGTGCCCGCAGGCAGTATTTATAAAAGCGGCGGAGAAATAGTCGCAAAAAACGAGAGGTAAAATGGGCAGATATTTCGGAACAGATGGTTTTCGCGGCGAGGCTAACTTAACTCTCACCGCGGATCACGCATATAAAGTCGGCAGATTCCTCGGCTGGTATTACGGGGAACTTAAAAAACGGGCGGGCGATAATTCCGCGCCCAGGGTGGTAATAGGAAAGGATACGAGACGTTCGAGCTATATGTTCGAATACACTCTCATTGCGGGATTGACGGCGTCGGGCGCCGACGCGTACATGTTGCACGTTACGACCACCCCTTCGGTCGCATATCTTGCGAGAGTGGACGAGTTTGACTGCGGAATTATGATTTCCGCGAGCCACAATCCATATTACGACAACGGTATCAAGTTAATAAATTCAAAAGGTGAAAAGACCGACGAGGAAACCATAGCCCTTATCGAAGACTATATCGACGGAAAGCTCAATGTTTTCGGTCAGAGTTACACCGAGCTTCCCTATGCAACCCGTGAGAAAATAGGCAAAACGGTCGACTACGCGTCGGGCAGAAACCGCTATATCGGTTATCTCATTTCCCTCGGAATGTATTCGTTCAGAGGAATGAGGGTCGGGCTCGACTGCGCCAACGGTTCAAGCTGGAACATTGCAAAATCCGTTTTCGAGGCGCTGGGCGCAACGACTTACGTCATAAACGCCGAACCCGACGGACAGAATATCAACAATAACGCGGGCTCTACCCATATCGAGGGCTTGCAAAAGCTCGTAAAAGAAAAGAAGCTCGACGTAGGCTTTGCCTACGACGGCGACGCGGACAGATGCCTTTGCGTCGACGAAAAGGGCAACGTCGTCACGGGCGACCACATACTCTACATTTACGGTCTTTACATGAAAGACCGCGGCAAACTCGTAACCAACACCGTTGTGACCACCGTAATGTCGAATTTCGGGCTGTATAAAGCTTTCGACGAGGCGGGCATAGAGTATGCGCAAACGGCGGTCGGCGACAAATACGTCAAAGAATATATGTCGCAGAACGGTTGCAGACTCGGCGGAGAACAGTCGGGTCATATAATCTTTTCGAAGTACGCGACGACGGGCGACGGAATTCTGACCAGCCTTAAAGTAATGGAAGTAATTCTTGCCAGAAAGACAAGCCTTTCAAAGCTTGCGTCGGCGCTCAAAATTTATCCCCAGGTGCTTTTGAATATCCGCGTAAAGGACAAGGAGGCGGCGCAAAACGACGCGGACGTCCTTGCGGCGGTCAAGCGCGTCGAGGACAAGCTCGGCAACCGCGGCAGAATATTAGTCCGCGCGTCGGGTACCGAGCCGCTTGTCAGAATAATGGTTGAAGCGGAAAGCGAAAAACAGTGTAAAACATTTACGAAAGAAATTGCGGAAGTTCTTCGCAATAACGGGCATACTGTAAAATAAGGGGAATTTTATATGTGTGGAATAGTAGGTTTTACGGGCGGTAAACAAGCCGCGCCCGTTATTCTGGACGGGCTTACTAAACTCGAATACAGAGGATACGATTCCGCCGGCGTCGCGGTCAGCGACAAAGACGGAACCATCGATATAGTAAAGGCAAAGGGCAAGTTGAAGGTACTCGGCGACCTCACCGACGGCGGCAAAAAACTGAAAGGTTTGTGCGGCATAGGTCATACGCGCTGGGCGACCCACGGCGAGCCTTCCGAAAACAACGCACACCCGCACTGCAACGACGAAAAGACCATTGTCGCCGTGCACAACGGGATAATAGAAAACTTCACGCCGCTAAAAGAAAAGCTCATGCGGCGCGGTTATACTTTTTATTCGGAAACCGATACCGAGGTCGCGACCAAGCTCGTAGATTATTATTACAAAAAATACGGCGAGCCTTTGCGGGCTATTTCCGAATTCGCTTTGCACGTCAGGGGCTCGTATGCGCTCGCCGTGCTGTTCAAGGATTACCCCGGCAAAATCTTTGCAATCCGCAAGGACAGCCCCATGGTAATCGGCTACACCGACGGCGGCGCTTATCTCGCGTCGGACGTACCCGCGATTTTAAAATACACGCGCAACATTTACTATACAGACAACCACGACATAGTTTTGCTTTCCGAAAAGGGAGTAACTTTCTATAACCTCGACCGCGAAGAGATAAAAAAAGACGCTACCGTGATTTCATGGGACGCGGAAGCGGCGGAAAAGGGCGGGTGGGAGCACTTCATGTTGAAGGAAATCCACGAACAGCCCGAAGTGGTTAAAAACACAGTAAATTACTTTCTTCACGACGGCAAACTCGATTTATCCGAATTAAACCTTTCGGAAGAGTATTTAAAGGATATCGGCAGTATAATAATAACGGGCTGCGGCTCGGCATACCATGTCGGCGTAGTCGCGCAGTACGTTTTAGAGGATCTCGCGCGCATACCCGTAAGGGTTGAAATCGCGTCGGAATTCCGCTACCGTAAGCCCGTTTTAAGCGGTAAAGAACTGGTAATCGTAATCAGCCAGTCGGGCGAAACCGCGGACAGCCTTGCGGCGCTGAGAGAAATGAAGCAAAACGGCGTCAAAACGCTTGCAATCGTCAACGTGCTCGGCTCGTCCATTGCGCGCGAAGCCGACAGCGTATTTTACACCAAGGCGGGTCCCGAAATTTCGGTCGCTACCACCAAGGCGTACAGCGCGCAGCTTATAGCAATGTATTTAATTGCGCTGAAACTCGCGAAAGTGCGCGGCGCGGTTGCGGGCGAATACTATGCAACCCTCAAAAAAGAGTTGACTTTATTGCCCGAAAAAATAGAAAAAACGCTCGCGCTCAAAGAGGAAGTGCAGAAATTCGCTTCCCAAATGATGGACAAAAAGGACGTTTTCTTTATAGGCAGAGGCATAGACTACGCGGTAAGCATAGAAAGCAGCCTCAAATTAAAAGAAATCAGCTATATCCACTCCGAGGCGTACGCCGCGGGCGAGCTTAAACACGGCACAATCAGCCTTATCGAGGACGGCACGCTGGTTCTCGGTATTCTCACACAGAAAAATTTAATCGAAAAAACGGTCAGTAACCTTGTCGAAACGGCTAGCCGCGGCGCGTATGTAGCCGTTCTCGCGTCCGAAAAAGCCGAAGGTATACCCGAAAAATTCGAAAGAATATTCCGCATACCCGAAACGGACGAGCATTTTTTTGCAAGTCTTGCGGTAATAGCAATGCAGTTATTCGCGTACTATCTCAGCGTTTTGAGAGGCAACGACGTGGATAAGCCCCGAAACCTCGCCAAAAGCGTCACGGTTGAATAAAAACACGGTAAACCCAAATGAAAATATGGAATATTCAGTATAAAAAACTAAAAGACATACTGTTGCTTGTCGGGCTCGATTTAATAGCAATCGGCGCTTCGACGGCGCTTTCGCTGCTCATAGTAAACATGCAGATCGATATTGCGCTGAGCTTGCTTTATTGGTTCCTGATAAACCTTGCGGTAACGTATCTGTTTTTTGCGCTGTTCAAATTATATACAATCGTGTTTACGTCTGTAGGGCTCGTCGATTCGTTGCGGGCGCTATGCGCCACGCTGTGCATTTTTTGCGTCAACGTCGCGTGCGGACTGTTCCTCGGTCCCCCCGTCGGGTTCAGGGTCTGCTCGACTTACTGTATACTTCTGTTCATTTTCGTACTTTTAATAAGGTTTTCAAAACGAATTTATATAGCATTAAGATACTCGATATCCCGCAAAAGCAAGGGCAAAATAAGGGCAATGATAGTCGGCGGCGGCAATGCGGGCTCGATGCTGATTAGAGAAATTCAGACCACCGATAAAATCGATTATCTTTCCATCTGCGTAGTCGACGACGACCCCGCAAAGCTGAACAAAAACGTCAACGGCGTTAAAATTCTCGGCACGACGGACGATATCCCCAAGCTTGCCGAAAAATACTCGATAGACGAAATTTTAATCGCAATGCCCGCCGCGCCGAAAGCGCAGGTTAAAAGGGTGTTCGATATCTGCGAAAAAACGAAAAAGAGGGTCAAAACCCTCCCCGGAATTTATCAGATAGTCTCGGGCGACGCAAGCGTCACGGCGCTTCGCCCCGTGCAGATACAGGACCTTTTGGGCAGAGACCAGATAAGGGTTAACCTCGACGAGATAATGGGCTATATCGAAAACTGCGTCGTGCTCGTCACTGGCGGAGGCGGCTCGATAGGCAGTGAATTATGCCGTCAGATAGCAACCCACAATCCCAAACAGCTTATTATCCTCGATATTTACGAAAACAACGCATACGATATCGAGCAGGAACTCAAACGCCACCACCCCGAGCTCAATTTGCTTACGCTTATCGCGAGCATAAGGGACATTGTCAAGCTAGAAGACGTATTCGAAAAATACAAGCCGGATATCGTATTCAACGCCGCCGCGCACAAGCATGTTCCTCTTATGGAAACAAGTCCCAACGAAGCGGTTAAAAACAACGTATTCGGCACTTTGAACGTCGCTAAATGCGCGGATAAGTACAAGTCGAAGGTGTTTGTACAGATTTCCACGGATAAAGCGGTCAACCCTACGAATATAATGGGCGCGACAAAGCGTATCTGCGAAATGATAATCCAGACAATCGGGAAACACAGCAAAAACACCAAGTTCGTTGCGGTACGTTTCGGAAACGTGCTCGGCTCGAACGGCTCGGTTATTCCCTTGTTTGAGCAACAGATAAAAGAGGGCGGACCCGTTACCGTCACCCATAAGGACATAATCCGCTACTTTATGACCATACCCGAGGCGGTGTCGCTCGTTCTGCAAGCGGGCGCATACGCGAAGGGCGGGCAAATTTTCGTGCTCGACATGGGCGAACCCGTTAAAATTTACGACCTTGCTTATAACCTTATAAAGCTTTCGGGGCTTGAACCCGACGTCGATATAGAGATAAAATGCACGGGACTTCGCCCCGGCGAAAAACTCTATGAAGAACGGCTTATGGACGAAGAGGGCATGCAGAAAACCGACAACGGTTTAATAAATATCGCGAACCCTATCGAGCTGGACGAAGCTTATCTGTGGTCGACGCTTGAAAAACTGAAAGTTGCGGCGGCGAACGAAACCCCCGACATGAAACATTTGGTTGCGGGACTTGTCACGACATATAAACCCCAGAATTAAACTGAAAGCAGGAAAAATAATTCCTGCTTTTATTCATAGTGCGATTTGTACACCTTTCAAAGTAATTAAACGCTGAATATTTAATAATATCATTACTTCACATGCGAGGTAATGATATGAGTTTGGAAAAGTTTGCAAACCGCCTTAAAACGCTGATGGAGGCGGAGAAAATAAGTCGCCGCGCGCTTGCGGCGCAAACGCATTTACAGCGCAAATCTATTAATAATTGGCTGGACGGAAAATATTACCCCAAATACGACGGACTTATAGCCTTAGCCGACCGTTTCGGCGTAAACTGCGATTACCTTTTGGGCAAAGACGAAAATTCGGTTGCGCATAAAAGCACGGTTGAGGACGTGCCGTCGCATTTTATAAAAATACTGAAAGCATATCTTACCGAAAATTCGTGCACGGTGTACAGTCTTGCAAAAAAGCTTGAAATGGGTCAGACGACGGTAACAAGATGGTTTACGGAAGGAGGTATGCCAGAGACGGCGACGTTGATAAAACTATCTCAAATTATGAATGAGTCTGTCGACTACCTTTTAGGCAGAGAATAAGCAATGAACGAAGAAGAAAACAAAAGATTAGGCGAGTTGATTATCGAATTAGCGCACGGCAATATCCAGGCGTTGAACGATATTTACTTGATAATGTCAAGAATTTTATACATGGTCGGCAATATGTATTATTCCACGAAAGAAGATTTGGAAGATTCAATTCAAAATCTGTTGCTGGAATTGTCGTTGAAAGCGAAGAAATATAAATCCAACAAAAACGCTTGCAGTTGGATTATGAAAATGTACCGCAATCACTTTCTCAATTTTTATAAGAAACGTAAGCGAGACTTAGAATATTGCAGTAAACAAGCGTATATTAAAAAAGTAAACGAACCGACTGAAAATTATTATGAAACTTATATATTTTTAAAAGTTATACTTGATAAACTTGACAAGCACGAAAAACAATTATTTATTTTGAAGCATTTGTACGGGTACTCAATAAGCGAAATTGCAAAGGAATTACATAGACCGAAAAGCACGATACAAAGTCGGCTTGAAAATTTAATGGAAAAATTGTTAAAATAAATTTAAAATATTTTCGTACGATCGCCCTCCTTAAATTGTTATATATAATACAATAAATATACGGAGGTGCATTAATGAAAAATGCAGTAGAAAAAATCCTTTTTTCAATTTTGGCATTTGCGCTATGCGCAATACTGTCGGCACTGCTTTTATGCGGCAATTTAAAACCCGCGTATGCAGTCGTCGACGAGCACACGGTTTACCGAGACGACGGAACGTACAACGGTACGGGTACCCAGACCAGCGGAACCTACGATTTTATCTGTGACGATTACAAAGTGTTAGACGAGGCTTGTCACATAAAACCGCCTTCGTTCGGTAATGGTTATTCTTCGATGGCAAATGCTTGCGGACCGCTTGCGGGAATGAATATAGTGGCGTTCTATGACCGCTGGTGTGAAAACCTTATTCCCGATTATACACCTGGGGTAATGTTCAGCACGGGATATCAGTACTATGCGGACAGATATTTAAGCCAAACCGAAAATGCAATTAAATCATTGTACGGTTTAATGAAAACAGCAGAATACGGTGGAACCACTTCCGCGAACTTCAAAAGCGGATTGAATACATATGTAAAAAACGCGGGTTACAAGCTGTCGTCTACGTCGTTTTACGGTAATACTAAAACGGTGAACTTAAACGCATTGAAAACGGCAATTCAACAAGATAAAGTCGGTTTGCTTATGTGCAGCAGATTTAATTTTGTTTATGACGTTAATTTTTATAAAGAGCTTTGTTATGCTAAGGTCGTAAAAACAAATTTCGACGCAGGTCATATGATGATGGTCACGGGATACAGAACGGTTCAATTTTATCTGAATAATAGCGTTGTATGCACTGAAACTTTTTTATATGTGTGTAGCAGTTTTAGTACCGGTGAAAGAGGTTATGTGCAGTTGAACGACGACTATCTCGTTATTGACGAAGCATTGATTTACACTATTTCATAAGAGGTTTAAAAATGGAAGACATATTTGAAAAACTCGAACAGATTAAAAACGATTACGAACCTAATCCCGATTTGGCTAACAACGTAATTCAGAAAATCAATCAGCGTGAATCAACCGTTACGTTTAAAAAACCTATTCCCAAATGGGTTTGGTACGTTGTCTGTGCGGTTTTGGCTGCAATTGCCTTTGTGGTTATTATGTCTGTCCATTTTACTAAATCGGATACGCAAATCACAATATATACCGCTGATAAGGTTGAAGTTGATAGAATTGACGACTTGGAAATATTTATAGTTGAAAACAATTTGAATATCAAATATTTTAACGAAAATACGTCAACTAACAGTATTGCAAAAGTTAAAGACACTGGCGATTTAGCCTACATTATTCAAAAGTTTGACGGTATAGGGAGTAGTGGTTTTGATTACATTGATTTAAAAGTTGTGCTATTACCTAATTCGGAATTTGAATTTTATAGCGGATTTAAGGAGTTAACTGAAAATATAACAGTATTAGGATTAAATGTGGATTTTAGCTGTGATATTGAGGTGTTATCTCAAATCAATCATTATAAAGCCAAGTTTGTTTTCGAAGATAAACAGTATTTTCTTGAAATCGATACTTATGACAGCGGAACGGAAGTACTCGAAAGATACATCAATCAATTAATTAATTAAAATAAAAAAATGCGTGAATTAGCGACAGTGTTACAAAAAGTAACGCTGTCTTTTTTCATGCGCAAAAAAAAGGAGTTTATTTATGAAAGACAATAAAAACAAAGTATATAAAAGCGACACGAGAAACACGGAGAACAAAATTATAGAAATTTATGCGAACAGAAAAGCGGATAATGTTGAAGAGGCAGAGAGGGCGGAAAAGATAATTAAGCTTTTGAATTTCGGTTTCATTTGTATCAGCTTGTTCAACAAAGAAAATCATGCTTCGATAATGAGTAAGCTTTATTTAACCAAATACCACATTTTTGAAAAGGGCGTTCAAGCTTCTGCCGAAGACATGTTTTTAAGTGAAAGAACTTTGGGGCGCTATCGCAAAAAATATTGTCCCGTTTTAGAATTCGTTATGCGTGGGGAAAACTTATTCTAAAATCAAAGGCGCCGCACGTTCCGTGCGGCGCCTATTCGTTTTTAACTGCGGCAACTTCTTCAAACATAACTCCTTTACTTACCAAATCAAAATAAAAGTTAAATACAGTAACAAATTCTTTTCTTCTGTCTTCAAGCGTGCTTACGCTGGTGTTGAAAACCTCGGTGGCTATATTATAAAAAGTTTTAGATTTATGTTTAACGGTATACAGATATTCGAAATATCTGTAATCGCTGTCGTCGTTTTTCAGCAAGCCGTCCGCCTTTAAAAATGACGCGGTCAGCGCAAAAGCTTGCCGTAAAATCGCGTTTCTGCTTTTGGCGGCTTCGCATATTAACTTTTCATTTTTATTCAGCCCTGCCATATTACACAAATATAGTATCATTTTTAAATTTCCAAATTCTGTCAATATTCGACGGATTTTTTACCCCGCGCCAAAAGCTGTTTAAACTTTTAATTGTAATTTTTTTGCGGCTGTGTTATAATTTTTTTATATGAATACGATTTTGGAAAAACTCAACGACGAACAATTGAAACCCGTCCTCGAAACCGAGGGGGCGGTGCTCGTGCTGGCGGGCGCGGGCAGCGGAAAAACGCGCGTGCTCACCTCGCGCATAGCTTACATAATCTCCGAGGGCAAGGCGGACTTGTCGGGGATACTCGCAATTACCTTTACCAACAAAGCCGCGGGCGAAATGAAAGAAAGGCTTCAAGCCATTCTCGGCGAGGGCGACAGCAAGTGGATTTGCACAATCCACTCTATGTGCGTGAAAATTTTAAGGCAGTTTGCCGACCGCGCGGGACTTAAATCCAACTTTTCCATTTACAGCGAAACCGAGCGCTCGAACATTATAAAAAAAGCTTACGCCGAACTCGGCTTCGACGACGAGCGCATTTTGAAAAGCGCAAAGTATCATATAGGCAACGCAAAAATGCTGGGGCTCGACCCCGACATGTACGGGCGCAAATACGCGTTCGAGCGCGATATTGACGACGTCGTTTTAATTTACGAAAAATATAATAAGCACTTAAAGGAAAACAACGCGCTCGACTTCGACGATTTGCTTTTGGAAACGCTGAGGCTTCTTCGCCGCGACGGCGAAACGCGCGACTACCTCGCCGATAAATTCAAGTATGTGCTCGTCGACGAGTTCCAAGACACCAACTCGGTGCAGTACGACATTATAAAACTACTTTCGTCCAAGCACGGCAACTTGTTCGCCGTGGGCGACGACGACCAGTCCATTTACGGCTGGCGCGGCGCGGAGATAAAGAATATTCTTGCGTTCGACAAGGATTTTCCGGACGCGAAGGTTTTCAAGCTCGAACGCAACTACCGTTCGACGAAAAGCATTTTAAATCTTGCAAACTCCATAATAAAGAGGAACGTTGCCCGCCGCGGCAAGACCCTCTGGACGGAAGCCGAGGACGGCGAAAAGCCCGCTTATTTCCAAGCCGACGAGGAGGCGGGCGAGGCGTTATATGCGGCCCGCATTATAAAAAACCATGTTTTAAGCGGCGGAAAATATTCCGACTTCGCGGTATTAATGCGCATAAACGCGCTCACCCGCTCGTACGAGCAAGAGTTTACGAAATACGGCATACCTTACAAGGTTTTCGGCGGCTTCCGCTTCTTCGAGCGCAGGGAGATTAAAGACGTGCTTGCGTATTTGCGGCTAATTTCAAACCCGTTCGACAGCGAAGCGGCGGAGCGCATTATAAACGTGCCCAAGCGCGGCATAGGCGGCAAGACCGTTCAGACTATGTACGATTACGCGCAGTCTACGGGGCTGTCGCTGTACGACGCGTGCGTCGATTGCGAAATGCTTGCGCTTCCCCGCGGGACGAAAGACAAATTGAGCGATTTTGCCCAGTTAATCAAAAGCTTTATAATTTCGGCGCAGACCGAGCCCGTGGGGCAGCTTGTGCGTAACGTAATTAATTTGACCGATTTGCGCTCCGCGTATGACGACGGTACCGACGAGGGGGACGGTAAGCTT
Organism: uncultured Christensenella sp.; assembly: GCA_910578195.1. Taxonomy (GTDB): domain Bacteria; phylum Bacillota; class Clostridia; order Christensenellales; family Borkfalkiaceae; genus Coproplasma. The sequence goes on along the minus strand of CAJTOY010000002.1, from coordinate 197,540 downwards.
GCCAACCTCGACGAATTTATCGCGTCGGTGGACGATTTTACAAGGCTGAACCCGCAAGCCACGCTCGACGAGTATCTGAATCAGGTCACGCTGTCCTCCGATTTGGACGATATGGACGAGTCGGACTACGTCACGATTGCGACCATACACGCGGTCAAAGGGCTGGAATTCCCCAACGTGTTTATTTGCGGGCTGGAAGAGGGGATTATGCCCTCCTCGCGCGCCGAGGGCGAGGGGCAGGGGCTGGAAGAGGAAAGGCGGCTTATGTACGTTGCGATAACCCGCGCGGAAAAGAGGCTTTACCTCACGCGCTCGAAATCGCGCTATCTGTACGGACGCCGAGATATATCGCGCCCGTCGAAGTTTATCACCGAGCTTTCTGACGAGCTTGGGATAAAGACGAATTACGTACACGAGCGCCCCGCATACAACAGGGCGATTTATTCGGACGGTTACGAAAGCGATATCGCGCCCAAGAGTAACGTTTCTTTCAAGCCCGCTTACACCCCGCCGAAAAAGGCGAACGCGGGCAGCTACGCTGTGGGGCAGCGCGTGCGCCACGCAAAGTTCGGCGCGGGCATGATTGTCGCCGTCAAGAACGGCGGAACGGTGTTGAACGTTGCGTTCGACGGGCAGGGCATAAAGGAATTATCGGCATCAATCGCACCTTTGGAGATAATATGAGCAGAATTCGCGAGCTTATAGACACGCTCAATAAATGGGCGTACGAATATTACGTTCTCGACAATCCGTCGGTTGACGACAGAGAGTACGACAGACTTTACGACGAGCTTAAACGTCTCGAAGAGGAGACGGGCGAGGTCGAGTTCGACAGCCCGACGAAGAGGGTCGGCGGCGAGCCGATAAAGGGCTTCAAGCGCCACGCGCACGTCGCAAGGCTTTACAGCCTCGACAAATCGGTGTCGGACGACGAGCTCGACGCGTTTTTCACGCGCGTCAACAAGGTCGTGGAAAACCCCGAGTATACCGTCGAATACAAGTTCGACGGGCTGACTATGTGCTTGACCTACGACAACGGTCGCTTCGTGCGCGCAACGACGCGCGGCAACGGCGTCGAGGGCGAGGACGTGACGGCGCAGTGTCTGACAATAAAGAGTTTCCCGCTGACGGTCAAATATAAGGGGCTGTTCGAGGCGCAGGGCGAGGCGGTAATACGTTTGAGCGTGCTCGAAGAGTACAACAAGACCGCGAAGGAACAGCTTAAAAACGCGCGCAACGCCGCGGCGGGCGCGATACGCAATTTAGACCCGCGCATAACCGCCGAAAGGAAGCCCGAAATTCTCTTTTACAACATTAATTATATCGACTCGGATATTTTAAAAACGCAGGAACAGCACTTCGGGTTTTTAAAGGAAAACGGCTTCAAGGTATATCCCTTCCTGCGCGTTTGCAAAAGCGCGGAGGAAGTCAAGGCGGCAATTTCCGAAATAGAGGTAGAGAGAAAAAATATCGACGTGTTGACCGACGGCGCGGTTATCAAGCTGAACGACTGCGAAGCCCGCGAGGGCATGGGTTACACCGACAAATTCCCGCGCTGGGCGATGGCTTACAAGTTCGAAGCCGAGGAAAGCGTTACTACCGTCAAAGAGGTTATCTGGCAAGTCGGCAGAACGGGCAAGCTAACTCCGCTTGCGCTGGTCGAGCCCGTCGACCTCGGCGGGGCGACTGTCAGAAAGGCGACGCTGAACAACTTCGGCGACGTTTTGAGAAAGGACGTCAAGGTGGGAAGCAAGGTGCTTATCCGCCGCTCGAACGAGGTTATTCCCGAAATTTTAGGCGCAATCGGGCACGCCGAAGGCAGCGTGCCCGTCGAAAAGCCCGCGTTTTGTCCGTACTGCAACAGCGAAGTCGTCGAGGAGGGCGCGAATATTTTCTGCCCGAACAAGAAGTGCCGCCCGCGCATTGTGGGCAAGTTCGAGCACTTCGCGCAAAAGGGCGCGATGGATATCGAGGGGCTGTCCGAAATGACGGCGGGGCAGCTTTACGACACGCTCGGCATTACAGACTGTTCGGCGCTGTATTCTCTGACGCCGTCAGACTTAATGAAGCTTGACGGGTTCAAGGACAAGAAAATAAAAAATTTGCTGGCGGCAATCGAAAAAAGCAAGACCGTCCCGCAAGAGAGATTTTTGTTCGCGCTCGGCATAGACGGCGTGGGCAAGGTCGCGGCGAAGGACTTGTCGAAGGTGTACGCCGACATTAATTTGCTTTCCGCGGCGACCGCGGAGGAGCTTTCCGAACTCGAAAATATCGGCGCAATCACGGCGAACGCAATCGTCGAATGGTTCCAAGACCCCGAAAACACCACCGAAATCGAAAGACTGTTCGCCGCGGGCGTGAGTCCGTCCGCCCCGAAAAAGAAGGCGGAGGGCGCGCTGTCGGGGCAGTTCGTAGTGCTTACGGGCACGCTTGAAAGCTTTAAGCGCAGCGAGGCGCAAAAGCTTATCGAGGAGCGGGGCGGCGAATGCCAAAGCTCGGTAACCGCGAAAACCACGCTCGTGGTCGCGGGCGAGGCGGCGGGTTCCAAGCTCGACAAGGCGAAAAAGCTCGGCATTAAAATCATTGACGAAGCGGAGTTCAAAAAAATTATTTCATAATTTACGATAAAACCCTTGACGTACCGCAAATATTTTTCTCGGAGTGACAAAAAAATCCCGAAAAATGCTTGACACGGTGTGTCGGGGGTGTTATTATATAATCAACTTATGAATACATATTCATATATTAATAAAGGAGCAACCAATGAAAAACATTTGCGATAACGAAGAGGAGCACAAGGCGCGGGTCGAAGCGGTCAGGGCGGCAATGCCTGCCGACGAGAAAATTTTTGAAATGGGCGCGCGGTTTAAGGTGATATCCGAGCCGTCGCGGCTGAAAATAATTCTCGCGCTCGAAGGGGGCGAGCTGTGCGTCGAGCACATAACCGAGGCGGTAGGCGGCAACCAAAGCGCGGTTTCGCACCAGCTTAAAATTTTAAAGGACAACAAAATAATTAAAGGGCGCAGACAAGGGCAGAAAATGCTGTATTCGGTTTCGGACTGGCATGTGCTCACCATGATAGGCGTCGCCAAGGAGCATCTGGATTGCAATGAATAAGGTTATAAAGATTGAGGGGCTCGACTGCGCGAACTGCGCGCGCGAGCTCGAAGAGGAACTGAACAAGCTCGACGGAGTGAGCGCGACCGTCGATTTTATGGCGCAGAAATTCCACGTCGACTGCGACGAAAGCCTGCTTGCAAAAGTGAAGGATTGTTGCAACAATTTCGAGGAAGTAAGGGTCGTCGAGGGCGGCGAGAAATTGAAAATTTCGGGGCTGTGCTGTGCGAACTGCGCGCGCGAGCTCGAAGAGGAGCTGAACAAGCTTGACGGAGTGAGCGCGACTGTCGACTTTATGAACATGAACGTCGTGCTCAACGCCGAAACGGGCGAAGCGCGCGAAAAAGCGGTATATGCAATAACCCACTTCGAGGACGTGAAAATAGTCGACGGCAAGGAGAAGAAAAAGGGGGTTCTCAAAGCCCACCTCAGAGAAATAATTCAGATTATTGTTTCGGTTGTTTTCTTTATCCCTGCGCTCGTGCTCGACTACACGCTCGAAGAGGCGAAAATCGCAACGTATATTCTGTACGGCATTGCCTATCTTGCGGCGGGCTACACGGTGCTTTTCAACACCGCTAAAAACATTGCCAAGGGCAAGATTTTCGACGAAAATTTCCTTATGGCGATAGCCTCGCTCGGCGCGATAGCGCTCGGCATCTTCGGCGGCGACGGCTTCATGGAGGGCGTGGCGGTCATGCTTTTGTACCAGATAGGCGAGTTACTGCAAGGCATTGCGGTCGGTTCGTCGAGGAACTCCATTTCCGCGTTAATGGACTTGAAAAGCGAGACGGCAACTCTTTTGGAGAACGGCATACAGCGCGTCGTTGCCCCCGAGGAGCTCAAAGTCGGCGACACCATAATAATAAAGGCGGGCGAAAAGGTGCCCGCGGACTGCGTTATCCGCTCGGGCGAAAGCGCGCTGGATATGAAAAGTCTGAACGGCGAACCCCTTCCCCGCGACGTGAAGGCGGGCGAAGAAATTTTATCGGGCTCGATAAACCTTACGGGCGTTTTGACCGCCGAAGTTGTGCGCGAGTATAAAAATTCCGCCGTGGCGAAGATTTTGGAGCTTGTAGAAAACTCCACCGCGAAAAAATCCAAGCCCGAAAAATTCATTTCCAAATTTGCAAAGTACTACACCCCCGCGGTATGTCTCGCCGCGGTCGCGGTTGCGGCGCTGGTGCCTACTGTGATTTGCGCGGTCAATTCCGCGTTCGTCTGGGCGACGTATGCGGAGTGGATTTATAAGGCGCTGGGCTTCCTCGTAATTTCCTGCCCGTGCGCGCTGGTCATTTCCGTGCCGCTGTCGTATTTCTACGGCATAGGCAGATGCGCGAAATTCGGCATTTTGGTCAAGGGCTCGACTTGTCTTGACGAGCTCGCGCTCGCAACCGTTGCGGCGTTCGATAAGACGGGCACGCTGACAAAGGGCGAGTTTTCGGTGAAAAGCTTCACCGACGAAAAGACCTTGCGGCTCGCCGCGGCGGCGGAAAAATATTCCTCCCACCCCGTGGCGCGGGCGTTCGCTTCGGTTGAAAGCGGTTACACGGTGATAGGCGCCGAGGAGCTTGCGGGAAGGGGCTTGAAATGCGTCTGCGACGGCAAAATTTTACTGTGCGGCAACGCGCGGCTTTTGAAGGAAAACGGCGTCGGGTTTAAAGAGGTTGAAAGCGTTTCAACCCTCGTGTACGTCGCGCTGGACGGAAAATATCTCGGCGTGGTGGAAATAGACGACACCGTGAAAGAGGGCATACCCGAAACGGTATCCGCGCTGAAAAAGCAAGGTGTAAATTACACGGTAATGCTGACGGGCGACAGCGCGGCGCGCGCCGAAAACGTTGCGAAAGAGGCGGGGCTGGACGGCTACAAGGCGGGGCTTCTGCCCGACAACAAGCTCGAAGAGGCGGAGGCGCTGAAAGGGCGGGGCAAGCTTATATACGTCGGCGACGGAATAAACGACGCGCCCGTCATGACGACGGCGGACTGCGGCGTTTCCATGGGCGGAGTCGGCTCGGACGCGGCTATCGAGGCGAGCGATATCGTGCTGGTTTCGGATAACCCCGCGCTCATACCCAAGGGCAGAAAGATAGCGAAGAGTACAAGGCGGATAGTCTTGCAGAATATTATCGGCTCGCTTCTCGTTAAGCTTGCGATAATGGCGCTGGATATCGCGATACCCGGCTTCCCTCTCATTGTGTCGGTAATCGCGGACGTGGGCGTCATGCTGGTGGCGGTACTCAATTCCATGCGCACTGCATTGTTAAAATGACGTTTTCTCTAAACGTCGCACAACTGCGTTGAACTGCGCTTTTCTCGGGTTGCGTACGTCTTGTGTACGCGCCCCGTCGCAAATGCTCGTTCGCCTTGTTTTGCTTGTTTATAAAAAACGACGACAAGCATTTAATAAAAAAAATTCCACAAAAATCGACAAACGGCTTTCAAACGTTTGCCGATTTTTATTGTTGTGTGATACAATGTGAAAGTAATGTGAAATAAAAGCCCCCGCGGGGGCTGTTTGCCGTTAAACGGCAAACGTTTTCGCTTTTACGAAAAAAATTTTTTGGAGGTCACTTTAATGAGTGAAGAAACGAAAGAAGAACAAGTTTCCGAAATCGTTGAACCCGAAGTCGCGGAAGTAACGACGGACGGCGCTGCGGTGGCGGAGCCCGAAAGCCCCCACAAGGGCTTCTTCGGTAAGGTCGACAAATTTTTCGGCATTACGAAGAGCGGTTCGAAGTACAGAACGGAAATCGTCGCGGGCGTAACCACGTTCATGGCAATGGTCTACATTCTCATGGTAAACGCGGGAATGTTCCAGTTTGTTATCGGCGGTGAGGACCCGTACGGCGCTGCTTACATAGCGACGGCAATCGGCGCTATCGTCGGAACGCTTCTGATGGCTTTCCTTGCAAAAATGCCTTTGGCGCAAGCTTCGGGTATGGGCGTAAACGCGTTTATAGTCTATACGCTTGTTCTCGGCGGCACGGGTTTAAGCTATGCCAACTGTATGGTATTCACCCTTTTGGACGGCGTTATTTTCCTTATTCTCACCGCAACCGGTTTAAGACAGAAAATATTCAACGCAATCCCCGCGGGCGTAAGACATGCTATCCCCGTAGGTATCGGTCTGTTTATCGCGTTTATCGGTATGCAGAATGCGGGCATTATCGTTGACGAAGGCTCGACGCTTGTTACGTTCGTTTCGTTCAACGTGCTTGCAAAGGGCTTCTCGTTCGCTCATATTATCGCGCCCCTCGTTGCTATTCTTGGCGTTATCGCTATCGCCGTTATGAGCAAGAAAAACGTAAAGGGAGCTATTCTCTGGGGTATCCTCGGCTCGGCTGCGCTTTACTTCATTCTTATGGGTCTTGCTTGCATCGGCAACGCGCAGGCTACCGTTGACGGCGCTGCGATGTCCTACGACTTATATAAAGAAGCGCTCATAGCCAATCCCGACGCGTTCAAAGATGCAGCCGTAACGTTAAACAGCCCCGCTTATGCGCGTTCGATATTCGACGCCATCTCTATCTCCAACCCCTTCGACGCGTTTGCGGCATGGGGTAAAGATTCGGTCGGCGTAGTATTCTACGAAGGCTTCGATTTCAGCAAATACCTCGGTGTAGAGGGCAACAATGCGGGCACGCTTGTAGTTCTGCTTCTTACGACCGCGCTTTCGCTGTGCATGATCGATATGTTCGACACTATCGGAACTTTGTACGGCGCGTGTGCGAAGGGCAACCTTCTGGACGAAAACGGAACCCCTATCCGTATGAACAGAATGATGCTTTCCGACGCTGTCGCAACGTGCGTCGGCGCTGTCGCGGGTACTTCGACCGTTACCACGTTCGTCGAATCCTCCTCGGGCGTTGCCGCGGGCGGCAAGACGGGCTTCACGGCGCTCGTCACCGCGCTTTGCTTCCTTGTAGCTATGTTCTTATCGCCCATAGCCCAGCTTATTCCCTCGGCTGCAACCGCAACCGCGCTTATCTGGGTCGGCGTGCTTATGATGTCTTCGGTTGTCAAGGTCGACTGGACGGACGCGGGTGAAGCTATCGTCGCTTTCCTCACGTTTATCACAATGGTGCTCGGTTACAGCATTTCGCACGGTATCGGTATAGGCATTCTCGCTTATATTATCGTTCAGCTTTGCACCGGTAAGGTCAAGACAATCAGCATTGCGACGTGGATTATCGGCGCTTTGTTCCTTGCAACGTTCATTCTTACCTAAGTAATTAAAAATAATTAAAGCCGCCGCTTGATTAAGCGGCGGCTTTATGATATAATTTAAAGAAAACACAGAGGTGAAAAATGTTAGAGAAATATATCAAAGCCGCGCGGCGCGAGGTCAAGGCGGAGCTAGTTTTGAAAAACGCAAGCTATGTCGACGTGTTTACGGGCGAAATCCGTAAGGGCGATATCGCAGTCGTCGGCGAAAAGATAGTAGGCACGGGCGAATACGAGGGCGAAAAGGAAATCGACTGCGCGGGGCTGACCGTAGTCCCCGGCTATATCGACGGTCACGTCCATATCGAGTCGTCGCAGCTTTCCCCCGAGGAGTTCGCCTCGCTGATAGTGCCCCGCGGCACCACGACGATAATCGCCGACCCGCACGAAATAACCAACGTGTGCGGAATGGCGGGGTGCGAGTATATAGCCAAGGCGTCGGTGAACGTTCCGCTCGACGTTAAAATCCAGCTTCCCTCGTGCGTGCCCGCAACCCCGTTCGAAACAAGCGGCGCTATTTTAAGCGGCAAGGACATAGAAAAAAATATAACAAATTCCTATATTTTCGGGCTGGGCGAATTCATGAACTATCCCGGCGTGCTGCTTTGCGACAAGGACGTAATCCAGAAGCTCGAAGCGGCGCACTCCGCGGGCAAAGTGATTGACGGACACGCGCCCGCGGTTTACGGGCACGAGCTCAACGCATACCTCTGCGGCGGCATTACGACCGACCACGAGTGCGTCGAAAAAGAGGAAATCGAAGAAAAAATTTCAAAGGGTATGTACGTGCATATCCGCCACGGCTCGTCCACTCAGAACCTCGGCAACGCGAAGTATATTACTCCCGCGAATATGCGCCGCTTTATCCTCTGCACCGACGACAGACACGCCGCCGACCTCAAAGAGAAGGGGCACCTCGACGACGCTTTGAGAAAAATCGTCGCGGGCGGGCTCGACCCCGTTACCGCGGTCACCTGCGCCACGCTGAACGCGGCGGAGTGCTACGGTTTGAAATTCCGCGGCGGTATCGCGCCCTTCTGGCTCGCGGATTTGGTTGCGGTGGACAACCTTGAAAACTTCAAAGCAAAGTACGTTATAAAGAACGGCAAGCTCGTCGCGGAGAACGGCAAACCGCTGTTCGACACGTCGAAGCGCTATCTCCCCGCGAACGTTTTGAACACCGTCCACGTCAAGGACTTGAAACCCGAAGATTTTATTCTGAACGTTAATTCCGACAAAGCCAAGGCAATGACTATCGAGCCGGGCGGGGTTGTCACGGGCTGCGAGATTGTGGATATCGAAAAGGCGAACGGCGACGTCGTTGTCAAGGGCACGGACCTTTTGAAGCTTGCGGTAGTGGAAAGACACAAAATGACGGGAAATATCGGCAAGGCGCTTTTCAAGGGCTACGGACTTAAAGGCGGCGCAATGGGAATAACCATAGCGCACGACTCGCACAACATAATTTTAATGGGCGACGACAACGCCGCCATGGCGACCGCCGCGAACAAGTTGAAGGAAATCGGCGGGGGCATGGTTTTGGTCAATTCGAAAACGGGCGAGGTGCACTCGCTCACCCTCGATATAGGCGGATTGATGTCGTCCCGCGACGCGGAAAGCTTACAGCGCGACTCCCGCGCGCTCATCGAAAAGGCGCATGCAATGGGCGTAAAACGCGAGTATGAAGCGTTTATGTCGCTCGCGTTTTTATCCCTTGCGGTAATTCCCAGATTGAAGATTGTGGACAAGGGGCTTTTCGACGTCGAAAAATTCGCTTTCACCGATATCGAGGCTTAAAAAAACAAAAAATTCCAAAATTTTCAAAAAAACAATTTTACATATCGGGTAAAATATAGTACAATTAATAGAAAGTTAAATAACGGAGTTATCAATGGGTTTAATAAAATACATTCTCGGCTCGGATTCGAGAAAAAGCGTAAAAAAACTTAATAAGCTGGCGCTCAAAGTCGAAGAGCTCGAACCCAAATATGCGGCAATGTCCGACGAGGAGCTCAAAAGCCAGACGCAGGTTTTAAAGGACAGACTTGCGGCGGGCGAAACGCTCGACGAAATTCTTTTCGACGCGTTCGCGGCGCTCAGAGAGGCGAGCTGGCGCGTGCTTAAAATGAAGCACTTCCACGTTCAGATTGTCGGCGGTATCTGTCTGCACCAGGGCAGAATTGCCGAAATGAAAACGGGTGAAGGCAAGACCCTCGTGTCCACGCTGCCCGCGTACCTCAACGCGCTCACGGGCAAGGGCGTGCATATCGTAACGGTAAACGACTACCTCGCAAAGCGTGACGCCGAGTGGATGGGCAAGGTCCATAAATTCATGGGTCTGACCGTAGGTGTAGTCGTGCCCGGCATGGAGGACGACGAGAAGAAAAAGGCGTACAACTGCGACATTATTTACGCGACGAATAACGAGCTGGGCTTCGATTATCTCCGCGACAATTTAAAGACCTCTATCCCCGCAATGGTTCAGCGCGAGCTCAACTACTGCATTATCGACGAGGTCGACTCCATACTAATCGACGAAGCGCGTACCCCGCTGATTATTTCGGGACGCGGCGGCGAAAGCAGCAAGCTTTATGAGGACGTCGACAAGTTCGTAAGAACTCTGCGCGGCGGCTTCGACGACGATAAAAAGGACGCCGAGAAAAAAGCGCCCACCCGCAAAAAGAAGGAGCTTTCCGACGAGGACCGCGCGGCGCAGGAGAAGCTGCAAGCCATTTTGCTTGAAATGGAGAACTGGGACTACGTCATAGACAGAAAGGACAAGTCGGTCACCATTACCGAAAAGGGCGCGGAAAAAGCCGAAAGATTTTTCGGCATAGCCAACCTCGGCGATATCGAAAACGCCGACTTGAACCACCACATACAGCAAGCCTTGAAGGCGCACGAGCTGTTCCATAACGGCGAGGAATACATTGTCTCGCCCGACGGCGAAATTCTCATTGTCGACGAGTTCACGGGTCGTGTCTTGAACGGCAGAAGATATTCGGACGGACTTCACCAGGCAATCGAGGCGAAGGAAAAGGTCAAGGTCAAGGAGGAGAACAAGACCCACGCGACCGTCACTTTCCAGAACTATTTCAGACTTTACAACAAGCTTTCGGGCATGACGGGTACCGCCAAGACCGAAGAGGACGAATTCAGAACGATTTATTCGCTCGACGTCGTCGAGATACCCACCAACAAGCCCGTACAGCGTATCGATTACGCCGATATGATTTATTCCACCGTCGAGGGCAAGAAGAAGGCAATCGTCAACGAAGTGGTCGAGCGTCACGAAAAGGGACAGCCCATTCTTATCGGTACGGTCACGGTCGAAAAGTCGGAAGAAATTTCAAGGCTTCTTCGCAGAAACGGCGTAAAACACAATATTCTCAATGCTAAGAACCACGAGCGCGAGGCGGAGATCGTCGCGCAGGCGGGCAGATTCGGCGCGGTTACAATCGCGACGAACATGGCGGGACGCGGAACGGATATTCTGCTCGGCGGCAACCCCGAGTATCTCGCCAAAAAGCGCATGCGCGAAGAGGGCTACGAGCACGACATGATTGAAACGGCTATTTCCTACGCGGACAGAGAGTTCACCGAAGAGGAAATAACCGCGAGAAAGAGATATGCCGAGCTGTATGAAAATTATAAAAAAGAAACCGACGCCGAAAAGGCGAAGGTAGTCGAAGCGGGCGGGCTTTGCATACTCGGCACCGAAAGGCACGAAAGTCGCCGTATCGACAACCAGCTCCGCGGACGAAGCGGACGTCAGGGCGACAAGGGCGATTCCATATTCTTCATTTCGCTCGAAGACGACCTTGCAAAGCGCTTCGGCGGCGAGAGAATGAAGGCGCTTTACAACATATTCAAAATCGAAGAGGACCAGTGTCTGCAAGCTAAAATGCTTTCGCGCAGTATAGAGAACGCGCAGAGAATGATAGAGGGCAGAAACTTCGGTATAAGAAAGCACACCCTTCAATACGACGAGGTCATGAACGAACAGCGTAAGACCATTTACGGCGAGCGTATGAAGGTTTTGAGGGGCGAGAATATCCACGCCCAGATGCTGAAATTCATTCCCGACTACGTCGCGAAGATTGTCGGCGAGACTGTAAACACCGACGCGCTTCCCGAGAAGTGGGACGAGAACGCGTTGAACGAGGCTTTGAGACAAAAGGTATATCCCGACGAGTGCGAGTTCGAAATCACGCGCGAGCTTTTGGAACAGTGGGATTACGAATACGCAATCGAGAGAATTTCGAAGGAAGTTATTTCTTCCTACGAACAGAAAATACAGAATATTTCGGTCGATACAAACGGTCAGGTCGATTATTACCAGATCGAGCGTAACGAGCTTTTGCGCGCCGTCGACAGAAACTGGATTGATCATATCGACGCGATGGATCAGCTGAGAAAGGGCATAGGGCTTCGCGGCTACGCCCAGCAAGACCCCGTAATCGCGTACAAGCAAGAGGGCTATCAGATGTTCGACGAAATGATCGACCGTATCCAGACGACGACCATTTCAAGGCTTTTGAAGGGCAGAATCGTCCGCGTAGAGCAAGGCAGACAAGTGCCCGTTCAGCGCAGGCCCATTGCCATGAACCCGTCCGTTGCCGAGCATACGAGGGAGGTTGCCGCGCAGCGCGCGGCGGAACAGTCGGGACCCGCCGTGGGCGACGCACCGCAAGCCCCTTCGGATTTGGCGACGAATATCGGCGGCAAGGCGCAGCCCCGCGTCAACGACAATAATTCGAGAACGGGCAGAAACGACCTTTGTCCGTGCGGCAGCGGCAAAAAGTACAAGGATTGCTGTTACTGGAAGGACAATAAGTAAGCTGTTTTTTATGAACAAAAATAAAGATACATCGATTAAACGGAACGTTTATGTTTAAAGCAGACGATTACAGACTGAGATTAAAATCTCTCTCCGACACGCTTGCGGAAGCGAGATACGCGCTTGATATCGACAACCTCGGCGAAAAGCTCAACGGGCTGAAAGCCGAGCAGGAGGACCCGTCGGTCTGGCAGGACCTCGAAAAGTCTAAGCGCGTCGGCAGAGAAATTTCTCTCGTCGAAAATAAAATCAATTCATACAACAAGGGCGAAAACGCGCTTGCGGAGGCGTACGCATTTATCGACTTAATCGAGGAGGCGGACGACGAGGGGCTTATACCCGAGCTCGAAGCAATGATTGCCGCCGCAGAGGACGATATCGAGCAAATGCGCATACGCGCACTGCTTCGCGGCGAGTACGACGCGAACAACGCCATGCTGAACCTGCATGCCGGCGCGGGCGGAACGGAAGCTTGCGACTGGACGCAGATGCTTTACAGAATGTACACGCGCTATTGCGAGCGGTCGGGCTTCAAGGTAACCGAGCTCGATTTCGAGGACGGCGACGAAGCGGGGCTTAAAAGCGTTTCATTCCGCGTCGAGGGCGAAAACGCGTACGGCTTTTTGAAAGCCGAAAAGGGCGTGCACCGCCTTGTCAGAATTTCCCCCTTCGACAGCAACAAGCGCCGCCACACCTCGTTCGCTTCCCTCGAAGTAATGCCCGAGGTCGACGACGAGAACGAGGTCGAAATCCGCGACGAGGACATAAGAATAGACGTTTACCGCTCCTCGGGGGCGGGCGGTCAGAAGGTCAACAAGACCGAAACCGCGATAAGAATAACCCACTTCCCGACGGGGATTGTAGTTACTTGCCAGAACGAGAGAAGCCAGCTTCAAAACAAGGAAATGGCTTTCCAGTATCTGCGCGCAAAGCTTATCGAGCGGCAGATTGCCGAGCGCGAGGCGGCGGACGCGGAGATTAAGGGCGAAATCAAAAAAATCGAGTGGGGCAGTCAGATACGCTCGTACGTTTTCTGCCCTTACACGCTTGTAAAAGACCACAGAACGGGCTATGAAAATACGAACGTTCAGGCGGTAATGGACGGCGATATTCAGGGCTTTATAATCGATTATTTAAAGAAAACCATTTAAGGAAGTTCAATTTATGTCACTCGATATAAATACCGCGGGCAGCGAATTTGTAAAAAGCGTTTTAAAGCTTTACAGGTCGGCTAAGTACTTCCGCGAAAAAGAAATTCTCGCACAAAAGCTGTTGAACGCCGCGATAGAGGCGGGCTCGCTGATAACCGAGCTCAGTTTCTGTCCCGAGGCAAAGGAGGACGCTGTTGCCAGAAAGGCAATGGAGGAGCTCAGCAAGGCTATGTTCGTGTTGAAGGTCATGAGCGACGAGGGGGTCTATCCCCAGCGCAGAGTCGAGCCCGTGATTGATTTGAGCCGCGAGGTAAAAGAGATTATCGAGCCGTATTTAAGCGACGAACGCCCGCAGGAAGCGCCCGTTCCGCCGCCCGTCCAGCCCTCTGTGCCCCGGCTTACCGAGGAAATCAAGGTCACCGAATTTGTCGACCGCGGCGGCTTCGAAGAAGTCTACAAGGGCGAAGAAGAATAAACTCAACGGCGGGCGTACCGCCGTTTTTCATAGGATTATGTACGGAAATTTCACTTTAAAGGACAACCCCGTTATACTCGGGCTCGAATCGAGCTGCGACGAAACCGCCGCCGCAGTGATACGCGGCAGAAAAATTTTATCGAGCGCGATAATTTCCTCTGCGTCCGAGCAAGCTAAATACGGCGGGGTCGTGCCCGAAATAGCCTCCCGCGCGCACACCGACGCGGTGGACAAGGCGGTAAACGCCGCGCTTTCAGAGGCGAAAATAACCTTAAAGGATATCGACGCGGTCGCGGTCACCTACGGCGCGGGGCTTTTGGGCGCGCTGCTCGTGGGGCTGTCGTTCGCAAAGGCGCTCGCCTATTCTTTAAACGTGCCGCTGATTGCGGTAAACCATATACGCGGGCATCTCGCCGCAGCGTATCTCGGCGACGAAGATTTGAAGCCGCCGTACGTCACGCTGCTTGCAAGCGGCGGGCACACCGCGGTGCTTCATACCAAGACATATACCGAATTCGAGGTGCTGGGCGCGACGTGCGACGACGCCGCGGGCGAAGCGTTCGACAAGGTCGCAAGAATTTTAGGCTTGCCGTACCCCGGCGGACCGAACGTTCAGCGGCTTGCCGAGGGCGGCTCGGCGAATATTTCTTTCCCGCCCGCGCTGGTAAAAAACAGCGAAAAAATGCAGTTTTCTTACAGCGGACTGAAAACTTCGGTTATCAACTATTGCCATAACGCTTCGCAGAAGGGCGAAGAGTTCAACCGCGCGGACGTCGCCGCGTCTTTCCAGCGCGCGGCAATCGACCCGCTTGTAAAAAAGACTGTCGAAAGCGCAGTAAAGCTCGGCGTTAAGACGGTTGCGGCGGGCGGCGGAGTCGCGGCTAACGGATATTTAAGAGAAACGCTTTCCGCGGCGTGCAAAAAGCACGGCTTAAAGCTCGTGCTTCCAGAAAAGGTATACTGTACCGACAACGCGGCAATGATTGCCGCCGAGGGGCTTATTCAGTACAAGGCGGGCAACTTCGCCTCTCCGGACGTAAACGCGGTAGCGCAAATCCCTTTAAAAGGAGAATAATAAATGTATTTAACGGATTATCTGTGGTTTTTGGGCGCAATAGTGCTGTGCAGTCTTTTTGCGGCATACGCAAGCATAAAGGTCAACAGCACGTTTTCCAAATATAACAACGTTCCGAATCTTTCGGGAATGACGGGCTACGACACGGCTTTACGCCTTCTGAACTCTAACGGAATAAACGACGTTTCAATAGGTCGCGTCGGCGGCAAACTTTCCGACCATTACGACCCGAGGAGGGAAATCGTGAATTTATCCGATTCCACCTACGGCAACCCCACGGTTGCGGCGGTCGCCGTAGCCGCGCACGAGCTCGGTCACGTAATGCAGAAAAAGAGGGGCTATTTTTTCTTTAAAGTCCGCACAGCGCTCGTCCCCGTCGTCAATTTCGGTTCGCGCCTTGCTTTCCCGTTGGTGTTAATCGGTCTGCTTTTAGATATTTTCACCGTAAATCTTGCGGCGGATATCGGCTTTTACGTCGCTATGGCGGGGGTTATACTCTACGGCGGAAGCTTTCTTTTCGCGCTTGTAACCTATCCCGTGGAGCTGAACGCCAGCCGCCGCGCAAGGAAAATGCTTTTAAACGAATTCATACTCACCGAAAGCGAAATCGTCGGCGCGAAGCGCGTTCTGTCCGCCGCCGCGCTCACTTACCTTGCCTCGCTTTTAACTTCCCTTGTATATTTCCTGCGCTTTTTCGTTTACGTTATTACACTGTTCGGCAGACGTAACAGACGCGACTGAAACGCAAAAAAAGTGTAATTTTTGCTTTACAATTTAGTTTAGTTTGGTTATAATCATTTCATAGATATTTAGGGCGCAAGCAAAACCGCGCTTTTGCGCTGCGCAACTCAATTTGTGCATTATTGCACCTCATTGGGTGAATTTGCGCAAATTATATGTGTGTTTGCCCTTAAATATTTGCGCAAAGAGGGCAACGCCCTCAAATCACGAAATTTTTATTTCCCATAATGGAAATAAAAATTTGTGAGTTTTTTAAAGGCGATGACGAAGGACAACGCCTTGCGGAAAGAGTTTTTCAGAGAGCTTTCGTTCGGTGCGAGAAAGCAAACCCGCCGTAAAGGATATCACCTTCCAGCCCGCATTGCGAAAGGCAACAAGTAGTTTTGCGCGGATTCGTAACCCGTCACAAGTTACGGCAAATGACAGTTTGTTTTGGTGGTATAAAAGCACTTGATTTCAGGGTGTCCGAAACACGGACGCCCCTAATTTTTATACAAGGAGGAAGTATGTATAAAAAGGTTGACACTTCTTTGAACTTTGTCGAAAGGGAAAAGGAAGTAATAAAGTTCTGGAAAGACAATAAAATCTTCGAGGAAAGCGTTGATAAAAACGAAGGCGGCGGGGAATTCTCATTCTACGACGGACCCCCCACGGCCAACGGCAAGCCGCATATAGGTCATATTCTGACCCGCGTCATGAAGGACATAATTCCCAGATACAAGACCATGAAGGGTAAGCACGTTTTGAGAAAGGCGGGCTGGGATACGCACGGTCTGCCCGTGGAGCTCGAAGTGGAAAAATCACTCGGTCTCGACGGCAAGGGGCAGATTGAGGGCTACGGCATCGAGCCCTTCATAAAGCAGTGCAAGCAGTCGGTCTGGAAATACAAAAGCGAGTGGGAAAAAATGTCCGACCGCGTCGGCTACTGGGTGGACATGGACAACCCCTACGTTACCTACGACGACAACTATATAGAGTCCGAGTGGTGGGCGCTGAAAAAAATGCACGAGAAGGGGCTTTTGTACAAGGGTCACAAGATTGTGCCCTATTGCCCGCGCTGCGGCACAGCGCTTTCCTCGCACGAGGTTGCGCAAGGCTATAAATGCGTCAAGGAAAATTCCGCCGTCGCCCGCTTCAAGGTAAAGGGGTGCGAAAACCGCTATATCCTCGCGTGGACGACCACGCCGTGGACGTTGCCCTCCAACGTCGCGCTGTGTATGAACCCCGACGAGCCGTATGTTGAAATTTCCTTTGACGGAGTTAATTATATTCTCGCCGAAGCCCTCGTTTCCAAGTTCTTCGAGGAATACGAGGTGGTGGATAAAAAGCTCGGCAAAGAGTGGGAGAGGCTGGAATACGAGCCTCTCTTCGAAGAAACTTCCTCCGAGATAAAGCGCATTTCTCCCGCAAGCGCACCTACAAAGGCGCACTACGTCGTCTGCGACACATACGTAACCATGGGCGACGGCACGGGCGTCGTGCATATCGCGCCCGCGTTCGGCGAGGACGACTATAAGGTCGGCAAACGCTACGGCTTGCCCGTCGTGCAGCTCGTAGACGAGAGGGGCTGCTTCGACAGCCGTTTCGAAAGACTTAACGGACTTTTCGCAAAGAAAGCCGACAAGCGCATACTCGACATGCTCGAAGCAAACGGGCGTCTTTTCAAGGTGATTCCCTTCGAGCATGACTACCCGCACTGCTGGCGGTGCGACACGCCCCTGCTGTATTACGCGAGGTCGAGCTGGTTTATTCAAGTCACCAAGGTCAAGGACGAGATAATAAAGGCTAACCGTTCGGTCAACTGGATGCCCGAAACAATCAAAGACGGCAGAATGGGCAACTTCCTCGAAAACGTAATCGACTGGGGACTTTCCCGCGACAGATACTGGGGTACGCCCCTGCCCGTGTGGGTCTGCCCCGACTGCGGCGAAATCGAGGTCATGGGCTCGAAAGAAGAACTCAAAGAAAAGTGCGGCATACCCGCCGACAGGGATATCGAGCTTCACCGCCCCTATCTCGACGATTTAAGCTGTAAATGCGGCAAGTGCGGCGGTAAAATGAAGCGCACGCCCGAGGTTATAGACTGCTGGTTCGATTCGGGCTCGATGCCGTTCGCACAGTACCACTATCCGTTCGAAAATAAGGCTACGTTCGAAAAGACTTTCCCCGCCGACTTCATATCCGAGGCGGTCGACCAGACGCGCGGCTGGTTCTATACTCTGCTCGTCGTGAACACAATACTTTTCGGCAAAGCGCCCTTTAAAAACTGTATAGTGCTCGGTCACGTCAACGACAAAAACGGCATAAAAATGTCCAAACACAAGGGCAACGTAGTCGACCCGTGGACGGTGCTCGACAAGCAGGGCGCGGACGCGGTGAGGTGGTATTTCTACACTTCCAGCGCGCCGTGGCTGCCCTCGCGCTTCGCCGAAGAAACCGTGTCCGAGGCGCAGAGAAAGTATATCGGCACGCTGTGGAACACGTACGCGTTTTTCACGCTGTACGCCGAGATAGACAAATACAACCCCGCGGAGTACAAGCTTGAAAACTGCAAGCTTTCGGTAATGGATAAGTGGATTTTATCCAAGCTCAACTCGCTTATAAAGCTTGTCGACACAAGCCTTGAAAATTACGAAATTTTCGAAAGCTCGCGCGCGCTTCAAGACTTTGCCGACGTCCTTTCCAACTGGTACGTTCGCCGCGGCAGGGAACGTTACTGGGGCAGCGAAATGACCGACGACAAGGCGGCGGCGTATACAACCCTATACACGGTTTTGGTTACGCTTGCAAAGCTCACCGCGCCGTACACGCCGTTTATCGCGGAAATGATGTATCAAAACCTCGTGCCCGAATTCGACAAGACCGCGCCAAAAAGCGTGCACCTTTGCGATTTCCCGAAAGCCGTGGAGAAGTATATCGACAAAAACCTCGAAGACGGCATGGAGGAGGTGCTCGACATCGTCGTTCTGGGCAGGGCGGCGAGAAACGCGGGCAACCTCAAAAACCGTCAGCCGCTCGCTAAAATGGTGGTCGTGTCGCAGAGGAATATCGAGCTTTCCGAGGAGGAACGCGCGATTGTGCTCGACGAGCTCAACATAAAGTCCTTCGACTTTGCGACCGACGCGGACAAGTATATTTCCTACAAGCTCAAACCCCAACTCAAAACCCTCGGACCGAAGTACGGCAAAAAGCTCGGCGCGATTTCCGCGTTCCTTGCAAGCTGTAACGCGAAAGAGGTCGTTGCGGCGGTCAGGAACGGCTCGTACGAGATTGCGGAGCTCGACGTAAGCCTGAAATTCGAGGATTTGCAGATTTTCACCGAAAGCGCAAACGGCTTCGTTGCCGCCGAGGACGGAGGAATAACCGTCGCGCTCGACACCGCGCTCACCGACGAACTCATATTCGAGGGCATAGAACGCGAGCTTGTTTCCAAGATACAGAACATGCGAAAGGACGCGGGCTTCGAGGTCACAGACAGAATAGAGGTATACTATTCGGCGGAGGGCAAGGCTGAAAAGGTGCTTGCCGCCGCGCGGTTCAAAAAAGACGTCCTCGCCGAAAAAATAGTTGAGGGAAGCGCCGACGGCTTCACGAAGGAGCAGAACATCAACGGCGAAAAAGTAACCCTCACATTGATTAAAAGGTAGATAAAACACTTGAAAAAAAATTCGTTATGTGGTATCATACCTTTAAGTATAACTAAAAAGGTTTTATAATATGGCATTCAAAGTAGACAGCCTCGAAGGCAACGAAAACGCCGCCGAGTACACGAGAAAAGCTCCGGCAGGCGGAAGATGGGGGCAGACCTGGGACGCGTTCAAGGGTAATTTCGGAAAGATAGTTTTTATCAATATAATTATGCTTGTGTTTTTCGCGCCCGCCGTCGCTATCATAGTGTTGCGTTCGATGTATATAAGCGGAATGGGCATGCAGTACCCGTTCAACTCGAACACGGGCATAGGCTATCCCGCGTATCCCGGTTCGGAGGGGCTGACCGAAAGCATATACCTTTCGGCGGACTTGCTGTTTTACTCGCTTTTAATTGTCGCTGGCTTTATCGCCTCGATAGGAATTGCGGGCGGAGCGTATTCGCTTAAAAAGCTCATGAACACGGGCGGCGAATTCTCGTTTAAAAGCTTTTTCAGAAACGGCGTAAAATCCTGCTACTTCAACGCGGTTTTCCCCGTAACGCTTTTTCTCGTTTTCTTCTTTATGACCGCGCTTGTCGGCGACTGGAAAGATTTGGCAATCGCCACGGGCTCGGCTAAGGGCGGACCTATCACCGCGTACGTTTTCGCTATTATCGCAACCGTGCTGGTCGGCATTTACAGCGGCTGGCTGCTTGCGGTCGGCGTAAGCTACAAGCTCAAAATCACAACCCTTATCAAGAATTCGTTCGTGCTCATGATAGGCACGCCTATTCAGACGATATTCTTCGCGGGGCTCGCGTTGATGCCCGTATGGCTGTACCTTATAGGCTTGTCGGCAATGATAGTCCAGCTTATATCGTATATAATTCTGGTACTGTTCGGGCTTTCGTTTATGCTGTTGGTTTGGATGAGCTACACGCAAGGCGTGTTCGACGCGATTGTCACGCCGAACATTAAGGCGGCGGAGGAAGCGGCTAAGGCGAAGAGAACGCCGCAGCAAGTCGCCGTAGACAAAGCCGAGGAGGAAAAGCAGCTTGCGCGCGAGCTTGTCGCCGCGGGCAAAAGCGAACTTATCGGCAAACCCATACTTCCCATTGCGGAGGAAGCGGCGGTCGCGCCCCTCGGTATGACCTATACCCGCGCGGACGTGTCGCGTGTATCGGACGACAAAAAGAAGCTTGCGGGCGAAATTTCCGCCTACGAGCAGGAGCATAAAAACGACCCCGTCTACGCGGAGTACAACAAGCTGTTCGCCGAACGCGAAAAGGCGTTGCAGTCCGACGGCAAGAAGGGAAAGAAGAAGAAAGTCAGCTCGGAAAACCTTTTGAGATAAAAGCGCATTTATATAACGGTAATTATTATGGAACATTCTTACTCTGCGCTCGGCAGATGGTTCGAATATTTAAACGACGACTGCGGCTATGAACAATGGTCGCAGTATTTAATTAACAAGCTGAAACCCTTCGGCGCGGGCTCGCGCGGAATCGATATCGGTTGCGGCAACGGCTACTTTACCCGCGCGCTGACTAAGGCGGGCTATTCTATGCTCGGCATAGACGTTTCGCCCGAAATGCTCACCCGCGCGCAGGAGCTTTCTTTAAAAGAGGGCGCGAAAGCCGAATTTTTACTCGGCGATATCACCAAACTAAAAGTAAATGCCAAGGCGGATTTTGCCGTGGCGGTGAACGACTGTCTTAACTACGTTCCCGCGCAAAAGCTGAAAGCCGCGTTCTCGCACGTCCGCACGTGTCTTAAAAAGGGCGGCGCGTTCATATTCGATATCAGCTCGCCGCACAAGCTGAGAAATATTATCGGCGACAACCTCTTCGCCGAGGACAGAGACGACGTGTCGTATATCTGGTTCAACTCTTTAAGTGGCGACAGCGTCATAATGGATTTGACCTTCTTCGAAAAAAATTCCGACGGAAAATACACCCGCGCGGACGAGCGGCACGTTCAGTATATTCACGAAGAGGAAACAATAATTTCGGAGCTTACCGCCGCGGGCTTTTCGGTTACGACCGAGGGGCATCTCGGCAAAGAAAAACTTGAAAGGATAAATTTTATCTGCACACGGCTATGAACAAACTTTACAAGGCATTGATTTATGACAGAGAGGTGTCGCTTTCCGTGCTCGAAACAACCCAAATGGTGAACGACGCGATAAAGACGCACAACCTCGACGAAAATTCGGCGAAAACGCTCGGCGGGCTTTTGACGTGCGCGGCGTATATGTCGGGCTGTCTGAAAAGCGAGAGGGGCGCGGTTTCGCTCACGGTCAAGGGCGGCGGCGACGCGGGCACTGTCAGCGTTTCGGGGGATATAAACCTCCATATACGCGGATATATCGACGGCAGCAGACTTAACGGCGGCACGCTTACGGTGATTAAAGAGGACGGATTTTTCCGACCGTTCGTCGGCACAAGCGAGCTGACGGGCGACGACGTTTCGCAAAATCTCATGAAGTACTTTCAGATGAGCGAGCAGATAGACACCGCGGTAGCAATCGGCGTAAAGATAGAAAACGGCGTATGCACCGCCGCGGGCGGCGTGGTCATGCAGCTTCTGCCGGGAACGTCGGAGGCGAACATGGAAAAAGCCGAAGAGAGAATGCAGGCGTTCGTGAACGCCGCCGACGTCGTGGAAAAGTTCGGCGCGGACGGCATTCTGGACGAGTTTTTCGGCGGGCTCACCGAGGAGGGCGGGGTATATATTTACTTCCCCGAGTACAAGTGCAACTGCTCGCGCAAAAAAATCGAGGGCGTGATAGTGCCGCTCGGCAAGGACGAGCTTTACAAAATAATCGAAGAAGAGGGAAGCGTAAAGGTGCACTGCCACTACTGCAACACCGACTACGTTTTCGATAAAGACGACATAGACAAGCTTTTTAATTTATGAAAAAAACGATTGATATCGATTTAAGCAGCGACAGACTGATTGCAGTCGCCGCCGACCTGGTCGACGAACACAACTACATCTCAGCGTTGAAGCTTTTGAACAAGAATGCGGATATGCACTTTAACGACGAAGATTCTTATATGCTTTACGCTGAAATTTTCGACGACGTCGGGCTGTTCGAAAAATGCGTCAACAGCTGGTTTAAGTATATGGACTGCACGTTTTCGGACGATTTCACGGAAGCCTACGAGGGGCTTGCCGTCGCGTATATGAATCTCGGCAACGAGCATTTTTCGGCGTACTATTACAACAAGCTTTTACTGGACGCCAACGATATCGACCCCGAGATGCGCGGCGAAATCATGAATTCCTTTTTAAGCCGCGAGCCCAACCCCTTGAAATTCGTCTATCCGCCCAAGCTTGCGGACTGTTCGGGCATTATATCTGCGGGCGTGGCGAGCATGCGCCGCGGCGAGTACGATAAGGCTATCGAGGAGTTTTCAGAGGTCGACGAGGAAAACGGCGCATATCTTTCCGCAAGGAACTATATCGCAATGTGCTATATAATTTCCGACCAATGCGACAAGGCGGAGGAGGTCTGCCTCGATATCCTGAAAAACAAGCCCGACAACGTGCAGGCGCTTACCACCCTTGCGGCGGTCAGAACAGAGCAGAAAAAGCACGACGAAAGCCGCGAACTCGCGAAAAGGTTGCTCGATTTGGACGTTACCGTGCCCGAGGAAATTTACAAAATCGCCACGGTGTGCTGTGAAAACAAGCTCCACGCGGAGGCGTACGGGCAGTTCTCGAAGCTCAAGGGCGAGCTCGATTACGACAAATCGGTGCTGTACTTCAAGGCTGTTTCGGCGTTCAACTGCGGAAAATACGAGGATAGCTTCGCCGCGTTCGACAGACTGCTCACCATAAGCCCCGAAGCGGTGATTGCGCGCTATCACTACGAAAAGGCGCGCGATATGGTCGAAAGCGGCAACGTCTCGGAAATGAGCTACTTTTACCGCATGCCCAAAGAGGAGCGCGAGAGTACGTTCAAGGTTTTAGCCGCGTTTTCGAAGCTCAAAAAAACCGAGGCGAGAAAACTTTTCAGCCTCGTCGACGTTTCCGACTGTATTAACTGGTGTTTCGACGAAACCGAGGGCAGCGAGGAAACCGAGCTTCAATGCCTTGCGGCTGACTGCGCGATAAAAGCCGAGCTCGACGGAATGGTGTGCGATATGCTTTTGAACGCGTTTTTAAGCGACGCTTTGAAAGTTCAGATTTTGACCATGCTGGGCGAGCGCAACGAGGACAACGTTTTCGGCGTGGTTATCTGCCATCTTTACAAAAGAATAAATTTCCGCAGGCTGAATATAGGCAGACTTAAACGCAAGAATTTCGTGACCGCGTACGCGCGGCTCACCGCACATTTCGCGATACTGCACAATTCATACAGCGACAAATTCGCAAACGCCGCCGAAAAACTTTACCGCAAATTCGAAAAGGCCGGCACTCTTTCGTCGGTCAACGACGTGGACGCGCTCACGGCGGTGATATATTCGCAATCGGGCGTCAGGGAGCCGAAAATTCCCGCGGGGCAACTCGCCTCGTTTTTCGACACCACGGACAAAAATATTTCAAAACTGACGGGGAAATTATGAAGCTTTACGATTTCGACGGTATGTTCGACGCAAAACTGACCGAATATATCCGAAAAAATTCCGACAAATACAATGAAAGCGAGTGGGAGGAAATTATCCCCAAGCTATATAAAAGCTTCGGCGACACTTATATAAAGTCTGTCGGCGACACCCCGAACGGGTTCTACTCTAAGCTTGACGACGGCGAGCTTGTGAAAGCGCTGTGCGCGCACCTCAAAAAGGACGTGCCCGTCTCGGAGTTTCTCTGTTCGGCAATCGAAAGCCGCGACGCGGTCGAGCTGTTGATACCCTTGCTCGACGGAAGCGAAGCGGAAAGGGAGTACGCGGTTCACCTGATAGGCTCGGACGGGCGGGCAATCAAAAAATACATGCAGATGCTGATATCCCCCGATATCGGCGGGGACTTGAAAAACAGTCTTGTCGACAACATAAAGGAAAAAGCCGACCTCGTGACGGCGGAGGCGGTCGAAAATTACGAAAGGGGGGCGGAGCGCGAATATATGCTCGAAATTATGTCGCGCTCGGTTATCCGCGACGATAAAATTTTCGAAATTTTAATGAAGGAATTCCGCACCGACCCCGACAATTTGCCCATGCACGCGAGCTATCTCGCCGCATACGGCGACGAGCGGGCGCTCGACTGCCTTCTGGACAAAATCGACGAAGAGGGAATTTCGTTCATAGAATACAAGGAGCTGTTGCTCGCAATAGAAAGTCTCGGCGGAACGTACGACAAGGAGCGCGATTTTTCTTCCGACCCCTACTATCAGCTTCTTAAAGCGCACGAAACGCCCGCCGCGAAATAAAATTTCAGGAGAATAGTGCAATTTTTAATTGGAAAGACTTGATTATTTGGGGCGTGGCTTGCTTTATCGCTACGTTTCTGATTATATTCCTTGTAGTTGTACAGTACCCGTATAAATTCACTTCATATCTGGCGCTGTCGTTTGTGGCGCTTATAGACGGGCTTTGGCTTTACGGAGTTATCATACCGTTTTGCCGCGTTAAGGAAAAGCCGAAAACAATCTCAAAACCACTTGTTTTCTGGCTTTGTATGGTGCTGTACTGTTGTTTTGTCGCGGCTGGTTTTCTGACGGACGCATATATAGCGTCTGCAAATACTGTCGTTCTGGTATTCGACTGTATATTCGCCGCTATGGGCTTAGCCGCCGTGGTCGGGTTAGGTTATCAGTTTGTCGTGTACATAGCTTTGAAAATCTGTCTGCGGTACGGGAAAGACGCTACCGCCGAATTTACGGACGTGGGCAAATCGATGTGGTTTGAATACGGAAAGGCTCAGACAAAGAGTTACCGTTCGGCTGTCAGATACGGTATAATTTTCAAGTACGAAGTAAACGGCGTGCAAAAGTCTGCGAAAAGCAGAAGAGTATTTTCAAGGGAAGAGGTTGAACAATTGCAGACAATGGGTACGTTTAAAATAAAATATAATAAGCATACGGCAATAATCAACGAAACTCTATAACAAAATTAAAGCGCGGAATTTCTTCCGCGCTTTTTATTTTCTTGTTGCAAGCCAGACTATTAAAACGGTTACGTCCGCGGGGTTGACCCCGTAAATTCTGCCCGCTTGCCCCAAGGTGAGGGGGCGCACGCGTTTAAGCTGTTCGCGCGCTTCGAGCCGCAGTCCCTTTATTTCGTCGTAATCGATATCGGCGGGCAACGCCTTTTCTTCAAGCTTTTTCGCCTTTTCAATCTGTTGGGCGTTCTTTTTTAAATAGCCCTCGTATTTGACGGTCGCCTCGGCGCATTTTTTAATTTCCTCGGGTACGCCCTCCAAAATTCCGAAATTCTCGCAAATATCTTTTAGCCGCGCGCCCCGACGGATTAAGTCGGCATAGCTTACGACCGAGCCCCCCGAAAGCCCGCGCCCGCTCAAAAAGCTTTCCGCCTTTTGTCTGTCCGCCCGCCCGCCGAGCACGGCTATCGTCTCCGCAAACTGCCTTTTGCGCGTTTCGAACACCTTTTTTCTCTCTTCGGTGAAGAGGGGGGTGTCGGCAATTTTGGGCGTTAAGCGGAAGTCGGCGGTGTCGTGTCGGAGGTTAATTCTGTACTCCGCGCGCGATGTCATCATGCGGTACGGCTCCTCGGTGCCCTTGGTGGTCAAGTCGTCTATAAGCACGCCGATATACGCCTCGTCGCGCCCGAGCACGAACGGCGGCTTTTTCAAAATTTTGTAAGCGGCGTTAATCCCCGCAATCAGCCCCTGCGCCGCGGCTTCCTCGTAGCCCGATGTGCCGTTTATCTGCCCCGCGGTATACAGCCCCTCGACTTTCTTGAATTCGAGTGTGGGATAGACGTCGAGCGCGTCGATACAGTCGTACTCGATTGCGTAGGCGTAGCGCATTATCTCGGAGTTTTCCAGCCCTTGTATGCTTCTGTACATATCCCGCTGGATATCGTGCGGCATGGACGAGGACATGCCTTGCACATAGACCTCGTTCGTGTCCAGCCCCTCTGGCTCCAAAAATATCTGGTGCCGTTCCTTGTCTGAAAATCTGACAACTTTCGTCTCTATCGAGGGGCAGTATCTCGGACCCGTCGAAGTTATGTCGCCGTTGTAGAGGGGGGAGCGGTCGAGGTTGCCGAGGATTATTTCGTGCGTTTGTCCGTTGGTGTAGCCGAGGTGGCAGACGCGCAGATTTTCAGTCCTCTCGTCGAGGAAGGAAAACGCGGGCAAATTCTCTTCGCCCGGCTGCACGGAGAATTTATCGTAGTCTATCGTTCTCGCGTCGAGGCGGGCGGGCGTGCCCGTCTTGAACCGTCTTACGTTGAAGCCCAGCTTTA
Source organism: uncultured Christensenella sp. (assembly GCA_910578195.1). Taxonomy (GTDB): domain Bacteria; phylum Bacillota; class Clostridia; order Christensenellales; family Borkfalkiaceae; genus Coproplasma. The sequence goes on along the minus strand of CAJTOY010000002.1, from coordinate 170,906 downwards.
TAAGGCTTTCGGTCAAGGCGTTCGCGGGCGCAAAGCCCGAAGGTCCGCTTTTTTGTCTCAGCTCGCCCGTTACGATTTCCGCGTTCAGATATACGCCCGTCGCAACAATGACCGCCTTCGCTTCGAGTATCCCGCCGTATGTGGTTAAAACGCCGCGCACCTTGCCGTTTTCAACCAGTATTTCCTTTGCCTCGCCCTGAATAATTCTTAGGTTTTTCGTGTTTTCGAGCGTGCGCTTCATTTCGTGGTGGTAGGCGTTTTTGTCGCACTGACAGCGGAGGGACTGAACGGCTTCGCCCTTGCCCTCGTTCAGCATGCGCATCTGGATAGATGTCTTGTCGGCGTTCACGCCCATTTCGCCGCCCAGCGCGTCAATCTCGCGCACGAGGTGACCTTTCGCCGTGCCGCCAATCGAAGGATTACACGCCATAAAGGCTATGCTGTCCAGATTGAGGGTGAGCATAGCCGTCTTTAAATTAAATCTTGCCGAGGCGAGCGCGCTTTCGCAGCCCGCGTGCCCCGCGCCGATTACAACGATATCGAATTGTCCTTCTGTAAATTCACGCAAATCTTTTCTTCGAAAACATTTGTAGCGAGGGGTTGCGGCAAATGTTTTATTTATTTTTATTTTTTAAGAATTATGTTTTTAATGTCGTCGACGTCTTTTGCAAGCTTGTCGTTGACGCGGCACATTTCGTCGACCTTGTCTCTCGAATACAGAATAGTGGTGTGGTCGCGCCCGCCGAGCACCTTGCCTATCGAAATGAGTGGAAGGGACAAAAGCTCGCACATTAAATAACAGCAAACCTGCCTGGGTATTACTATTTCCTTTTTCTTGCTCTTGCCCGCCAAATCGTTTTTGGAGAGGTGGTAATAGCTTGTGACCGCGGCAATGACGCTTTCCGGCGTTATCTCTTCCTTGCCCGGCTCGGAAACGGCTTCGCTTAGCGCGTTTCTCGCAAGCGAGACGGTAATGGGCACTTCGTGCAGTTTTGACGCGAATATGACCTTGGTCAGCCGCCCTTCGAGGGTTCTCACGTCGTCGCCCGAATCCTGCGCGAGGAAGGACAAAACGTCGTCGGGCACATGGCACTTCTTTTCGAACGCCTTGCATTTTAAAATAGCAATCTTAGTTTCGAGGTTGGGGGGGAGGATATCGAACAAAAGTCCGCCCGAAAATCTCGTTCTCAGCCTTTCTTCGAGCTCGGTCAGCTCCTTCGGGTGCTGGTCGGAGGAAATAACAATCTGCTTGCCTTTCGAAACAAGCTCGTTGAAAATATGGAAAAATTCCTCCTGAACGGCTTTTTTCTTGGCGATAAACTGAATGTCGTCGATTATCAGAACGTCGGCGTTTCTGTAATATTGGCGAAGTCGGTTGCCCTTGCTTCTGCTGTCCGCGCCGTGTCCGAGCATGGAGTCTATAATATCGTTGAAGAATTTGTCGCAGGTGACGTAAATTACTTTAAGCTGCGGCTTGTCCTTTACAATCTTGTTGCCTATCGCCTGGATTAAGTGTGTCTTACCGAGACCAGTTCCGCCGTAGATAAAGAGGGGGTTGTACGTTCCCGCAGGGTCGTCTGCGACCGAGAGCGCCGCGGCGTGCACGAACTCGTTATTCTTGCCCACGACGAAGTTTTCGAACGTGAATTTCGCGTCGAGACTGGTCGTGGAGGAATAGGGCGTTTCGTCGGGCGCGTTGTAGGCGTAGCCGTCGCTGCCCTCGACTTTGAGACGGAAGTCGGTCAGCCCGACGTCGGCTTTGACGATAGCCTCGCGCATTTTCTCGGCGAGCGTGCCCGTAATGTACCTGGCAAAGCTTTCGGTAGGGGTTTCAAGCACGATATATCTTCCGTCCACGTCGACGGGCACAAGCTTTTCGATATACGTCGTATAGTTGATATGCGAAACAAGCTCCTGCATTTTCTGTTTAACGGGATTATATAAAAAATCGAAATTCCCCTTTTCTGCCATAATTACGCCGATAATCCTTTGAGTTTTTTTAAAAATTTGTTATAATTATACTACAACGGGCAATTAAAATAAAGTGTTTTTCGGATAAATGCGGATAAAATATTTAAATTTGAAAAATTTCAGAAATTACGAAAACGAAACGGTTAGCTTCTCGGACGGGCTCAACGTGATTTTCGGCAGAAACGCGCAGGGCAAAACCAACTGCGCGGAGGCTGTTTTTTACCTTTGCACGGGCACTTCGCCGCGCTGCCGCAGAGATAAACAGCTTATCCGCCACGGGTGCGAGTTCGCCGAAATCACCGCCAAAGCCGAGGGGGTGTACGGCGATTTGGAGATAAGCGCGCGCATCTTCGAAAACAGCCGCGAGGTGAGAATTAACGGCAACAAAATAACGAAAAACGCGGATATCCTCGGCAATATTTACAGCGTGTTTTTCTCCCCGCACGAGCTGAGGTTAATTCAGGACGGCCCCGACGAGCGGCGCAGATTTTTAAACGTTTCCATTTCCCAGCTTTCCAAGCCATACTACGTCGCGCTCATGCGCTACAACAAAATTCTCGAACAGCGCAACAACCTTTTAAAGAACAGAGATTTGGGCATGGTCTACGAAACCTTGCCCGTCTGGGACGAACAGCTTTGCAAATACGCTGCGGTTATAGCGTTCAAGCGCGCGGAGTTTGCCGCGCTTCTCTCGCCGATAGCCGCCGAAATTCACGCCTCGCTGACCGACGGCGGGGAGGAGCTGAAAATTTCCCCCGAGAAGAAATACAAGGGCGACGAAAAGGAGCTTGCCGAAAGGCTGTTTAACGAGCTTTCGGCAAACTACGAGCGGGATATCCGTCTGGGCTTCACCGCGTCGGGTCCCCACCGCGACGATTTGGATATCGAAATAAACGGCACCGATGCAAAGACCTACGCCTCGCAGGGGCAGACGAGGACGGCGGCGCTTTCCATTAAGCTTGCCGAGGTTGAAATTTTCAAAAGGCTTTCGGGCGAGTACCCCGTGCTAATCCTCGACGACGTCATGAGCGAGCTCGACTTGCCCCGCCGCAAAAAGCTTGTCACCCGCACCGACGGCTTGCAGACCATTCTGACGTGCACCCATGCCGAGCGCGTGCTGTACGGCAAAGAGGTAAACAAAATAAAGATAGAGGGCGGAAAAGTCAAGCCTTGACTTCGGGATAAACGCGCGCTTTTTGCGCATACTGTTTCAGAAGGACGGCAAAGAATTGAAGTACGGTAAACTGTTTAAATTCAATATGCTAATACTTATGCTCGCCGTTTCGGCGGGCTTGATTTTTTTAACGTGCGCCTTTTTGGGCAGACTGCCGAAAAATATCACGGTAAACGGCGTCGAGGTGGGCGGACGCACGCCGACCGAGGCGGCGGCGTGCGTCCGCGAAAGGATAGAGGAGGAGCTTAAAACAAAGTCGCTCACCGTTCGCGGCAAACAGCGCGAATACGTTTTTACCTATCCCGAAATAAGCTATAAGGACAATTTGCAAGCCCTCTTGAAAACCGTGGAAAAGGGGGGCGATTATACCGCGGAGGTCAAGTATTACTTAAACGGCATTAGCGAAATTTCGGCGTACATCTGCAAGGACGAAACTCGCGCCGCCGTCACCCCGCACGCCATTTTCAACACCTCGGGCGAGCCGTTCACCTACGTCGAGGGCGAGGACGGCGTCAAGGCGGACAGAGTAAAACTTCTGTCGGATATCCGCGCCTCGCTCGAAAGCGGTTTCGAGGACGTGACCGTGTCGTACGGCACGACGAAGTTTACGGGCAGTCTCGACGAGGTCAAGCTCGACACTGAAAAGCTCAGCTCGTTCACAACCTATTTCGACGGCGAAAATTACGACAGGGCGCACAACGTAAGGCTTGCCGCAAAGCTCATAAACGGCAAGGTGTTGGAGGTCGGCGAAATTTTTTCGTTCAATACTGTCGTCGGGGCGAGGACGGCGGCGCGCGGCTTTAAGGCGGCGAAGATTATCGAAAACGGCGAGTTCGTCGAGGGTATCGGCGGGGGCGTGTGTCAGGTCAGCACGACGATTTATAACGCGGCGCTGCTCGCGGGCTGCGAGATTTGCGAGTATCACCCGCACTCGCTCGCGGTTAGCTACGTTCCGCCCTCGTACGACGCGATGGTCAGCGGAAACTACTTCGATTTGAAGTTTAAAAACACCTCGGGCAAAAAGCTGTATATCCGCGCCACGGCGGGCGCCAACTATGTAAGGTTTACTATTTTCGGCAGAAGCGACGGCGCGACGTACGAATTCAACTCCAAGGTGACGGGCAATATCGCCGCGCCCGAGGAAGTAACCGGGGACGAAAGCGCGGTAAAGGAAGGCAGGGACGGAATAATCAGCGAGGGCTATCTTACCGTCACCCGCAACGGCATAAAAAGAACGGTGCTGTTGCGCCGCGACAAATATGCGCCCGTAAAGCGGGTCGTGCTGGAAAGCACGGATAACAAGCAAGATTGATTTTTATTAAAAGACTTGACAACCGTGAAAAACAATGATAAAATAAAAACACAGCAAGGGAATGACCTTAAAAACGGTTAGCCCGTGTTACGATTAAAATAACCGCCGACGGTGCGAACGTGGGGCGGTTATTTTTTTATGATTATGTAAATTTTGTCCTTAGTAACTCTGAAAGAGAGTATGAAGCCTACATTAACCAAACGGAGAAGCAGGCGCAGGAATTCAAATTCCATACAATCACCCCCTTGAAAGAAATGCTCATCACATTCCCCCGAGGGGCTAACCGCCTAAAAGGCATATCTTGCTGTGGGTGACTTTCGTCACCGTAAATATAATACCTCAACGGCGGCGGGAAGTCAAACGGGAATATCAGTAATCTGAAAGTCCGAGCAAATATTCTATATTGACGTTAAAAAATTTTGATAATTTAATCAAATCCGACGATGTGGGTTCATTTTTGTTGAGTTCCCAACGCGCAATTGCAGATTGACTTATACCAGTGGCTTTTGCAAGCCCATATTGACTTAATTTGTTTTCTTTTCTCAACTCTTTTAAACGGCTACTGAAATTCATAATAAAATTTTAACACATTTAAGTCAAAAATGATTTGACAAGTCATATTTAACTTGATATAATTTTTTATAGCGGAGGTAAACATTATGTTAAAAGATTTATTAAACAAATACTTCATAACCGAGGAATATATCAGTGAATATATCGAGAAGTCGAAAGATTATAGAGAACTAAACGAAATCGAGTATAAATTACACAACAAGCTTGAAAAGGTGTTAAAGGGCGGGCAAGCCGAATTGTTTGAAAAATATTCGGATACGGTCAGCGAAATCGGATACGAGTTAAGGTTGGCGTTTTTCAAGGCGGGCATGAAAGCCGGCTTCCGCCTTGCCTCGGAGCTTATTGCCGAATGACGGATAATTTTTAAATACCTTTGAATTCTTAAAGTCGCTAAACATTCATTACCGGGCGGGAGAGAGTGAACCGAAAGGTTAATTCTTTCCCGCATTTTTTATTGTGTTTTTTCGAGGTTTATGTTATAATGCAAAACGGTTGATAAAAAGGAGCGGATATGATAAAGATTTTGGTTGACGCAATGGGCGGGGATAACGCTCCGTATGCGACCGTTGCGGGCGCCGTGCAGGCGGTCAATAAGGATAAGGAACTGCATTTGATTCTGACGGGCAGACAAGCCGAGGTAAATGCGGAACTCAAAAAATACAGCTACGATTTATCGCGCGTCGAGGTTATAGACTGCCCCGACGTAATCGATATGAACGACAGCCCCACCGAGGCGGTAAAGCGCAAGCAATCTTCGTTAATCGCGGCGTACTGGCTTCTCAAAAAAGAGGACGATATCTGCGCGCTGGTAACGGCGGGCTCGACGGGCGCGACGATAGTCGGCGGTCAGCTCATTTTGGGCAGAATAAGGGGGATAAAGCGCCCCGCGCTTTGCCCCGCTATACCCAACTCTCGCGGAGGGGTGACCCTTTTGGTCGACTGCGGCGCAAACGCAGAGTGCAAAAGCGTAATGCTTTGCCAGTTCGCGCTGCTCGGCACGGCTTACGCAAAGGCGGGCTTTAACATTAAAAACCCCAGAGTCGGGCTTTTGAACAACGGCACCGAGGAGCACAAGGGCGACCCCTTGCGGCAGGAAACATATAAATATCTTTCGGAAATGAAGGGTATCGATTTCATAGGCAACGTAGAGGGACGGGACATTATGCTCGGCGAGTGCGACGTGGTCGTCGCGGACGGCTTCTCCGGCAATATCGCGCTCAAATCGATAGAGGGTTGCGGAAAACTCATTTTAAGCACGCTTAAAAGGGAATTCACCTCGTCGGTTTCCTCGAAGATAGGCTATCTTTTCATTCGCAAGGCGATAAAGCGCATGCGCGCGCAGCTCGACTTCGACAAGGCGGGCGGGGCGCTTTTGCTCGGACTTAAAAAGCCGGTTATCAAAAGCCACGGCTCGTCCAAGCCCGAAACGATTGCAAACTCCATTGCGAACGCGGCGGGCATATACCGCGGCAAGCTCATTCCCGCCGTGGAGGAGCTTTTGTCCGACGCAGACTTTACGGTGGGCGACAATGATTAGCGAAGCGGAAAAGGCGATAGGTTATACGTTTAAAGATAAATCGCTGTTAAAGCGTGCGCTTACGCTCGCTTCGGCGTCCGAGGACAACAACCAGCTTCTCGAATTTTTCGGCGACGCAATTCTCGAATTCATTGTTTCCGAGCGGATATTCCGCGAGGAAAGCAGCGAGGGCGCGCTGACCGAACGGCGCAAAAACTTAGTCGCCGACAGCGCGCTTACCCCCGTTTCGGAGAAGCTCGGGCTGGACAAGCTTTTGATACGCGCTAAAAAAGACAATTTCAACAAAAAGGCAATTCCGTCCGCGTACGAGGCGGTCGTCGCGGCGATATACCTCGACGGCGGCATGGACGCGGCGAAAAAATTCGTTCTGGGCACGCTCGACTTCAAAAAGGTCAAGGGCGTAAACAACTACAAGGGCGCCTTGCAGGAGCTTTTGCAGTCAAAGGGCGAACAGCCCCCCGAATATATGAGCAAGGATATCGGCACGCCCCAAAAGCACAGATTTTCGGTCACCGTAAAGCTGTTCGGGCGGAAGTTCACGGGCGAGGCGGAAAGCATTAAAAACGCCGAACAGCTCGCCGCGAAAAAGGCGCTCGATTATTACGACAAACACTGAAAGGTTTTAATATATGGGAAGTTTTAAGCAAATTCAATTAGTAGGTTTTAAATCGTTCGCCGACAAAACGACGATACCTCTCGGCGACGGCGTAACGTGTATTGTCGGACCTAACGGCTGCGGCAAGTCGAACGTTGCGGACTCTATCCGCTGGGTTCTCGGCGAGCAGTCGGCTAAAATGATGCGCGGCTCGCAAATGATGGACGTCATTTTCGGCGGTACCGAAGCCCGCAGACAGATGTCGTTTTGCGAGGTTACGCTCACCTTCGACAACACGAAGCGCATATTCGAAGTCGACAGCGACGAGGTCGAAATGACCCGCCGCCTGTACAGAAACGGCGACAGCGAATATCTTTTAAACAAACAGCCCTCGCGTATGAAAACGCTGACCGCGCTTCTTCACGGCGCGGGCGCGGCGAAAGAGGGTTACTCCATTATCGGGCAGGGCAGAATCGAACAGATTATGAACGCGAAGCCCGAGGACAGACGTTCGATATTCGAGGAAGCGACGGGCATAGTCGTGTTCAAGGACAGAAAAGCAGAGGCGGAGAGAAAGCTTAAAGCCTCGAAGGACAACCTCTTTCTGTTTATGCAGCGCATGCAGGAGGTCGAGCGGCAGATAGGTCCCCTCAAAAAGGCGTCGGAAAACGCGTTGAAGTACAGAGAGTTGTACGGCGACCTAAGACGCCACGAAATGAATTTATACATATCCCGCCACGACAACGCCGACAAGGAGCGCGAGGAGCTGAACAAAAAAGCGTTTTCGGTAGCAAACCGTATCGCCGAAGTTACAGCCCTCTCCGAAAAACTTCTGAACGAGTACCAGAACCGCCGCGACGAAATAGCCGCCGCGGACTTACAGCTTCAGGATTTGAACGAGAGACTCCGCCGCTACGAAGTCGGCATCGAGCACAGAAGCGGCGAATCCAAACTCTTCACCGAAAAGGCGCGCTCGGTCAAGGCGAAGCTCGCTTCGGCGCAGGAGGATATCGCGTATTCGACCAAGCGTATAGACGATATCGACAAAGAAATCAGGCGCAGCGAGGCGTACGCCGCGCGCAACACCGAGAGAATCGAAAGCCTGCGCTCGTCGTCCGAGACCTTCCGCGGCGACATAGAGGAGCTTTCCAAAAAGATTTCCGAATACGAATTCATGACGGGCGAACACAGAAAAAAGGTGCTCGACACCTTCAAGGATTTGTCGGATATGCGCCAGAACATGGGCTCGCTTTCGGCGCAGAAGGACTTGCTCAAAGAAAGGCTTTCTGAAATTCAGTCCGAAATGGAAAAAATCCGCGCCCGCCGCGATTCGTTCAAGGGCGAATACGACGTGTGCATAGAACGCGGAAAAATGCTTAACGACTTCCTCGGCAACGAGAACGAGCTCGTCGAAAAAGCCGAGGCAAAGACCCGCGAAATAGAGGAAAAAATCCACCTCTTAATAAGACAGACCTACGACACGCAGGCGCAGATTGCAAGTCTCAACGACAGTTTAACCACTTGCCGCGCGCTCCGCGACCGCTTCGACGGTTACATATATTCGGTCAAAAAGCTTTTGAGCGACGCGAGAAACGATTTGGTTCTCTCCGAAAAAATCGAGGGGCTTATCGCCGATATCGTGAGCTGCGAGGGCGAGTACGAGGTCGCGATTGAAACCGCGTTCGGCGGCGCAATGCAAAACGTAATAACCCGCACGCGCGACGACGCGAGATATTTAATCGAGTACTTGAAGCGCACCCGCTCGGGTCAGGTCACGTTCCTTCCCATAGACGCGCTCCGTCCGAGAAGCGAAAACAGCGAAATCAGGTCGGCCGTGCGCGATACGGGCGCAATAGGCTTCGCGATAAATCTTGTCAAATTCGATAAAAAATTCGAAAACGTAATTCACAACCTTCTGGGCAACACGCTCATAGTAGACAATATACAGAACGCCACCCAGATAGCCCGCCGCTATCCCCGCGCGTTCAAAATCGTAACCCTCGACGGCGACGTCATTTCGACCACGGGCTCGATGACGGGCGGCTCGAAGCGCGAAATCGCGGGCAACCTTCTCGCCAACGAGAGGCGCATTAAGGAAATCGAGGAGAATATCGACGGCAAAAAAGCTTTCTTGACCCGCGCGGACGCAAGGCGCAAGGAGCTTGACGACAAAAAGGCGGAGGCGTACTCCGAACAGCAGCAGCTTATAAAGAAGTTGCAGGACGCCCGTCTGGAACTTGCCGCCGTAACCGAAAAGCAGTCATCCCTTCTCAAAAACGTGACGGGCGCGGAGTCCGAATACGGCGCGTACGGTCAGTCGGAAAGGGCGCTTCTGGATAGACTTTCGGGGCTCGACAACGAGTATTCGGGCGTTTCGAAGGGCGCAAGCGATTTGTCCGAGCAGTCGGATAAGGCTTCGTCGGCAATCGACGATATGAGCGCGGTTTACGACAAACTCACCGCAGAGAGAAGCGAAAAAACCGAGCGGCTTAACAGCTTGCTCGTCGAAATAGCTTCCCTCGAAAGCGCGCTTAAATCGGGCGCGGAAAACGTGGAAAGACTGAACGGCGAGCGGGAGGGGCTTTCCGTCCGCCTCGAAAAGACGAAGGCGAGCATTCCCCAAATCGAAGAGGAAATGAAGGCGTTCACCCGTCAGGCACAGCAAGCCGCCCTCTCCAAAGAGGAGCAGGAGGTCGTCGAGGACCTCAACAGACAGGTCAACGAAATCCGCACCAAAAAGGAAGACATAAACAAGCGCATTGTACAGTTCGACGTCGAAAGACTGAATGCGTACAAGGAAAAAGAGGAGCTGACCAAGGAGCAGAGTATGCTCGCGCTGTCCTTGCAGAAGATAGACAGCGATTTGGAATACCTGCAAACCCGCATTTCAGAGGAGTACGGCGAGGACTACGAGGGCTGTCTCAAATACAAGGAAGAGGGTTACGACACCTCGACTTCGGGTCAGAATATCGCGAACCTCAAAAGGGCGATAACCATGCTCGGTCCCGTCAACCACAACGCGGTAGAGGAGTATGACGAGCTTGCGGCGCGTCACGAGAAAATGACCGCCGAGAAAGAGGATTTGGAAAAGGCGATTTCAGACCTTACAATCGCGCTCGAAGATATACGCGCTGAAATGCAGAAAATCTTCGACGACGGCTTCAACACCATAAACGAAAACTTCAAGAAAACCTTTAAAGAACTTTTCGGAGGCGGCAGGGCGGAGCTTCAACTCGACTACACCGACTGCGACGACCCGTTGAACGCGGGCATTGAAATAGTCGCGTGCCCTCCCGGCAAAAAGCTTACCAAAATTTCCCTTTTGTCGGGCGGCGAGCGCGCGCTCACCGCGATAGCGATTTTGTTCGCGATTATCGGAATGCGCCCTATGCCCTTCTGCGTACTCGACGAAATCGAGGCGGCGCTCGACGAAGCGAACGTCGCGAGATACGCAAAATATTTGAAGAAGTTCTCTGCGGACACGCAGTTTATCGTAATCACGCACAGAAAGCCGACCATGGAAAACGCGGATATTCTCTTCGGCGTAACCATGGAGGAAAAGGGCGTTTCGAAGATTGTTTCTGTAAAGCTTTCCGAAGTCGAGTCCCGTCTCGGCGGCGACACGATGCAGTGATAAAACAGGCTCACAAAATCCCCGCGCAGCCGTGCGCGGCGATTTTCGTGATTTTGAGAAACCCCGTTTCTCTTGCCGCCGTTTTAAGGGCGCACGATTATATAACGGCGGCAATTCACTTCCGCTGAGGTTGCTGACCGCAACAAATGGGGTCTGCTCGCAAAAAGTGCGATTTTTGCTCGCAACATAAATGTATAAGGAAATTATATGGGATTATTTTCAAAATTAAAAGGCGCGCTTAAAAAGACGCGCGACGGGCTTGCGGGCGCGCTTTCAAACCTGTTCTCGAAAAACAAGCTCGGCGACGAATTTTACGACGAGCTGGAAGAAATTTTAATAGGCGCGGATATTTCCGTTACCACCGCCGAGGACGTGGTTGAGGAACTGAGGCTGGAAGCCAAAAAGGAAAAGTTGAAGGACAGAGAGTTCGTGACTGACCTTTTGAAGGATATCCTCGAAGAAAAGCTCACCGAGGCGGACGAGCTGGAAATCGAATATCCCGCAATAATAATGCTTGTGGGCGTGAACGGCGTCGGCAAAACCACGACCGTAGGCAAGCTTGCTAACTATTTTATTTCGAAAAAGAAGTCGGTTACCGTCGCCGCGGCTGACACGTTCCGCGCCGCAGCCGCCGACCAGCTGACCGTGTGGGCAGACCGCGCTAAGGTGCGCATAGTCAAGCACGAGGAGGGCAGCGACCCCTCCGCCGTGGTTTTCGACGCGCTGACGTCCGCAAAGGCGAAGGGTACCGACGTTGTCATAATCGACACGGCGGGCAGACTGCACGTCAAAGCCAACCTTATGGAGGAGCTTAAAAAGATGTCGCGCGTGGTCGAGCGCGAGTGCCCGACGGCTAACTTTTACAAGCTTTTGATACTCGACGCGACGACGGGCGGCAACGCCGTCAACCAAGCCGAGGTGTTCGACGAGGCGGTGGAGCTGGACGGAATTGTTTTGACCAAGCTCGACAGTTCGGCGAAGGGCGGGTTCGTTATATCCCTTTGCAGCGAATTGCAAATTCCCGTGGCGTTTGTCGGCACGGGCGAAAAGCTGGAAGATTTGGAGGCTTTCTCCGCCGAGGAATTTATAGAGGCACTGATTTAAGTTCACAAATTTTTTGACGTTCGACGATGTCAAAAAATTTCGTGAATTTGAGAAACCAAGTTTCTCTTGCCGCCATAATTAAGGGCGGACAATAATTAATGGCGGCAATTCACTTCCGCTGAGGCGCAGGTATGCGCAAATTGAGTCGTGCTGCGCAAAAGCGTGGTTTTGCTTGCACCGTAATCAATTATAATATTATTAGTATATCTAAAATAAGCGCGGGACGGTAAAAACCGTCCCGCACTTATCATGTATTATATTTAGCGACAGAAAAGAACATGTTTTATTGTAATGTAGAAAATTCTACAAATCAAGCGATTTATAGAAATTTCTATATAATGATATATATGGGAAGCAATTTTTCCGAAATTTTATCGGAATTTTTAGAATTAAAGCATTTGACTAAAACTGAATTTGCAAAACGAATAGGAGTTAAACCCAGTCAAGTCAGCGAGTGGATTAAAGGGAAAGCCAAACCTGCTTACGATATGCTTAGGCGTATGTCGTTGGCGTTCAATGTATCGGCAGACTATTTTTTAGGATTGAAAGACGGGTTTTAAATTAAGGCGCGGGACGGTAAAACCGTCCCGCGCCTATTTTGACGCTTACGCCGAGAATACGCATATTTCGGCGTATTCACGACAAAAGCAAATCGTTAACGGAAATTACAAGTCGTCTACGTCCTGTATCGGCTTGCCGCCGTCGACGGGAGTACCCGTGTAACTTCCGTTGGGGTCGAAGCTGTCCTTGAACTTATTTGCAGTTCTTCGTGTCTTTTTCATGCTTCGTACCGCAGTTCTTCTTGCTGCCGCCGCAATTCTTGCTTCCGCAGTTCTTAGTGGTCGACTGCTTGTTTTCGTTGGTTTTTCTCATATTTTCTCCTTTTGAAACGGGATATGCAATTCAACGTGACCTTGACTTTCCTTACACAAGGGGCATACGTCCCAGGCCTTCGTAGAAGTGTGCATATAACCGCACTCGCTGCAAATATAAAGGATAGGCGCCTCGTTCGAGAACAGCACACCCTTCGTGAACGCTTCGTGGAGATACTTGAATATCATTTCGTGCCTGACTTCAACTTGTGCGACAAGCTTGAAAAGTGCGGCAACGTCGTTAAAACCTTCCTCTTCGGCGTCCTTTGCAAAAGCGGGATAAATAACGGCGTGTTCCTGATGTTCGTCGTCGGCGGCAAAATTCAGGCATTCGCCCAGCTCGCCGCCGTGGAACGGATAACCCGCGTCCAAATCGATATTGTCGAGTTTGCAGCCGCGTTTATTCAGTTCCTCGAAAAATCTTCTTGCGTGAACCGTTTCGTTTTTAGCAAGCACCTTGATAGTGTCGGCAAGGGTAGTGTAACCCTGCTGCGTCGCCATACGCGCAATGAGCTGATATCTCATACCCGCCTGGCTTTCGCCGGCAAAGCTCCTTGCTAAGTTTTGATAAGTCTTAGTTTCGTCAAATTGCATATCTTTCCTCCGTCAAAAGTATTGTGTGCGGTTTTCGCGCCAATATTCGCTTAATGTGAAAATAATGAAAGTTTTATGAATTATGTCATTTTTGCACAACATATCGTTTACAGTGCGTATATATTTATGTTATTATTAACCGGTATTAAGTAAAAAGGGAAAAATATGTTTAAACTTTACAAAAAACTGCGCCCGCTCGACTGGGTGCTTTTAGCTGTATTACTCGGGCTGACGGTCGTGCAGGTATGGTGCACGATGCTGCTCGTGGACTACACAAGGGAAATTATCGCCGCCATTACCCGCGTAAGCTACGGGCTTGCGACTGTAAACGATATCTGGTACAACGGCGGAATGATGCTTGCGGTCGCCGCGGGAAGCATGGCGGGGCAAGTGCTCGTCGGGCTTATTGCCGCGTCCGTTTCGACGGGGCTTTCGGCGCGTATCCGCACAGAGGTGTACAACAAGGTCGACGGTTTTTCAATTGCCGAGCGCGACAGATTTTCCACGCCGTCGCTGATTACGCGCACCACCAACGACGTACAGCAAGTGCAGATGGCGAACATTTTAATGCTGCGCATGGCGGTCGCCGCGCCCGTAACGGCAATCTGGGCGGTCGTAAAAATTCAGACGGCGAGCACCCAGCTCACAATCGCAACGGCTGTCGCCGTCGTTGCGCTCGTGCTGTTTTTGGCTGTTTTAATGATTTTCGTTATGCCGAAATTCAGAATTATGCAAAAGCTAATCGACAAGCTCAACGGCGTATCCCGCGAAAATCTGACGGGTATCCGCGTAATCCGCGCATACAACGCCGAGGACTATCAGGAAAAGAAATTCGAAGCGGCAAACGAAACGATAACCAAAGCGCAACTGTTCACGGGCAGAATGATGTCCATGATGTGGCCGGTTATGATACTTATAATGAACGGCATTTCCCTTGCCATATACTGGCTGGGCGCGTCGCTCATAAACAAGGGCGAAACCGATTACGCGACGGTGGCGGCGTTCATGCAGCTCGCCTCGCAGATAATAATGGCGTTCATGATGCTTATGATGATGTTCGTCATTCTGCCCAGGGCGCAAGTTTCCGCAAAGCGTATAAACGAGGTGCTCGCAACCCCTCTGTCGGTCTGCGACCCCGAAGAGGAACTGCCCTTGACGGAAGAGGGCACGGTAGAGTTCAAAGACGTTTCCTTCGAATATTCGGACTCCGACGAAAAGGTTATTCAGAATATAAGCTTCAAGGCGAACAAGGGCGAAACGGTCGCGTTCATAGGCTCGACGGGCAGCGGCAAATCGACGCTTATAAACCTCGTGCCGCGCTTTTTCGACGCGACGGAGGGGCAGGTTTTGGTCGACGGCGTCGACGTTAAAAACCTCAAACAAAGCACGCTCCGCCGTTTAATCGGCTACGTCCCGCAAAAGGGCGTGCTGTTCTCGGGCACGGTCAAAAGCAATATCGCGTTCGGCGCGCCCGAAATTTCGGACGAAGAGATAATTTCCGCCGCAAAAATCGCGGAGGCGGACGGCTTTATAACCGAGATGGAAAAGGGCTACGACTCGGAAATTTCGCAGGGCGGCAAAAACGTCTCGGGCGGGCAGAAGCAGCGTCTTTCGATTGCCCGCGCGGTCGCGGTAAAGCCCGAAATATTCATTTTCGACGACTCTTTTTCCGCGCTCGACTACAAGACGGATAAACAAGTCCGCGCGAACTTGAAAGAAGCCGTCGCGGGCGCGACGAAGCTTATCGTTGCCCAGCGCATAGGCACGATTATGGATGCGGACAAAATAATAGTACTCGACAGCGGCAAGGCGGTCGGCTGCGGTACGCACGAACAGCTTTTGAAGGATTGCAAGGTTTACCGCGAAATCGCGCTTTCGCAGCTTTCGGAGGAGGAACTCGGCTTATGATGCACGGAAAACCCGCAATGACGGGCGAGAAGCGCAAGGGCAGTATCAAGCCCTTGATAAAAGCTTTGAAGCCGTATACGTTCTATATAGTTTTAAATTTCCTTTTTATCTCGGTTTCGACCGTGCTTTCCATGCTCGCGCCGCAGTGGCTTTCAAAGCTCACCGACGAGATAGTTTCCCACGCGTTCACGCAAAACATCGATTTGACAAAGGTTATGAACTTTGCAATCGTGCTCGTGGCGTTTTACGTCAGCAACGCGGTTTGCAACTATATCGCCAACTTCGTAATGACCACGGTGACCCAGAAATTCACGCGCGGACTGCGCAGCGCTATTACGGTCAAGATAAACCGCGTGCCGCTCGGATATTTCGACGCGCACCAGTACGGCGACACGCTGTCGATTATCACCAACGACGTCGACACTATCAGCCAGTCGCTCGACCAGGCGGTGTCGATGTTCATTTCGTCCGTTTGCATGCTCGTAGGCGTGCTTATCGCAATGTTCGTCACGGCGTGGCAAATGGCGCTTACCGTGCTTTTGATACTTCCGCTAATGCTCATAATGCTCGGCATACTGACCAAACTCGCTATGCCGCAATTCCGCAAAAACCAGCAGTACCTCGGCGATATTAACGCCAAGGTCGAGGAAAATTACACGGGTCACGCGGTAATTAAGGCGTTCAACGCAGGCAAGCGCATGGCGGACGAATTCGAGGTAAGCAACAAGCAAATGCGTTTCGGCGTGCTGCGCGGTCAGACGATAGCGGGATTTATGCAGCCCGCAATGAACTTCATTTCCTACTTCGCATATGCGGCGGTGTGCGTGGTCGGCGGACTTTTGATTGCCGACGGCACGAAGGGGGTAACCTTCGGCACGATTACCGCGTTTATGGTCTATATCAACCTCTTCCAAAGCCCCATGTCCCAGCTTTCGCAAGCCGCGGCAAGCTTGCAGATGGCGGCGGGCGCCTCGGCGCGCGTCTACGATTTCTTGGAGCAGGAGGAGCTTTCAAACGAAGAGGGCAAGGAGTATAAGCTTTTAAAGGACGGCAACAAGATAAAGGGCGACGTCGAGTTCAAAAACGTGCGCTTCGGCTATACGCCCGATAAAATCATAATTCCGGACTTTTCCGCGAAAGTCAAGGCGGGTATGAAGGTCGCAATCGTAGGACCCACGGGCGCGGGCAAGACGACTCTCGTCAACCTGTTAATGCGCTTTTACGAGATAGACGGCGGCGACATTACAATCGACGGAGTTTCCATAAAGGATATGCCCCGCAGCGAGGTGCACGATATTTTCGGTATGGTCTTGCAGGACACCTGGATGTTCGAGGGTACCGTGCGCGACAATATTCTCTTTTCCAAGACGGGCGTGCCCGACGACAAACTCGAAGAGATTTTAAAGGAAGCGGGCGTATCGCACTACGTCCACACATTGCCGGGCGGACTTGACTGCTATATCGAAAACGAGACGAATATTTCGGGCGGACAGAAACAGCTTATAACAATCGCCCGCGCCATGGCGGAAAATTCTCCCCTTCTTATACTCGACGAGGCGACGTCCAACGTCGACACGCGCACGGAGGAGCTTATTCAGACCGCTATGGACAGACTGACCGAGGGCAGAACAAGCTTTGTAATCGCGCACAGACTTTCGACGATAAAGAACGCGGATTTGATACTCGTCATGCGCGACGGCAATATCGTCGAGCAGGGCGACCACGAACAGCTTATTGCGCTTAACGGCTTCTATGCGGGGCTTTACAACTCGCAGTTTGCGGGCGAATAATGTCATAAATCCCCGCCGCGTGCCGCGGCGGGGAAATTATATTGACTTTTTAAACAATAGTATATATAATGAAAATATGCTTCCGTGGCGGAATTGGCAGACGCGCAGGACTTAGAATCCTGTCCGCAAGGGTGCAGGTTCAAGTCCTGTCGGAAGCACCAAATCAAAGGCTTAACTTGCGGTTAAGCCGCAGGATTTATCTTGTGCTGATTACAGGACTTGAGGGGAGGGAAGGCGGCGGAAACTATCGCCGACCTGACAGCACACGGTTGTGCTGTCAGCCGTGCGCGCCGCTCAAGGCGCAAGTCCTGTCGGAAGCACCAAAAAAATTAAGGAGCGCATATGGTAACCGAAAACGGCACGATAAAACTTTCGACGGCAATGACCGCCGCGATGCAAAAAGAACTTACGAAACCCGCTTTGATATCTTCACTGATTGCGATAATATTGGGGGCGGCGGGGGTAGCCGTTTTTCTCGTTCTGGAAATAGTCTCAATCTTTATCGAAACCGAGGAAGGCTATTTTTTCATGCTTATAGCCACCGCCGCGGTTTTAGGGCTCGGCATTGCGTTAAGGGCGCTACTTCTCATCGCGATTAAAAACACCGCCGCATTGCCCAGAATAAACGAGTACGAATTTTTCAGCGGTTATTTCACGATTGACCAGACCGTAAACGGCGAAAACGTTCTGCACAACAAAATTTTGAACAACCAGATAACCAAGTCGAAGGAAACGAAAAACTATTTGTTTTTCTATATCGGTAACGTTGTCTATCCCGTCCTGAAAGAGGGCGCGGACGAGGGCGAGCTGAACACTCTTCGCTCGGTTTTCCGTTTGCCCGTGAAGGGAGCGACGGTAAGTCTGTCGGGAGGCGAAAATGAGCTTTCTTGAATTAAACGGCGTCGGTAAAGAGTACAAGACCGGCAGTCTTAAAGTCGAGGCGTTGAAGGACGTTTCCTTCGCGCTCGAAAACGGCGATTTTGCGGTCGTCCTCGGCTCGTCGGGTGCGGGCAAGACCACGCTTTTGAACCTTTTGGGCGGAATGGACTGCGCTACGTCCGGCGAAATCACTCTCGACGGAAAAAGCGTAACCTCCCTCGACAAGCGCGGACTTACCGAGTACCGCCGCGGCGACGTGGGCTTTGTTTTCCAGTTTTACAATTTGATGCCAAATCTCACCGCGCTCGAAAACGTCGAGATAGCGGTGGAAATTTGCAAAAACCACCTCGACCCGACCGATGTTTTAAAGGAAGTCGGGCTTGAAGAAAGGCTGACGAGTTTTCCCGCCCGGCTTTCGGGCGGCGAGCAGCAGCGCGTTTCCATTGCCCGCGCAATGGCGAAAAACCCCAAGCTACTACTATGCGACGAGCCGACGGGCGCTTTGGACTACGCGACGGGCAAAAAAATATTGAAGCTTTTACACGACGTATCCAAACAGCGCAAACGCCTCGTCATTATCGTAACTCACAACTCCGCGCTGAAAGATATGGCGGATAAGGTAATCTATATCAAAAGCGGACGTATAGAAAAGATTGAATCCAACGCGAACCCCTTACCAATCGAGGAGATTGAGTGGTGATAAAAACCTATTTAAAAACCTTGTGGCGAATGTTCGAAAAGCACGTCACCCGATTTTTATCCATAATTTTTATGGTGCTGGTGTCTGTCGGTTTCGTTTCCGGCATAGGTACCTGTACGGATAAAATCGGTTACTCGCTGAGCGACTATTACAAGTCGCAAAACGCGAGCGACTTAATTGTGCGCTCGAACACGCAAGATCCGCTCGATACCGACAAAATGCATGAATTGTTCGGCGACGACTGCGAATATAATTACGGCTTTCAGCTCGACGTTCAAACGGGCGAAAAGCGTTCGGTAAGGCTGTATTTTCTCGACTTCGAAAACTGGACTGTAAACGTGCCCGACATTATCGAGGGCGCAAAATCCGACGCGCCTAACAAAATTTACGCCGAGCGCGCGGATAAGGTAATAGCGGGCAAGGCGGTCGGCGATAAGCTTAATCTGGCGGATTATCTCGGCGGGATAATTCCCCCGATGTTTTTGAATATGCTCGATTTGAACGTAGAGGTTGCAGCTATTGTGCAAAGCCCTTTGACATTTTCGGTCGACGGCGAACCGAGCGACTACAACGAGATTGACGAAATTCCCGAAACCACCGACGCGACAAAGGATATGGACGTGCTCGAACAGATTTTCTATATCCCCGCAACCCTTGTTAAAAATATGCTTCCGCACAACGCTTTGTACGTCGCAATCGGCGACCGCGGCAAGTTTTCGTGTTTTTCAAGCTCGTACAACAGCTTCATAAATGACAAGTGCGAGGCGATTTCGGACGACAGTATAAAGATAATCACCCTAAAAGAAAACTTTTCTTTCAACTCGCTCAGCGCGTACAGGGATAAGGTAGAGGGGATAGGCTATATTTTAATGGTCGCGTTCCTGCTCGTAACCGCGCTCGTCGTGCTTTCGACCATGACGAGGCTTATCGACGAGGAGCGCCCGCAGATAGCGTGCCTTAAAACCCTCGGCTATTCGCCGGCGGGCATAATTTCCAAGTATCTTTTATTCGCGCTCATGGCGACGGGTATCGGAGGAGGCGGCGCGTATTTCGTCGGGCTGGGATTGGCGTACCTTTTGTATTCCGTGTTCAATTACAGCTTCGATATGCCACCTATGTCGGGCAACGTGGCGGTGGTGTTCTATATAATAATTTTCACTCTTATAGTGCTTGCAACTCTTGTTGCGACGGCGATTGCGGGGTATAAAATGACAAACGAGCACCCCGCAAACCTATTGCGCCCCAAGCCTCCAAAGGCGGGCAAAAAGGTTATACTCGAAAGAATTCCGCTTATCTGGAACAGACTTTCCTTCAAGTATAAGTCGACAATGCGCAACGTTTTACGTTATAAAAGCAGATTTTTCATGACGGTGATTGCGGTTGCGTTCTCGACCGCGCTCGTGCTTGCGGGGCTTGCACTGCTCGATTTATGCGTTGTGCAAAAGCTCGGCTCGGCGGCGCTGATAGGCATTTCTCTTGTAATAGTCGTGTTTGCGGGGCTTCTGACGGCGGTGGTCATATACACGCTGACGAATATCAACATAAGCGAAAGAAACCGCGAAATTGCTACGCTTATGGTTCTGGGCTATTACGACAGAGAGGTGACGGGCTATATCTACCGCGAGGTTTTCATAAACTCCGCGATAGGCATCGTATTCGGCTATCCCGTGTCGCTGCTGTTAATTTCGCTTGTGTTCAAAACAATGAGTATGGGCGCGCTTTCGGGCATAAGCTGGTTCGTCTGGCTGATTGCGCCCGCAATAGTAATGCTGTTCACGGGCATAGTCACGCTGCTTCTGCGCAGAAAGATAGTCAAGGTAAATATGAACGAAAGCTTAAAGGCAATCGAATAAAAAACTTCTTCCCTCACGGGAAGAAGTTTTTTATTTAAACGCTTGACAATTACTAAATTTATGATATAATTAAAACAGTAATCATTACTGTTTTGAAAGGTGTTGACAATGCGCTGCGGTTCGGAGCAAAGAAATTATATAATCGAATACATGCGTTCGAATTATTCGCACCCGACGGCGTACGAGATTTATGATGGCGTCCGCAAAAAATTTCCGAAAATTTCGCTGGGCACGGTTTATAGAAATCTCGAATACCTCACCGAAAACAACGTGATAAAAAAAATTCGGAAGGCGGGTACGACGGACAGATTCGACTTTGTGCGCGGACGGCACAACCATGCAATGTGCTCGGTCTGCGGCGCGATAACCGACTTCGATTTTCCCCTCGACAAGTCAAAGCTTCAAACGGCTGTGGGGGATAAAATTACCATAAGCGACGCCGACTTTCTTGTCGTCGGCATATGCGCGGAGTGCCGCGCCAAACGTGAAAATCAATTAAATAAGGAGTAACTTATGAACAAATATCAGGGAACACAGACAGAAAAGAACTTACAGGCGGCGTTTGCCGGCGAGTCGCAGGCGAGAAATAAATACACTTATTTCGCGTCGGTTGCAAAAAAAGAGGGCTTCGAGCAGATTGCGGAAATCTTTTTAGGCACCGCCGACAACGAGAAGGAACACGCGAAAATGTGGTTTAAGGAGCTTGCGGGAATAGGCGACACGGCGGCAAATCTCGAAGCGGCGGCGTCCGGCGAAAACTTCGAGTGGACAGACATGTACGAGGACTTCGCAAAAACCGCCGAGAAAGAGGGCTTTAAGGAGCTTGCGGCAAAATTCCGCATGGTCGGCGCAATCGAAAAGCGCCACGAGGAGCGTTACCGCGCACTGCTTAAAAACGTGCAGACCGCCGCGGTTTTCGCGAAAAGCGAGGTAAAGGTATGGGAGTGCCGCAACTGCGGACATATAGTAGTGGGCACGAAAGCCCCCGAGGTTTGCCCCGTCTGCGCGCACCCGCAGAGTTATTTCGAAATCAGCGCGGAAAACTATTAATCGAAAGACAAAAATTTGTAACGTTTTGTTACAAATTTTTTGTTTTATTTATTGTGTTAAAAACGCCGATATGTTATAATCTATTTATTAAATTCAGAGGATAAAAATGAAAAGTCAAAGTGTTGTAACAGATTTAAGAAGAAAGGTTTTTGCGGAAGTCGCAAAGGTCGCGTACGAGTCGGACAATCCCGCGGGCGACCTCGAAGAAATTCCTTTCAGGATAACCCCCGACGAAATCCCCAAATACCGCGAAAGCATTTACCGCGAGAGGCAGATTGCCTCCGAGCGCGTCCGTCTTGCAATGGGACTTTCGCTCAGACCCGCGAACAAGCCCGTGCATATCACCGCGGGCGTAGACAAAAGCACGATTGCCGAAAAATACTACGAACCGCCCTTAATGCAGGTCATACCCTCGGCGTGCGACAAGTGCCCCGACAACGAATACGTCGTTTCCGACCAGTGCAGAAACTGCGTGGCGCACTCGTGCATTAAAAGCTGCCCGAGAGGGGCGATTTCAATTCTCGACGGCAAGTCTTATATCGACCAGAGTAAGTGCATAAAGTGCGGAAAGTGCAAAGCTTCGTGCCCCTATGACGCGATCGCCCATCACGTCCGTCCCTGCGCGGCGGCGTGCGGCGTAAAGGCGATTTCCTCCGACGCGTTCGGCAGGGCGCATATCGACAATTCCAAGTGCGTTGCGTGCGGACAGTGTATGTCGGAGTGCCCGTTCGGCGCGATTGCCGACAAGTCCCAGATTTTCCAGCTGATACAAGCCATTAAGCAGGGCGACGAAGTCGTCGCGGCGGTCGCACCCGCAATAATCGGACAGTTCGGACCAAAGGTAACCCCCGGCAGAATGAAATCGGCGCTTCTCGCGCTCGGCTTTAAGGACGTGTTCGAGGTTGCCGTCGGCGCGGACGTCGGCTGTATAGCCGAGGCGCACCACTACGTCAAGGAGGTAGCGACGGGCAAAATCCCCTTCCTTTTCACGAGCTGTTGTCCCGCGTGGGCTGTGCTTGTAAAGACGCAGTTCCCCGACCTCGCCTCCGAGGTCTCCGAGGAGCTGACGCCCATGGTCGCAACCGCCCGTTCGATTAAGGTCAACCACCCGAACGCGAGAGTGGTATTCATAGGTCCCTGCGCCGCGAAGAAGCTGGAAGCTTCCAGAAGGACAATCCGAAGCTACGTCGATTTCGTAATAACGTTCGAGGAGCTTGCGGGCATGTTCGACGCAAAGGGGCTCAAACTCGAAGAACTCGAAGAACTTCCCGTGCGTATCGACGCGACGGGCGCGGGCAGAGGCTACGCCTGCGCGGGCGGAGTTGCTGGCGCGATTGAAAAGTGCATAAACGAGTACTTTCCCGACACCGAGGTTAAGATAGCGCACGCGGAGGGGCTTGCCGACTGCAAGAAGATTTTGACCCTTGCAAAGGCGGGTAAGCTCAACGGATATATGATTGAGGGTATGGGTTGCCCCGGCGGCTGCGTGGCGGGCGTGGGCACGATTATCCCGCCCGAGCGCGCGAAGATAATCGTCGACCAGACCGTAAAATCGAGCGAGAAGGCGCTTCCGCCCAAGGAAATGGAAAGCCTTGCGGAAAAGCTTTCGAAAATGAACTGACGCAAAACCCCGCACGGCGGGGTTTTAGATTAACAAGGTAAGGCAATAAATTTTTTATGTACGATATAGCAATTATAGGAAGCGGCCCCGCGGGCGTTTCCGCCGCGCTCAACTTAAAGGTGCTCGGCAAAAATTTCATTTGGTTTTCAAGCCGCGCGGTCTCGAAAAAGGTTGAAAAGGCGGAGCTTATAAAAAACTATCCGGGGCTTCCCGACGTGACGGGCGGCGAGCTTGCCGCGTCGTTAAAAACCCACTTCGAGAAAATGGATATTCCGCTCACAGAAGAGGTGGTTACGGGCATTTACGATACGGGCGGGAAATTCACCCTGCTCGCGAAGGACAAGCAGTATGAGGCGCAAGCCGTAATTTTATGCCTCGGCGTCGAGTCGTCGAAGCCCATAGAGGGCGAGGAAAGCTTCGTAGGCAGGGGTGTGAGCTACTGCGCGACGTGCGACGGCTTTTTGTACAAGGGCAAAAAAATCGGAGTGCTGTGCACCGACAAGCGCTTCGAGCACGAGGTGGAATTCCTCGCGGATATCGCGGAGACCGCCTACGTTTTTCCCATGTACCGCGGCTATGATATCAAGTCGCAAAAAGCGCAGATTATTTTGAAAAATCCCGTAAAGCTGTCGGGCGATATGCGCCTCAGAAAGGTCGAATACAAGGGCGGCGAGCTGGATATCGACGGTATGTTCATTTTAAAGGGCGCGATTTCGCCGTCCACGCTTGTGCACGGTCTGCGCACCGAGGACGGGCATATTTCCGTCGGGCGCGACTGCGCGACAAATATTGCTGGCATATTCGCCGCGGGCGACTGCACGGGCAGACCCTACCAGTACGCGAAGGCGGTCGGCGAGGGCAACGTCGCCGCGCACTCTGCGGTCGATTATCTTGCAAGCCTCCGCGCATAAATACTTGCGTTCGAAGCCTAATCGTGGTACAATCTGAATATAATATTTCTACTGACGGAGGTGCGCTATGCCCGATTGGGTTGAATATCTTTTGAGAATTTTAATGGCTGTCGGGCTGGGTATCGTAATCGGTATCGAGCGGCAGCTCAGATTTAAGGTCGCGGGTATCAGAACGCACGCCGTGGTCGCCGCGGGTGCGTGTATTTTTATGGTAATTTCAAAGTACGGCTTTTCGGATTCGAACACTTTCGACGCGTCGCGCATAGCCTCGCAGGTCGTTTCGGGTATAAGCTTTATCGGCGCGGGCATGATTTTGTACCGCCAGCAGTCGGTGCACGGGCTTACCTCGGCGGCGGGCATATGGCTTACGGCGGCGATAGGCATGGCTTCGGGCGCGGGCATGTATTGGGTTGCGCTCGGCGCGACGGGAATTGTCGTTCTGGTGCAGTTATTTTTGCACATACCTATAAATATTTTAAAGGGCAAGCGCTACAACGAAATACGCGTTATCTTCAAAAGCGGCGACGACGGCTACGAGGTAATTAAAAAGCTGTTCGATATAACCACGTTCACCGAATTCAAGGCGGAGCGGGTGGACGGCGAAATAATTTATAACGCCCTTATACACACCAAAAAGCAGATTGACACCGCGTTTATAACAAGCGCGATTCACGACAACCCTTTCGTGGTTTCGATAGAAAAAACAGAGAGTGACAGCTGACATATGAAATTTACCGAGCTTACTATACATACCACAAGCGAAGGGAGCGAGCTTATAGCCGACGTCTTATGGCGCTACACCAACTACGGCGTAGCGATTTCCGACGTTAAAGACGTAATCGCCCTTCAACGAGATAAAGCGATGTACTGGGACTACATGGACGAAGGGCTTTTGGAAGAGGGCGACGTTTTAGTCAAGGCGTTCGTTTCCAAGGAGGAAACGGACAAGGTCTTGCCGCAAATTCGTGAGGACTTCGAAGAACTCGTCAACAACGGCGGGGAGTTCGTCAAATTCGGCACGTTGGAGACGACCAAACGCGAAGTCGAGGGCGACGACTGGCTCGAAATCTGGAAAAAGCATTTCCGCCCCCTTCACATAGGCGGAAGAATTGTCGTCTGCCCCGAGTGGATAGAGTACGAAAAACAGCCCGAAGAAGAGGTCGTCAAGCTCGACAGCAATATGGCGTTCGGCACGGGCGAGCATGAAACCACCTCGATGTGTTTAAAGCTTTTGCAGGAATATCTGACTCCCTCGTCGGTGTGTATAGACGTCGGGTGCGGAAGCGGAATTTTGGGCATATCCGCGATAAAGCTGGGCGCGGAGTTCGCGTACCTCACCGATATAGACGATATCGCGGTCAAAAGCGCGGCGCACAACTCTGAAATGAACGGCGTTGCGGACAAGGTCAAAGTCGTCCGCTCCGACCTTTTGAGCGACGCGGAAATCAGGGCGGACATAATGCTTGCGAACATAACCGCGGAAATTCTCTGCCGCCTCGCGCCGTCGATACCGAAAAATCTGAAAGAGGGCGGCGTGCTTATTCTCAGCGGCATTATAGAAAGCCGACTTTCAATGGTGCTCGAAGCGTTCGGCGCGCAGGGTCTGAAATTCGACAAACAGTTAAAAGACGGGGAATGGTACGCATTATCCTTTAAATTATGAGCGGACGTAAAAGATTTTTTGTTGACAACATAACCTCGCGCGAGGTCGTGCTGGACGGCGAGGAGTTCGTCCACGCAAAGACCGTTCAGCGCGTCGAAGAGGGCACGGAAATAATTCTGCTCGACGGAAGCGGCAAGGAGTACACCGCGATAGTTTCCAAGGTGGAAAAGCGCAGCCTTACTGCGAACGTTATTTCCTCCGCCGACGGCGATAAGGAGCCCGAGACGGAAATTTACTTAATGTGCGGCGCGCTCAAAGGCGACAAAACCGAACTTGTCGTTCAAAAGGCGGTCGAGCTGGGCGTATCGCGCATAGGCATATTTTCCTCGGAGTTCTGCGCCGCGTACATGAACGGCAACAAGCTTGAAAGGCTGAACAAGGTTTCGAGGGAGGCGGCGAAGCAGTGCATGCGTTCGCGCGCGCCCGAGGTGATATATTTCGATAAATTTTCCGACGCTTTAAGCTCTGCCGACGGCTTTGAAAACAAGCTGTTTGCGTGCGAGTTTGCGGACAAGTCGGAGAGGGATATAGGCGGGCTCGGCGGTTCGACCGCGATAATCGTCGGCAGCGAGGGTGGGTTCTCCGAACGGGAAGCCGAGTGCGCCCAAGGCGCGGGCTTTTCGTCAATATCCCTCGGCAAGCGGATTTTACGCGCCGAAACCGCCGCAATCGCGCTCACGGCTGTCGCCGCGTTCGCGCTGGGTGAGCTTAAATGAGGGCGGTCGTCTTTACCCTCGGCTGTAAGGTGAACGAGGTCGAATCTTCTTCGATAATGGCGGGGTTAGAGAAAGAGGGCTGGGAGGTCGACGACAAACTTTCCTATGCCGACGCGTACGTTTTGAATACCTGCGCCGTGACCCGCGAAGCCGAAAAAAAGAGTAGGCAGCTAATCGCAAGGGTGAAAAAATTCAATCCCGACGCTAAAATTTTCGTCTGCGGCTGCGCTTCCGAAAAGGACGCCGAAAGCTTTCTCTCGCGCGGCGTGTATTTCGTCACGGGCGCAAGGAAGAAGCACGAGGTTTTGAAGGCTTTTTTCAAAGCCTACGAAAAAGAAGCTTTGCCCTATCCCAAGCATACCAAGACGCGCGCGTTCATAAAGATACAGGACGGCTGCAACAACTTTTGCTCGTACTGCATAATTCCATATCTCCGCGGAAGGGAGACTTCCCGCCCCGCAGAGGACGTTTTGAACGAAATAAGCGTGACCGACAGCCCCGAAATCGTGCTGAACGGAATCAATATTTCCTCGTACGAGGGCGGGCTCGACAAGTTAATTTCGGCAATGAAGGGCGTAAACAAGCGCGTCAGGCTGGGCTCGCTCGAATGTGGCGTGATAGAGGACAAGCTTTTGTCGGCGCTACGGGACTTGCCCGACTTCGCCCCGCAGTTTCATTTGTCTTTGCAAAGCGGAAGCACGGACGTTTTAAAGTCGATGAACAGACATTACACCCGCGAAGAGTACTTGAATAAATGCAAACTGATTTATGAATATTTCCCCGACGCGGGCATAACCACCGACATAATCGCGGGTTTTCCCACCGAAACGGAGGAGGACTTTCAAAAAAGTCTTTCGATAATAAACGAGGCAAGGTTTGCAAAGGTTCACGCGTTCGGCTACTCGCCGCGCGAGGGCACGGTTTCATATAAAATGAAAGATATCCCCGCCGATGTGAAGTCGGACAGAGTTCACCGCCTAATCGAAGCGGGCGAGAAAAGCGCCGAAAGGTTTAAAACCCGCTTTCTCGGCAGCGTGTGCGAGATAATCGCCGAAGAGTACTGCGACGGCTATACGGGCGGTTATACGGGCAATTATATCCGCGTATACGTTTCGGAGAAGCTGAAAGCGGGAATAAAATACAAAGTAAAATTAACTGAGCTTTATAAGGACGGAGTTATAGCCGAAATTTATGGATAAACCCGAAAAAGTGTTGCTGCGTGCGAAAATTACATACTTTTTTAAAGAAACTTTCCGCGCCCGCTCGAAGGCGGAGTACAAGGAAATTTTTTCGCGCGGTCTGAACGAGGACAACAGCGGCATAACGGGCGCGTTTCCGTGGCTGTACGTCAGGGCGTTTTTCGCGCTGTTTATTCTGTTTACGATAAACACGCTCGTGCTTCGTCTGACGAACAACACTCTCTACGTTCCGTCCGTAACCTTCCTCGGCGGAATTACCTTCACTATCCCGTTCATAGTGCTGCTGTTCGAGCTGTACCCCAAGCGCAATCTGAGCTTGTTTTTGATTTTATCGGTACTCGTCGGCGGCGGAACGGCGGCGGGAGTACTTTCCCAGCTTTTCTATTCGCTGATTAACACCGACAATCCGTGGGTGAAAGCGGTCGCTTCGGGCTGTATCGAGGAGTTCTGCAAGATAATTCCCGCAATTGCCGCAATCGAGCTGACCAAGCGCAAAAACCCCTACGCGTGCTTTCTCGTCGCGGCGAGCGTAGCCGCCGGCTTTTCGGTAATCGAGGATATGGGATATATCTTCTATTACTCGGATAAATACGTCAACTATTATAGCGACGTTCAAGCCACAATCGCGCTGTTTCTCGAAAGGGGGCTTTCGTCGTTCTGCACGCACATTCTCTGGACGGGCGCGGTCGGCTGGGCGTACTGCATGTCAAAAAAGCCGTTCGGGTCGCTGTGGATATTTATGCTCGTTGCAAGCGCGGGCTTGCACGTCTGCTGGAATTTGCCCTTAGAGGGCTGGGTAATGGTGGTCGATATAGTGCTTTGCGTTATCGTCGCCGCGGCAATGAATATTGCAATCGTGCACGTTTCGCGCATCAGAACGCTGGCTTCCGAGGTGGATTTGACGCGCATGAACGAGCGGATAATTCTCGAAGCCAAAAAAATGGGCGAAAGCATGCGCTTCAAAAACGCGGGTAACTTGACGTTTGCGCTCAACTGCACGCTTTTGTCGGTCATTATATTGCTTTTGTGCTCGCTGCCGATAGGCGTCGAATATAAAAGCGTGCTTTACGACACTAAGGATGAATTTATTTCTTTCGTCGAGGACGGCTTCAATCTCGAAGCCGACCGCGGCAGGAAAATGAAGGACCCCTACAACCCCGAAAACAACTTCGAGGAAAGAAAGGTCGACGGCGAGCTGACCTACGTCGTGCAGTGCGACGAGCTTGACGGCTACGACGGAAAGTATTATTATGCTTACTATGTTTCGAGCGGCGAGCTCGACAGTATCTCGGTCGAGCTTGAAAGAAGCGGCTATTCAAGCCGCTATTACTGCGCAGAGTACAAGTTCGAAAGCGAAACCGTCTGGGTGTTCGAGGTTAACACCGACAGCCTGATTGATTTCACGCCGCACAAGGACGGCACCGTCACGGCGATACTCGACGCCGACGAGTTCGAGGGCTACGACATTCTGATAGGCTTGTGCGCCGCGGGCGCGGCGATAGCTGTGGGCTGTACTGTAATTTTAACTGCGTTTATAATTAAATTGAGGAGAGTAAAAGGCGAATATGACTGATTGTATTTTCTGTAAAATCATTAAAGGCGAAATTTCCTCGGCAAAGGTGTACGAGGACGATAAAATGCTCGTGTTCAAGGATATCGAGCCCAAGGCGAAGGTGCACTTGCTTGCGATAGGCAAACAGCATTTCAAGCTTTTGTCCGAAATGGACGGCGAGCGGGCGGAGCTCGTGAAATACATGCTCATGAAAATTCCGCGGATAGCCGAAGAAAACGGCTGTAAAAACGGCTACCGCCTTGTTATAAATCAGGGCGACGACGCGGGGCAGACCGTGTTCCACTTGCATATTCACATACTCGGAGGTCAACAGCTCGGCTGGTAATATGATTTATATAATTAAAAATAAATGTCTGTCGCTGTCGGTCAATTCGGACGGCGGAAGTATGACTTCTCTTACATATCACGGCGAAGAACGGCTTTGGCAGGGCGGCGAGCACTGGAAAAGTCAGGACGTCGTGATTTTCCCCGTGATAGGTCACGCGGGCGAATACAAGGCGAACGGCAAAACATACACGCCCAAATCGCACGGCGTCGCGCGGTATTCCGAGTTCGCGCTCGCGGACATGGGGCTTGATTATCTCACGCTCGAACTCGCTTCCAACGCGGTCACAAGACAGACGTACCCGTTCGATTTCAATTTCACTATTTCATATAAACTCAAAAAGAACAGCGTGCAGGTAACCTATACCGTGCGCTCGAAGTCGGGGAAAATTCCTTTCTACGTCGGCGGTCACCCCGGCATGAAAGCGCCGGGCGGAGAGGCGGTCGTGGAATTCGAAAACACCGAAAACCCGCTGTTTTATCCCGTCGACGGCGGAATTCCCGTGCGTATACATCATATGGACAGGCTTGTGCTCAACACCGACTTTTTCAAGACGTACAAAACCTACCAGCTCGGCTCGCTTTCGGGCGGCAAGCTGTGCGCAATCACCAACGACGGCTACGCTTATACTTATAAGTCGAACTGCCCCGTTTACGCCTTCTGGCGCAATGAAAACGGCGGCGATTATATCTGCGTCGAACCGTGGTGGGGCATAAACGACAGCGGCGACGCGCCGGTCGAGCTTTCCGAAAAGCCCTTCATAAACTTTGCCGACGAAAACGGCTCGAACTTTTCATATACATTAACAATAGATAAAGCATAATTAAACCGCGCAAGCAAGCTTGCGCGGTTTTCTAATATTCTTCCGCAATTTTCCTCGCGGCGGCGGCAACTTTTTCTTTCAGCTCCGCGGGTTCGAGCACCTTGACCGCCCCGCCGAAACTTAAAATTTTATTCACAAGCCCGCCGTCGTCGGGCAGCGCCAGTCTGGCAAAGAAGGAGTTGCCGCGCGGCTCGATATTGTCTATGCCCAGCCATTCCTCGACGTCCGCAAGCGAGCTTTTGTTGATTTCCAGCGTAACGTCTGTGAATTTTTCCGAGGGGTAGTAGAAGTCGAGGTCGATTTCGTCGCGCGTAAATTCCTTCCGCAAAAACCTTTCGCCCGTGAACGACGCGCTTTTAATTCTGCCTATTTTAAATGTTCGGAATGTCTGCTTCGTGTGGCAAAACGCGTAGACGTACCAAACGTTCTGCTTAAAGATTAAAACGTGCGGGTCGATAACGCGTTTGCTGTGCTCGCCCCCGCGCGAAATATAGTCAATCAAAAGACACGCTTTGTCGTTTACCGCACTCTCGCAGACCCGCATTTTTTCTGAGAATTTTTTTCCGCCGCCCCAGGTTCCGCCGTCCACGATAATGTTGCCGCAAACGGAAAGCTCGCGCTTTTCGCTTTTTTGCTGCCTTTGCAGCTTTTCAAGCGCGGAAATAATGTTTTCGTCGGTAACCTGCGAAGCCATCGCGTTCAGCGCGTTTATGGCGGCGGAGTATTCCCCGCGCGTCAGATATCCCGTGGGCAGACGGAACGTGTCGGCAACGTAAATTCCGCCGTACCGCCCGCGCGTGACGTCGACGGGCACGCCGCAAACGTTCAGCTCCTCGACATATCTGTAAACGCTCCGCGTTGAAATCCCGTATCTGTCGGCAATCTGACTCGCGGTCAGCTTCCGCTTTGTCAAAAGCAGCATCATTATTTTAATCATTGTTTCATATTTCATAATCGCCCCGAATAAACTAAACCGTAAATATTTTTAAGAATTTTATCATATATGACAGTATTTGTCAAGTATAGTATGTAGAATAATAATTGAAAATAGCGAGGAGGGCGGGAACATGACGTTCACGGCATACATTGAAAGACAGAAAAAATTAATAAGAAGGCGCCACGAGGGCGAAACTTACTTGATTGAGAAAGGTGAGGCTATCCGCCTCAGCGAAAGCGAGCGGCTTTTGCACGAGCTTTCGTCAATGAAGGGCTTGAACACCACCGAGCGGCTTAAAACATATTCATACAATTAATAAACGGCTTTCCGCAACGCGGAAAGCCGTTTCAATTTAATCACGCTTTTTTTTATAAAATAACAGAAAATATTTTTTAAATTGCCCAACGTGTGTCATATTTAAAGTTTATAATAAAATCAAACATATGTTTATTAAATTTAAAGGGGGATAGTAAAGGCAAATTAAAAACGTTGGTCGGCACACAAATTCAAAAATAAAATTCAAGGAGAAAATTAAAATGGAAACAACAACAAAATCAACAGAAATTAAAAGGTATCATTATAAAAGCTATGAATTACCGAACGGTTTAGTCTTTTCAAGAGATTTAAAAAATGATAAAGCTATATTCAACTTTAATATCGAACCCGCCGAAAATATCGGTTTGGGAATACCCTTGTCGTATATATGGCGGTCTGACATTAAGAACTTCGCTTTGAATCTCGAAGAGAAATTTGACGGTATGCAATACACGGATTCCTTAGGCAATGTGTATACAAGAGACGATTATTACAAATATAACGGTTTGCATTCAATTAACGGCGCTCCGCCCGTAGTGTCTACTGTTTATGGCGCCCAAAATTTAGGAATTATAATGTCGCTTACGGACGGCAATATTTCGCGCTGTTTTAATTCCGACGGTTTGCTTGTGCTTATAATAGCGCTGAACAGACATAACCTTTATATCGAGCGTGATGCAAATAATAAAATAACAAATATATACGACAGATTTAACGCCAACACCTTTAATAAGTATACGTTTGTATATGATGCAAATTCTCGGTTGACGGCGGTAAACAAAATATGCGGCGAAAATTCCGTTAAAAAAATTGTGACTTTAACGTATTCAAGCAGTACTTTAAAGAGTTTCTCAAATGTGCACGGAGCTTTAACGCTGGCTTATACAAATTCGAAGATTTCTTCGATAGAGTCGAGCCTCGGCTATAAAATAACGTACTCTTCAAACAAGCTCGAAGTTAAATCTACACTGACGCAAGTCCCTAACGGAGTGCCTACCTCAACTGCGCCCGTTATAAGCTCGTGGTCGTTCAATCTCAGTGACGGAGTAAACAAAATAACCGACGTCGACGGCAACAGAGAAATTTACAAATTTACAGATTACAGCGATTATTATTTTAAGGAAGAGGGCGGTGTTGTTACTTATGCAGAATGTACGAATTACGATGACAAAGGAAATTTAGTAGGTTCTTCGATAGCTGATAAAAGAATTCTCAATAAAAATAAATACGAATATTTTGTTTACGCTTCAAAAGGGTATACGGCGTTTACTTACAATGATGACGGCACGCTGTCCCGAAAATATACTATCGGTGTTGAATCCGATTTTATTTCGTCGGTTAAAACAGATTATACATATTCAACTTATTCGTATTTCAAATTTCTTGTTGGTAACGAAAATACAACTATTACTTACAAAAATTATCTTGAACCGACAAAAGAATACGTTAAACAGTATTACTATGATTCGGAAAACAGAATCTCACATTGGGCTGAATATGAAACTTCTTCGGAAGAAACAAAAGGCACACAAGTAGTAAGGTACGAGTATGATTCAAGCGGCAATCTTGTAAAAATGACCACTCATAATACCAAGGAATTAAAAAATAAGTTTAGAAACGAATACGAATATGACGAATTCGGTAGACTTACAATGGTAAGAACCGCAGAAAAGCAGAATATAAAGCTCACCTATGCCAACGGTTCGAGGCTACCGAACGAGAAAACCGTGTTGCCGAATGATGCCGTAAAATATCCGCGTAACGGCGCGGGAAGAATTTCCATGGTTTATTCCGGGTCTTTAAAAAATTCTATTATCGATATCAGCAACGAGTTGACGTCGCTTGCCGATACGACAGCTGCTTCGGGACACATATACTTCAATTACGACAATCAACGCCGTTTAAAGGAAGTGCGACTCGGCACGGACAAGCTTCAATCATACGAATATGCAAAAGGCACAAACGACAAAACGCTTACAAAGACAAACGCTTTGAATGAAACGTTTAAAATAGTAGCGCAAAAAGACGGAATGGGCGTAAAAACTTACTATAACGGTAATTTGGAGCTTGAAAGTAATTGTGCAATGATGTCGGACGATGAGGGTGATTACGATTGGTACGAGTTGACTGTAAAAGACCATATAACGTCGGAGACAGAAGTATTTTCCTATCTGCTGTACGGCACTTTGTCAAGTTATAACGTTGGTACAAAATCCGTATATAGTAATTATAGTGAAAATTATAGCTATAACGAATACGGCGATTTATATCGTGTTCAGCTTCAAGGTCTGTTAAACGTAGATTATAATTACAAATATACTGCGCTTAAACAACTTGAATCCGAATCATATTATAACATTAAAATTAATAATACTTATGACTTTCAGCAAAGGCTTAGCCGCAGAGAAACGTATTACGGACAATTATTTATACAAAAAGAAGAAATATTATATATGGGAACGGCTAATTCAAACGAATCCGCTTTGACGCATATACCGTTTAAAATAGATTTTTACAGCGGTCATGCAAATATAAAGAAAACCGTATATAATATTGTCGACACAAACGGTAGGGTGGTGAGCGTGCAGTATGACGGCAATTCAATAAGTTATACCTACGATAACTACAATAGACTGATAAGGGAAGATAACAAGCCTATGGGTAAAACTTGTTTGTATGAATACGACGACCGCGGCAACATTAAGTCGGTTGCCACTCATCCGTATACTACGGCTCAAACTCCTACGGGCGGCTCGGTTCTGAAATATATGTATTCGGGCAATAAAATATCCTTTTATAAAGGCGAAGCTTGCGTATACGACGCTTTGGGCAACCCTACGACTTATCGCGACAAAAAAGCAACCTGGAAGGGCAGACAAATGCAGTCGTTCAACGGCATAGCTTTTAAGTACGACGGCAGGGGTCGAAGAATAGGCAAGGGTGACGTTACTTATTATTATGACAGTTTGGACAGACTGATAAAAACGAGCGACGGGTTAGAATTTTTCTACGATATGACGGGCTTATCGAGCTTTAAGTACAATGCTTCAACTTATTTCTATCGTAAGGATATGATGGGAAATATAATAGCCATACTTGACAGTTCGGGGGAAATTGTGGTAGAATACAGCTACGATGCATGGGGTAACCATACAATCAAGGCGTACAATAAGACGATAGCAAACGCAAACCCTTTCCGCTACCGCAGCTACTTCTATGATACTGATACGGGCTTATATTACTTAAAAACAAGGTATTACGACCCCGAAGTCGGCAGATTCCTGAACATGGACGCAGTCGACAACGCCGACCCCGAAACGCTTGGCGGACTTAATCTATACTCGTATTGTAACAACAATCCCGTAATGTACGTTGACCCTACCGGTGAATTTGTTTGGTCTATTTTTGTAATAGCAACTTTATTAGGTGTTGGTCTTGGCGCAGCTAAAGGAGCAATTGATGCTAAGATAAGTGGTAAAGAGTGGTGGAAGGGCGCAGTTATCGGTGGATTAAAGGGACTGGTGATTGGTGCAGCTTTTGGTTTGGGAGCAGGATTTGCCGCTGCACCACTTTTTGGACAAACCGCAGTGTCTTTAACAACTGGTCTAATAGCTTTTGGTGCAACAACGTCAGCTGCTTTTGGTGCTGGTGTTGGGATATATTGTTTAGAAACTAAGCTTTATGATAATATGACTTTTGATATTAAAGATATGTTTTTAAGCGGTCTCTTATTAGGTTTACAAGGTGCGGCGAATTTTGGTTTGGGCTTTTCAATGGGTAAACAAGGTTTATTCATTCCGAAAGGCGGATACAAACTTTTAATAGAACGCATTTATTTAAAAATAGGGATACTTACGCCTTTCAATATTATTTTAGAAAATCTTATTTATGAAATAATGGGTAATAATTAATGAAATTAATAAAAATAAAACTATGTAAGTCATTGCATTTAAGTTACTTGCTTTATTATTCTATTTTAGTGTTCATCATATTTCAAGTATTGAATGTTTTTTCAAAATCAATTTATGAAGTATTATACGGTAATTTAGCTATGCTGGGTTTTATTTTTATAGCGGTCTTAATTTATATCGCTGTTAGGTGTTTCTATAATTCATATATTTTAATTAACGATAATGAATTATTAAGATTTAAAGGTAAAAAAATAATTTATAAAATCAATTTGAGTGATATCGTTGAATTAGGATTTAGAAAAATGAGTCCTAAAATGTGGTTTCTATTGCCATTAAGCGTT
Source organism: uncultured Christensenella sp. (assembly GCA_910578195.1). Classification (GTDB taxonomy): domain Bacteria; phylum Bacillota; class Clostridia; order Christensenellales; family Borkfalkiaceae; genus Coproplasma. The sequence goes on along the minus strand of CAJTOY010000002.1, from coordinate 135,025 downwards.
GATTTGGGTGATCCGTTGACAAATATATTATCAATACGTTTTAAGCAAGGAAAAACTGAAAGCGAAATAATTTTTGATAACTTATATAAAATTGTAACATTAACTCAATTAGAACGGGATAAAGGATTAAAAGAATATTGCGAGTGCTTAACAAAAAAGCAAATAAAGATAATAAGTAAACGATTGGATTTACCTTTAAAACAAGTCAATATAAATAAAGAACATATTTCATTATAAAGGTATTTGAGTGCGGGGAACACAATTTGTGCCCTCGCACTTTCAATTTTTCTATCTTGACAGTTCGGGAGAGATTGTGGTAGAATACAGCTACGATGCATGGGGTAACCATACAATCAAGGCGTACAATAAAACGATAGCAAACGCAAACCCTTTCCGCTATCGCAGCTATTTCTATGATACAGATACGGGCTTATATTACTTAAAAACAAGGTATTACGACCCCGAAGTCGGCAGATTCCTGAACATGGACGCAGTCGACAACGCCGACCCCGAAACCCTCGGCGGATTGAATCTATACTCGTATTGTAACAATAATCCCGTTATGTATTCTGACCCTACCGGTCAGTTCGCTATATCTGCATTTGCAATTGCAATGTTAATAGGTGTCTCAGTAGGTGCAGTCGTCGGTGGAACTATTTCAGGTGTTACTGCATACCAAGAAGGTAGACGCGGTTGGGAATTGTTTGGAAGTATCGCTGGCGGGGCTATAATGGGTGGCGCAATGGGCGCGGCAATGGTTCTTGGTGGCGCTGCAGGTTTAGTTGCATCCGGGGCGACAGTTGCTGGTTATGGATTATCTGTTGGAGCTGCTTTTAGTATTTCAGCGGGCATTGGATCGATTGGAAGTACAGCAAATTATTTATTGGTCAATGGTTTGCATCAAGACAAAAATATTACAGCTATTGGAGTTGTTGGTTCATTTATTAGCGGTGGATTTCAAGGGGCAGCAACTTTTGGTGTTGGTTTTGTCGGTGGCAAAAATGGTTTATTTAACAAGTTGGGAAATTTCAAAACAATGGATCAATTTTATACTAATATGATTGCAAGTACAGGTAAAATAAAATTTTTAGCTTCATTATTTTATGGAACGTCCATGTTATTCGGGGACTCACTTACTAAATTAATCTATTTGTCATCAGCGGCAGCCGGGATTAGGCAAATAATAAAAAGATTATTAACTTAATTCCTAATTAAATGTTATGGTGTTTTATGGTTAGATTTGTTGGGAAAATAAGACGTGATTATGAAGAAAAAGTTATTAAACTGCGTGATAAGCAAGCATCAATCATGTTTTTAATCAGCCTTATTATTCTAGAGCCAGTTGGTATAGGTGTTGCGCTGATTTCAAATTCAACAGCTGATTTATATAAGTTAATTTTCTATGGAATAATTATTTTATTATTGATATTACTTTTATTCGTTACAACAAAATTTAAAATAAATTTTTTTGAATGGGATTTTGATATTACGATTGATAATGAAATAATTAAAATCGTATGGAATCATCAGAATGGAGTTGTAACTACAAAACCAATAAATAAAATAAAAAAAGTCGTTGATTATGGTGCTTACTATTATTTGTTTGTATTTCGATGGGAAGCAAGCCATGGCATTATCTGTCAAAAAGACTTACTTGTTGAAGGTAGCTTGGAAGAATTCGAAAAAATATTTGCAGGAAAGATAAAAAAGAATTCATAGTCAAGAAATAATTTTTGTTTATTCTTTTAAAAATGTCAGACGTAAAAAGAATTTTATAAACAATGTTAAAAGATAGCCTCATATTTGCAGATAAATCAATTAAAATATTATATTCACCTAAATACGACGAAGTGATGATTTTAAAAGACTGATACAACAAAATAGCAAGGGCGCAATCGCGCCCTTGCTTATTTTTTGGTCTTGACAGTTCGGGAGAGATTGTGGTAGAATACAGCTACGACGCATGGGGTAACCATACAATCAAGGCGTACAATAAGACGATAGCAAACGCAAACCCTTTCCGCTACCGCGGGTACTTCTACGACACGGACACAAAACTTTACTATCTGCAAACGCGTTATTACGACCCTGAAGTCGGCAGATTCCTGAACATGGACGCAGTCGACTACGCCGACCCCGAAATCCTCGGCGGATTGAATCTATACTCGTATTGTAATAATAATCCAGTAATGTATATTGACCCTACCGGACACTTTATTTTGCAACTTGTTGTGTCTGTTATAAGTTATGTGGGCGTAGCTATTGCTGCAATTTTTGACTCCAATATAAGAAACGATATGAACGCAATAGGTTGGAATCCGTTTAATTCAGATGAAACTGCTGTGTTAAATTCAGACAGTGTGTCATTTTACAAAGGGGCACCGGTTTTTAAAACTACACTCGGCAGATCTGGTACATTTTGTGCGATTTTTTTAAGTAACAATGCAAATGAAACTGATGTAAAACACGAATACGGTCATGTCGTTCAGCAGATGATTATGGGTCCTATAACTTATGGTTTAATGATAGGGTTGCCATCATGGCGAAAATGGAGCAACAGAAGTTATTATGATCGTCCATGGGAGATAACTGCCGATATGTTTGGCGGTGTAACTACAAGACCACACAGTCAAAAAGATATAAATAGAGGTAAATGGTATTTAGCGATATCCAACTTATTTGGTCCATTTGGATATTTCTTTTTGCTGGGTGAGTACTAATAAATTAAAAGGGAATAAATTATGAAAAAATTAATAGTAATATTTATTTGTTGTTTAACTCCGCTGATTTCTGCTTGCGATTTTTTGAACGAACCGTACAGAAGAAGAATGCTTGAATATTATTCTGACGATAGTAATTACGTAATTTTAACCGGCTCAATAGTCGAAATAACATATGATTGTGTGTTAGAGATAGAAATATTAACGGAAGATCATAATTTCCCTACGTATGGCAGTAGTAGTATGTCTTTTCAATTATATACAAGCAAGGCAAGCGATTACGGGCTTGATATAGGGGATATAATAACTTTTACTTCTGCACCATGGATTTTTTACAACGGGCACAATCTACCGATAGTATCATTATCAAGGGGAGAAGAGCAATTTTTTACTTTTGAAACGGGTAAAAAAGAGTATTTGAAATGGATTGAAGAAGAGTTTTAAATAGGCAAGAATAAAAGCGGGGGCGCGATTGCGCTCCCGCTTGGTTTATGCTTTGATTATTTTGTTTACCGCGGACTTCATTTTTTCAAGCGCGGCTTCGGCGTCCGCCTTGTGGTGCGCCTTTACCGAAAAGTAAATTTTCAGCTTCGGCTCGGTACCCGAGGGTCTTACGCAGATAAAGCTTCCGTTTTCAAGCTCGTAATAAACGCAGTTGGTGAGGGGGGAGCCTATCTTCGACGTTGCGCCGGTTGCGACGTCGGTTTTGGTATCGCTCGAATAGTCGCGCACGGCCGCGACGTCGTAAATATCGAACTTCGTCACGGGCGAGGTTTTGAGTCCGTCGACGACGGCGTTCATGTCTTTCATAGCGTTTAAGCCCTTGAACGGTATGGAAATGTTGCTGTCTAAGACATAGCCGTACGTTTCGTAAATTTCCTGCAAGCGCTGGAATACGGTCTTACCGATATAAGTATAATAACAAACCATCTCCGCGCAAAGCATGGACGCGACGACTGCGTCCTTATCGCGCGCGTGCGTGCCCCTTAAATATCCGCAACTCTCTTCGAAGCCGAAAATATAGGTGTGGGAGCGGTCCTTTTCCCAGAGTTTGATTTTTTCGCCGATAAACTTAAAGCCGACGGGCACTTCGAACAATTCAACGCCGAACTGTTTGCAAATCGCCTTCGCCATGCCCGTGGTAACAAACGACTTGACAACCGCCGCGTTTGCGGGAAGCGCGTTTTCCTCTTTAAGTCTTGTCAAGATATAATCGAGAAGAAGTATGCCGACCTGATTTCCGGAAAGCGCTTCGAATTCGCCCTCGCCGTTCTTTACGGCGACGCCGAGGCGGTCGCTGTCGGGGTCGGTGCCGAAAACAACGGTTGCGCCAATCTTATTCGCGAGCGCGATACCCATTGAAAGGGTTTCCTTGAATTCGGGGTTGGGCACTTCGACCGTGGAAAAATCGGTGTCCTTTTTCGTCTGTTCCTCGACGACGGTCGCGTTAATGCCTATTTTCTTCAATATGGTTGTTACGGGAATATAGCCCGAGCCGTGAACGGGAGTATAGACGAGCTTCAAATCTTTTCCGCACGCCTTGACCGCCTTTTTGGAAAGGGTGAGCTTTTTCAGCTCCTTATAATATTTCTTGTCGACCTTCGAGGGAACGGTCTTTATGTATTTTTTCGTCTGCTCCTCGGTGGGGGCGGGGATTCCGAGATAGTCGTCGATTTTCTTGATAAAGCCGACGACGACGTCGGTGTCCTCGGGGCTCATCTGCGCGCCGTCCTCGCCGTAAACCTTATAACCGTTGTACTGCTTGGGGTTGTGGGAGGCGGTAATCATAATTCCCGCGACGGTATTTAAATTTCTTACCGCGAAGGAAAGCATGGGCACGGGGTGAACGTCGCCGAAGAGGTAGGCGCAAATACCGTTCGCCGCCAGCACGTCGGCTGCCGCGCGAGCGAACTCGTCGCTTTTAAGGCGAGTGTCGTAAGAGATAACAACCCCCCTCGACGTTGCGTTCGTCTCTGCGGGAAGGGTCTTGATAAATTCCGCAAGTCCCTGCGTCGCGCGCTTTACGGTGTAAACGTTCATCATGTTCGTGCCGTAGCCGATAATGCCGCGCATACCCGCGGTGCCGAATTCGAGCTCCGCGCCGAAGCGGTATTCTATTTCTTCCTTGTTGTCTTTAAGATTTTCAAGCTCGTTTTTAGCTTCCGCGTTAAGTCTTGCGTCGCCGAGCCAGCTTTCATATATTTCAGAATAGTTCATAATTATCTCCAAATTTCTGTGCGTTGCAATACGCCATAACAATTATATAGAATTTTTTCACAATTGTAAAGAGGGATTTTCAATTTTTTTTAAATATTTTCACAAAAGAAAGCGGCGGGGACGAAATTTCGTCCCCGCCGCAAGCCGTTATTCGCCACGGAAGAATTCTTCGCGCGTAAGCGTGCGCTCCTTTTCGGGTTTTATTATAGTGTTTTTATCGATAAAATATTTGAGTTCCTCTCTGTCATAGTAGTTAACGAACTCGAAGCAAATCAAAATCGCGTAGCTCGACGGGATGGTTATGAGCAAGCCCGCGCCGAACGTGCAGATAACCGCCGCAACGTTTACCGCCATAATGATAAGCACTATTACGATAAAGTTCGAAAGCACGTTAAAGGTCTTTTTGTTTTTTCGTCCGAACGTGTAGGCGAACGCCTCGCGCTGACTCATTTTTCCGCGGATAAGCGAGGGGAGCCAGTCGGCGGTGAAAGTCATTTTAACCGACACGAGCATTATTACCGACGTGATAAATAGGAATATCTGCAACGACAGTCCGATAAAGGGGATAAGCGCGATAAGTCTGAAAATAAGCAGATATGCGCCCAGATAGCAGATTACGTCGTATAACACCGACAGCGGCGCGTACATGAGGTTGTAGAGGCTGGCTTCCTTTAAATTCTTTATAAGGGTTATAAAGAAAGGCGAGTTCGCCCTCAGCGACATTTTGTCGTTAATGATTGCCGCCATGGCGTAGTTGCCGAGTCCCGTGCAGAACTTTTCAACCGTGTGCACCAGAATAAGCCCGACTATGCCGAGAATAATATTGCCGCGGTTTTCGCCGATAAGATTTAAAAGCGCGTTGAACGCCTTTTCAATCTGCTCGGTCGCGCTGCCTATCTCGCCGTCGCCCCTGACAAGGTGCTTCAAAAACTCTTTTACGCCGTCAATAAGACTGACGTAATCGGGCGAGGAAGTGACGGCGTTTATAAACGGCGTAATCACCAGCGCATATAAAACCATGGCGATAATCGTAATTACCAGCTTGTATAAAAGGTGCTTGTACGTCACCGCGAAATTGTCAATAAGTACGTTTAAACTGTGTTTGAATTTCATAATCTTATCCCGATACAACTATTTTGTGTGTAAATTTATTTCCGTTGACGACCACATAGAGGTAGCTTTTGTTGCCGTACCTTGACAGCGAGCCGGGGTTGAGAAGGGTAACGCCGTCCAGAACGTCGCCCCGCGGTCTGTGCGTATGCCCGTATAATGCGAGCTTGCAGTCGAGCTTTTTCGCCTCTTCCGTAAGCTTTGCAAGGGTGAACTTTACCGAATAGCGGTGCCCGTGGCAGAGGAAAATTTTCATATCCTCGACTTCCAGAACCCGCTCGTCGTCGCCGAGTTTCACGGGGTCGCAGTTGCCGTTTATGACTACCGTCTTGTCGGGATACTTGCCCCTTATATAACCGCCGTCGGCGGACGTGTCGCCGAGGTGGATTATATAGTCGCTTTCGGCGAAAATTCCGTCCAGCTCGTCAATGGCGCGTCTGTTTCCGTGCGAGTCGGAAATAATTATAAGCTTTTTCATAATTTCTTTCTTAAATCTTCGAGGGCGCGGTAGCGGTGGGAGACCGAGTTTTTCTCTTCCGCGGTAGCAACGCCGAAGCTTTTTTCAAGGTCGCGTGAGTAGAATAGGCTGTCGTAGCCGAACCCGTTCGCGCCTTGCTCCTCTCTTAAAATATCGCCGTACGTTCTGCCCTCGCCGAAGAATTTTTTTCCGTCGGGGAAGTAAAGACAGACCGCGCTTTCGAAGTACGCGCCGCGCGCGTCGGTATATTCGAGCTGCTTTAACAAAAGCTTTCTGTTCTCTGCGTCGCCCTTGCCCGAGTACCGCGCGGAGTATATCCCCGGCGCGCCGTGGAGGAAGTCCACGCACAGCCCCGAATCGTCCGCAAGCGCGGGCAGCGAAAACTTTTCGGCGATAAACTTCGCCTTGATTTCCGCGTTTTTCTTAAAGCTTTTGCCCGTTTCGTCGATGTCACCGTCGAAGCCGAGTTCGTGCATAGACACGATTTCAACGCCCGTAAAAATCTGTTTTATTTCCGCAATCTTGCCCTTGTTGCCGCTGGCAACGGCTATTTTATCAAGTTTCATATACAGTATTATACATTAATATTCGATAAATGTAAAGTACATTTCACCATTTGGAATTGTGCAGCTGCCCCTCGGTCTTAAATCCGTCGAAGTCGAGCTGTCTCAGTCCCTCGTAGACTGCGATTGCAACCGAATTCGAAAGGTTTAAGCTTCTCGTTTCGCCTATCATGGGAATTCTGAGGCAGTTATTTTTGCGTTCTTTCAAAAGCTCTTCGGGCAGTCCCTTTGTCTCTTTGCCGAACACTAAAAAATCGCCGCGTTTAAGCTTTGCGTCCGAGTGGCGTTTAAGTCCCTTTGTGGTGAAGAAGTAAAAGTTCGCGTTCGGGAATTTTTCTTCGACCTCCGAAAAGGAGTTGTAGTAAGTTATGTCGACTTCGTCCCAGTAATCGAGCCCCGCGCGCTTCAAATGTTTGTCGGTCACCTCGAAGCCGAGCGGGCGCACGAGATGCAACTTGCACCCCGTCGCGCTGCAAGTGCGCACGATATTGCCCGTGTTTTGCGGAATTTCGGGCTCGACCAAAACTATATTGAACAATTTGATTGCCTCCGTATGGTTGTTGAAAATATTTTATATTAAAAGGATAATAAAAGCAATTTGTTTGACAGTATTTGAAAAAACTGTTAAAATTTATTTAACGGAGAAAGCTATATGATAAATTCCCTTTTGGCAATGACAGGGGGCGATATACTCACGATAATCAACAGCGCGTTTTTCATTCTCGGCGGCGTAACGGTGTTTATGATCGGAATGAATATGATGGGCAGTAATATCGAAAAAGCCGCGGGCAAATCGATGCGCCGCCTTATGGGCAGGGCGACCAAAAACCGCTGTATAGGCGTTTGCACGGGCGCGGCGGTGACGGCGATTTGCAACAGCTCCTCGGCGACAACGGTCATGATTGTAGGCTTCGTAAACGTCGGGCTTATGACCCTTTCGCAGGCGGCTTCGGTCATAATGGGCGCGAATATCGGCACAACGATTTCGGCGTTTATAATGGCGCTGTCGTCGGCGGGCGGCGCGTCTTTCTCTGTTGCGGCGCTGTTTGCGTTCGTAGCCTTTATAGGCTTTGTTTTAACCCTCGCGGGTAAAAGCGACAGATTGAAACAGATAGGGCACATTTTAGAGGGCGTCGGTCTTATTTTTATAGGCTTGAACGTAATGTCGGGCGCGGTCGGCGACTTGATGGTCGAGGGCAGCAACACGCGCGTTGCGGTCGAAAACGTGTTTATCGCGCTCGGCAGCGCGAAGGAAACCCTCACCTGGGAAATATTGGTTTTATTCATACTCGGCGCGGCGCTTACGGCGGCAATGCAGGCGTCCGCGGCGCTTACGGCGATTATAATCTCGCTCGCGAGCTCGGGGCTGATGTCCCTTCAAATGGCAATGTGCATCATCCTCGGCGCGAACGTGGGAACTTGCGTTACCTCGCTCATTTCGTCGATGGGTACCAACGTAAACGCGAAGCGCGCGGCGATGGTTCATCTTCTCTTCAACGTCTCGGGCTGTATTATATTTATCTTCCCCGTTGCGTTCGCTGGCAAGTACATTGCAAAGGCGCTCGCCGGTATCGACACGCAGTGGCAGGTTGCGATTTTCCATATGGTATTCAACGTTTTGACCACTTTGGCGCTTCTGCCGTTTTTGAAACTGCTTGTAAAGCTCGCTTGCCTTATCGTCCGCGAAAAGAAGGGAGAGGCGGAAACCGAAGATGCCGAAACGCTTGACGTGCGTCTTTTAAAGACCCCCGCAATCGCGGTGGGGCAGGTAAGAAAACAGCTTCTGAAAATGGGCGACGACGCGTTCGGCAACTACAAGCGCTCGATAGAAATGCTGCTTTCGGGCGATTTGTCGGAAAAGGAGCTTTTCGCCGAAACCGAGCGGGGCATCGACGCCGCCAACAAATACATATTCAAATTCCTTGTCAAGCTTTCTATGCACGAGATATCCGAGCTCGACGAGAAGAAGGTCAGCTCGTTCTACCGCGTTGTTTCCGATTTGGAGCGCATCGGCGACTACGCCGAGAACGTGGTGGAATACGCCGAAAAAATTGTCGAGGACAAGGTGGAGTTTTCAGCTTCTGCTATCGAAGAAATCCGCGAAATGGATTTACATATCACCAACCTTTATAAATACGTTTGCAGCGTGTTCGCGGACAGCGAATTGAAATATATGCCCGACGTCGAACGCGAGGAACAGGAAACCGACAGAATGAACAACGTTATGCAGCAGTCGCATTTACAGCGTATGTCGGAGGGGAAGTGCACGGCGGAGGCGGGCTCGCTTTTCTTACAGCTTGCGGTATGCATGGAGCGTATAGGCGACCATATGCACAACATTGCAAATTCCGTCAAAGCATACGGGCATTTCAGCGTTTAATAACAATACAGAGAGGTATAGACGGTTGAGAATATAATTCTTTTACAGGCGTTTTAAAACTGTACGGCTCAGGGCGTAACCCGCCCTTGTTTTGCCGTGCGCTTGCAAGGGAATTATTATTGCGTCACCGTATTTCCGTACGGCAATTTTCCGCGTGGTTTTTCCTTGCGGAAATTTTTTGTTTTCGGAGGAAATTTATGTCTTTTATACAAATATCGAACTTAACTTTTTCATACCCGGGCGGGCTCGAACCCGTTTTTAAGGATTTCGATATCCGCCTCGATACAAGCTGGAAGCTTGCGCTTGTCGGCGACAACGGCAAGGGCAAAACGACCCTTTTGAAGCTTCTTTGCGGCGAGCTGAAAGGGACGGGCGCGGTCTCGGCGGACCTTCCTTTCCGCCGTTTTCCGTTTAAAAACGTAGACGAATTCAAAACCGCCGAGGAAATAATATACGAACAAATTCCCGACGCCGAGCTTTGGAAAATCCGGCGCGAATTAAACCTTTTGGGGCTTGACGACGAAATTTTATACCGCTCGTTCAATACCCTTTCGGGCGGGGAAAAGACCAAATTACAGCTTGCCGCAATGTTCGCGGGCGAGGGCTTCGCGCTCATTGACGAGCCCACAGACCACCTCGACTATTTCGGCAGGGCGCGGCTTTCGGAGTATCTTTCGGGCAAAAGCGGCTTTATAGTCGTCTCACACGACAGGGCGTTTTTGGACGGCTGTTGCGACCATGTGCTCGCCCTCGAAAGGACGGGCGAAAAACTCGTTCGCGGCAATTATTCGGTGTACGCCGACGAGAAGAGAAAGCGCGAAAAGGAGGAAGAGGTACGCCGCGGCGTCCTCGAAACCGAGCGCGCCCGCCTAAAAAAATCGGCAATGCGCGCCGCCGAGTGGGCGGACAAGGCGGAAAAGGGTAAATTCAGCAAGGGCGGCGCGGACAAATACGCGGCGGTGGACAGGGGATTTATCGGCGCGTGCGCGGCGCGCATGCAAAAGCGCGCCAATATCGTCTTGAACCGCCGAAACGCCGCCGAAGAGGAGTTGAAGGAACTTTTGAAGTCCTTTCAGGAAATTGAAACGCTGACGCTGTTTCCTGAAAAATTCTTCCGTTCGCGGCTTGTGACCCTTTCGGGGCTGTCTGTCAAAATGCCCTCGAAAACCCTCTTTAAAAATTTGGACTTTACAATCGACGAGGGGGAGAGGGTAGCGGTGACGGGCGGCAACGGCGCGGGCAAAAGTACCCTTTTAAAGCTTATCTGCGGCGAAGAAATACCCTTTACGGGCGTGAAAGAAATTTCGCCCCGACTTAAAATTTCGTACGTTCCGCAGACCGTCGATTTTGACGGCACGCTTAAAGCTTACGCGGGCGAAATCGACGAAAGCTATTTCAAGGCAATACTCGCAAAGTTCGGCTTCAACCCCCGCGATTTCGAAAACGACATGAACGCCCTTTCCGAGGGGCAAAAGAAAAAGGCGGCGCTTGCGCGCAGCCTTTGCGAAAAAGCCAACTTGTATGTCTGGGACGAGCCGCTCAATTATCTCGACGTCCGCTCGCGCGAACAGCTCGAAGAGGCGGTTTTGTCCTCGGGCGCAACCCTTCTTTTCGTTGAGCACGACGCCGCTTTTCTGGACGCTGTGCCCACACGCAGAATAGAAATTTAATCCTCTTTTTCTTCGGTGTCCGTCACGGCGGCTTCCGAAACGGCTTCCGCGGGTAACTCCGCGGGGGCTCGTTTTTTAATTATTGCCTTGCGCACGGCGAGGAACGCGTAGTACGCGCCGTTGAACGCGAGGAAAATTCCGACGTAGAACGCGTACAGTCCGAGTATGTAGAGGGCGTTCAAATCGCACTTCCAGATAGTAAGCTTCCACATGGGCACTTCGAACGGCAGAGGGTTAATCTGCGTGAACGCGTAGTTGGGCAGTAAGAATTCGCCCTCCTGCAAAATATATCCGTCGAAGCCGAAGCCCATAGAAGCCGAGGTGACGAGGGCGCTTGCAACCGACGCGACGATTATCACCGCGAAGTAGTAGGCGAGCGGGATTAAGCAGTCCTTGATTTTGAATTTGTAGTGCCCGAGCGCGGACGGCAGCACCGACAGCGCGAACAAAATACAGTGCGTCAGGCAGAAATACAAAATGGAGTAGCTGCAAAAAATTCCGTAGTCGGACATCCCGTCCTTGCCGAAGTAGAAAAAGACGGACACTGCGCCCGCGGCGTGAACGAAGAAGGATATTGCGTAAAGCACCTTCTTTTTCAAAATGACAGAAACCGAAGCGACGTACACGCCGAGGTTGCAGATAAACAGCGGGATACACGCGAAAACCGTGTTATACACGTTGTAGCCGTCGCCCATTACCATGGAATCCTTGCTGTGGTACTGTATCATAAGCACGATTGCCGCCGCGACGAGAAAGTCGTTCTGGGTTTTTCTGTCTTTGTTTTTGAGGAAGTAATACGAGGCGATTGTAAAGCCGATCAGCACTAAAACCGCAAGCGCGTGCCAGACGGTGAAGCTTCCGAACCGCAGGAAGTGGTCGGGCGCGAAGTCGTTGATATCGAAAAAGTTTTCGAAGATATTGAGGGGCATGCACGCAACCACGGCAAACGGCAGATAAATAAAGCTTTTCGCGTTCACTTTGTATCCGTCGCGCACGAACAGTCCCGCGCAGATTAAAAGATAAAAAGCGTTGGAGAGGAAGAACAGCGCCATGTTCGCGGCTTTGGGTAAAAATCCGTTTATGTGCGCATAGACCAGCTCGGCGTTCGTGCTTTCCTCGGTTATGGGGGTTGCGTTAAAGAACTCGCCGAACGTGAAGCAAGAAACTATCACGAAAAGCGGCAAAACGTACTTTGCAACGTCCGAACAGCTTTTTTTGTTGTAGTATACGGCGAGCGGTATCAGCAAAAGCCCCGCTTTTTTGACCCACTGGCAGAACACGAAAATAAAACCGTACTCGCCTATTCTGTTGAATATGTAGTAGTCCGACACGGTAAAGGTGAGTATAAGCGCGGTCGCAAGCAAAAGCGCCGTTAAAACCTTCAATCCGACGTCGGTAATCTTCCGTAATTTCATATACATTATTTTAATATTTGAAAGGCGATTTGTCAACAACTTATTTTTGCCATTTCACGCCTCTGTGGAGGCGCGGGGAATGAGCTTTGTGGAAACGATAATCGTCCGCGAAGGGATATTCGGGTTTTCGATTCTGTTGACGAGCGTGCGTATCGTCTCCGTGCCCAAAAACTCTTTGTCTACCGAAAAAGAGGTTATGGCGGGCGCGGTAGCGAACGCCTCCGAAACGTTGTCAAAGCCGACGACAAGCGCGTTCTTCGGCACGTTCACGTTTAAAAGTTTAAGCGCGTTGCACACGCCCCTCGCCACGAAATCGTTACAGCATATAAAGCACTCGGGGCGGTATTTGAGTTTAAGAATTTCGGTTTTCAGCGCTTCGGGGTTGCCGTAATTAAACACCTCGTCGCTGCAAAGAATATCCTCTGGGCGGTTGTGCGCTCCGCGAACGGAGAGTATGCCCGTAAGCATGCCGTAATATCTGTCGTGAAAGCTTCTGCAATGCTTGTTGTCGCCGACGAAGGTAAACCGCGTCGTCCCGTACTTCGCGTGCAGCGACTTGACTATTCTGAAAACCGACTGCTCGTCGTTCGCGCTTATGATATCGTAGTTGTAATTTGCGGATACGTCGGACGTGGAAAAGTCATTGAAGCATACGGGCTTGCCGAGGTTTACGAGGTTGGCTATAAAATTCTTATCGAAGCACTCTATTGCGACTATGCCGTCGGCTTTCAAATCGTTGACGTAGTCAGAAACCTCCTTAAACGGGGTTTTACTGCCGTTGTAGGTGTACTGGAAAAGCTCGTAATTCTTTTCGTAGCAGTTGTTCTCGATGCTTTTGATAAGCGGCACGAAGTAGTTCATATTGTTCAGCGGCTTGCCCGAAACGAGAAGTATGCGGTACTTTTTCGCGCCCGATTCTATATGGCTCACGTTCAGCGACTTATACTTCATTTCCTGCGCTTTCCGCAAAACAAGCTCACGCGTTTTTTTCGGCACATACTGTCCGTTAAGCGCCTTTGCAACCGTGTTTCTCGAAAGGTTTAGCTGCTCCGCAATCTCTTTTATTGTCACTGCCTTTTTCATATTTATATTATAATGGATTCCGTAAACAAAATCAAGTTTTCATATGCACAAATTTGTGCGATAATTTATTGTGCAATTGCACAATAAATTTTATTTGGGTTGACAAACGCTCGTCGCTTACTTATTATGTAAGAAAAGTACAAAAGTTGTTTTAAAATATCAATGTATATGTAGGGAGGAAAATATGGGAAAGAAATTTGCGGCGTTTGCCGTTTCGCTGACGTTGATTTTATCGGTGTTCGGATTTGGCGCGTGCGGCTCGCCCGACTTGCATGAGCATATCTGGAACGAGGGTGAAGTGACAATTCAGCCTACTTGCACGGCGGAGGGGGAAAAGACCTTCAACTGCACTGTAAAAGGCTGTAAAGAAACCATGACCGAGCGTACAGGTATGCTCGCGCACGAGTACGACGGCGGGACAGTAACGCAGACCCCGACCTGCGCCGAAGAGGGGACAAAAACCTTTTCGTGCACGGCTTGCGGGAATTCTTATTATGAGGCAATCGAAAAGACCGCGCACGTCTGGGACGGCGGCAAGCTGTCGGTAATTCCCACACTGGACGCGGCGGGCGAAATAGTATATAATTGTATAAACTGTGACGCCGAAAAGAAGGGAACTGCCGCGCCCCGCGCCGACTTCGGCGAGCAATTCCAAAATACCTTGCCCGCCGATTTTAATTGGGAGTACGGTTATACCGCCGATTTTGAAAATTTCGAGTTCGTCAGACTGACCGAGACGGACGCGGAACAGCCCGACGTCTGGAAGGCGGAGGGCGTGGAAATTTCGGCGAACGGAATTTATTCGGCGGGCAACGCGGTTATCGCTTACTACGTTTCGGGCGATTTGGGCTTGAAGGCAACCTTGTCTTTCGTAGGCGAGGAAGAGAACACCCGCCTTTCGGCAAAGCTTATTTATGCGGGCAAGTCGGTTGCGGTAAGCGAAGATAACAAGGACTGGAATTTTGAGGGCACCGTAAACGCCGCGGGGGAATATATTTACCTCGTTTTCGCTAACGCGGGCGAGGGCAAGCCCGCGGGCAGCCTGACCTTTACGCTGGCATGCGCATGTGTACATATATGGAACGAGGGTGAAATTACCGCACCGCCCACATGCTCCGCAGACGGAGTTAAAACGTTCACTTGCAAGGAATGTTCCGCAACCTATACCGAGACTGTGACCGACCGTCCCGACCACGAGTACGGCGGCGAGTGGATAAACGCCTCCGCCGAGGGGCATTACCTTAAATGCGTAAACTGCGGGAAAAACGGAACGCCCGTTACGCATACTATGACTGACGGCGAGGTTATAACGCCCCCGACGAACACAGAGGCAGGCGTTATGGGGACGCTGTGCTCGGTGTGCGGATACGAAAGCACGCGCGAAATTCCGTCGCTCAATCACCGTCCCTCTTCCGAATACGGCAAGGATGAAAATAAGCACTGGCTAATCTGCGACGGTCACGACGACTGCGGAATTAAGTTCGGGGAAGCGCCGCACGCCTATGACGAGCTTACGGCAGAGAAACCCGCAACGTGCAAAGATGACGGCTATACCGTTTGGAGATGCGTGTGCGGCGACACTCAGACGAGAGTTATTTCAAAGGACACCGTTGAGCACAAATATGATTGCAAGTCGGTCGGCGAAAGCGGACACCGCGACGTGTGCGGAGTGTGCGGCATCGAAACCGAAATTGTGGCGCATGCGTGGATTGAAACCGGCAGACAGCCCGCGACCGACGTGCCCGGTTACGTCGATTACGGATGCGAGGCTTGCGGCGAAACAAAACGCGAGATATTGCCCGCGGAGCACGCACACGAATGGGGCGAAGGGGAGATAACCGTCCAACCCACTTTGACCAAAGAGGGCGAAAAACTGTTCGCTTGCGCTTGCGGCGAAACAAAGACGGAGATCCTCCCCGCAAAGAACAGCGCGAATTTCAAGAACGAATTTTCACTGGAAAGCAACCCGAACGGCGGGTGGAGCTACGGCTCGGCAGAATATCAGTTCGGGGAAAAAGAGGACTTTACGTTTACCGCCGCAGACAAGACGGGCGAGTTCGGCTGGCTGAACACCGACGGAGAAAACGTCAAGTCGGACATAAGAAATGATTTCATTCAAGTCAAAGAGGGCTTCGCGGTCATAGCCTACACGTTCGACGCGGACGTCACCGTCGACGTTGCGTTCAAGCTTACGGGCAACGGACTTAACGAGGGCGCGGATACGAAATTCAACGTGCGCGTCGGCATTAAAAACGGCGACGATGTTATTTACGGCAAACCCGAATTCTTTCAGTCGGGTACCGTGGAATATAAAAAGAAGATATCCTTTAAAGAAGGCGACACGATTTACTTTATAATACAACACGCGAGCGGCTGGGACAGCGGCACGCCCGAGATAACGTTTACCAAGTAACGGAGCAGATTATGAGAGAAAAAACGAAATGCGGTTTGTTGGCGGTTTTGACCGTAATCGCGCTGGTTTTGGCGCTTACGGGAATTTGCCTGTTCAAATTTTCCGCGGACGCGGAAGCTGAAAAAGAATATGGTGAAAGCTACCGCAACAAGCTGGCTTATTCGGCTTACAGAGGTTGGAACAACGACCCCAACGGTCTTTTATACGCCGACGGCGTTTATCATATGTATTACCAGTACAACTCTGCAAAGGAGAACGTCTGGGGCAATATGAGCTGGGGTCACGCCACGAGCGCGGATTTGGTCAGCTGGACTGAACAGCCCGTCGCGATACCCGCGTGGCAGACGGCGGGCGACAGCTTCTACGGCATGTTCTTTTCGGGCAGCGCTGTGTACGACGGAAACAACACCAGCGGACTGTTCGAGGGTAAGGGCGGAATTGTTGCGATAATGACCCAGCCGTGCTGGAACGAGGAGCTCGGCTACGACGTTCAGCGCCAGATTCTCGCGTACAGCGTCGACGGTACGGAGTTCGAAATTTACGGCGAGCTCGCCCTGGACGGCAGCTTGGGCGACAACGAATTCCGCGACCCGAAGGTGTTTTGGAACGAAAAGCTAGGTAAATGGCTTATGGCGATAGGGGGCGGTTCGGTGAGAATGTACTCCTCGGAAAACCTTTTGGAGTGGGAGTATCTCGGCGAAACGGGCTTCTGGGGCGAGTGCCCCGACGTTTCCCGCTTCGAGGTAGGCGGCGAGGAAAAGTACGTCCTCATAATTTCCCCCGAGGATAAGGACAAAAGCCACGCTTACAACGGAACGAACCGCGTCGACACGCCTTACCCCGCGGAATATTACACCGTCGGCGAGCTCGACGAAAGCGGACTTTTTATAGCTTCGCAGCCGTTGAAGCGGCTCAGCGAGGGGATAGACAGCTACGCCTTCCAGTCGTTCAATAACTCGCCCGACGGCAAGGTTTACGGCATCAGCTGGTCGGCAAGCTGGCTCACGGTAGACGAATACAGAAATTACAGACAGAATTATAACGGCGGTATGACCGTCGCGTGCGAGCTTGCGCTCGCCGAGGATACAGACGGTTATACCTTGATAAGAAAGCCCGTCGAAGCTTTCGAAAAGCTCCGCGGCGAAAAAATTGAAGTAAACGGGAGATACGAAGCGGGCAAAAACCCGTTTGCGAACGTGAAGGCGAACGAGGCAGACGTCGTGCTCGAACTCGACTTTTCGGACGGTACGGCAAGCTATGCCGAACTTGACTTGCGCGTTTCCGCGGCGGAGAGAATTAAACTTACTTACGAGGTCGCCTCGAACACTCTTTCCCTCGACCGCTCGCAAAGCTCGCTGCTTGCCGAAAACACAAAGTTTTATAAACAGACCTATTCGAAGAAGGTGCCCCTTACAGACGGAAAGCTCGGCTTGCGGATACTTCTCGACAGGGCGTTTATCAGCGTGTTTGCGAACGGCGGCTACGCAAGCTTTTTCTCGGCGGTGTTCCCCTCGGCGATTTCCGACGGCATAAGGCTGATTTCGGACGGAAGCTTGACGGTAAACGCGGAAATATACAAAGTAAACGGCATATTCGGAAATTTAGAAAACGACGAACTCTGGGTCACAACCGATAAAATAGATATGACCGTAGGCGAGGTTAAGCCGGTTATCGCTTCTTCGTTCGGCAGCGACAAAAGCTTTAACTTCGAAATTACCGACGGCGCGGGAAATATTTCAATCGAACAAATTAACGGCACGGCATATATAAGGGCGCTGAAAAAGGGCAGCGCTGAGGTGCGGGTCGGCGACAAGAAAATAGAGGTATATATTTACGAAAACGGACTTATAAGCGACGTTGATTTTACCGAGCGCTACCGCGGATTTTCATATGTGCGCGAGGACGGACTTTTCTTCGGCGCAGGCAGAGAGGACGCGTTTTTATTCGGCGACAGGTTCGGGGAAGAATTCGAATACTCGGCTTATTTCAATCCCTTGAACACCGCGCAGGCGGGCGGGCTCGCGTTCGGCTATAACGGCAACCCGTCGGGCTTCTGGTTCGTCACGGCGGACGTCAAGGAGAACAGAATAAAGCTGGTCGAATTCTGCGGCGAAAAGACTGCCGCAAAGACGTTGCAGTCGGCAAAATATAATTTCGACGGCGGATATAAGCTGACCGTTTCGGTCGGAGGCGGCGTCGTAAAGGTATACGCAGACAATGACAAAGCCGCGTCGATAATTTGCAGACTTGACCGCTTTTCGGGCGGAAGAGTGGGCGTAAACGTGTTCGATGCGGAAATGTCGATAAACAATATAATCTTTAAAGACAAGTCGGTTTCGGGCGGTTCGGTCTATCTGGGCGCGGACGAAATTATCAAGGTTGTCAACACCGATGACGGAAGTTACAGACTGAAAGAGGGCGACTTTATATATGTTGACGGAGTGCTGACGGTGAGCGAAAGCTATCTCTCGACCCTCGAAACGGATACCGAATATAATTTCAGGGCGGTAACAAGCTTCACCTCGTACGACTTCAAAATAAAAACAAGCTTCGCGCAGTCGAGCCTTGTGCCTTTGAAGGACGAATATTTGAAGGGCGACGTTCTTTCGTTTGCGGTAAGCGGCGGGGTCGAGGTCTACAAGATAGAGATAAACGGCAAGGAATTCCCCTTTGAAAGGTCGGGCGATACAATCACCGTCGCCATAGACGGGTTAATCGGCGGTACGCACACCGTCAAGGCTTATACGGCAAAGGGCAGACCTTACGCAAGCTTTACCGTTTCGGGCGAGGAGGATTTCCGCGAGGATGAAATCGAGCTTATAAGCCACACGTTCTTTTATATAGATATCGCGATATTCGCGGCGTTGATTTTGGCGTACGTTGCGTTTACGGTGATACGCAGATACAAATCGAAATAAGGAGGCAGAATATGGAAAACAGCGAGCTGCTCGTCGAGCAAGCCTACGAAGCGCTGGACGGCGAAGTCAATAACGACAAAAAGCCCTCCAAGTGGGAGAAGTGGAAGGACAATTTCAAACGGCGGGGCTGGATACTCGTATTCATACTGCCCGCGCTGATTTACGTTCTTATTTTCTGCTACGTTCCCATGTACGGAATTTTGGTCGCGTTTCAGGACTATATGCCGGGCGACAGCATAATAGGCACGGAAACAATCTGGGTCGGGTTCGGAAACTTTAAAATATTTTTCTCCAACCCGAATTTCTGGGACTACTTTTTAAACACGTTTTTACTATGCATTTTCGGCTTTATAGTGGGCTTCCCGCTGCCGATAATCGTCGCGCTGCTGCTCAATTCACTTCGCTCGAAAAAGGCGAAAAAGGGCTTGCAGATTTTGTACTACGCACCGCACTTCATTTCTCTTGTCGTGCTGGTCGGTATGTTGAAACTGATATTCGGCTCTGACGGACTATTGGACCAGCTGAGCATAAAGCTCGGCGGCGACGTAAACGGCTTACAGCTGTTTTTGAAGCCCGAAGCGTTCAGACCGCTGTTCATATTCTCGGGTAACTGGCAGGACTTCGGTTGGTCGGCGATAATATATCTTGCGGCGCTGTCGGGCGTCGACCCCGCCTTGCACGAGGCGGCTAAGGTGGACGGAGCGTCGAGGTTCAGAAGAATTTTCAGCGTAGACTTGCCCGCGATTGCGCCAACGATTATAATGCTTATGATTTTGTCGGTGGGCAACCTAATGAGCTGCGGCTATGAAAAGGTACTGCTTATGCAGACGGGCGGAAACCTTTCGACAAGCGAAATTCTCTCGACCTACGTCTACACCTTCGGACTTTTGGGCGGACAGTACGGCGTGGGTACCGCGGCTGGACTTTTCAACTCGGTAATCAACGTCGCGCTGTTGATAATAGCTAACTTCACGTCGAAGAAAATTGCAAATCAGAGTATGTGGTGATATATGGACGCTAAGGAACTCAAACAGTTAAAAAAGAAAAACAAAATAAAAGAGAGTAAGACCGACTACGTCTACTACGTCATTTGCGGAATTATTCTCTTTCTGCTGGCGGTTATCGTAATTTATCCGCTGTATTATATTGTCATAGCTTCGATATCCGACCCGGACGCGGTAATGACGGGCGACGTCTGGCTGTATCCCGTCAAGGTCACCTTTTCGGGCTATGCCCAGCTTTTCAACCGCGACGATATCTGGCGGGGATATTTCAACACTCTTGTTTACACTATATTCGGAACGGTGTTCAACATAGTGCTTACCATACCCGCGGGCTGGGCGCTTTCGCGCGACTATCTGCCGTTCAGAAAGGTCATAATGGCGCTTCTGATTATAACCATGTTTTTCGGCGGCGGACTCGTGCCGTACGTTATACTTTGTCGCGCGCTCGGGCTCTATCAAAACCCGCTGATTTTGATAATAGGCGGGGGCGTAAGCGTGTACAACGTGTTTATGTGCAAGTCGTTTTTCCAAAGCAATGTTCCCAAAGAGGTGCTCGAAGCGGGGCAGATAGACGGCGCGGGCGAGATAAGAACGTTTTTCGATTTGGTGCTTCCCGTCGCGAAATCGATAATCAGCGTAATGGTGCTGTTTTACGCGGTCGGTCACTGGAACAACTATATCGACGCGTACATCTTTAATATCGACAAGGATTTCTATCCGTTACAGACGGTGTTGAACGGACTTCTGGACGCCACAGCGGGCGGCGAGGGCGACGTAATTCTGGACCAGATGCGCATTGCGACGCAAATAAAATTTACCTCTATAATCGTCGCGACCGTGCCTATACTCATTCTCTATCCCGTGATAGAAAAGCATTTCGGGCAGGGCGTGCTCGTCGGCTCGTTCAAATAGACGGAGAAAATTATGAAAATAAAAAAATTACTTGCCATTATATTTGCCGCAACGCTTTGCGCTGCGTTTGCGACAACCGCTGCGGCGTGCTCGGACGACGACGATGACGACAAGCACGAGTTCACCGTGCTCGCCGTCAAGGAGGAGACGGTAAAAGACTACAACTCCATGCCCGTTTTCAAGTCGCTCGCGAGAGAGACGGGGAGGGACGTCTACTGGATATACAACACCTCGACGCAGTACTCGAACAACACCGACCCGGTGGGAATTAAGGGTATCGATGCGATTTATCACTCGGGTTTTTCGAATTTGCAGCTTTACAATTACGGCAGAAGGGGCAGGATTGCGGCGATTGACGAATATCTGAACTATATGCCCAACTTAAAAAAAATTCTCGAAACCCGCCCCGATATCGCCGAGGCGCTCAAATCCCCCGACGGACACATTTATTCCCTTCCGCGCGTGGAGGAAATGGGTCTGAAAGCCTACCCGAATATTCTGTTTCTCAATAAAGCGTGGGTAAAAAAGCTGATTGCGGACGGCAATATGCCCGCGGGCGTAAGGCTGAAACCCGAGGACTTGAACGACGGCTTGAAGCTCAAACGCGGCGAGTTCAAGGCAATCTTGCAGCAGTTCGCGTCCCTCGACATGGACGGCGACAAGGATAAAAGCAACGAGGTTCCGCTCGCGTTCGTCAGCGGCAACTGGCAGGGCAACGAAAGCGATTTGATAGCTTCTTTCGGCGTTCCCGAGAATACCGAACACAAGACGGTGATAAACGGCAAAATTACCTTTACCATCGAGAGTGAAAACTGGTTTAACGCCGTAAAGGAACTGAACGACTGGTACAACAAGGGGCTTATCCGTTCGACTGCATTTTCGCAGACGCAGGACGAATTTCTTGCGAGGGGGCAGGACGGCAGATACGGCGCTTTCTATTGGTGGGAAAAGGAAACGGTGGTTTCCAAGGATAAGCAAGACGATTACATTATGCTTCAACCCCTCGTCGACGACGCGACCAACAAGCAGTACGTCGGGCTCAGCAACGAGCTCGAAGTGGAAAAATCCGCTTGCGTGATTTTGGGCTCGTGCAAGGATAAGGCGGGCTTGCTGTCATACTTCGACAAGTTTTTCGAGCCCGACTATTCGGCTCAGCTCAACTACGGCTCGATTGAATCGGGCGCGTTCAAGGCTCAGAAGGAGGACGGAAAACTTATACCCAACGACGACCACGGCAGACAAAGCGCCGACGACTTCCGTATGAAGAACGCCCCCTACGGCGTGGTGTATCTGACCGCGGAGGTCTGGGAAAATTACGTCGAGATGGAGCCCCGCGCAAAGCTGAGGCTGGAAAGGCTGGAAGCGTACGTCAAACCGCACACTTATGCGGGCGCGACGGCTATACCGAACTTGAACTACACGAAAGAACAGCTCGATATTTTAAACAAATACGAAGCCTCGCTCGGCAAGAATATAACCTCGTGGTTTACAAACAGAGTAACCTCGAAATCAGCGCCGACAATGAGCGACTGGCAAAACAATTTATTGAAAGTAAACGCCCTATCAATCGAACAAGTTAAATCCGTCAATCAGGCGGCTTACGACAGATATATCAACGCAACGACTTAAAGGAGGGAATATGAAGGGTTTAAGACTGCTGGGCGACTACGCGCTTGAATTTCTCGTCGTAACGCTTTTGCTCGCAATTTCGGCACTGCTCATAATTCCCTTTATCCCCATGGTTACGGGCGTTACGGGCTTTTTCAGGACCGATATCAACACCCGTCGCTTCAAAGATATTTTTGTTACCATAGGCAAAAACATAAAGATAATTATCTTTTACACGCTGTTCCAGCTCGTAATAATAGTTTTTCCGGTGCTCAACATTTACTTTTTCAATACCCACCCCGAAAACACAAACTATTTCGTGCTGGCAATCAGCTGCGTGGCGCTGTTCGTCGGCGTCGTATATCTCGTGACCGCGCCGACTGTAATAGTGAATATGAACGTCAAGCTCCGCCAGCTTTTCTATAACGGCATAATGCTGTTGTTCGGCGGATTTATAAGAAGCATTGCCGCGCTTGCGTGCGCGGCGGGCGTCGTCGCCTTGATACTGTTTTATCCATACGTTTTGCCCGTGACGCTGTACGCCGTGCCCTATGCGGTATCAAAGCTAATGAACGAAAACTTCTACGTTCTGAAAGCAAAGGCGTTGAAAACGAGCGTTTTCGAGCTCAAAAAACAAGAGAAAGAGGACGGATACCTCGACGAAATCGGAGAAGAAAATGAAAAAATTTAAGCTTTTGGCAATACCGCTTATAACCGCTTCGGCGCTGTTGTCCGCGTGCGCGTCGGCGCCCGTCAACCAAGGACCCGAACTACGCGGCGTAACCGATATATCGTGCCTCGTAAATACCTCCGTCGATCTTTTGGACGGCGTTTCCGCCCTCGATTCGGAGGACGGCGACATAACCCCGGATTTGCAGATAACCGTAACTCCCGAAGTGGAAGTAAAAGACGGCTATGCCGTGTTTGACGAGGCGGGCGAGTACGAGGTCTGCTACGAGATACGCGACCGCTTCGGCAAGCTTGCCCGTACGACCGCCTATGCAACCGTTTCCGAGCGCGAGGTCTATAAGGCGAACGTGCTTACAAACGGCTTCGAACTGACCGTCGGCGGCGGAGTGAAAGTGTTGTCCGACGGGCTTACGGGGAATAGGTACGCGTTCGCGGTGAGCGGCAACGAAATCGAAGAAGACGTAAAGCTTTCGCGCAAGTTCACCCTTTCGGGCGGAGCGGAATACGAATTCAGATATAACTACGAAATTTCGGTTTCGGGGAAAATAACAATCGCCGCCGACGGCGAAGCGTTCGCCGAAAGGTACGTCACGGCGGGCGAAAACGTTACCGAATTCACTTATACGCTACTCTCCGATGATACGCAGACGGTGAATATCGAGCTGTGGCTCGGCGGGTTGGAGGGAGACATAAATTTTTCCCTCGCAAGCGCGGAAAAGATAAACCCCGACGAACCTTCTTACGCAAACTTAACCGAAAAGTTTTTCTTTGATAATGACAATCTCATAAACCGTGACGGCAAGGCTGAGGGGGTGTATGCCTCGGAGGACGGCAATTCGGCAACCTTGGAGGTTACCGAGCCGACGGGTCAGATGTGGCAGGTCGGAATGTTCGTAAACAGCGGCATAGACTTATCGGTCGGCGGAGAGTACGTCGTTTCGTTCGACGTCGGGTGCGAGGAGGCAAGCCCGCACGAAATCTTTATAAACAATACGCAGTTCGACGAGACAAACGCGATAAAGTACTTCAAGTCGGAAAAATCGTACTCTGTGCACCGCGTTATCACCGCGGAGGAAACGAAGGTGTTCAACGGCAGACTCTGGCTTTCCGTCCGCTCGGGCGAGCACGCGAACAAAATCACAATTTCGAACTTTACCGTCAAAGCCAAAAACGAGGTGTTCGGAATAAACGACTTCAAGACGAACAGCGGTAGGGTCGAAACGTTGAACGGCAAGGCTTGTTACACGGTCGAAAGCTTCGGCAACGACTGGGGCAATACCGAGCTTGAAACTCCCTCGTTCGCGCTGTCGGGCGCGGCGGGAAACTTCGTCATAACCTTCAAGGCGAAAGCCTCCGAAAATATCGGCGCGGTGTTCGCGGCGACTTCGGTGGAAAAATGGAATACCTTCGTCTGGAAAAGACTTGACTTCACAACAGAGGAGAAAATTTACTCGGTGCGCTGCGACGACAAGGGCGTCGAGGGCATATATAAGTTCGTGTGGCAGTTCGGCTCGGCGGACAACGCGGTATATAAAAACGTAACTATCGAAATAAGCGAAATAAAAATTTGTTATTTAAGTGATTTGGAAGGCTGAAAAAATGAGCGCAATTAACGAGGCAAACGCTTTTATCGCAAAAGCAAAAAATAAAATCAATACAAAATACAGACTTAATTACCACATGATGCCCCCCACGGGCTGGATGAACGACCCCAACGGACTGATATATTTCAACGGCAAATACCATTTGTTTTATCAGTTCAATCCGTACGACGCGAACACGGGCAAAATGTGCTGGGGGCACTTCGAGTCGGAGGATTTGGTTTCATATACCGACTTGGGAGTCGCAATTATGCACGGCGGCGAAAACGAAAGCGTGTTTTCGGGCGGTGCGGTAGAAGAGGACGGCAAGCTGGTCGCGTACTACACGCTTCACACCGAAAAAGAAAACAAAACCGAAGAAGTATACAAGGCGGTTTCGTCAGACGGAATTATCTTCTCTGAGGGGGTGAAGGTGTTCGACAACGAAACCCTTCCCGAAAATATTTCGAGGGTTGATTTCCGCGACCCGTGCCCCGTCAAAATCGGCGATACTTATTACGTCTTTGTCGGCGGAAAAGATATCCGCACGAACAAGGGACTTATAGTGGTGCTCGGCGGCAAATCCGCCGACAAGCTCGAATACAAATTTTGCCTCGGACCCTATTACGAGCTGGGTGATATGGGCGAGTGTCCCTCGTACTTCAAGGTCGGCGGAAAGGACGTTATCCTCGCTTCGGGCTGTAACGTGCCGCCGCGCGGCAACGACTTCAAAAACATAAATTCGAGCGTGTTCATAGTCGGAAAGCTCGACTTTGAAAAAGGTGCTATGGACGTGGATTTCATAAAGGAAATCGACAAGGGCGACACCTTTTACGCTCCGCAGTTCATAAGGGGGGCGGAAAAACCCTTAATGGTCGGCTGGTTCGAAATGTGGAATAAGCCCTACCCCACAAGGGATATGGGGCACGGCTGGACGGGCGCGTTCTCAATCCCGAGAGAGATAGAGTTCAAGGACGGCGATATTTTCCAAAGCCCGATACAAGCTTTGGATTTATACGAAATAAACAGCGGCAAAATCCCGAAAAGCGCGGACATAGCTTTCGAGTTTACGGGCGCGGGCATGGTGGAAATTTCGGGCGGTAACGGAAAAATAATCATAGGCAACGACGGCGCCGTGTATCTTGAAAATTCTTTCGCCGGCGTCCGCCGCACGAACGGCAGTTACAGCCGCTGCAAGGTGAGGGCGCTTGCCGACGTGTCGGGCATAGAGGTGTTCGTCGACGGCGGGCGGGAAGTTATTTCAAGCAGAATGTACATAGACGGCGATTACCGCATAAAGACAACGGGCGCGGTAAACTGTCTTAAAATCAGAGGAATAAGGAGAAAGCAATGAAAAAATTCTGGGCGGTAACGGCGTTGGCGGCTTTAATGTGCGTGAGCACGGGCTGCGGAGCGCCGAAGAAAAACAGCGTAGACCAAAGCGGAAAGACAGTGTTTCCCGTCTCTGCCTACGACGACAGTCTGCCCGTGTCCATGGGCGACGTAATGCCGTTTTACGACGACGGAGTTATGAACATTTACCACTTGCAGAACAGCCGCGGCACGCTCAGCTTATTCTATCACCCGATAGCCCGCATAACCACGACCGACTTCGTAAACTATACAGACTGCGGCGTGGCGTTGCCGTTCGAGGAAAATTCGAAATCGCCCGACGCGGCGCTCGGCACGGGCTCGTTCATAAAGGATAAGGACGGAAATTATCACTGCTTTTATACGGGTCACAACGACAACGGTCAATCCGAGGGGCTGAAATTCAACGAGGTTGTGCGCCACGCAAAAAGCACCGACAACCAGAAAACCTGGGTCAAGGACGAGGGGTTCAACCTCTACGGATATGAAAACGACTTCCGCGACCCGTACGTCTATTACGACGCCGACGAGGACGTCTACAATATGCTCGTCACCACGCGCGACTACGGCGCGGGCGTAATCAAAAGATATACGTCCAAGTCTCTGGACGCGGCGGACAGCGAGTGGGAGGATAAGGGCGTTTTCTTTAAAAACGACCAGGGCGACTTCAATATGGAGTGCCCCTCGTATGTCGAATACAACGGCTATTATTACCTCGCGTACAGCGAGCAGGGCGAAAACCGTGTAACTCATTACAGGTACAGAACCGAGAAAAACGGCGAGTGGAAAAGGTTTTCGCGCGACAGCATAGACGCAAGCGGCTTCTATGCGGGCAGGCTCGAAAAGGCGGACGGCAAGCTTTACGCCTTCGCGTGGTGCGCTAATTTGTCGGGCGGAAGCGTGGGCGACTTCGACTGGGGCGGTAACCTTGTCACGCACGAGATAAAACAGCTTTCAAACGGCGAACTTTGCGCGGTCATGGTTTCAAAGGTCAAAGACAGCTTTTCGAAGCGCGTAAAATACAAGTTTATCGACGGCGGGGAAATCGAAAACGTAAGCTTCGGCGGCGAGGGGTTTTCTTCGCGGTGCGCCGAAAAGCTCGGCAGACAGGTCACGCGTTTGAGCTTTGATTTTTCCGTTGAAAATTTTAACGGCAATTTCGGAATTACCTTCGGGCTCGAAGGCAAATACAACAATCGCCTCGGACAGTATGCGATAGCGTTCGACGCGGCAAACAGTGCGCTTTCGTGCTATAACGATATATCGAGCATAATCCGCTACGGCGCGCCGCTCGCTTCCGTGCCTTTCGCGTATGACGCTTACCGCGAGTATACGGCGGATATAATTATCGACGGCGAAATTCTGACCGTGTACCTCGACGGTGCGGTTTGCCTCACGGCAAGGTTTCCCGATATGCGGCGGCGGAATTTCGCGTTTTTCTCGAACGGAAACAAAGTAAATTTCAAGGGGATAGCCTTTTATGAGTAAGCTATATTCAATCGGAGAACTTCTGATAGATTTTCAGTCGGTCGGCACGGGCGGGTTGAAAGACACGAAGCAATTCGTCAAAAACGCGGGCGGCGCGCCCGCAAACGTGTGCGTGCAGGCGGTTAAGCTCGGGCAGAAAGCGGTTTACCTTACAAAGGTGGGAGGCGACGGCTTCGGCGACTTTTTAATCGAGGCTTTAAGAGGCGAGGGGGTGGACACGTCGCATATTCTTCGCAGCGATAAATACGATACCTCGCTCGCGTTCGTAAGCTTAAAAGAGGACGGCGAAAGGGAGTTCGTCTTTTACAGAAAAGCCGCCGCTGACCTGCATTTCACCGCGGAAGAGTTTAAAGACATTGAGTTCGAAAAGGGGGATATTCTCGAATTCGGAAGCGTCGCGCTTAAAACCGCGGAGGCGAAGAGGGCTCACCTCGCGCTGATTGAAAAAGCGAAAAAGGCGGGCGCAACCGTTTGCTTCGACCCGAATTTGAGGTTCAACCTTTGGGATAGCGCAAGCGAGCTTAAAAGTGCCGTAAACGAGTTTTTGCCTTATGCCGACGTTGTCAAAGTCGGCGCCGACGAGCTGGACTTTTTGACGGGCGGCAGTATAGAGGCAGTGTTCGCGGGCGGGTTGAAAATTCTGCTCGTGACCGACGGCGGCAAGGGCGCGAAGCTGTATCTTGCGGACGGCAGAGAGTTTGCGTGCAATGGCTATAAGGTCAAAGCGGTCGATACGACGGGCGCGGGCGACTCCTTTTTCGGCGGGTTTATCGCGCAGCTTATGGAAGGAAAAACGAGCTATCAAGAAATGCTCGAATTTGCGTGCAAGTGCGGCGCGTATACAACGACGGGCTACGGCGCAATTCCCGCAATGGGAAACAAAGAAAAAATAGAAAGGGCGGTAAAATAATATGGCTTCGGTTCAGCTTATCAACGTTAACAAGGTGTACGACGGCGGCGTTCACGCCGTTCACGACTTTTCGATAGACATCAAAGACAAGGAATTTATCGTGTTCGTCGGACCCTCGGGCTGCGGCAAATCGACCACGCTGAGAATGATAGCGGGGCTCGAAGAAATTTCCTACGGCGACTTTTTGATTGACGGCAAGTTAATGAATTCCGCCGCGCCGAAGGACAGGGATATCGCAATGGTTTTCCAGTCCTACGCACTGTACCCGCAAATGACGGTGTATAAAAATATGGCTTACGCGCTCAAACTCAGAAAGGTGCCCAAAGACGAAATCGACGCAAGGGTTAAAGAAGCGGCGAAAATTTTGAAGCTCACGCCCTATCTCGACAGAAAGCCCCGCGCGCTGTCGGGCGGACAGCGCCAGCGCGTCGCGCTGGGCAGGTCGATTGTGCGCAGACCCAAGGTCTTTCTTATGGACGAACCCCTTTCCAACCTCGACGCCAAGCTCCGCGTTGCCATGCGCAGCGAGATTGTGAGAATACACGAAGAGGTCGGCGCGACGACCATTTACGTCACGCACGACCAGATTGAAGCCATGACCATGGCTTCGAGAATAGTCGTAATGAAGGACGGCTTTATCCAGCAGATAGGCGAGCCGAACGAGGTCTATAAAAACCCCGCGAACATGTTCGTTGCGGGCTTTATCGGCACTCCCGCAATGAATTTTCTGCACGGAATTGTTGAAAAGGGATTTTTCGTTCTGGACGGCACGGGCGAGAAAATCAGGCTCACGCCCGACCAGAAAAAGCTGCTTGCAAATTACGAGGGCAAAAGGCTTGTGTACGGCATACGCCCCGAAAATCTGATTTTTGAAGAGGACGACCGCTTCGAAAAATTCAAAGATTGCTCCTTTAAATTAAAGACGGGAATGGTCGAGCTTTTAGGCGATATCGTCAACGTTCACGGTACGTCGGGCGAAAACAAGGCGATACTTAAAATGAGCAGTAAATATTCCGTCAAGGACAAGACGGAGATAACCGTCGCGACCGACTGCGAATACGCGCGTTTCTTCAACGAAACCACGACGCGCGCAATCACCTCAAACGATTGCGAGTACGAAGAGGTCGAAGCAACCGATCTTACTGACGAGGATAAAGTAGTGATAGTCGAGAAGCCGAAGGGGCTCATATCCAAGGCGGTTGACGCGATAAAAGGCGCGGTCAACAAAAAATCCGACAAATAAAAAAACAAGAGGGTTTAACCCTCTTGTTTTTTGGTTGAGGCGACGGGATTTGAACCCACGACCTTATGGTCCCGAACCATACGCGCTACCAACTGCGCTACGCCTCAGTGCAGATATATTATATAGTTAAATTGTTTTTCCGTCAAACGTTTTTCGCGTTAAGCTTAAATTAATTTGCTTTATTTTACAGGTTATGCTAAACTTGGAGTATGACTATTCACCACGATAAACTTGCGTACGGCAAGCTCGCTTCTGCTATGGAGGAAATGTCCGAGGATAAGCTTGCCGAAATGTTGAAACAGCTTTCCGAAGAGGAGGACGAAATACCCGAAGAAAAGGACGCAAAGGAGCAACCGAAATTAATAAAAAAATTATAATAAAATACGTTTGAAATTACTTGACAAAAATTTCGCGGTATATTATTATATGAAAGCGTTGTGCGGAAAGTACGAACACCTTAGCATTAAGGGCCTTTAGCTCAGTTGGTTAGAGCGGTCGGCTCATAACCGATTGGTCCGCGGTTCGAGTCCGTGAAGGCCCACCATTACAAAATAAGGTGGAGGTAGTTTTCGCAAAGCACTTATAAATGTATGGCCCGATAGCTCAGTTGGTTAGAGCGCCAGCCTGTCACGCTGGAGGTCGACGGTTCGAGCCCGTTTCGGGTCGCCATAAAAAAACAAGCGCCGTAAGGCGCTTATGCCTTGGTAGCTCAGTTGGTAGAGCGCCGGACTGAAAATCCGTATGTCGGCGGTTCGATTCCACCCCAAGGCACCACCCCTCGCGGGCGAGCATGCTGGTGTAGCTCAACTGGCAGAGCAGCTGATTTGTAATCAGCAGGTTGTGGGTTCGATTCCAATCACCAGCTCCAAACTTACCCCGCGCAGACGGGGTAAAAACTTAATACGGGCGGATTGCAGAGTGGCCAAATGCATCAGACTGTAAATCTGACGTCTCCGACTTCGGTGGTTCGAATCCACCTCCTCCCACCAAAAACGGCGGTAATTTTAACGAATTACCGCCGTTTTGTTATGTAAAATCGGTGTGCAGGCGGTTCTGAACATGCAAAAATTGGGACTAAATTGGGACTAACCCCTTAATCTATTATAATAGTCGACTTTTAGAGCCTCTGACAGCAGGAATTCTTCCGAAAAGTGAGTATACACATTCGACGTCATTGTATTATCTGCAGCGTGACCCGCCCAGACGGAAACAACTTCGCGCGGAACGCCGCATTCTTGACACCGTGTTATAAACGTATGGCGCAGCTCGTGCAGGTGATGCGAAGGGCAAAGCCTTTTGAAATTATGCGTTAAGACGTCGCTGTCATATCCGATAGCCTCTTTCAGCTCGTCTTCCGAAACGCCTTGCAGGTAACGTGCAAGCATAGGGGTAATAGGAATTTTCCTTTCGGTTGCGATTTCGGATAATCTTTTCTTCGCATTCTTTACGATAACGAATTTTCCCTCAATCCGGGCTGAAGGAAGCTCGGCGCGGCGCATACCGCCGTAGAGCATTAAAACGAACGTCAAGCGGTAGGGGCTGTTTGTCAGCTCTCGCAATAACGCAGCTTCTTCGTCGTAGGTTAATGCAGTGCTGCCTTTACTGTGATGCTTGAGTATCTGAACGCCGTCCATAGGATTGAATGTTATCAGCTGTTCGGCAATGGCGGCTTTGAATATCGGATTCAGAATAAGTCTGATAAGCTCGGCGGTCTTTGTTTGACCTTTATTGTAAAGGTTAGAAAACAGCGGCTGAATACCCATAGCCGTGAGCTCCTGAATTTCCTTGCCGTCCATAAACGGTTTAATGTGCTTGTGGTAAACGTCAAGGTAAGACTGATAAGTGTTCGCCTTAACCGTCGGCTTCTTTACAAGCTCAAACCATTTTTCTGCAAATTCGTTAAAAGTAACCCGCTGAACGGCGGGTTTTTTCTTTTCGGCATTTCTATCCGTCTGAACGAGGCTTTCCAGAAATCTTTGTACGGCAATATCAAGGTTTTTGCTCGAACCTGAAATAGGTACTTTGTTTATGCTGCATCTGATTTCATAAACCCCGTTGGCTTTTTGCCTTGTGTGGTCTTTGAACCACTGTTCCGTGAATAGCGGTCTGTATTTTCTTGGCATTTGGTTTCTCCTTTTAGATAGAATAATTTCAAACGCCCCGTCATTCTCTAAATCTTCGTTTTGGAAATTATCTTTTTGAAGCTCCTTTGCACAAGGAAAAGAAAGAACCTTTGTGCCATTTTTTTTTGCTCAGATAACGAGCGTGAATTGTCAACCACAACTCGCAAGTTCGGAAGCTCCTTCGAAAGTTCACCAAAGAAGAGGTTAAGCTCTTGAATTATGCTTGCAAGTCTGGTTAAAATTTCTTTTGTGTTCATTTATAAAAATACTCCTTTCGGCAAATGCGCCTACGGAGTAAATTTTATACCAAAAAAATGTATTTTTTATTACTCAAAGAAATTTAAAGATTGAATGTTGGAAGTGCTTTCGAAATTTTTATTATATTCCAAACAGACCAGTGATAGCCAGCTTGATAGGCAAAATGGCTGTTTGTTTGTATTTTGCCAGTTATAATTAACTTATGTAAAGAAATTATAGGTTTTAAAGTCGCGCTGATATTTATAATTTCATGAGAAAGAATTGATCTATTTTCTATTAGAAAAACCGTTTCTAAAATTCCATATTTAACTTCTTCATGTATATTATATTCGATATTGTTTGGGTCAATTTTAGAAATTTTATGAATATGATAATTTTTATATTTATTAGGATTTTTATGCTCACGAAACTTGGTATAAGTGTCATTGAGTGATAACGAAGAGTAGATTATTTTCTTAATATTATCGTGCTGGTCATATTTCCAACATAGTGAACAATCTGGTACACGACAAAATAGGCATTTTGATATTTTTTCTTCACTTATAATTGCGTATTTCATTTACTAATATAACCTTATGAATATCTATTTTTATTATGCTCGTTACCTAATGAAGATATGAGGAGTGTTTTTATTGTGCTTTTAACAAGCTTTTGACATTCCGAGTTCAAGGCGCGATAATCGTAAATTATACTGCGTTCCTCGGAAGTTAGAATATTTTCGCTCGTCGGCGTGGCGAGAGGTGTGCCGAATTCATCTACAAGTCCGAGTAGGTAATCGGTAGATACATTAAAAAATTCTGCGAATTTTTTAATCACATAAGCAGTCGGTTCAACTAAATTATTTTCGTACTGGGATAAAACACTTCGCGAAATACCTAATTTATTTGCAACAGTTTGCTGTGAATATTCATTATCAATTCGTAATTCTTTAATTAAATTTCCTAATTTCATAAAAAAATTATAACAAAGTGTTGTTGATATCTTGACAATTGT
This sequence comes from uncultured Christensenella sp., assembly GCA_910578195.1. Classification (GTDB taxonomy): domain Bacteria; phylum Bacillota; class Clostridia; order Christensenellales; family Borkfalkiaceae; genus Coproplasma. Next base: position 101,878 of record CAJTOY010000002.1, on the reverse strand, counting down.
CGATATATCAACTATAATCATTTTAAAAAATGTTGATATATCGACAGTAAGTTTATAATGACCGCTGCAAAAAACGATAAAAATAAGCCCGCCAAGGCAAAATGCCCGCGGGAAAAGGGAACGGCAATGAAAGGATTTATAGAGGTTACAGACCAATATCAAAACAAGAGGTTATTTTTACCTATCAATAGAATTTGTTTTATAAGGGAACGAGGTGACGGTTGCGCAATAATAAATTTTGAAATGACCGCTACTAATAGGAAGGGTACGAGTTTAATTGAAATAATTTCAGACGTAACAACAGTTGAGTCTTACGATGACGTTATTGCGCAAACAAAAAAAGGACAATGAGTAATGAGCGAAGAAACATACAACAAAATCAAAGCGCAGCTTAGCGCAGTGCAGAAAGAAATCGAGGCGTTGCCGGAGAGCTCGGCGAACGGACTATTGATAGACGCGGGGCAGTGTTTGAAAAGTTCCGAAAACAAGCTAATGCGATATTTTATGTTGGTTCAAGGAAAGTAAGCAATTGCTTTTAATATGCCGCGGAGTAGGGAGTACCTCTGCAAAGCGGAACTCATTTTCCTTCCAAACGCCCCGCTTCGGCGGGGTTTGGGAAAGGAAAACGGCACTGCAGTCGACTGCAGTGAAAATCGAAAACAAATAAAAAAAGTTACTGCAGTCGACTGCAGTAAAAAAAGGAAAAGGAAATGAGCGACAAATTAACCTACCAACAGCTAATGCTGTTACCGAGCGAGCAGCTCACGAACGACCAAAGGACGTTTCTGAATTTACATACCGAAATGGTGCTGGCGGGTCAAAAGGCAGCGGAGTGTTTGCTTATAGTGGCAAACGACTTGAAGCGCATGCACGACGAAGAGTTGTACCTCGCGGCGGGCTTCGAAAAGTTTTCCGATTATGTGGAAAACGCACTAAACATAAAGGAGCGGCAAGCGTTTACTTGGATAAGTATCTTGAAATTGCCGGAAGAGTTTCTTGTTAAAAATGCAGATTTAGGCGTGACGAAGCTTGCGGCGATAGCTTCCGCGTCAGAACCGATAGCCGCTGAAATTATGGAGGACGAAACAGCCGTAAGTAAATCGGCAAAACAATTAAAAGAAATAATCAAGGCGAAAGAACAAGAGCTTGAAGCAAAAAACAATCAGGTAAGCGAGCTTGAAAGCGACTATGCGGAGCTGTCGGACGATTTCGATAAAAAGGAGCAAGAATTAAAGGAAGCGCGGGCCCGAGCGGAGAAAATAAAGGCGGAAGCATGTGCGCTTGAAAAAGCGCTTGCGGAAGCAAAGAAAGCGGCAAAGGAAGTTAAGACGGTCCCCGACGAACAATCGAAGAGGGTGGCTGCGGCGGAAAAGGCGCGTGCAGACGAGCTTGAAGCAAAGCTAAAAGAAACGAACTTACAGCTTGCGGCGGCAAAGGAGCAGAAAAAGACAATAGCGTCGGACGACTTACTAATCTTCAAAGTCAAGTTCAATGATTTGCAGCGTCTGGGTGTAGAGATAAAAAAGTCGCTTGACGGCATGGCCGAAGAAAACGCGACGAAGTGCAGAACGGCGTTAAATGCCGTACTTGACAAATGGAAGGGGGAAATGCAGTTATGAAAAAGAACGACTATTTGTTAATGCTGTTTCAAGACAACGAAACGGAAAGCATGCCGAAGAAAGAAGTTTACGAAGCAGTGATTGAATGTACCGTCGAGGCGCTTTCACAGACTGCGGACAGTTTTGAAATAGACGGCAAAAACGGCTTGCCCGAGTTATTCGCCGAAATAGAGAAAATAGGCAAGTCGGAAAAAGCGCAATGCGTATCGCCCTTCCGGGCGGCGGAGCTTATAGCTGCAAAGCTCGGTGTGGCATACACTCGTCCTATAAACAAGCTCCGCGCGATAATCTGCGGAAATGTCGGTGCAACGCCCGAACTCGATTTCGACGATTTCATTTAACGGCGAGGAGGGGAAATGAAGTTTTTAGACCTTTATGAGTTTGACAAAACCGACTATGTTTTTAATGAATGTTATCGAATAGCCGAAGACGAGTTTTGCAATTTAATAGACGACGAAGATATATTTTTTTACGGACAGATAATCGATGAAGACAGTTGGGTTAATGAAAGCAAAATAGACGAAGAAAAAACCTACTGTCGATGCCCGGCATGTAATTCACTTTTCGAGCTTTCGGAAGCAGACAAACAATTACAAAACATAGTTTGTCCTAAATGCGGGGAAGACGGTATTTTAGCGAATTTCAGAGATAAGTCTCAGCCGCTGAATGATATGTGCCCGCAGCATATAGCACATATGCAAAGCTACGAAGACGGTTACGTTTTAAGGCTGTTCATAGCGTATGCGGATTATAGCGAAAGAGCTTACGACGACTATACAACGCTCAGCCATTTCCCGTCCATGCGTTTCTTCGAATACGGTCGCGAGTATTACCATGACGGTGAGATAAAGTATTTCATAAATCCGACAGAGGATTATGCGGAAGCCGAATTTGTAGAAGTGGAGAATCTTGACGACGACGTGTTCTGGCTTGCGAACTATGACGGAGACGACAGTCCGTTTTTATACGATTTAAAAGACGGCAGTTCGGACAAGCCGACAATGTATTATCTTACAAAGCCGCTGAGTTATAAAGCCTTCCGCACTTTACAAAAATACGGTTTCAATGAAATTACCGAAAAAATGATTTATAGCGCGAAGGAATTTGCGGACAGCTCGAAAATATCGGAGGTGCTGGGCGTCGATTATAACCGGATAATTGCCGACGTTGGCGAGGATATAAGTATAAAAGGGCTGCTTGCGGCGCGAAAGCTAAATGCGCTTAATGTGCGCGCAACGCAACAGAATATTAACTTAATGTTGGATATGGAGCGAGTACAGTATTTAGAAGGCTTCAAGCTTACGACAGACAATGCCCGCAAGGTATTCAAATATTTGCGGAACCAGCAAAACAGAAAGCAATGCAAAAACATAGCGGGAGATTATATAGATTACATAAGCGAGTGCATTAAGCTTGATTTCGATATGAGCGACAGCCGCGTACTGTATCCGACGGACCTTTTAAAAGCTCACGCGCACACTTCGTCGTTAATCGAGATAAAAGCGAACGAAGAGAATGAAATCGGAATTTTAAAAGCATATGCGAAATATCACAAGCTGTGCTCGTACGATAACGGAAAATTTTGCATTATAGTACCGCAGAGTTCGGAAGAAATAATATACGAAGGCAAAACTCAAAGTCACTGCGTGGGGAACTATGTTGCGCGAATGGCGAATGGCGAGGACATAATATTGTTTTTGCGCCGAAGCGCTGCGAAGGATAAACCGTTTTACACAATGGAAATTAAGCCCGTAATGCGCAAGCTGGATATCGTGCAATGCCGCGGCTATAAAAACGAGGACGAATCCGAAGAAATCCGCGCCGAGGTAGATAAATTTCTTGCCGAATACGAAAGCTGGTTTAATAGTCGGAGTACGACGGTAAAAGAGGATTTAAAACGGATTTACTACAAGGCAGTGAAAAAGAGTAACGGAAAATATATCAGCGCTTGGGATAACAAGACCGAATACGTGCCGGGGCAAATTCTCGAAACGGAAACGGATAAAAACCCGGACAGAGTGGCAGTAAAAGGAATACATATAGCTTCGCTTGAATTCGCGCAGAATTACGGCGGCGGATGGACGGACGTGGCAATATTAGAGCTTGAAGTAAACATAAACGATATCGTTGTACCCGATGCAAAAGACCAGATACGGGCGTCGCGGGTGAAGGTTATTCGCGAAGTACCGTTTCAAGAAATGGGCGAATGGGGCGCAAAGCGTTTAACTAAGGCAGCATAATTCACTGCAGTCGACTGCAGTAAACGACGGTTTAAGACACACAAAAAAGCCACAAACAAGCTGTCCGGATTGTTCAGTAAAACCAAAGAGTGTGAACGTCGTCACGTATCAGCGAAGGCGTAGTCAATTCTGATGAAAAGGCTTTCCGTTATTTATGTCGGCGGGCGGGTAATCGCCCGCGCGTTGGCAGCCGAAATACCTTACCACCCCGCTTCGTGCGGGGTTTCGGTAAGGACAAAAAATAAAGGTAGGTAAGGTAAAAAAATGAATGAACCAAACAAAGATAAAATTGTTGGCATAATAGGGAGCTTAAAAGTAACAATCGACGAACTATGCGATTATGAACATCAAGAAAATGAACCTTTAAAAAAGCTTCCATATCCAAAGCTTGCAGACCCTGATATCAAAACAATGATATTAGGTAAGAATATCACAGATTTGTGCCATGCAAGAAGCAAAATATTTGAAGCATTACATTATTTGGAAGAAATCATTTGTCGCGAGGTGACGGAATGAGCAGTTGCCCATATATCAAGTTCGATTATAAAAAGAAATGCGAGGTATGCAAGCTGACGGACAAGCCTACGGGAGTATCATTAATTTGTGACTTCGATTACGACGAAAAATGCGCGGCGTATAAAAAACGACAAAAGCGGCGGGCGGAAAAATGAGCGGATATTATTTTGTTTTGACCGAATATAAAAACGGTCGCAAATCATACAGCGCAAAGCGATATTGTACGAAGCAAGGCGCGGAGCGCAGAGCTGCAATAACCAAATTAAAGCCGGGAGTAACGGCGGCGAGAGTGAAGTATCAAGCGGGGCAAACCGCAGTAGATATAAAAAAATTTATATAAAAGGGCGGCGGCAAAGCTGCTCAAAAAGGACAAACAATGGCAAACAACGACAACAACGACCGCGGCGGGATTTGGGGCATATTAATCGTTTCGATAATTTCAATCGTAATGGTTGTAATAGTCTTGGCGTGGGCTACTGCGGGGTGGAAGAACTGGGACCCGGAAAAATGGTTTAACTCGTGGGGAGTAGTCAAACCGGACACGGACGACGAGCAAGACGGAGAAACGCCGCACAAGCACACGTTCGATACCACGAAATGGCTAAGCGACAGTAAAAACCATTGGCACGCGTCGACGTGCGTGCACGATATAGTTATTAATCTTGCAGCGCATACATACGAAAACGGCATATGCACTGTATGCAGTCATAAGGAGCCGACGGAGCCCGCCCCGCACAAGCACACGTTTGATAATGCGAAATGGGAGAGTGACGAAAAAAATCACTGGCACCCGTCGACGTGCGGACACAATATTGTAAAAGATATTGCGCCGCACAATTACAAAGACGGCGCGTGCACCGTATGCGGTAGTAAGGAATTGACTGAACCCGAACCGCACAAGCATACTTTCGATACAACGAAATGGGAAAGCGACAGTAGAAATCACTGGCACCCGTCGACGTGCGGTCACAATATCGTTGCTAACATGGCGGCGCATACCTACGAGGACGGCATATGCACGGTTTGCGGGCATAACAGAAATTAAATAAAAAACATGGAGAATAAAAAAAATGGCAAACAAAAACAAACAAAAAAAAGGTATAGGCGCGTTCTGGATAGGTTTAATTTGTTTCGTCTTGGTTGCGGCAGTGCTTGCTGGGCTTACCGGCTGGCGTACAAGCGGATTTAAAGACTGGACATACGGTTTCGGCTCGCCGCGGGCACCGCTTCCAGACGACACAGACAACCCCGACGACGAAAACAAAGACCAGTCCGACGCTGACAAGTTAAGCGGAATAACGTTGACGTCAAAACGCATAGCTCGCGAAGATTTTGCGGCATACGGCGTATCGGAAGACGCAGAAAGCGCGAACGAGCTTTCCGTGCAGCTTTCGCCCGAAAACGGTAAATTCGATACTATTCAATGGTCGATAGCCTGGGAAGACCCGAACAGCGAATGGGTAATGACCGGCTCGGCGGGCATGCCGGTCGGAAGTGTAGACGGCTTTTTAACAATAGACAATACACATTATACAGAAAACGGAATGACTGACGAAAGCGGCAGATATGCAGTTCTGAGTTTAATGCAGCGTTTCGGTGAAACGATAATTTTGACGTGTACGGTCACGGCAAACGGAGTGGATTATGTAAAGACGTGCCGAATAGAGTGCCCTTCGGTACCGGAAAGCATATTGGGTTATGACCCGAGTAGCGGTCCTAATTTTTCTATAACAATGGAAAACATAAAAACGGAAAAACTTACAATGGACTATGTATGGGGAGTAGGCACTTTAAAGCCCGATTCCGTTTCCGGCGATTTGAGGGTCGAGCTTAATTCAACAATGGTAAGTCTTTTAATGGATACCGGTATGGGCTACAATTACACGTTTGCGAATAACGGTGTCATAACGTATTCGGGCAATCAGCTTTTGGCGGACGATTTCACGTTCGGCTTAGACCTTTCAAAGCTGTTAGTCGGCGAATACGACGAGACTGAGTTCTGGAACGATTTTCATGAATTAACGGTTAACAATCCATTTACTGATACACCGATTATGACTATATCGGTTGACTTATTAGAGTTTTCCTTAAACGGAGAATTTTTGTGTTCGCTCACGGCGTATGCACAAATTTTCCAAACGGATTTCAGTAATTTGGCGACGTGGGTAACGGATTTCGAGCTCAGTAAAGACGTGATAATTTTATTTTAAAAAGGGAGTGAAAAATAATGGCAAACTATAACGGAAAAAGCGGTAAGAAGTGGGCGGCGTTCTGGACCGGTGCAATAGCCTTCATAATAATCATGTCGGTACTTGCGGGGCTTATAGGCTGGCGTACAAGCGGTTATAAAGACTGGACGTTCGGGTTCGGTGCGCCTACGGTTTCGACCCCGGACGATAAGGACAAACCCGACGACGGTACGGACGAAATCGATACAGACAATTCGTTTCTTGTATCAACGGACAAAAACAACTCGTTAATGAGCCTTGCGGTAACGCCTACAAACGCAATACCGGAAAGCTACACGATAACGGCGACAGTAAAGCCGGACCATGCAACAATAAAAGACGTTGACTGGGCTTTAAAGTTTAAAGACGCGTCGAGCGCATGGGCGAGCGGCAAAAACTGTGAAGACTTTGTTGATTTATCGACTTCATTATACGGCGGAAGCGCGACGATACGCTGTAAAGCCGCTTTCGGTGAACAGATAATTTTAACGGCAACAGCGAAGGGCACGCCGACGGTTACGGCGAACTGTACGCTTGACTATGTTAAGCGCGTAGAAAATACTTCAATTACTTTTAATCAATCGCGCTTTTATCTCGGTGATGACGTTGAACGTCAGTATGTGAATATGACATACACTCTCGGGGTGGGGACGCTCGAAGGAACGTTTGTATGGGAGGATAGTGACGGAGTAACAGTATGCACGACTGCGGATTTAACAGCTTCCACGTATTATGAAGCATTTTACAAAGCCGCAGACGCTGAAAATCCCGATTTTGACGACGTATATCCGTCTTTTACAAGCACATACAACACTGACGATGTGTTATTTACAATAAAAGACTTTGGCTTTGCGCATAACGACGACGGCTCGCAATTCAATTCAGCAAATGAAAACACCGACAATTTATATAAAGCAATGATATATGAGGCAATGGGGGATACTACAAACAATGCCTACATAGAAATTCTTTATTCCTATACATACAACGGAACGAAGTACAATTCGGGACGCGTAAAATCCGGATATTTCACTATCGACGTAAGCGGATTTTATGTAGACGTATCGGATTTGGATTTGAGTAACGGCAGCATAATTTTTTAAACAAGCGAGAGTAAATCATGAATAGGCTAAGTAGTAAACTTACAAGCTTTTTAATAGCGGTAATGACGGCATTGCTGATAATAAGCACGATAAGCGGCGGCGCAATTACAGCGCGCGCCGCCGAAACTGCGTCTGCTGCATATGAAGCGCGGAACGTAATGGACGATTTGAAGGGCGCGACGATTGACGGCGAACCGCTTGATTTATCGCAATACACCTTTGACGCTAATAAAAACGTACAGATAATTTCGTTTGTAGAGTTCTGTTATTCGCCGTACGAAGAGAAGCAATCCGATTACGGCTTATACGTCTATGTATACAATCCCCGCGGTTTGGACTGGACGAAGAACGAACGCCTTAACACTATTCAGTTTAAGTACTGTGACATTTACGAAAAATTCAGCCTCGAATATCTGAACCGAAGCGAAGAGGCGGGCAAGGAGGGGCTTTTTTATAAATTCAAAATAAAGCTTATCGACCCGGTAAAGCAAGCTATCCTCGCGCAAGTAAACAGCGCGGCGCGCGTGTATGAAGTCAGCGGAATAGAACTATACGACACGGGTACAAATCCTACCGAATACAAGATAGCAAACACATATACATACACGGGCTATGCCGAAGGCTGCGGCAGTGACAGCGCAAACAAGTCTTCATTGAATTGCACGGTAAAACAAGCGGAGGTTATCGAGCTCAATAATGTCAAATCCACTTATTACCGATACGCTAATACCACGCAAACGGCAACGCAAATTAATACAGTCTATTTTGCAATAGATAATGATTATCGTAATCGATACGGCAAAGTGTACTCGATTAGCGCTGAATACAATCGTTATAAGTTAGCCCCGGTAGTAGTAGTGAACAATGATAATGTGTATAACGCATTGACAAAATACTACTGCGATTTGGCTACGGAAAAGCCCAAAACAGATTATTTATTGTTTGCTTATTATAGTTCTTATCCGGTATCGAGTTCCGGCATGCACTACAAAAGCGACTGGGTGTATGGGAATGGGAGTTATTACGATTTTTTAGGCTCAAAAATAGATTTGGATAATCCATATACGCAATATGGCAAGCCTTTGCTTGTATTCAAATCCGGAGATACAACGCCGAGCCGGCGTTTTGTAACGCGCAAAGAGCTGTTACAGAGAATGGACGAGCTGACGCTCGAACACGGTAACGGTACCGCATACGGCGGGTATAATGATTTATTGTTTGACGGACAAGGCACCCATGTGCCGGTAGAACTGAATTCCGACGATTTGTTCGAGCTTGAAGGTTTCAACGCAAGCAATAGCTTTCGTGAGTGGTGGTACGAGCTTTGGCACGACACCAATGAAACTATATCCGATATATCGCCGGTTTACGAGGTTAAACGCGAAGATTTATCGTCAGATAATTTAGCCGACAGTTTATATATCGCCGAAGAAGACGTGGCTGAATTTAAAACTTATTGCACGGAAAATATGCGCAAGGATAAAACGGTCGTCATGTTCAGATACGGCACGTCGGAATATAAAGAACTTCCGGCAATCGCTGTTCCGACCGGTGTGACGTGGGGCTTTGCAGAAAAAGACGGTCAATCTGTACGTTGGCAAACCGTGGATTTAGGCTTCGATATAATTTCGCTCGGCTTAAAAAACGATAAGGAACTCGAAACGGTTTTGCCGGTAGTTATGTCGCCTATAACCGTTATCGGCTCGTCACAAGGCATGGACGATATTTTAGGCGGTGATTTATCTGACTGGTGGAAATACGCGTTAGTGATATCCGGGGTGCTGATAGGGATAATCATTGTAACGCGCGTAGTAAAAGGCGCGAAGGAGAAATTGAAATGATTGAAAGTATCTGTTGTACATTACTTGTTTTGACAGCCCGGATAACAGCGGGAGTGTATCAGGAAAAGTTCACGTTTTTAAGCCAAATACTTGTACCGTTGAACGTCGCGATAATAATACTTGCGATAGTTACTGCAGTAATAATTCTTTTTAAAATCTTATACGCGATAAAAGGTCGGTTGTAGTGATTTCTATTCTGCTAATCGTAACAACAATGCTGTTTCGGTTGCTATGGCTAATAATCAAATTTACGGCGGGTTTAATATGTCGGGTGATAAAGTTCCCGTTCAAATTAATATTCGAAGAACTGAGCCCGCCGAAACGGAGCGGGTATGAGAAAAAACAAAAAGATAAAGAAAGCGAAAATGCCTGCAAGCGAAGGGCGCGGCAAGCTTCGGATAATCTGGATAGTGACGGTTCGGATAATCGTGCTGGCGGCGGTCGTAGTGGGCTATTCCTTGACCATGCCGTGGCGGATAATAGTCCCGCTTGGCATAGGCTCGATAACGATACTGATTGAAGCAGTCACAAATTTTAAACGCCCTTCAGAGGCTAAGGAGAAAAAACCAAATGCGCGAAAAGAAAAAGCAACCGGCAAAAAAGACAACAAAAAAGCCGTCTGAAAAGACGGCGAAGAGGTCAGATAATAGCGGAATAGTGACTATAACAATTAAATTCCACGAGGACAAAAGCGGCGGGCATAATCATATCGTAGTAGACGATATAGAAGAAAATCACGTTTCCGTCGGTTTAACAAGTAAAAAGAAGAAAGGTAAAAACCACCCTAATTATGAACTGACAATAAGCCCGTTGAAGAACGGTAAAACGTCCTATGTCCGTCGACAGGGAACTGTCGCGCCAAAAGGCTCATACAGTAGTCCTAAAAAAGGAAAAATAACAGAAGAAGATTTCGGACAAGTTAAAAAATACGGTGAAAAAGCAAAACAAAAATACATCGCCCAAAAGGGCAAAAAAAAGTAATGACGTGCCAAACACTTGAAAGTATCAGCCGATTTCCTAAGAAATTGTCATTACATAAATTATTATAATCAATATCAATAAAAAAGTCAATAGGAAAAGGAGAAAAAAATGGCAGACAAGAAAAAGAAGAAACAGACTGCAAAACAAACGACGAAGCGCGCTTCAAGCGCGAAGAAACCCGCCGCAAAAAAGGCGGCAAAGCCTAAGGCAAAACCCGTTGCGAAGTCCACGGCAAAGAAACCAGCAGCGCCTAAGAAACCCGCAGTAATGAAGCCTAAGGCGATTAAAGCGGCAAAAGGAAAGCCTTTAATGCACGACGTGAATTACGAGAACAGTACGGACGATTTTGACAAAATTATCATATTAAGAAAAGGGAAACGCACGCAAAAGCCGCAAAGGCAAAAGAAAGAATTAAGACGTATAACAAGTGTCGGCGGATATACAGCGTGGGACGGAAGGACAGGCAAAACTTTTGCGACAGAGAAAGAAGCGCGCGACTATGCGATTGATTTCTTTAAGCGTACAGGTGAAATAATTCCCGTAACACATACCAACAGAACAGTATCGCACACGTTTAAGGCAGAAAGTAAAACTGATAAATAATCAGGCGGTGCAAAATGAAAAATGATAGGCAAAAAATAACACCTCAAAAAGGCAAAATTTATCGTGAAAAGGTAAACAGTCAGCAAGGCTATGAGGATTTGGAATTTACTGGAAAAACAATGAAAAGTGCTTCAGGCGTGCTTTATGCAATGCAGAACGATAGAGGGGTGGAATGGTATAGTACAAGCGATTTAAAAGGTCTGAAATGCCTAACAACTCAAAATAAATCAAGCGGTGCAAAAATGAAAAAAGCAAAAAAGCAGAGCAGGAATCCGTTTGCCGGTGCAACCGACATATATCTGACAAAGAATAAAATCGCTGTTACAACGGTTAAGGAAGAAAAAAGAAACAACGTCAACGTAACAACGGTAAAAACTAAGTATTACGAGCAAAACGACGCTAATAAGCGAATTTTGCGCAAAGTTAAATCAGAAGTGCGCCGCGGTCGCAACGGCAACAAATACGAACAAATTTAAAAAAATGCTGATAGAAATAGTAGGTAAACCGAGATCCGGCAAAACGGCGTTAAATACATTATTTATGCTTCGTGAGCTGAAGTATAACGGGCTGATTATGCAGCGTCAGTGCGAGAGAATAATCAGAGGGCTTAATACGACAAGAAAGAATAAACTTGCGTTCCCGGAAAAGCCGCCCATTTATGCAAATTACGAAGCGCATATAAGTATGGGCTATAAAAAGGAGTTCAAGCCCTATGTACTGAATCCTTACTTACTCGGAATACCTACGCCGCAAACCGCGGACAAGCTGCAAATGGTGTTTCCTTGCAGTTGCTTACATATTACGGAAGGCAGGAAATACTGGGACGGGCGTGAAAGTTCGTCTATGCCGGACAACGTAAGCCGTTGGTTCGAAACGCACGGACATAATTATCTGACAATTATCATAGACGCACAGCGCGGCAAGGCGCTTGACTTGAATATCCGCGAGAACGCTAACAAATTTATCGAAGTGCAGGGAATGGTAAACGAGAAGGACGCATACGGCAGGGTTATGCGCTCAACGTGGTATTGCCGGGAATTCTATTCATTGCAAGATTATGAAAATTACCTTGCAGGCAAAACGGCAAATTACCGTGCGACAACCTATCACTATGAAGGCAACATTTTTGAATGTTATGAAAGCCGCAATTGTAAGTCAGACTTTGAGCCTGAGGATAAGCGCGGTAAAAGTTACAGTATGTTAGATCAGCTGAGCAATGCAAAGGTTAAAAAGCTACCTAAGCAGATAGCCGAAGTTTACAATACGACCCGTCCGGCGTGGTATAGGGACAGGAGGTTTAAGAACGATGCAGCATAATGAAATGAATGTTATTTACAGCGGCGAAACGCAGGAAGTGCAGGAAGTGCATGCACAGAATCCGGCAGAACTGGCGGCACAGTTTATGCGCCGGCAAAATCTTCCGAAATTTAAACTCGGGGAAAACGAAGATTTTTATATACCGCGCGAAAAACTTGCAGATATAAACAGAACTTATTTTCAAATGCTTGACGATATGCAAGAGGGCTTTTCGATTACGCCGGAAGCACTGCGGTCTTATATGGAAAGCGTAGTTTTTGCTTCATATAGGGGCACGATAGAGGAAATACAGAGGAAGGGCGAAATAGACGGAATACATAAAAAAGAAGTCTATAACGCGAAATTAACTCAGATGACGCCCGCTTATGTTCGTCGTTGGTATCAGTTTAAATCCCGCCCGAATTTGGCTATGAGCTTATGCCTGAAGGAAGCAGAGCTCGAAGCAGAAATTGAAAATTCTATATACCGTGAACAGATTGCAAAGCAAGAATTAATTCTGTATGGTGAGCCTGACACTAACGACGAACAGTCCGAAGAAAATTATGTACAGAAAAACGTGCAAGAGCTTTTTGACACGTTTATTGACACGCTTGTTCCAAAGCGTAAGCGTAAACGTTTTATAAAGAAAAACGGCGAATATTTAAACGGTTTGCTTGAAGAATTTATCCGGCGTCAACGCGCTATGGTTAAACTTTCTCAAAAGCGTACAGAGGGGCAAGAAGCCGAGCTGGGCGAGCCTGAGGATTTAGCCGCAGAGCCTACGGACGAAGCGCAGACAGCAACTGAGCAGGTTTCAGACGGTGAAGCGTTTGAAGTAGATTTAGAGGAAACCGATTACAGAGATTATGAACCGGAAGAGGACGAATTCGAAGCGCTTTACGAATTGGAAGAGCTCAACGAAGAATCTGAACTCGTAGAGGAAGTAATTCCTGACGCAAAAAACACTGTGGCAGAGCCTGAAGGCGAAGCGAAAAAATCAGAAGAAAATGAAACAGCAGAAGCGGAGCAGAATACGCCTGCAGAAGCTGAACAGCAACTGCATGGGGCTGAAGTGGAAAGCGAACCGCCCGAACCTGAAGAGGTTTCAGAAAGTTCGGAAAAAACGCATTCAAAACATACGGACAATGTTAATCAAGAATAAAAAAATAAGGAGCTTACGTTATGATCGAAAAGGTATATAAATTCGAATGCGCCGATTGTCAGACGTTAAAAGAATACAAAACAAAAGACGAGGCAAAGTCTTTCGGTTGGGCAACAGCGGACGGAGGCAAGGAGTGTTATTGCCCGGCGTGCGCGTTCCGTCACCGTTCCGTCGGGCGTCTTGGCGTTCGTAAACCGGACGACGGACAAATGAGCATAGGTGAATGCAATGCTTAAAATTGACATTATAGAAGTTTTTAAACGGCTATGTAACCCTGAATACGAATTATTGAAGTACATAAACAAAATTCAGGGTGAACGTTCCGCGCCTATAAATTTCTATAATGCAGCTGAGGTTTTAGGCGTAGAGAAAGACGACGTGCGCAGGCAAATCAAAAAACTTGTAGAGGCGGGCGTTTTGCTCGCAGACGGTTGTGACTTCCAAATCAATTCAGACATATTCAAAAAATAGAAATTAGCGTATTTAAAAGGTAAGGTATGGCAAGCGAAGAAAGAGAATGGAAACAACTAAATAACATTCCGGAAGAATCGTTATATATCGAATTTCCGCTTGCATTCACGGGCAAGGTAAAGAGCGGGAAAACTACTGTGTTTACGGGGCTTATATTAAGCGCACAGTTTATCTTATCCGAAATTCATACTATGAATAAGATTTGCAAAGAGCCCGCAAAACTGACTTATGAGCACTTTATTAAGGTGTTCGGTATGTCAAAAGAAACAGTTTGCGCGGCATTAACCTTGCTTAAAAAACTTGAAATTATCGAAGTAGTGAAGCAGTCCAGATATCGGATAAAAGCGTATTACAATAAAAAGGACTATGTAGAAATAGATCGTTATTGGATTAAGCGTGAATGGGAAGTAAACGGCGAGAATAAGCGTTTTGCACGTTCACGCATATTAACGCTTGCTTTGGTAAAGCGCGGCGCGACGAACCCAAAAACGTGCGGCGAGTTTATCAGCTCGCAAGCTCGTATAGGCGTCGCTATAAATCTTCCGAGAACTACCGCAGGCGATTCCGTTCGTGAGCTTATTGACGCAGGGTTAATTCAAACGGAGAAGTATGACGGCAACAGCAAGCGCAAACGCGGCTGTTCTAAATATTTTGTCAACCCGCATATTTTGGCAGTTAAACACACGAACATGAACTGGCAGGCAATACAAGCGCTGTACAATATGCAGCCTTCGCCGGAAGACTTACATAGACGTCTTATGCTCGATACTGAATACAAAGATATAAACGAGCGTATAAAGGTTAATCAAAGCGAAATAATTTCTGAACTCCGCAGAACGAAAGGGAATGATTCAGACGCACTGTTAAAGTTTGAAGCTGAGAAAGTGCAGCTTCGTATAGAGCTTGAAAAATATTTAAAGATACATAAAGTAGATAGGAAGATATTCCCGCCAGGATTCTTCCAAACAGATATAATTGAAAGTGAAGCAAATTAAAGCGCAGCGTTGACTGCGCTTATAGTCGTTCAAAGAAATGATAAAAAACGGTCAGAACGCGCAACAAATGGCATGGCCGACATAAATTCAGAGTAAAATAAGCGTGATTTTCAGTAAAAAATCAGGCTTTTTATTTTTGTCTTTTAAAAATGCGCAGAAACCGAACTATTTTAAAAATTTTCGGTTCGGTTTTTGATAATTAAAAGTACGGTTATTGGAATTAAACGGTACGGTTTCCGCATAGTTACAGTATTAAGTAATATGATTCCTTGTACAATTCCGCCGCATTTTTACGGTGCGGCGAGATTTAAGCGGTGAGAAAGTCCGCGCCGTCCGCGCGGGGAAAGTTGTTCGGTTGTAAAGGTGCGCCTTAAGCGCAGAAGCAGTTTAAGCGTATTAAATGACGACGATTTTAAAAGTCATTTTTATAAAATGCGGAAGGGTGCAAGCGCCCTTACCCCATATTATTGAAATGCTGATAAAGTAAACTTTACAGCATAGCCCGCCGACCCGCCTTGCAATATCATTTCATTATTTTAAGTCATTTCTGACGGCGTAGGCCGAGCGTAGGCGGTTGAAACTTCAAGCCGAGCACAAACCGCCGCGTCAGCAAATTGCGCCAAATTGCCCGGCACTGCGCCTTTTACATGCCCGCAAAGTCCCGCCGCAAACCTTCCAAAAAAATGAACATACTAACCGTATGCAGTACGAAAAAATTTATGTTGGAATGTTACTGCACGTCGACCCGGACGGTAACATGAAGCCCGTCGAGCTGGAATGGACGGACGGCACGCGGTATCCGATATCAAGAGTTATAGACAAGCGTTCAGCGCCGCCCGCGCACGTTGGGAGCGCGCCGACAATTCGCTATACCGTTTTAATCCAGGGGCGCGAAAGAGTGGTATACTACGAAAAATTTTCGAATCGGTGGTTTGTAGAAAAACAAGTATAAAAAGCCCGCCGAAGCGGGCTTTTATTTAAAGAATGATAGGGCTATTGCGTTGGGAATTGTTGGGACTAAAATTTATTACACTGATTTTATGCAAAATAAAAGCTGATTTTTTGAATAAAACGCGCTTAAATCGGCAATTAATGAATAAAATATTAAGGTTTAGCCGACTGTAAATCTGACGTCTCCGACTTCGGTGGTTCGAATCCACCTCCTCCCACCACAATAAGACCTTGACTTGTGTCAAGGTCTTATTGTTTTAGCGGGGAGGCGGTAGTAGAAGAAGCTATACCGTTTGAATGAGCAAGGCGAAGGTTTGCCGAGGTTCCGCTTCCGGGAACGGCAATATAACAGCACCTCATAATAGGTGCTGTTATTATTGTTGGTAGTTGTGGATTCGAATCGCAGTTCGTGCGGGGGCGATGCGGCGAGAGCTTGTCAAGACAAGCTCTCGCCACAGTGCCATTTTAGTTTTGCAGTATGAAAATGATTGCTTTAAGTCGTAAAATGTGGTATAGTAATTGTGCGATACATTTGAATACCCTTAATCAGGGAGCAGTATAGGTAAAAATGTACTCTCTCACCTTGATTATAGGGAAATGTATCGCAACATTGAGAGATGCGTTTTTCGGCGTGTTTCTCAATGGAACACGCTTTTTTAATAATCAACAAAGGAGTTTTAATTATGAACCAAATCAAATGCCCTAAATGCGGTGAAGTATTCCAAATTGACGAGTCAGCTTATATGGCTATTGTCAACCAAATTCGAGATAAAGAATTTAACAAACGTATTCTCGAAAAAGAAGAACAATATAAGGTTGATAAAGAAAATGCCTTAAAAACAACAAAATTAGAAATAGAAAAGAATTATGAAAAAGAATTAAGTAGCAAAGATATTGAAATACAGCAATTAAAATCTCAAATTGCTACGAATAAAACAGAAATGGAATTGGCTGTCAATAAGGCGGTTTTAGATAAAGATAAAGAAATTGCCGATAAAGCGCAAGAGATAATATCTCTTAAAGGTCAATTAAAAAATGATGAAAAAGATTATCAGTTGCGTGAAAAGAATATAAAAGAAAACTACGAGGGGCAATTAAAACTTAAAGATGAACAAATCGCGCAATATAAAGATTTCAAAGCGCGTCAAAGTGTTAAACTGTTGGGCGAAACTCTTGAACAACATTGCGAAGTAGAATTTAATAAGTTAAGAGCGTTAGGTTTTCAAAATGCTTATTTTGAAAAAGATAATGATATACATACGGGTAGTAAAGGTGACTATATTTTCAGAGAATTTGATGACGATAAATCTGAAATAATATCAATAATGTTTGAAATGAAAAATGAAGCAGATACAACGGCTACAAAAAAGAAAAATGAAGATTTTTTAAAAGAACTTGATAAAGATAGACGAGAAAAGAATTGTGAGTATGCCGTTTTGGTGTCAATGTTAGAAACTGATAACGATTATTATAACTCTGGAATAGTTGATGTGTCGTACAAATACCCAAAGATGTATGTAATTCGTCCGCAGTTTTTTATTCCGCTTATAACTTTGCTGAAAAATGCTGCTACTAAATCATTAGACTATAAAAAGGCTCTTATTATTGAGCGTAGTCAAAACATTGATATAACAAATTTTGAAAGAGATATGAATGATTTCAAAGATAAATTTTCAAGAAATTATAGGCTCGCAAGTGAAAAATTTTTTACGGCGATTGAAGAAATTGATAAAACGATAGCGCATTTACAAAAAACAAAAGAAGCATTATTAGGTTCTGAAAATAATTTAAGGCTTGCAAACGATAAAGCCGAAGCCTTGTCAATTAAAAAACTTACAAAGAACAATCCTACTATGCTTGCAAAATTTAATGAATTAAATAATAATTAGATAGTATAAAAATTCGTTTTAGGTTACTACCGCTCCACCACAATAAGACCTTGACTTGCGTCAAGGTCTTATTGTGTTAGCGGGGAGGAGGTAGTAGAAGAAGTTTTACCGTTCGACTGGGCAAGGCGAAGGTTTGCCGAGGTTCCGCTTCCGGAAACGGCAATATCCACCTTGTCCCACAAATATGCCCGTCTATAAATGTTTCAAATTTTTCCTGTATCGTTGCAATTCGCTTTCGTCAAAACGGCTTAAAACCCCGTCGATTATGTTTATCAATTCGTTTCTTTCGGTAGGTAAGTTACCGTGTAATTGTACGGCATTTGACGCGCCGAGGGCTGCAAAATGCGTTTTAATATCTAAACCGTTTACAAGCATTTTCAACTCCTCGTATTTTTCCGTTTCGCTTTCTTCCGTCCAATTTCCGTTTTGAATTTCGCCGTACAATTCCGACGCGGGATAAATTGTCAGCATCGACGCGCCGACGATTTTCGGGTTTAATCGATTAAATATTTTCAATGTATTTTCAACACCCTTTTTGCTTTTACCTTTACCGTAAATACCCGTAAGATAGAAAAAGTTATATTCAAGCCCGACCTCGTCAAGTTTGCGGCATTGTTCTAAAATGTCGGCAGAAGAATAGCCCTTATTCATGAAAGAAAGCGCTTCGTCATCGCCCGTTTCAACTCCGATTGTAATACCGTTATAGCCGCAACTACGCAACTGTTTTAATTCGTCAACGCTTTTCGGCGCTATATCGGTTATACGCGCAAAACAGCCGATAGTTTTTAATCGGTTGAGATATTGTTTAGATAAATATGCTATTTGCCGCAGTTTTTCCGTCGATAATACAAACGGGTTTGCACCGACTAAAAACATTCTCGTTACGTCGGGCGTAAAATGATTCAATTCTTTCAAATCGTCCTCTATCTCGTCCATAGGCGACATTTTGAACTTGAAAGGAATATCCTCGTATAACGTGCAGAATTTACATTTATGGTGCGTACAGCCCGCAGTTACTTGTAATAAAGCCGACCAAGCCTCGTATGGCGGGCGCCAAACCGTTCCCGTGTAGTGCATAAATAAATACCGTCCTTTTGTTTTTCGATATTATAAATCACATAAGTATTGGAATACAAGTACTGTCTTTATTTAGTAGTACTATCAAAAATGATACTAATGCATTTGACTTACGCTTATCGATGCGATACAATGCTGCTAAGGTGTTATTATGACAGACAACAAATTCAGGAAAAGAGAAGTTATGGCGCGGTGTGTTCCTATGAATACGTTGCAAGCCGTTTTAAGCGGTAAATGGAAATTCCTGATTCTTTGGTACATTGCGTTTTATAAAGTACAACGCTTCGGGGAATTGTTGCGCCGAATGGAAGGTATAACTCAATCGACGTTAACAAAACAGTTACGCGAATTAGAGGACGACGGTTTTATACACCGCGAAATTTATAAAGAAATTCCGCCGAAAGTAGAATATACTTTGACGGAACTCGGAAAAAGTTTCGTTCCCGTTTTAACGCAAATGATGATGTGGAGTCAAACTCATTTATGCGCGCCCGATTATGTTTGTCCTTACTCGGAAGAAGAAATCAAAGAACTGCTTAACTTATAAACAACAAAAAACACCCACTAAGGGTGTTTTTTCGAAAACGTATATTTTGTCGCCGTGCGGTTAAAAAACAGTTGCAATCGTGACAAGGGAAGAGCCGGTTTACCTTTCGGGCATTTTGAAATCTTTGAGCGCCCTGTTTAAAAAGTCGTTGAAGGGCTTCATTGCCTTGAATATCTTGACGGCGTTTGTTAAAAATTTCGAAAATTAATACTGAACTTATTATGAATTATCTTGCGGAGCTTGCCGCAAACAACAACCGCGACTGGTACCACGCACACAAAAAAGAAAACAAAGAAGCCGCCGAGCTTCTCCTTATATAAAGTTATATATCAATTTTTTTGCAATGTCAAGTACAATTTTTTCGGGTCGTAAAAACCTATAAAAAAGCGCCCTTTGCGGGCGCGATTTTTATTTTTTGGGCGTGAATACGATATTTTTATTCAACTTTTCGAAATAAGAGCGGGCTATCTCGGGCGCGGTAACGCTTTCGAGCGCCGTGCAGTCGCCGAAAACCTCTATATGGCGGAAGCTTTCGGGGATGGACAGTCGTTTCAATCCCGTACAGCCGCCGAACGCATTGCCGTAAACAAATTCCACTCCTTCGGGAATATCGAGTTCTTCGAGGGTCGAACAGCCTTCGAAAGCGTCGTTAATGACTTTTATGTCCAAATCCGCAGGGATTACACTGTTTTTACAGCCGCAAATCAACTGGTAATCGGGTTCGCGGAAGCGCGTGCTGAATTCGGTCAGACAGTTGCCCTTGCCCGAAAACATGGGGTTGCCTTCCTCGACGGTGATGCTTTCGAGGTGCGGACCCGAACTGAACGCATTATATTCTATTTTTATAAGGCTTGCGGGCAATCTTATGCTTTTTACGTTCGTACATTTGTTAAAGGCAACGTTTGCGAGGTGTGTAAGCCCGTCGGGAAGATAAATTTCTTCAAGGTCGGTACACTCATAGAAAGCGGCTTGTTTAATAGTTTCCAGCCCCTCGGGCAAACTCAGATATCTGAGTTTTTTGCAGCTTTCAAATGCGCCGCTGTCGATTGTTTTAAGTCCGCGGGCAAGCGTAACGCTTTTAAGATTTTTACAGTTCTTAAAGGCGTGGTGACCGATAAATTCAAGCCCTTCTTCGGACGTTACTTCTTCGAGCTCATAGCAATTCAAAAAAGCGTCGGTCTCGATGCGTTCCACGCTTGCGGGAATATGAACGGATTTTAACCCCCTGCAAAATTTGAACGCGCCGACGCCGATAACCTTGACGCCGTCGGGTATGACGCTTTCCGCACAGCCGCAGGCAACCGTGTCGGTTTTTTTGTTTATTATGCAATTGCCCTCGCTGCGGAATTTTTTATTCGCTTTTTCGATTTCGAGCGTGCGCAGATTTTCGCAGTTTTCGAATGCGTGAACGGAAATGGCGGTCACGCCCGCGTGTATGAATATTTCTTCGACGGCGCTGTTTTTAAACGCCTTGTCGGCTATTTTGGTAACACTTTGGGGTATGGATATCTGTTTGCCGCTTCCCTTATATTTTATAAGCGAGGCGCCGTTTAACTCGAAATCCGTATTCGTTTCAATTTTCGGGGGCTGATAGGCGCAGTTTGTAAACGCGTCCTCGGCGATTACGGTATTTTCGTTTTCTATGATAACGTCTTTCAGCTTTCTGCACGATTGGAACGCGCCCGCGCCTATGTAGGTAACGCTCGCGGGTATGCAAATTTTTTCAAGCGTACAGCAGTTTCTGAACGCGTTTTTTTCGATTGAAACAAGCCCTTCGGGAAGAATTGCCTCGGTTAAATTTTCGCAATTTCTGAACGCCGCATCGGGCACGGTTTTTATGCCTTTGCCGAGCTTTACCGACTTTAACCCCGAGTTTGCAAATATACGCCCGCCGATTGACCTGACGTTGTCGGGCACGGTCGCCTCGGTCAGATACGGACAGCTCGTAAACGCGCCCGCGCCTATCGTTTCGACCCCGCTTCCCAAGCGCAGTACTTTAATTCCGCTGCCCTCGAACGCCGAAGCGCCGATTGTTTTTACGCTGTCGGGAATTACAACTTTACTCAAAGAGTTGCATAACAAAAACGCAAGCTCGCCTATTTTAGTAACGCTGTCGGGGATATCTATCGAAGCGAGCGCGAATTGCCTTACAAACGCGCCCTTGCCGATAACGGCGACGCTTCCGTCTTTCGGTATAACCGAGGTCGAACATCCGCACAGAAGAATTTTCGCTTTCGTTTCAATCAGACAGTTATTCTTCGCATGATATACGGGGTTGTCTTCCTCGACGGTAATGCTTTTTAAATTCGAGCAGTTGTTGAACGGCTGTTCCTTTCTGTCCATTTTAATAAGGGTGGAGGGGATATGAATAGCCGCAATCCTTTTACAGCTGTTGAACGCCCATTTACCGAGCTCGCGCAAGCCCTCGCACAGAGTAACCCCTTTTAAGTTGTGGCAATAGTTGAACGCGTAGTCGCCAACTTTCTCGACGTTTAATATTATGTTTTTAAAGCTTTCGCCCGAAAAAGCGCTTTCGCCGATTTCGGTAACCCCTTCGGGAATAGTTATAAGTTCTTCGTTGCCCTTGCCCGACTTGTATCTCGTAAGAATATTGTCGTCTATGCAGGCGCCGTTTAAATATCTGAATGCCATATTCCGCCTCGCCGTTTTTTTAAATTATAGTTTAACCGGGTCGAATAGTCAATATCATACAGTTGATTTTTTATTATAAAAGATTTATAATAAGTCAATATGAAAATAAAAAAGTTTTTATCGTTGGCGGCAGTGGTTGCCGCGGTCTCGGTTTTGTTTTTTTCGGCGTGCGCAAAGGACGCGGGCGAGGTTCAACAGCTTGATTATACCGAAAGCACCGTGCGGATAAATAATCCCGACCAGGGCTTTTACCGCCCCATTTATGTAAAGGCGACCGAGGACGGCTTGACCTATAACAAAAATATAGTGAACGCCGAAACGCAGCTATATCATTTGCGCGTGGATATAAGCGCTTTTTCCAAGGCGGTGAACGGCGCCGCCGACAAGCCTTTGACCCGACCCGCGCTCGACGGGTTGGACGAATTGTTGTCATTTTTGAGGGGAAAGGACAAAAACGCGGTGATAAGGTTCGCCTACGACCCCGGCTTCGGCGGCAGCAAGGACAAGGAGCCGTCCTTGCCTACAATATTGAAGCACGTCGAACAGACGTGCGGCGTGCTGAACGGATACTCCGACGCCGTGACCGCGATAGAGGCGGGCTTGATAGGTCCGTGGGGGGAAATGCATTCGAGCAAGATTGCCAACGCCGAAAACATAACGCCAATTGCCGACAAGTTTTTGACGCAAACCGAAAATATCCCCGTGCTGGTGCGCACGCCCAAAATGATTTACGATTATCTCGGTATTACCTTGAAGGATATCGATAATTTCAAGGTCGGAAAAACCGACAAGGCGTACATGCTCGGGCTGTATAACGACGGCTATCTGGGCTCGGACAGCGATTTGGGAACGTATACCGACCGCGAAAGGGAAATATCGTTTTTAAGCGGTCAGACAAACCATCTGCCGTTCGGCGGCGAGGTGGTTGTACCCGACAGCAAGCTTCACGACATAGACGTGTGCTTGCCCGAAATGCACAAAATTCATTTGAGCTATCTCAACGCCGAGTGGAACGACGCGGTTATAAAAAAGTGGAAAAACAGTACTTACGGCGGCGAAGATAAAAACTATAACGGCAAAACCGCGTTCGAATATATCGAAAACCGCATGGGTTACAGATTTGTTTTGACGAATTCTGTGTTCGCGCTGTCGGACAATCTTCGAATCACGCTCAAATTAAAAAACGTCGGCTTCGGCAATCTGAATAAAATTAAGCGGGCAAAGCTTATCTTCACCGACGAAAACGGCGAGGTTAAGTTTGAGCGGGAGGCAGAGGATTTTTTGGGCGAAGAGGAATACTCGGTAACAGCCGAAACCGAAAGCGGGAAGTACACGGTGTATCTTCGCGTTTACGGCGGGGAAGAGGGCGGAAAACCCTTGTACTGCGTAAGGTTTGCAAACGACGGGCTTTGGAACGAAACGCTGAAAGCCAACAAAATAGGCGAAGTAGAAATTTAAAGAGGATTTTATGTTTAACGTAACGGAAGATATTAAATATATAGGCGCAGACGATACCGACCTCGACCTTTTCGAGGGGCAGTACAAGGTGCCTTTCGGAGTGTCATACAACTCGTATATTTGCTTCGATAAAAAAATTGCGGTATTCGATACCGCGGACAACCGCAAAACAAAAGAGTGGCTCGAAAATCTTTCTGCCGCTTTAAACGGCGCAACGCCCGACTATCTCATAGTTTTGCACGTCGAGCCCGACCATTCGGCAAGCATACCCGCGTTTTTGAAAAGGTATCCCTCGGCGACCGTCGTCGGCAACGAAAAGACGTTCGTGCTGATTGAAAGGTTTTACGGCGATATCGCTTTAAACAAGCTAATCGTAAAGGACGGGGACGAGCTTGATTTGGGCAAGCACGCGTTAAAGTTTGTTTTTGCACCCTCTGTGCACTGGCCCGAGGTCATGATGTCCTACGATAAGACGGATAAATTGCTTTTCTCTGCGGACGCGTTCGGCAAGTTCGGCGCGCTGTCGCATGAAGAGGAGTGGCTCGACGAGGCGCGCAGATATTATATAAATATCGTGGGCAAGTACGGCATACCCGTGCAGAACGTTTTAAAAAAGCTTTCGGCGTTCGATATTGCCGCTATCTGCCCTCTGCACGGACCCGTGCTCAAAGACAACCTTTCATATTATATAAATAAATACGACGCATGGAGCAGTTACCGCCCCGAAGAGGAGGGCGTGCTGATTGCGTACGCGTCGGTGTACGGCAACACGGCGGCCGCCGCGGGAAAGCTTGCCGAAAAAATAAGTATAAAAACAGAGGTGTTCGATTTGAACCGCTGCGATATGTCCGAGGTGGTTGCGGCGGCGTTTAAATACTCTAAGCTCGTGCTGGCAAGCGTCACTTACGACGGCTCGGTTTTGCCTTGCGCCGAAAGCTTTATAAGCAAGTTGAAATCGAAGAATTTCAGTAACCGCACGGTCGGCTTTATCGAAAACGGAAGCTGGGCGCCCGCGGCGGCGAGGGTTATGCGCGCCTCGTTCGAAAACTTCAAAAACATTTCTTTCTGCAACACCGCTGTTACGGTAAAGTCCGCAATCGATAATGATGCGGAAGCGCAGATAGAAAGGCTTGCCGCCGAACTCTCCTGAAAAACATTTGACTTTTCTTCGGTAAATCGGTATAATGATACAAAACTAAAAAAAGCGGCTACCACCGGGTAACCGCGAATGCGAAAAGCATTTTGTTTATATCGATAGGTCTTTGAAGATATAAACAGAATGCTTTTTTTTGGGAGTTAAAATGAAGAAATTTCTTAAAAGCATAACCGTAACCGAGTGGCTTATATGGGCGTTGAGCGCGGTCTCGATAACGGTCGGCTTTTTCGTGTTTAAAAACGACAAGTATCACTATCTCGTCGGCTCGCTGATAGGCATAACCTCGCTTATTTTAATTGCTAAGGGCAACCCGATAGGGCAGGCGCTTACAATCGTGTTCGGCGTGTTTTACGGCATAATTTCGTACACCTTCAAGTACTACGGCGAAATGATAACCTATCTCGGAATGAGCGCGCCCATGGCGGTTTTCGCGCTTATAACGTGGCTCAAAAATCCGTACAAGGGCAACAAAAGCGAGGTAAAGGTAAACACCCTTTCCCGCTTGGAATGGTGCTTGTTCGCCGCTGGCGCGGCCGCGATAACCGTTGCGTTTTACTTTATACTCGGCGCGCTTGAAACAAGCAACCTTATAATAAGCACGGTGTCCGTGCTTACGTCGTTTATGGCGGCGTATCTGACGGCGCGCAGAAGCAGATTTTACGCCGTATTCTATGCCGCGAACGACGTGGTTTTAATTATAATGTGGGTCTTGGCGAGCATTGAAAGTCTTACATATCTGCCCATGGTGATTTGCTTTGCCGCGTTTCTCGTCAGCGACCTCTATGCATTCGTGAACTGGACGAGAATTAAAAAACGACAAAAATCAACGGAGGAAAATAAAATGGCAACTTCACAAGATTACATCGAGTTTGTGTGCAGTCAGATCGAGGGCTTCGATTTGAAGTACAAGAAAATGTTCGGGGAATACATGGTATACGCCAACGACAAGCCCGTACTGCTCGTCTGCGACAGTACGGTTTTCGTCAAAAAGCTCGAACCGCTGTCCGAGCTTTTGGCGGACGCGGAGTGCGGCATACCCTACCGCGGCGCGAAGGAGCACTACATTCTCGATATCGAGAATACCGAGCTTACGCAAAAGGTCGTGGGAATTCTCGAAAGCATAACGCCCGTGCCCGTAAAGCGCAAGCGTTGAATATAATAACGTATAATAAAAAAGCCGCGCGCGTATTCAATACGCGCGCGGCTCTTTCGTTTCCGACAAAACAAGCGCAAATCCGCGCGATTTATCCAAAATTCTACCGCGGAGGTATAGTAATATTTAAAGCCGAGGAGCAGAAAATTATGACGGTGACGGGATACTTGCGTGACAAAATTTTATACATAAATCTGTCCGGTGAAATGGACGAGTATACCGCGCAGGAAGCGCGTGCAAAGTGCGACAGACTGATAGAAGAAAACGCGAACGCAAAAAAAGTCGTTATCAATCTTTCGGAGGTCGCGTTTATGGACTCGACCGGCATCGGGTTTTTAATCGGCAGATATAAAAAGGCTTCGAGGCTGGCTGTTCCGCTGTACATAGAAAACCCCAACTTCGCGGCGGACAAAATACTCAATCTCAGCGGAATTTATTCGCTTATTCCCAAGGCTGAATAAGGATAAGGAAAATGACAAGGAATTATCTTAAACTTCAATTTTATTCACTTCCCATCAATCAGGCGTTCGCGCGCGACGCGGTCGCCGCGTTCTGTCTTGAATTGAACCCTTCGCTTTCGGCGCTGTCCGACGTCAAGACCGCCGTATCCGAGGCGGTAACGAACTGCACCGTTCACGCGTACAGAGGCAACTTAGGTTTGGTTACGGTCGAGTGCGAGATAGAGGGAAACGAACTACATATAAAGGTAAGCGACACGGGAAAGGGCATACCCGACATTCAGAAAGCGGTACAGCCCTTCTACACGACGCTTCCTTCCGACGAGCGCTCGGGCATGGGCTTCACCATAATGCAGACGTTTATGGACGAATTTTCGGTGAATTCCATTCAGGGCGAGGGTACGGTCGTATATATGTCGAAAAGTTTTGAAGCGGAAGTGGAGAATGCTTGACGTCGAAGAGACGAACTGTATGATACGGAAAGCCAAGCAAGGCGACGCGGGCGCGAAGGAAACCTTGCTTCTGGAAAACAACAACCTCATAAAAAGTATAGTAAGGCGATACCTCGGCAAGGGCGTCGAGTACGACGATTTGTACCAGCTTGCGAGCATGGGGCTTTTAAAAGCCATAAACGGCTTCGACGAAAGCTTCGGGGTGCGCTTTTCGACCTATGCCGTCCCTATGATAGCGGGCGAGATAAAGCGCTTTATGCGCGACGACGGAAGCATCAAGGTCTCGCGCGCGATTAAAAGCTGCGCAAAGCAGATTAACGCCTTTATCGAGGAATACTCCGTAGCTCACGGTTCGCAGCCAACGGTTAAAATCATAGCCGAAAAATTCAGTATGCCCGAAAGCGAGGTCGTGTTTACCATGGGCTCGACGCATATGCCCGTATCTATTTACAATCAGGGCGAGTACAAGGACGAAAAAACGCAGGAGCTTTTGGAAAAGCTGCCCGTCGAGGACAGACAAGAGGACATTATCGAAGCCTTGCAGTTAAAGACCGCGATAGCCTCTTTGAACGAGCGCGACCGAAAGGTAATCGTGCTTCGGTTCTTCCGCGACATGACGCAAAGCGAGGTCGCGAACATGCTCGGCGTGTCGCAGGTGCAGGTGTCGCGAATAGAAAACCGAATAATGGAAAGTTTCAGAAAAGATTTAACGGGTTAAAGCCTTCCGCGTGCGGGAGGCTTTTTAATTTGTTGCCATAATACTTCGAACGTGCTATAATGTATAGGAGGTGAATTATGCTTAATGAAACAAACGTAAACTTAGGTAAAGTCCGCTCGTCGATTCGCGAGCTGTTCGAATACGGCAAAAAACGCAAGGCGGAAATCGGCGCGGAGAACGTGTTCGATTTCTCGATAGGCAACCCCAGCGTTCCCGCCCCGAAGGAGGTCGAAGAAGCTTTGCGCGGGCTTTTAAATACCGACCCCGTCGCATTGCACGGCTATACTTCGGCGCAGGGCGACTTGGAAGCGCGTGCGGCAATTTCCGACTATCTGAATAAAAGGTTTTCAACCTCTCTTAACGCGGACTGCATTTATATGACGTGCGGCGCCTCGGCGTCGCTCACGGTGACGCTCAACGCGCTGTGCAACGGCGGCGACGAGGTCATTACGTTTGCGCCGTTCTTTCCCGAATACAGAGTTTTTGCCGCGCATGCGGGCGCGAAGCTTGTCGCCCTCGAAAGCGGCGAAACCTTCCAGCCCGATATAAAAAAACTCGAAAGGGCGCTGAACGAAAACACGAAGGCGGTGCTTATCAACTCTCCCAACAATCCGAGCGGCGTTGTTTACCGCGAGGAAGTTATAAAGGAGCTTTGCGCCGTTCTCGAAAGGCATACCTTAAAGACGGGCAACCCCGTTTATCTCATTTCCGACGAACCGTACCGCGAGCTTGTTTTCGACGACGGAATAAAGGTGCCGTTCATAATGAACTACTATAAGCGCAGCATTGTGTGCTATTCTTATTCGAAAAGTCTTTCCCTTCCGGGCGAAAGAATAGGTTATATCGCGGTCAATAACGAAATGGAGGAATTTTCCGACGTTTATGCAGGCGTGCTCGGCGCGGGACGCGCGCTCGGCTTCGTCTGCGCGCCCGCGCTTTTTCAAAAGCTTATCGCAAGAGTGTGCGGCGTGACCTCGGATATTTCGGTTTATAAAAAAAGCCGCGACGTGTTGTGCGCCGCGCTCGAAGAATACGGCTTTACCGCGGTTAAGCCCGACGGCGCGTTTTATCTCTTCGTCAAATCGCCCGAAGCGGACGCGAAAGCGTTTTCCGAACGCGCGAAAAAGTACGAGCTTTTGTTCGTCCCCGGCGACGACTTCGGCTGCAAGGGCTACGTCAGAATTTCCTACTGCGTTTCGCCCGATATGATAAAGCGCGCGCTTCCCGCGTTTAAAGCGCTTGCGGACAGCTATAAAAAATAGTTGCGCGCAAACGCTTGACATGTTTTTTTACGTTTAATATAATACGTTATGCAAACTTAATATAAATGTCATCGGAGGACCGGCTGCCGCAGCAGTCGGGCGGCGCAAGCCGTCCGCGGTCGGAGAAGATGTCGGGTGCGCTCGGTTATTGTAAAATAATCGGGCGCCTTTTTTTATGGAGGAGAAAGGATTATGACAGTTAAAATTTCGGATAGCTTTAATTTCGGCAAATTGTTCAAATTCGTTCTGCCGTCGGTGTTTATGATGGTTGTAACTTCCGTTTACGGCGTAATAGACGGTTTTTTTATCTCGAATTTCGTCGGCAAAACGCCGTTTGCTGCGGTTAATCTCATAATGCCGTTCACTATGATTTTGGGCGGCGTGGGCTTTATGATAGGCACGGGCGGCACGGCGCTCGTTACAAAGGTGCTGGGCGAGAACGACAGTAATAAAGCCAACGGATATTTTACTATGTTGATAGCGTTCGCGGTCGCGCTCGGCGTTGCGCTTACGACAATCGGAATTGCGGTGATGCGCCCCGTCGCGCGGCTTCTGGGCGCGGGCAAGGCGAGCGGGGAAATGCTTGACGACTGCGTGCTGTACGGCAGGATAGTGGTGGGCTTCACTACGTTTTATATGCTTCAAAATATTTTCCAAAGCTTTCTTGCCGCAGCGGAGAAACCGAGGCTCGGGCTTGTGGTAACGCTGGTTGCGGGTTGTGCGAACGCCGCGCTCGACGCACTCTTTATCGTGGGCTTCAAGTGGGGCGTGGCGGGGGC
>CAJTOY010000002.1:19632-72261 GCA_910578195.1 uncultured Christensenella sp. | reverse complement strand
GGGTCCCGCCGTAGCTACGGGAATAGGTCAGATGCTCGGCGGCGTAATTCCGATTATTTATTTTATGCGAAAAAACGGCAGTCTTTTGAAATTCGTAAGGACAAGAATTGAATTGAAACCGCTGCTGGTTGCTTGTGCGAACGGCTCGTCCGAGCTTTTGACGAACGTCGCGTCCTCCGTCGTCAGTATGTTGTACAATGTGCAGCTTATGAAGTTTTACGGCGAAAACGGCGTTTCGGCATACGGCGTAATTATGTACGTCCAGCTAATTTTTCTTGCGCTTGCGATAGGGTATACTATGGGCAGCGCGCCGATAGTCGGCTATAATTACGGCGCAAAAAACTCCGCCGAGCTGAAAAATATTTTCGTGAAAAGTCTGATAATTCTCTCGGCGGGCGGCGTTGTGTTGTCGGGGCTGGCGCAAGCCCTTGCAATACCGCTTGCAAAGCTTTTCGTCGGGTACGACAATGATTTGTACGAACTGACCGTCCATGCGTTCCGTCTGTTTTCGTTCGCGTTTATCTTTTCGGGATTTACTATTTATTCCTCGGGCTTTTTTACCGCGCTCAATAACGGCGTTGTTTCGGCAATACTGTCTTTGACGCGTTCACTCGCGTTTCAGACCGTGTTCGTCTTTCTTTTGCCTGTACTTTTCGGCGTGGACGGAATATGGTGGGCAATGTTCGCGACCGAGGCGGGCGCGACGGTTGTGGCGGTAATATTCTTTTGTGTATACCGTAAAAAGTATAACTACTTTTAATGCAGATTAAATATAAGTTGACTTATGCGGCGGATTAAAGTAAAATAAATGTGTTACTCATGATTATTTTAGGACTTGACCCCGGACTTGCCACAATGGGCTACGGCGTGGTCGAAAAACTTAAAAACGACAACACCGTCGCCGTGGACTACGGCGTGGTGCTTACCCCGAAGGACGAAAGTCTGCCCGTAAGGCTTGCAATGCTCGAAGAGGGCATAAACAAAATTCTGAACAAATACAAGCCCGAGGAAATCGCCGTGGAGGAGCTGTTTTTTTCGAAGAACATAACCACGGGAATTCCCGTCGCGCATGCGAGGGGGGTAATGCTTTTAACTTGCATTAAGTACTGCGGGCGGCTGTACGAGTACACGCCCAACCAGATAAAGCAGTCGCTGACGGGTTACGGCAAGGCGGACAAAATCCAGATGCAGCACGTCGTGACTTCCCTTCTGCATTTAAACAAAATTCCCCGCCCCGACGACGCGGCGGACGCGCTTGCGGTCGCGCTGTGCCACGCGCACACCTCGCGCTTCGGCAAGCTGTTCAACATAAGGTAAATAATATGATAGGTTTTTTAAAGGGTAAAATTTTATCGCTTACGCCCGAGTGCGCGCTGATTGAAACGCCGTCGGGCATCGGCTTCGAGGTGACTTGTTCGTATTCCGCATACTCGGCTTTGTCGGGCAAAAAGGAAGGCGAGCTTTTCACTTATCTCAACGCGAACGAAAACGGCGTCGCACTGTACGGCTTTTCCTCGACCGAGGAAAAGAATATGTTCTTAAAGCTTATAACCGTTTCGGGAGTGGGTCCGAAAATGGGCATAACCGTGCTTTCGGGCATGAACGTAGGCGAGCTCGCGGCGGCAATCGCCACCTCGGACGTTAAAAAGCTTTCTACAATAAAAGGGCTCGGCAAGAAAACCGCCGAGCGTATAATTTTGGAACTGCGCGAAAAGGTTTCCGCGAACTCTTCCGCCCCCGCGGGCGGAGCGCCGTTGCCCGCACCGGAAAGCGGCGGCGAGGACGCGGTAGTCGCGCTCATGACGCTGGGCTTCACCCGTGCGGAAAGCGAAAAGGCGATTGCCCGCGCCCGCGCGAACGGTGCGGAAAGCCTTGAAGATATTATAATGCTCGCTTTAAGAGGAATGTAAAATGTTTTTTGACGACGAAGAACCCGAAGAGTTCGGGGGCGAAAACAGATTAGTGCAAAGCACTAAGGGCGAATACGATTTCGAGGAAAACGTACTCCGCCCCAAGACCCTCGAAGCGTACGTTGGGCAGAGTAAGGTCAAGGAAAACTTAAAAGTGTACATGAACGCCGCAAAGACGAGGGGCGAGGTGTTGGAGCACGTCCTTTTATACGGCGCGCCCGGTCTCGGCAAAACCACGCTCGCGCATATAATTTCCAACGAGATGGGCGGACAGCTGAAAATGACCTCCGCGCCCGCGATAGAGAGAAGCGGGGATTTGGCGGCGATACTCACCAACCTCAACGAAGGCGACGTGCTGTTCATAGACGAAATACACCGCTTGAACCACAGCGTGGAGGAAATACTCTATTCTGCGATGGAGGACTACGCGCTCGACATAATCGTCGGCAAGGGGCCGAGCGCGCGGAACATACGGTTTTCTTTAAAGAAGTTTACCTTGATAGGCGCGACCACCCGCGCGGGCATGATTGCAAATCCTCTACGCGACAGGTTCGGCATTATCTGCCGCCTCGAAATGTACACCCCCGCCGAGCTCAAAGAGATAGTTTTGCGCAGCGCAAAGACCCTCGGCATAGCGATAGACGACGCCGCAGCGGTGGAAATTTCCCGCCGTTCGCGCGGCACTCCCAGAATCGCAAACAGACTTTTAAAGCGCGTACGCGACTTTTCGACGGTTAACGGCAACGGCTCGGTGACGGTCGGCGACGCGAATTTCGCGCTCGGCAAAATGGAGATAGACGAGCTCGGGCTCGACGAGATAGACAGAAGCCTGTTGCGCGCCATGATAGAAAAATTCGACGGCAAGCCCGTCGGGTTGGAAACCCTCGCCGCGACGATAAACGAGGACGCGGGCACGATAGAGGACGTGTACGAGCCCTATCTTTTACAGCTCGGCTTCATAGCCAGAACGCCGCGCGGCAGAATGCCACTCCGCGGCGGATACGAGCATCTGGGCTTCAAAATAAACGAAAAACAAAAGGCGCAGCTTTCCTTGTTCGATAAAGACCGATGAAATATTTAAAGACCGATTTTTACTATGATTTACCCGAGGAGCTGATTGCCCAGACCCCCGCGGAACCGCGCGACAGCTCGCGCCTTCTCGTCTACGACAGAGAAAACAAAACCGCCTCGCATAAAATTTTCCGCGACGTAGTCGACTATCTGAAAGCGGGCGACGTGCTTGTGGTGAATAACACAAAGGTGCTTCCCGCAAGGTTGTACGCGCATACCGAACACGGCGGCGCGGTCGAGGTACTACTTTTAAAAAGGCTGGATTTGGACGTGTGGCAGGTGCTCGTAAAGCCGGGCAGAAAGTGCGCTGTCGGCAAAAGGCTTACCGTTTCGGACAAGCTTTCGCTGGTTATCGAGGGAATCGAACCCTCGGGCGAGCGGATAGTGAGATTTTTCTGCGACGGGGTTTTCGAAGAGATTCTGGACGAGGCGGGCAATATGCCCCTTCCGCCGTACATCAAGGAAAAGCTGAAAGATAAAAACCGTTACCAGACGGTCTACGCGCAGACCGAGGGCTCGGCGGCGGCGCCGACCGCGGGTCTGCACTTTACGCCCGAACTGCTCGAAAAAATCAAGGCAAAGGGCGTAGAGGTCGCAAAGGTGCTTCTTCACGTCGGGCTCGGAACATTCCGCCCCGTCAAGGAAGAGGTAATCACAGACCACAAAATGCACTCGGAGTATTACGAGGTGAGCGCGGAGGCGGCGGAAACGATAAACCGCGCCAGACGCGAGGGCAGAAGGATAATCGCCGTCGGCACTACCTCGGTCAGAACGCTTGAAAGCGCGGCGGACGAAAACGGATTTTTGAAGGCTTGCCGCGGCAACACCGAAATTTTTATTTATCCGCCCTATAAATTCAAGTGCGTGGACGCGCTTATCACGAATTTCCACTTGCCCGAAAGCACGCTTATAATGCTCGTCGCCGCAATGACGGGGCGGGAAGAAATTCTTGATTTATATAATTTGGCGGTTCGTGAGCGGTACAGATTTTTCTCGTTCGGCGACGCGATGCTTGTCTTATAAGCGGTGCATCTCTTTGTTGCGCTTCGCTTTTTATCGGGTCACATACATCTGTGTATGCTCCCCTCGAAAAAGCTTGCGCTCCTCGACCTGCTTGCTTCTAAGCCAAGCAATCCTGTCTCCCGTGCAAATACGGAAATATAATTAATCAACTATGAGCAAATTTTTTTCTTACGAAGTACAACATATAGATAAACACACGGGCGCGCGCGCGGGCGTTTTTCACACCCCGCACGGCGACGTTTTAACGCCCGTATATATGCCCGTCGGCACGCAGGCGACGGTTAAAGGGGTGTACCCCCGCGACTTGAAAGAGGCGGGCTCATCCATAATTCTTTCGAACACATATCATTTATTCGTGCGCCCGGGCGACGAGCTCGTTAAAAAGGCGGGCGGACTGCACAAGTTCATGAACTGGGACGGACCCATTCTGACCGACAGCGGCGGGTTTCAGGTTTTTTCCCTTACGAAGCTGAATAAAATCAAGGATGAAGGGGTATATTTTAATTCGCACGTGGACGGCGCGAAATATCTTTTCACGCCCGAAAAGGTCATGTCTATCGAGGAAAACCTCGGCGCGGACATTATAATGCAGTTCGACCAGTGCAGCGAAATAGGCTTCACTCACGCGCAAGCCGAAACCGCTATGGAGCGCACATACGGCTGGCTGAAACGCTGTCTCGATTCCAAGACCCGCGACGACCAGGCGCTTTTCCCCATAATTCAGGGCAATATCTTCGACGATTTGCGCATGGAGAGTCTGCGGCGCGCGAAGCCGTTCGCAACCGAGGGCATAGCGATAGGCGGGCTTTCGGTCGGCGAACCCAAACAGAGAATGTATGAAATTCTCGACCTTATGCGCCCCGAACTTCCAGAAAGCGTGCCCCGCTATTTAATGGGCGTGGGCAGCCCCGATTGTCTTATAGAGGGGGTTAAGCGGGGTGTGGACATGTTCGACTGCGTACTCGCAACCCGCGTCGCGCGCAACGGCACGGCGTTCACGTCCAAAGGCAAAGTAGTCGCGCGCAACGGAATTTACAAGGAGGATTTCTCGCCCCTTGACGAAAATTGCGACTGCTATTGCTGTAAAAACTACACTAAGGCGTACCTGAGGCACCTTATCAACGTCAACGAAATGCTTTCGTCCATGCTGTTGAGCCTACACAACATAACCTTCCTGCATAGGCTCATGCGCGACATGCGCGAGGCGATTTTCGCGGACAGTCTCACGGAGTTCGCAAACGAATTTTACGCGAATTACGGCGATTTTAAATAATTCGGTCAAAAACGCGTGAAAGTTTGGTGCAATATTTCGTACGGGCGCAAAAATTGCTTGCCAACCGTCGATAAAAAAGCTAAAATATAGAAAAAGTTTGGAGTTAATAAAATGATAAGTTCTCTTTTGGTAGAATCTTCTACAATTTTCACTTACGTCATACTCGGCGTTATGATTGTGGCAATCGTCGTAATGTTTATCTTTTCGGGCAAGCGCCGCAAAAAGCAGGAAGAAGAAGCGAAAAAGCTGATTGATTCGGTCAAGCCCGGCAACAAGGTAAAAACCATCGGCGGCATCTGCGGCATCGTCGTAGAGGTCGACAACGAGGAAAATACCTTCGTGCTCGAAACGGGTACCGAGCAGTCGGGCAAATGCTTTATCAAGTTCGACAGACAAGCCATTTACCAGACCGACGCAGTGGCGGACAAGGACGAAAAGAAAGAAGAAGCGCCCGTTGAAGAGGTTGTAACCGAAGAAGTCGTAGAAACGCCCGCAGTCGAAGAAGCGGCGGAGCCCGCGGCGGAAGTCGTCGAGGAAGCGCCCGCAAAAAAGCCTTCAAGCAAAAAATCGGCTAAAAAGGACTAAAAATATAAACCCTCCGCATAGATTAAAGCGGAGGGTTTTTTATGCGTAAAAGTATTTTTCAGATAGTCAAGGCGGCGGCCGCGGCGGTTATAATTTCGCTCGCGTTCGTGCTGATATTCACGCTTATAATTCAGCTTTTCAGTTTGCCGCTCGACGCCGTCAAACCCGTGAATCAGGTGTTTAAAATAATCTCGATTGCGGCGGGCGGACTTATTTTCATAAGGGGCGAAAAGGGGCTTATCAAGGGCGCGATATACGGGCTTGCCGCCGTTTTGGTTACATATCTTCTGTACGGACTGATTTCGGGCTCGCTTGCGGTAAGCTGGAAGTTCGCGATAGAAATTCTGCTCGGTGTGGTTGCGGGCGGTATATCGGGCATTATCGCCGTCAATATTAAAAAGGGCGCTTAAAATACTTGCATTTTCCTTTATATTATTTTATAATTGTGTCATAAAAACAGTTTAAAGGAGATTTCATAATGATTAAGACGATAGCAACTCCCCTCGATAAAAAAGTAACCGGCTGCGGCGAATGCAGAAGCACTTGCCAGTCCGCTTGTAAAACAAGCTGCACGGTCGGCAACCAGAGCTGTGAAAGAATTACAAGAGAACAAAATCCCGAAAAAGAAAATCAAGGCAGATAATAAGATATTAAAAGAGTAAGGAGCAGAAAATTCTCTGCTCCTCATTTTTCGCGGTTTATAACCTTCACAATACGGCGTTAAGCGTGCGCTTTTCTCGGCTCATTTACTTCATTGTAAACTCCCCATCGAAAATGCTCGCTTGCCTTGTCTTGTTCGCTTATAAACCGCGAATACGGCATTACTATGATACACGTTTTCAACTATAAAGATACATATTACATATACGACGTCGGCAGCGGCAGTCTGCACGAGTGCGACAAGGACACGGCGGACTATCTCAAAGCCGAATACGAGGGCGGGGACAAGCCCTCGCTTTCCGCCGCGAAAATCGCCGAAATAGAAGAGGACATAAAGGCGCTCAAAGACGGCGGGCTTCTCTTTAAGGAAGAGGTCAAAGCTTACCCTTTGAAATCAAGCGAGGTCAAGGCGCTTTGTCTGCATATCTGCCACGACTGCAATTTAAGCTGCCGTTACTGCTTCGCGGACGAGGGCGCGTACCACTCCGCGCGCGAAGTCATGAGCGAGGAAACCGCCAAAAAAGCGATTGACTTTTTAATCGAAAACAGCGGCAACAGAAAGGTGCTCGAAGCCGACTTTTTCGGCGGCGAGCCTTTGATGTGTCTGCAAACCATTAAAAACGTGGTCGCGTATGCCCGCGAGCGTGGCGAAAAGGCGGGCAAAAAATTCCTTTTCACGACCACAACCAACGCGCTTTTGCTCGACGACGACGCGATTGACTTTTTCAACCGAGAAATGGAAAACGTCGTTTTGAGTCTCGACGGCAGAAAGGAAGTGCACGACGCTATCCGCAAGACCAAAAACGGCAAGGGCAGCTTCGACCTCGTAATAAACAACATAAAAAAATTCGTCCGCTCGCGCGGGGATAAAAGCTATTACGTCAGGGGAACGTTCACTTCGAAAAATCTCGATTTTTCCAACGACGTTATATTCCTTGCGGAAAACGGTTTTGACAGCATTTCCCTCGAACCCGTCGTAACCGCAATAC
The DNA here is from genome assembly GCA_910578195.1 of uncultured Christensenella sp. Taxonomy (GTDB): domain Bacteria; phylum Bacillota; class Clostridia; order Christensenellales; family Borkfalkiaceae; genus Coproplasma. The sequence goes on along the minus strand of CAJTOY010000002.1, from coordinate 64,750 downwards.
CCGACCTTGCAATCAAGGAAGAGCACCTACCCGAAATTTGCGCGGAGTACGAAAACCTCTGCGACAAGTATCTCGAAAAGCATGAAAAGGGCGAGGGTTTCAATTTCTTCCACTTCAATATCGATTTGGAGGGGGGCGTATGCCTTCAAAAGCGCGTTTCGGCGTGCGGCGCGGGCAACGAGTATTTCTCGGTAGTACCGAACGGCGACATTTATCCCTGTCACCAGTTCGCGGGCGATAAAAAGTTTTTAATGGGCAACGTGTACGAGGGCAAGCTCGACGCCGGCATAAGAGGGAAGTTTGCGGAAAACTGCCTCTTCACCCGCAAGGGCTGCGAGAGTTGCTTTGCAAAGTTTATTTGCAGCGGCGGTTGCAGCGCGAACAACCATTACTATGCGGGGGATATCAACAAACCCTACGAGGTGACGTGCGCAATGATGAAAAAGCGCATAGAGTGCGGTATGCACACTTTGGCGCAAAAAAAATCAAAAAAGCGCGGTTAAATGTTGTTCAAGCGAGAATAATTAATTGACGGACATAAAAATTTTTACTATAATAGAGTAGTTAAAATATAAGTATATGTTTTAGGAGCAAACCAATGGGCAAAATAAAATCGGCTGTATTGACCGCAATATTAGTTGCAGCAATTGCCGTTCTTGCGTTCTTCGCCTTGTTTTCCTGGCAAGTGCCGGGTTCGAACGGCGTTGACAGATATAATTCGTTTATCAGCAGTATCCGTATGGGCGGCGACTTAACGGGCGAAGCCTATGCCGTGCTGTATCCCGAGGGCGTAATCACTGTTTCCGATTTCGAATTCGGTAAGCCCGAGGACGCGGACAAGCTCGAAGAATACGAAAACAAGTACGAGCGTCACGGCAACGTCTATATCGAAAAGGACGCGTTGACCGACGGCGTCGACAGCCTTAAAGCGAGCGTGCTTGCGGACGCGGAGGTGCTCAACAACCGCTACGCGCAAAAGGGCTATTCGGCGTATTCCGTTTCGGTTCAGGACGAGTTCACCTTAAAGGTAACCGTACCCACCAACTTCACATACTCGTCTTACAAGCGTTATGACGAAAGCGCGCGTTCGAACGCTACTGGCGCGATAAGCCGTACCGTTCAGCTTCTCGCCTACGACGGCGAGCTCACGCTCCGCAACTCCAAGGTCGGCGAAAGCAAATTCAAGGACGGTTATATCCTCACCCCCATACAAAAGGATATCAAAGATTATTTCAAAAGCGTCAGCAAATATTCCGTGGGCGGCAATCACTCCGTAAAGGTCAACCTCACGAAGGAGGGCAAGGAGAGATTTAAGATAATTTCCAACCTTGTAATGGGCGCCGAGGACGACAAAGCAATCGGCTTCTACGTCGGCGACAACAAGCTTCTTTCCCTCGAAGTTTCCGAGGTGATGGACAGAAGCAGCTTCTACATTTCGGTTGACGAGGCTTACGCGCAGGATTATGCGGTAATTCTCAACTCTGTCGTTCACGGCGAAACAATCGATTTAAACTATAACGCGAGCGAGGCGCAGATTGTTTACGCAAGCGCGCAGCTCGGCGATTTGGCGGCACCCCTGCTCGGCGTCGCAATGCTCCTTGTAATACTCGGATTTATAATCTATTCGGTAGTGAAATATAAGAGACTCGGACTTGTCAACGCGTTAATGATTGTTATCTTTGCGCTTACGTTGATAACCGCGATAATGCTTCTCGGAATTCAGTTGACGATAGCGGGCGCAATCACCGCGGTTCTCGGTCTCACGCTTCTGTGCGGCTCGAATTTCCTTCTCTTCGAAAAGGTAAGAAAGGAAACCAAAGCAGGTAAAATCGTTCAATCTGCGGTCAAATCGGGTTACAGAAAGCTTTTGACGGGCATTCTCGAACTTCACGCGGTGTTAATCGCGGCGGCGCTTCTGCTCGCGTTCGTAGCCGTGGGCGAGCTTGCCTCGTGCGGACTGATATTCTTCATTTCGGTAACCGCTTCATACGTCTTATACTGGTTCACGAGGTTTATGTGGTATGTAACCTCCTCGCCCGTAAGAAATAAATTCGCCTTCTGCGGCTTCACAAGGGAGGAACAGAAAAATGGCTAATTTGAAGCTTTCTTCGAAAATGCACATAATGGTAATCGTTTCCGCGCTTGTAATAGCGATAGGTCTTGCGGTCGGGCTGGTTTGCCAGTTCCTCGCGGGCGGGTTCTTCAACTACGGCGCAGAATATTCGAGCTATAACATGGTCGCGGTCGACTATGCGTTCGTCGATTTGTCCAGCTTCGGCGACGAGGACGGCATTAAGGACGTCTGCGACGAAGAGTTCGAAAAGGTCGGCGTAAGCTACTACGCGTTTACAAGCGGCGACACGAACGGCGGCGGCGAGCTCGTTTTCAAATTCAACAAAAATACCGACGAAGCAAACGTCAAAAAAGCGGCGGAGGCAATCCATACCCGCCTCAATACCGAGCGCGAGGGTTACACCCCCAGCAAACTGAGCAACGCGTATTTCCACAGCGTGGAAACAGATTTGGGCGGAAGCAAGGCGTTCATTTACGGCTCGATTGCGGTTGCGTCGGCAATGGTTTTGCAGTTCATTTACTTTGCGATAAGATATAAGCTCACAATGGCGTTTTCGGCATTGCTTGCAAACGTTCACAACGTCGCGCTTTTCGTCGCGCTTGCGGCGATAACCCGCGTACCCCTCGGCTCGTCGGTGTTCACCTTCGGCGCGCTGACCGTGCTTATGACCATGGCGGGCTGTGCGTTCCTGTTCGATAAAATGCGTAAAAAGTTCAAGGACGAAAGCTTTGCAAAGCTCGACGCGTTCGAACAAGTCGACGCTTGCGCGAAGGACAGCTTTATGAGCATAGCGTTCACGTCGGTATGTATTGCGGCGGCGGCAGTTGCGGTATTCGTGCTTCTTGCAATCAGCTCGCTTTCGGTTGCGTTGATAGTCACTCCCGCGGTTCTCGCATTACTTGGCGCGGTTGCGTCATTCTACGGTACGGCGTTCTTTACGCCCGCGGTATATTCGCGCTTCAAGAAAATCGGCGAAGATTTCAAAGCGAACCGCACCCCCAATAAAACGGCGAAAAAATCTTAAAATAAGAATAAAGAGGGCGGGGCTTATCCCGCCTTTTTTTGGTAATTTAAAGTGAAAAGAATTGTTTCCGAATACGAACTTTCGGACGAACAACTGAATATCGTAAAACAGCTTGCCTCCGAAACGGGGCTGTTGGAGGACACCGTCAAAATTCTGTTCGGGCGGGGCGTGAACGATAGGGAAAAGATAAAGAAATTTATCAATCCTTCGCGCGCCAACTTCATTTCGCCCTTTAAAATGAGCGGAATGGACGAAGCGGTCGGATTGATAACCCGCGCCCGCGACGAGGACTGGGTTGTCGTCGTCTACGGCGACTACGACGCGGACGGCGTCTGCGCGTCAACCATAATGTGCAACGCCTTGAAGGACTTCGGCATCGAGCCCGTGGTCTATGTTCCCGAACGCCGCGACGGCTACGGACTGAACAAGAACGCAATCGACGAAATTTTCGAGGAATACTTTCCCCAGCTTTTCATAACGGTCGACTGCGGAATTTCGTGCGCGGACGAGGTCGAGTATATCAAGGAGCAGGGCGCGGAGGTAATAGTAACCGACCACCACGAGCTGCCCGCAATTCTCCCCGACTGTATCTGCGTCAACCCGAAGTTTAACGACGGTTATATTTACGACAATTTGTGCGGCGCGGGCGTCGCGCTCAAAGTCGGCGTCGCGCTCAACGGCGAAAGCGCCTATAAATACCTCGACTTTGCGGCAATCGCGACGGTTGCGGACAGCGTTCCGCTCACGGGCGAAAACCGCGACATCGTCGCCGAGGGGCTCAAACTCATAAACAAAACCCCGCGCAAGTGCTATTCCCAATTTTTATCGAAAGTCGACAGCGCGGTGAATTCCCAGACGATAGCCTTCGGCATCGCGCCCAAAATCAACGCGGCGGGCAGAATGGGCGACGCGCGCGCGGCGCTCGCGCTGTTCACGGCGGAGGACGACAACACTGTTTTCAACCTCGCCTCGAAGCTTACCGCGTACAATCTCGAACGCCAGAAATACTGCGACGAGCTGTACCTTTCCGCAAAGCAGAAGTTAAAGGAGCGCGGCGCGTACGGTAGGGTCATAATGCTTTGGGACGAAAGCTGGAATACGGGCTTCGTCGGCATAGTCGCGGCGCGGCTCGCGGACGAGTACGCCCGCCCCGTGTTGCTTTTCGTGCGCAACGGCGACGTTTTAAAGGGCTCGGCGCGCTCGGTCGAAAGCGTAAACGTGTTCGAGGCGTTGAAGGCGTGCGGCGAGTGGATAGCCGAGTTCGGCGGTCACGCGCAAGCCGCGGGCGTCAACGTCGAAGCGGATAATTTCGACAAGCTCGAAGAGGCGCTGAACGAGTATTTATCGAAAAATTACTCCGCGGAGGACTTCGAACCCACCGTTTACGTCAGCGGTAAACTGACCGCGCAGTATTCCGCGCGGTTTGCAAAGGAGCTCGAACTTTTAGAACCGTTCGGCGTGGGCAACCGCCGCCCGATGTTCGAAGCGGACGAGGGCGCGCTCGAAGTCCGTCCCGTCAAGGCGGGCTCGCCGCACGTCAATCTGAAAAGCGAAAAAATCGAGCTTATATATTTCAACGGCGCGAAGTATACCTATTTAATGGAAAGCCGCGCCCCCAAACGCTTTTTATTCGAATACAATATATCCACTTTCCGCGGTCGGGAGTACATAAAGGGCTCGGTACGCGACATAGTTTACTCCAAAACCGCGGGCAGCCGCTGCGCGGAGGAAATTTCGGTCAACAACATCTTGACCCTTGCAAGCCCCGAAATAAACTGCTCGGTTAAAAAAGTGACTTTAAACGAAATCGAGGCAATCGCAGAGGGAGAGTGCGGCTACGGCACGGTGTATATCGCAAGCGAGTTTTCAACCCTCTCGCACTACAAAAATTTATCCCGCCTTTCGGTTGAGCTGTTCTGTCTGACCTCGGGCAACCTTGCCGACTGCGTGCTGATTTCACCCCGCGCGGACGTCGATTTGAGCGGCTTCAAACAAATTGTCTTTTTAGACGATACCCCGCTGTGCGGGCGCATAGCGTCGCTTGCGGGCAAGGAAATTGTTATGTGCGGCGAGCTTGCGGGCAATAACTTTTTAAAGGCGACCGACGCGAACCGCGAGCAGCTTCTGAAAATTTTCGCCGCCGTTTCGGCTAACGCGAAAAATATTTCGGGGAGCGACAGCGCGGAAATCGCGCTCGGCGGCAAGCTCGGCTTCCCCGCCGTGCAGACGGCGTTCGCGCTCGAAGTGTTTAAACAGCTTTCGCTCATTTCGTACGAGGGCGGCGCGCTGACCGTGTACCGCGGAATAAAGACCGATTTGAACAATTCCGAATTATATAATCTGGTAAGGGAATTATGAGTACTGTATACGAAAAAATTTACGAATATCCCGACGAGGACAGAGAGACCTTGCTTTCCGCCTACCGCTATGCGGAAATGCAGCACGAGGGGCAGAAGCGCGCCTCGGGCGAGCCGTATTTCACGCACCCGTGCGCGGTTGCGGAAATACTTATAGACCTCGGCATGGACACGCCGTCAATCGCGGCGGCTTTTTTGCACGACGTTATAGAGGATACCAACGCCACCGCCGAGGATATCCGCACTTATTTCGGCGGCGAAATTCTGACCCTCGTCGACGGCGTAACCAAGCTCGATAAAATCCGCTATGCCTCGCACGAGGAGGAGGACGCCGAAAACTTCCGCAAAATCTTCGTTGCAATGGCGAACGACGTGCGCGTTATCATAATCAAACTCGCCGACCGCCTTCACAACATGCGCTCGCTCAATTTCCTTTCGAACGAGCGTCAACAGCGCATCGCAAAGGAAACGCTTGAAATTTTCACGCCCCTTGCGGGCAGGCTGGGTATTTCGCAGATTAAGTGCGAGCTCGAAGATTTGTGCTTGAAATACCTCGACCCCGAGGCGTACGAATACCTCGTGACCAACATACACCAAAAGCTCGAACAGCGGCACAATATGGTCGACTTCGTCGTAAATGAGCTGAAAACCCTTTTGGACGAAAGCGGGATAGACGGCGAGGTGTTCGGCAGACCCAAGCATTTTTATTCCATTTACCGTAAAATGAAAAATTACGGCAAAACCCTCGACCAGATTTACGACCTTTCCGCCGTCCGCGTAATCGTCGAAACCATAGACGAGTGCTACGAAGTGCTCGGCAAAATCCACAAACAGTGGAAGCCCGTGCCGGGGCGCATTAAGGATTATATCGCGACACCCAAGCGCAATATGTACCAGTCGCTGCACACAACGGTAGTGACCAACTTCGGACAGTTTTTCGAAATTCAGATACGCACGCGCGAAATGCACGAAATGGCTGAGTTCGGTATTGCGGCGCACTGGAAGTACAAGGAACAGAAAATTTCCGAGACGGGCTTCGACCAGCGCCTCTCGTGGATACGCGACGTAATGGACTGGCAGGGCAGTCTGAACGACTCCAAGGAATTCGTCGACAGCCTAAAAAACGACCTGTATTCGAGCGAGCTTTTGGTGTTCACGCCCAACGGCAAGGTTATTTCTCTGCCTCTCGAAGCGACTCCCGTCGACTTCGCCTACGCGATTCACTCCGAGGTCGGCAACAAGTGCGTCGGCGCAAAGGTGAATTCCCGCATAGTCACGCTGAATTCGGCGCTGCACACGGGCGACGTAGTCGAAATTCTGACCTCGCCGAACACTAAGGGCCCCTCGTGGGACTGGCTCAAATTCGTAAAATCGGGCTCGGCGCGCGCGAAAATTCGTCAGTTCTTCAAAAAAGAAATGAAGGAGACCAACGCCAAGACGGGCAGAACCATGCTCGAAGCCGAGGCGAAAAGGCGGGGTTACAGCTTAGCCGACCTTCTTACCGAGGAGTCGTTCAAAAAGCTTTCAAACAAGCTTGTATTCTCTTCGGTCAACGAAATGATGGCGTCGGTCGGATACGGCGCGGTCAGCGTAAACCAGGTAATCTGCAAACTTATAGACTACTATAAAAAGGAAGTTCCCAAGCCCGCCGAGGTTTTGTCCAACGACAAAATCAGAAAACCCGCCAGCACGGTCGAAATAAAGGGCATGAGCGGACTTTTGGTGCGCTTCGCGCACTGCTGCAATCCCGTGCCCGGCGACGATATCGTCGGCTTCGTGTCGCGCGGCAGAGGTGTAATCGTACACCGCAAGGACTGCCCCAATTTAAGCGGCGAGGACCCCGAACGCCTTCAACCCGCCTTGTGGACGGGCGAGGGCGCGGAGTTTATCGCGGGCTTCAAAATCATAGCAGAGGACAAGGAGGGGCTCACGGCGTTCATAATAGCGGAAATCGCCGCAATGCACCTTTCAATCACGGCAATCAACGGCAGACTGAACAAGGAAGGGCAAGCGGAGTTCGAGATAAAAATAAGGCTCAACAAGCGCTCGGATATCGATTTGCTCGTCAAACGCATTAAAAAAGACAGACGAATTATAGACGTGTTCAGAACGACGAATTAATATGCAGATAATAAAGGTCAAGCCCTACGGCTTCGGAAGCAACTCGTATATACTCACTGAGGACGGCAAAAACGCGGTCGTTATCGACTGTGCCGAGCCCGCCCTCTTTGACGTCTGCGCCGAAAAAAATTTAACCGTCGCAGCGGTGCTGTCGACGCACGGTCATTTCGACCACGTCGGCGGCTGCGGCAGATTTTACGCGGCGGGCGTACCGATTTACTGCGGCGAATTCGAAAAAGCGCTCATACACAGCCCCGAAAACAGAAATATTTTCGGCGGGGTGTTTATTCCCGAATTCGAAATCGAAAAAACGCTGAAAGACGGCGAAGAAATAACCCTCGCGGGCATAATAATCAAAGCGTTGCACACGCCCGGTCACACCGCAGGCGGCATAACGTACGTCGCGGGCGGCAACCTCTTCACGGGCGACACCCTTTTCAGACTTTCAATCGGCAGATGCGATTTGCCTACGGGCGACGGAAAAAAGCTTATAGAAAGCGTAAACAAGCTTTTCGCGCTCGACGGAGATTATAAGGTATATTGCGGGCACGAGGAGGACACTTCCCTCGCATACGAAAGGAAATTCAACCCCTATGCTAAACACTAACAGCGAATATCTTCGCCCCGAAATTATGGACGTAATCCGCGCGTTCGGCTGCGAAGAAGAGGACTTTACACATTATTTTTCCTTCGGCGAAGGGAAATTTTTCAACGCGGTGGAATACTGCGGCGAATTCTACGACTTCGAAAAGGAGTGCGAGGTGGAGGATGACCTCGTCTTTCGCCGCCTCGCCAAAAGATACGCAAAGCTCGCGTTTTACAGTGTGCTTTCCAAGGTCAAGGGCAAGCTTCCGTGGGGCGCGCTTACGGGGATAAGACCGACCAAGCTCGCGTACGGCGAGCTTGCCGCGGGAAGGGATTTCAAGCCCCTTTTTAAGGAAATGGACGTTTCGGAAGATAACGTAAAGCTCGTCGCAAAGACCATAGAAGCCCAGAAGGGCATTTACGGTACCGCGGGCGGGCAGGACTTGTTTATAAGCATACCATTCTGCCCGACGAAGTGCGAGTATTGCTCGTTCATTACCGCGCCGATTACCGCGACCGAGAAATACGTCGACCAATATATTTCTTGCCTCGTAAAAGAAATTCACGCCGTAAAGCCCGTTATAGATAAGCTTAACAGCGTGTATATCGGCGGGGGCACGCCCTTCGTTTTAAGCGCCGAGCGGCTGGAACGCATTTATAAAGCGGTAAAAGAGGAGTTCCCCGATATCCCCGAATATACGGTCGAGGCGGGCAGACCCGACGTTTTCACCGAAGAAAAGTTGAAGCTTTCAAAGGACTACGGCGTGACGAGAATTTGCGTCAATCCGCAGTCGTTCAACGACAAAACCCTCGAAGCGATAGGCAGAAAGCACACCGCCGCGCAGACCGTCGGGGCGTACGCCATGGCGGAAAAATACAACTTCGATATCAATATCGATTTGATAGCGGGGCTTGCGGACGAGAGCGTCGGCGACTTCGAATATTCGCTGAGAAAGTCAATCGAGCTGAACCCCGCGAATATAACGGTGCACACCCTTTCGCTGAAATCGGGCGCGAAGCTGAAAGAAAACGTTAAACGGCTGAATATTTCGGGCATTGCCGACATGGTGAACCTCTCGCGCGAAATGCTTGAAAAGGCGGGGTATTCGCCCTACTATATGTACCGCCAGAAGTATCAGGCGGGTGGATTCGAAAACGTCGGCTGGTGCAAGACGGGCAAGGCGTGCGTATATAATATAAACGTTATGGAAGAAATTTCGGACAACGTGGCGGTCGGCGGCAACGCGATATCGAAGAAGCTGTTCGTCGGCGAGGGCAGAATCGAGCGCTACGCTTCCCCGAAAGATATTCCGACTTATATCAATAAACTCAATAAAATAATAGAGGAAAGGCAAAAGCTTTATGGCGGTTGATTTTTACAGGTTAGATACAAGCAAACCTTATTCGCTCGCCGCGGGCAGAAATAAAAACGCGGTAAAAGGCTGTTTATTTACCGACGGCATAGTTGTAAGCGTACGCATTATCAGAATTCCGTCGGACGATTACGAGGGCGAAGTTGGGGTCACTTATACCTTTACCGACGATAAAATGCGCGTGCGCAGCGCCGAATTTACAAGTTATTACTGCCGCGAAGTGCCTTTTTACGAGGGGCAGTACGTAATGGTCGGGTTTAACGAAAGCATAAGCTTTGTTATGAAAAAGTTCACGTTCGTGCCCGAGGATATGCAAAAATTCCTCAAAAACGAAGCGGCGCGTTCGGACGACGATTTCGACGGGCTTACGGGCGAACTGTTGGATGTCGATACGTCGCAGCCTATAAAGTCGTTGGAATACAACGAGGTTTATAAGTGGTTGGCAATTTGCCTTGCGGGTATGCTGGCGATTTACGCATTGCCGCTCGGCTTGTTTATTTTGCCTAATTTGTGGGACGAGCCTATATTTTTGACTTTTTCGCTGATATTCCCGACGGTGATTATCGTTCTGATAATCTGTTTTTCGGTGAAGTACATAAAGCGCAAAAAGCGCGTGAACGAAATTCTGAGGGCAAATCCCTATTTCGCCTGGGGCAGAGTTTTTTACACGGAGAAAACTTACGGCGGCGGCGAGAGTAAGCAGCTGCAATATTGCTATATCGATAAGTGGAACGAGCGGCACACCGTCAAGGTAAAGGGATTTTTTATGAATAAGATTATTAGCCCGCGCGAAACCGCCGTCGCATACACCGCCGACGGCAAGTCGGTGCTTCTCGAAAGCTTTGTTTTAAGCGGGGAAGAGGAAGAATAAAAACAGCTCGCTCCGTTACGGAGCGGGCTGGTTTTTTAATAATTGTTCATATTTTATGGACAATCAAATATTTTTATGAAAAGTTTATATAATGTTATCTATAAATCAAATTTTAAATCAGAGGTTACATTATGAATAAAATTTTGGATTACATCATTTATCAAGATGACGCATGGCTTAATTCTATTAATAAGGGTGAAGAGTATGAAAAATACTCAAAACAAGGATTTGATGTTTACAATGAGTTGTTAGGAAAGTTAAACGGAGAACAAGCCGAGCTATTTAAAAACTTTGCGGATTTAATGGCAACCTGCGAGGGGTGTGCGGTCGATGAGTATTTAAAAGCTGGGATAAAATTCGGGGTTCGGTTTGCCATGGAATGTCTTTCCGAGTAAAAAGAAAATTTTTTAATTGCGTTTAAACGGTTGCTATTTCTTTTCCGATATGGTATTATAAATTCGTTACGGATACAAAGGGGTTCGATTACTCGACGGCTTGCTTTGTTTCCCGCAAATATTTCCATAGGAGGATAAAGTAAATGGAAAAGTCCGAAGTTATCGCGAAATATGCTTTGAAGGAAGGCGACACCGGTTCGCCCGAAGTTCAGATTGCGCTTTTAACCGAGAGAATCAATCATTTGAACGAGCATCTCAAAGAGCATATTCACGACAATCATTCGCGCCGCGGTCTTCTTAAAATGGTCGGTCGCCGTCGCGGTCTTTTGGATTATTTAAAGAGCAAGGATATCGAAAGATACCGTTCGATAATTGCCGCTTTAAATTTAAGAAAGTAAATAAAAAAGGGGCGGGTTTTTATTTCTCGCCCTTTTTTTCGTTTGCCGCGATGGCGCGGCAGGCACAAGAACAGAAAAGGAGAATTTGATTAATGAACAACAATTTCAAACAATTCACGCTTACAATCGGCGGCAGAGAAGTCATTGTCGAAACCGGCAAGTATGCCGAGCAGACGAACGGCTCGTGCGTTATCCGCTGCGGCGAAACCGCGGTTATGGTGTCGGTATGTATGTCCGCCGCTCCCCGCGACGGTATGGACTTCTTCCCCTTGCAAGTGGACTACGAAGAGAAAATGTACTCGATCGGTAAAATCCCCGGCGGCTTCAAAAAGCGCGAGGGAAGGGCAAGCGACAAAGCTATCCTTACCGCAAGACTTATCGACAGACCTCTTCGTCCGCTTTTCCCCAAGGGACTTTTCAACGACGTCGTCGTCACCGCGCAGGCGCTTTCGGTCGAGCCCGATATCTCGCCCGAACCCCTTGCCATGATAGGCTCGTCGGTTGCGCTTGCAATTTCCGATATTCCCTGGGCGGGACCCACGGGCTCGGTTGTGGTAGGGCTCGTTGACGGAAAATACGTTATCAACCCCGACCTTGCTCAGCGCGCGAAAAGCAGAATTCACTTAAATCTCGCGGGCACCAAGGACGCTATCTTAATGATAGAGGCGGGCGCGGACGAGGTTACCAACGACGAAATGGTCGGCGCGATTACCTTCGGTTTCGAAGAAATCAAGAAAATCTGCGTCGAAATCGAGGAAAAAATCGTGCCCGTAGCGGGCAAGCCCAAAAAGGTTATCGAGCTTTATCATATCCCCGAGGACCTCGACAAGGAAGTCCGCGCGTATGCCGACGCTAAAATCGACTGGGCTATCGACACGTTCGACAGACAGGAAAGAGAGGTTCGCCAGAACGAAGCGGAAGCGGTTGTTTTGGAGCATTTCGCCGACGTTTATCCCGACAACCTCCGCGAAATCAAGGACAGCTTATACTATCTCACCAAAGAAAAGGTTCGCGCAAAGATATTCGACAAGGGTATCCGTCCCGACGGCAGAGGCTTGAAGGACGTCCGCCCCATCTGGTGCGAAAAGGGGGTTTTGCCCCGCGTTCACGGCTCGGCTGTGTTCACCCGCGGACAAACCCAGACGCTTACGACTTGTACTCTCGCAATGCTCACCGAGGCGCAGAAGCTCGAAGGGCTTGACGAGGAAACCAAAAAGAGATATATGCACCAGTACAACTTCCCCGGCTACTGCACGGGCGAAGCCAAGGCACTCCGCTCCCCCGGCAGACGTGAAATCGGTCACGGCGCGCTTGCTGAACGCGCGTTAATTCCCGTGCTTCCCCCCGAAGAGGAGTTCCCGTACGCGATAAGGGTGGTCAACGACATCACTTCGTCGAACGGTTCTTCGTCCATGGCTTCGGTCTGCGGTTCGACAATGGCGCTTATGGACGCGGGCGTTCCCATCAAGGCTCCCGTAGCGGGCGTCGCAATGGGTCTTATCAAAAATCAGGAGACGGGCGAATTCAAGGTTTTGACCGATATTCAGGGTCTCGAAGACTTCCTCGGCGACATGGACTTTAAGGTTGCGGGCACGCAGAAGGGCATTACCGCAATCCAGATGGATATAAAAATCAAGGGCATTTCCGAAGAGATTATGCACACCGCAATCAATCAGGCGAACGAGGGCAGACAGTTCATTTTGTCAAAGATGCTCGAAGTCGTTCCCGAGGTTGCGCCTTCCCTTTCGAAGTATGCGCCTAAGATTATCTTCTTCGAAATCAATCCCGACAAAATCGGTGACGTTATCGGCAAACAGGGCAGCGTAATCAAAAAGATTATGGAAGAGACGGGCACCGAAATCGAGTTCAACGACGACGACAGCGGCAGAGGCTATATCTCGACCGTAGGTCCTATGGAGAATGCGGAAAAAGCCAAGGCTATCGTACTGAGCATCGCTCACGACCCCGAGGTCGGCGATATGTTCGTCGGCACGGTCGTAAGAATTATGAACTTCGGCGCGTTCGTCGAGTTTGCGCCCGGCAAGGACGGTATGATTCACATTTCCAAGCTTTCCGACAAGCGCGTTGAAAAGGTTGAGGACGTCGTTAAAATCGGCGACGTAGTCAAAGTCGAAATTATCAAAATCGGCGACAAGGGCATCGACCTCAAACTTCTCGAAAAAATGTCATAAATAAAACGGCGTTTTTTAACGCCGTTTTAATTTTAAGGTTACAAATGATTTTAAACGGACTGAAAAACTATTTTATAAACCTAAAACACTTTTTCACGCCGATAGGCACGCTCGCCGTCGGTATGTTTATCGGGCTGTCGATACTCATACCGGGCGCGTTCGCCGTCGTCGTCGCGCTGATAGGCAGACTTGCCGAAACGGCGGGAGAGGCGAACGTCGATTTCGAGGCGGTGAAAAATTACATAGTCGACGCGGTCAACGCGCTCGACTGGTCCGACCCTATTGCGTCGCTCAAAATCATGCTCACGCGAGAGTGGCTTACGGGCGTGGTAAACGGCTGTCTGGATATCGTCGCAAGCGGCTTGAAGCCGTTCGAGGACGCGGTGACCGCCGCGGTCGACGACGCGGTGTTCACTCTGACCGCGTTAATCGTAACGTTTTTCTTGCTGTGCATAATAGGACTTATCGGCGGATATTGGCTGACGAGGTTTTTGGTAAGACGGACAATGGCGAAGCGCACATTCAAAAAGTTTATGTTCGCGCTGTTCGTCGACTCGTTCGTGACCGCCGCACTGATTGCGCTCAGTGCGTGGCTTCTTACCGTCTGGGCGCCGAGCGTATTCATAACCTCGATAATGTCGTTTTTGATTTTCGGGGCGATTTCGCTCGTGTCGGCGTACTGCGTGCACGGCAGAAACGTTGTCGAACTGAAAACCGTTTTGAATATCGTAAACGTTTTGAAACTGCTTTTGGTAAACACCATAATTTTCGTCGTGTCGCTCGCGCTTTTTATATTGACCGCGGTATTGACAAACCCGATTGCGGGCGCGCTGATTGGATTTTCGTTCGTGGAAATCGCGTTTATTGTCATGAGTCTGAACGCCGAAAGCTATGTGCTGAACCTCGCTTCGAAAACTCCGCAGACAGAGGAGTTGCGGGAGGCGGCGTAAAAATTAAACAGCCGCGCGTTCTTACGAACGCGCGGCGCATTTTATGAATAATAGCTTACCGCGCCCTTGAATATGGCGTAGGCAATGCTTTTCTGATACTCGGGGGTAATCAAAAGCGCTTCGTCGGCGGCGTTTGAGAGAAACCCGCACTCGACGATTACCGACGGGTTTTGCGTGCATTTGAGCATGTAGTAATCCCCCGCGAGCGCCTCGTTCTTTTTGACGCTTTCGCTCATGGAGTTGAGGCTGGACTGTATGCTGTCTGCAAGCGCCTTGCCGCAGTCGCTGGTTTTGTCAAAAAACACCGTTCCGCCCCGCTTCGAGGGGATAGGGCAGAAATTCTGGTGGACGGATATGACCATATCCGCGTTGTTTTTTTCGATAATCTCTTTGCGTTTTTTCATGTCGCGCATTTTAAAGCCCTTCGTGCTCGTGCCGTACAGCCCGCCCTGCGTGGTTCTGGTCATGACTGCGTTGAAGCCCGCGTCGGCAAAGTAGCCCCTCAAATACCGCGCAATCGCAAGGTTTATTTCGCTTTCCTTGGTGGAGGTGGTAATTCCCTTGACCCCCGCGTCGACCCCGCCGTGCCCCGCGTCGATTACTACGGTATACGCGCCGGTGTGCGAGGTGGACGCCGCAACCGCGCCCGCGCACACGCCCGTTATTACGCCGACCGCCAGAACGCACGAAATTAAGATAATCAAACTTTTTTTACAGATAAACAATTTCACGCTATATAGTATTTAATAATTGATTTTTTTATGCGGATATGTTAAAATTAATCTGTATTTATGTTTGATTTTTTTACTACGGTTTCGGAAGCCGAAGCGCGCAATTTAAGCCCCGTAACCCTCGCGTTCGTGGGCGACGCGGTATATTCGCTGTATATCCGCCAAAAGCTTGTGCTTTCGACGGACTTCAATACGGGCACGCTGCAAAAGCTGACCTCGTCGTCGGTTTCGGCGCACGGGCAAAGCGAGCTACTCGAAAAGCTTTTGCCGAAATTTTCCGAAGAGGAAACGTCGGTATACAAGCGGGGCAGAAACGCGAAAAAATCGACGAAAAGCAAAAACGCAAGCGTGGCGGAATACAACCGCTCGACGGGGTTCGAGGCGGTGCTCGGCTACTTGTATCTGACGGGACAATATAAAAGGATTACCGAATTATTAAATGAAAACTGAGGACGAGCATTGCTTTTCCTGTAAACAGCACGGTGTGCTGTTTACGCAATGCGAGATGAGCGAGCGCATAAGACAAGGCGCGAACGGTGACCGAAAACGGCGTTTTCCTTACGCCGTTTGAGAAGAAATGCGTTGTGGGTTAAATATGAAAACTGAGGGTAGAAACGCGGTTTTAGAACTTCTGAAAACCGACAAAAACATAGAAAAACTGATGCTTGAAAAAAATCCGCAGGGGTCTTTGAAAAGCATTTTCGCGGAGGCGAGAAAGCGCGGCGTACGCGTGCAGTTCGTGGACAGAAAGGTGCTCGACAAGCAAAGCGAGGAGGGCAGACATCAGGGCGTTATCGCTTTTTCGAGCGATTTCGAATATTCCTCGCTCGACGAAATTATTTCCTCGCGCGGCGAGGACGGCGGGTTTGTCGTACTTTGCGACGGAATAGAGGACGTGCATAACCTCGGCTCGATTATCAGGGTTGCCGAGTGCGCGGGCGCGGACGGAGTGGTTATTCCCGCAAACAATTCGGCGAGCGTGACCGAGGCGGTTATCCGCATTTCCGCGGGCGCGGCTAACCATATGAAGGTGGCAAAGGTCAACTCCTTGAACCGCGCGATAGACGAACTCAAAAAAAACGGCTTCTGGCTGTACGCGCTGGAAGCGGACGGAAAGGACATATACGACGCCGACTTGAAGGGCAATATCGCGATAGTCGTCGGCGGCGAGGACAGCGGGGTCAAAAGGCTCACGCGTGAAAAATGCGACTTCACTTTGTCAATACCTTTAAAGGGCAAGGTCAATTCGCTAAATGCTTCGGTTGCGCTGGGTATCGCCGCGTACGAGGCTGTGAGGAAACGCAGGTGACCGACGAGGAGGTCGTGCTTCTCTGTCAGCGGGGCGATAAAGCCGCATGGGAGGAGCTGTTTAAAAGATACAAGCCACGCGTGCTCAAAATTGCGCGACGCTTTTTTCTGAGCGGCGGCGAAACCGAGGATTTGGTGCAGGAGGGCATGTGCGGACTGTATTCCGCGGTGAACTGCTTTAAAAACGCGGGCGCTTTTTCTCCTTACGCGTACAGTTGTATCCGCAACCGCATTATGGACGCGGTCAAAAAAAGCGCGCTTGCAAAGCACTCCGCGCTGAACAACTTTACGCCCATAATCGAGACGGAAAACGGACCGGCTTCCGTAAGTCCCGAGGACGAGGTTATCTGGCGGGAGGACAAGCGCGAGCTTTACGGGAAAATGAGCAGGGAGTTATCCTCGCTCGAATTCAAGGCAATCGTAATGTACATCGACGGAATGACGATGGCGGAAATTTCTTCCGCGCTCGGCAAGCCGCTGAAAAGCGTGGACAACGCGATAAACCGTGCCAAGCACAAAATACAAAAATTAATTTCAGCGGAGGACTAAATGGCATACCTCGCTTTTTACAGAACGTTCAGACCCGTTTCTTTCGACACGGTCGTGCGTCAGGAGCATATCGTGCGCACACTGAAAAACCAGATAGCGTCGGGCAAAATAGGTCACGCATATCTCTTTTGCGGACCGAGGGGCACGGGCAAGACCACTCTTGCAAAGATTTTCGCAAGGGCAATAAACTGCGAAAACCCCGCGGACGGTTCGCCTTGCGGAACGTGCGCTACGTGTAAGGCGCTTTCAAACGGCGCGAATATCGACATTTCGGAAATCGACGCGGCTTCAAACAACGGCGTCGACGAAATGCGCGATTTGAGGGAGAACGTCCAGTATCCGCCCGTTTCGGGCAAGTACAAGGTATATATCATAGACGAGGTGCATATGCTCACGGCGTCGGCGTTCAACGCGGTTTTAAAGACGCTGGAAGAGCCACCCGCGCACGCGGTTTTTATTCTTGCTACGACCGAGCCGCAGAAAATCCCCGCGACCATACTTTCCCGCTGTATGCGGTTCGACTTTAAGCTGATTCCCCAAAAGGATTTGGAGGGGCTGATAAAAAGCGTGCTCGACAAGACGGGCAAAAAATACGAAGACGAAGCGGTCGCGGCAATCGCCCGCGCGGGCGCGGGAAGCGCGCGCGACAGCCTTTCTATTGCCGATATGTGCGCGTCGTACGCGAACGGCAAGCTCACCTATGACGACGTTAACGCCGTTTTGGGCGGCGCGGACTTTTTCTCGGTAGCAACGCTTGCCGAAAGCATTTTGTGCGAAAATTCTTCCGCCGCGCTTTCGGGCGTCGAAGAAATTCTCGCAACGGGCAAGAGTGCGGGCGTTTTAATAAAGGATTTGCTCAATTTTTTGAACAATTGCGCGATAGTCAAAATTTGCAAAAACGCGCGGGAGATAGTCAACCTCCCCGCGGAGACGTACAAGCGCATAGATGAAATTGCCTCGCGCTGCGACGGGCATAAAATTCTCAGAGTTACAGAAATTTTATCCAAAGCCGAGACGGATATGCGCTATTCGCTTAACGTCAAAATAACCTTGGAAACGGCGGTTTTAAAGTGCGCCATGCCCCAGACAGACTATAATCTGGACGCAATTCTCGGCAAGATAAACGCGTTGGAAGCAAGGTTGGAAAACGCGCCGATAAAAGAGGTTGTTACAGAAAAGAAGGTTGTGCAAAAGCCCGCTTTACAGACCGACGAGGGCGATTCGCCGTTTGCCGAAACAAAGCCCGAGCCGAAGCCCGTTCAGCCGAACATGTGGGAGAAACCCGAAAAGGTTGCGGGCGGCGTGCGTTCTTTGAAGGAGGACGAGAAGCAGGGCGTGTTCGGAAAGCTTATAAGAAGTCTGCGCACGACCCGCAAAAACGCGGTTTTGTTCACGCTGTGTATGGACCTCGGCAACTTTTTCGAGGGCGAGAAGCTGATACTTACAACCGAAAGCGAAGCGGTTTTGAAGGGCTTGACCCGCCCCGACAACGCGAATTTCATTGCCGAAACTCTGGCTGAGCTGGGCGTGGGCGATTATGAAGTCCGCTTTATGAAAAAGGGCGAAAGCGACTACGACAAGGCTGTAAGGGAATTGAAGCGCAATTTCGACGGCACGGACATAATTATAAAATAAATATGTGCACAAAAATAGAAACAAAAAGTCGTGAATTAATTTCGGGAGGTATTTATGGCAGGATTTAAAGGCGGTATGGGCGGAATGGGCAACATGCAAAACCTTATGAAGCAAGCCCAGAAAATGCAGGAGCAGATGCAGGAAGCCGACAAGGAGCTTGAAGAACTCGAAGTGGTAGGGCTTTCGGGCGGCGGCGAAGAGGGCGACGAAACGGTTGTCGTATATATGAACGGCAAAAAGATAATCAACGGCATAGAATTCGGAAGCAGACTTTCCGAAACCGTCGACATAACCGACGAGGACGATATCGAAATGCTCGAAGATTTGATAATGGCGGCAATCAACGACGGCTACAAAAAGGCGGACGAGATATATAACGAAAAAATGGGCCCGTTCGCGGGCGCGGGTAAAGGCTTTATTTAAAGGAGGGAAGATATGGACAAAAAGAAGCGTTTGGTCGACGATATCTTAAAAGCGTCGGATAAAAACGACGAAACTTCGGCTTTATGCGCCGAGGCGAAAAAGCTTTACGAAGAAAAAAAATATAACGACGCGGTTAAAATCTGGCGCGAAGCCGCCGAAAAGAACAGCGCGGAAGCCCTCTATATGCTCGGCATATGCCACAACTACTATCTGGGCGTGGAGGACGAAATCAAAAGAGAGGAGTGCGGCGTCGCGGCAAGCAAGTATTTTCTCAAAGCCGCCGAACTCGACCACCCGGAAGCGCAGTGCTTTGCCGCGCTTTGTTATAATTCGGGCATAGGCGTTGAAAAAGACGAAGAAAAAATGTTGTTCTGGTTTAGGCGGTCTGCCGAGCAGAACTGCGTAGAAGCAATGAACAATCTCGCTTATTTTGCCGAGCAGGGCGTCGGCGTGCAGAACGAAGAAACGAAAGACGAAGAGTCGTTCGCGTGGTATAAAAAATCGGCGGATTTGGGCAGCGCCGCGGGGCAGCTCGGCGTAGGCAAGGCGTATTACTACGGTCGCGGGGTTAAAAGAAGCGGAACGGAAGCGGTCAAGTGGTTCACGCTTGCGGCGCAGCAAGGTTTGCCCGAAGCTTTGTTCAGGTTGGGCGTTTGCTACGACGACGGTTGCGGCGTGCAGCGGAATATGACGCAGGCCTTCGAACTTTACAAAAAGGCAGCCATGCTTAACCACGCCAAAGCCCAGTGCTACGTCGGCTATTGCTATGAAAGCGGCGAAGGCGTCGCAAGGAATATATCCGAAGCAGTGGCGTGGTACGAGCGGTCGGCGGCAAACAATTATTTTCAGGCTTTCTGTAATCTGGGCTGTCTTTACGAACAGGGCGTGGGCGTAAAACGCGACATTAAAAAAGCGATTGAAATGTACGAAAAGGCGGGCGAGCTCGACTGCGCAATGGCAATCAGCAACATAGCCAAAGTGTACGAATTCGGCAAGGGCGGCATAAAACCCGATTTGCAGCTTGCGATAAAATATTACCAAAAAGCCGCGGAACTCGGCGACGAAGAAGCGCAGTTCAACCTCGGTCAGCTTTACCATAAAGGTATGGGCGTGGAAAAGAACGACGAGGTTGCGGCGTACTGGTTTTTACAAGCCGCGCTTCAAGGCGACGCGGACGCACAGTGCAAAATAGGCACGTTCTATATGCAGGGTATAGGCGTCGACGAGGACGAAGAGGAAGGCTTCGAATGGATTGAAAGAGCCGCGCTTCAAGGCGACGCGGATTCTCAATATCTTTTGGGAGTTTGCTATGAACAGGGGCTGGGTGTGGAAAGCGATTTGTCCGAAGCGCGCGACTGGTATGAACGGGCGGCGGACCAAGGCGATAAAAGCGCGAAGAAAGCGTTGAAGAAACTAAAATAAAATGAACGGCGGCAACGAAAAAAGTCAGCTTATAGACAACATAATAGACAGCTTTGAACGAAGCTGCGCGAAAGGCGCGGAGTATTACCGTGAAGCCGCCGAAGAAGGCGACCCCGCGGCTCAGAACGCTTACGGCTGGTGCTTTATCGTCGGCAACGGCGTAAACAAAGATTTTTACGAGGCGGTGCGCTGGTTCAGAAGCGCGGCAAAACAAGGAAATATGCGCGCGCAGTACAATCTTGCAATGTGCTATGAAGAGGGGCACGGTATCGGCGTAAATCTCGAAAAGGCGTTCGAATGGCACATGAAAGCGGCGTTGCAGGGCGACGACAGAGCCCAGCTTCACGTCGGTTGGAGCTATCAGGTCGGCAACGGCGTGAAAAAGAATAAAAAAGAAGCGTTCGCCTGGTTGAAAAAATCTGCTGAACAAGGTAACCCGCAAGCTTTAAGCGATTTGGGTTATTGCTATTTTAACGGTATTGGCGTTAAAAAAGACAAGGTTGCCGGTTTAGAGTGCTATAAGCAAGGCGCGGCAAAGGGCAGCGCGGCGGCGGCTTACAATATCGGCTGCTGTTACCGGCACGGCGACGGCGTCGCGCGGGATAAACAAAAAGCCGTGGAATGGTATGAAAACGCCGCCTCGCTGGGCGATACAAGCGCAATGCTTTCCCTCGGCAGAATGTTTGAAAGCGGCGACGGAAAGGATTTGAACAAATCTTTTATGTGGTACAAAAAAGCTTTGGACTGCGGCGAAGCGTTAGCGGAGCTGATTTTGTCCAAAAAGAAATTCAAAAACGTTTTAAACGGAAAAACAGACTAATGGACGTATTTATCGAGCCTATCGGCAAATTAATCAACGAGTTTTCCAAGCTCCCCGGCGTCGGCAAAAAGACGGCGCAGCGCTATGCCTATAAGATAATCGGTATGAGCGAGGGAGAGGCGCGCGCGTTCGCGGAAAGCATTATAAACTGCAAGCGCAAGGTAAGATATTGCAGCGTGTGCGGAAACTTCACCGAGGACGATGTCTGCGATATCTGTAAGCGCAGAGAAAAAACCTCCATTTGCGTGGTCAAGGAACCGAAAGACGTCATTGCAATGGAAAAGCTGCACGAGTTCAAGGGCGTGTATCACGTCCTTCACGGCGTCATCAGCCCCATGGACGGCATAGGTCCGAACGACATAAGAATTAAGGAGCTTCTCGCGCGCGTGAGCGGCGGCGAGGTGGGAGAGGTCATAATGGCGACCAACCCCGACGTCGAGGGCGAGGCGACCGCAATGTACATCGCAAAGCTTTTAAAACCTCTCGGAGTTACTGTAACGCGGCTTGCGCACGGAATCCCCATAGGAAGCGAGCTTGAATACACCGACGAGGTAACGCTGTCTCGCGCCCTCTCGGAAAGAAAGCAAATATAAAACGGCGCGGTGACGCAAGGGGTATTTTATGAAAATTTCAGTTTTAGGTTGCGGGCGCTGGGGCTCGTTTATCGCGTGGTACCAGTCGACGGTATTGAAGAACCAAGTAATATCGTGGGGTCCCGAGGGCGAATATTCTTACGAAATTTTAAAAAATACGGGCAAGAACGAGTACGTCGAGCTCGACAAAAACATTACGCTGACCTGCGATTTGAAGTACGCTGTCGAGAGTGCGGACGTAATCATAATTTCAATCTCTTCGCAGGGGCTACGCGGCTTTATGAAGAGAATTACCGAGCACGATATAAAGGACAAGCCCTTCGTACTCTGCATGAAGGGCATCGAGGAAAGCACGGGCAAACGCCTTTCCGAAGTGCTTGTCGAAAGCGGAATTTCACCCGATAAAATCGCGGTGTGGGTTGGTCCCGGACACATACAGGCGTTCACGCAAGGCATACCAAACTGTATGGTTATAGACAGCGCGAACGACGAATTGAAGCGCGCGCTTGCCGACAATTTCAAAAGCAATTTAATAAGGTTTTACTACGGCAACGACTTGATAGGAACGGAGATAGGCGCCGCCGCGAAAAACGTCTTGGGCATCGCCGCGGGCGTGCTCGACGGAAGCGGCTACGTCAGCTTGAAGGGTCCGCTCATGTCGAGGGGCGCGAACGAGGTCGGGCGGTTAATCGAGGCGCTGGGCGGAAAGTTCAATTCCGCTTACGGGCTCGCGCATTTGGGCGACTACGAGACGACGCTGTTTTCCGAGTTTTCGCACAACCGTAAGTACGGCGAAATGATGGCGCACGGCGCGAAATTCGAAAAGCTTGCCGAGGGCGTCATGACCGCGAAGGCAATGAAACAGCTCGGCGACAAATACGGTGTGGAACTGCCCATAACGAACGCCGTTTACGAAGCATGCTTTTTATCCCGCGTTTTCGAGCGCGGCGACGGCGCGAAGAACTGCATGAACATAATTTTAAAACTTTTCGAGCGCCGCACGAAATCCGAATTTTAAAATGATTAACGGCGCGCGCAAAAATCACGCTTTTTGCAAGCGCACTCAATTTGCGCATACTTGCGGCTCACCGAGGTGATTGCCCGCAATTATACAATAAATATGCCCTAAAAATTGCGGGCAGAGGACGAGTAGTCCTAAAAATCACGGAAATTTCCGCGCGCGGATTAGCGCGGAAATTTCGTGAACAGGAGGCTTAATTTTGATTAGAAACGATTTAAGAAACGTCGCGATTATCGCGCACGTCGACCACGGCAAAACCACGCTTGTGGACGCAATGCTCAGACAAAGCAACACCTTCCGCGAGAACCAGTCCGTGGAAGAACGCGTAATGGACTCGGGTGATTTGGAGAGGGAGAGGGGAATAACCATTCTCGCAAAGAACACCTCGCTTCACTATAACGGCGTAAAAATAAACGTCGTCGACACTCCGGGGCACGCCGATTTCTCGGGCGAGGTCGAGCGCGTAATGATGATGGTAAACGGGGTTTTAGTACTTGTGGACGCGGCGGAAGGACCCATGCCGCAGACCCGCTTCGTAGTGCAAAAAGCGCTTGAAATGGGTCACAGACTCATCATTGTCGTCAACAAGATCGACCGTCCCGACGCCCGCCTTGCCGAGGTGCAGGACGAAATTTTGGAACTGTTGCTCGAACTCGACGCGTCCGACGATCAGCTTATGAGCCCCGTTGTCTGGTGCTCGGGCAGAGACGGCACGGCAACGCTCGACATAAACGAGCCGGGCAAGGACTTGACGCCCCTCTTCCAGACGATTTTGGACCATATTCAGCCTATGGAGGTCGACACGGAGGGCGCGGCGCAAGTGCTTGTTTCTTCAATCGACTATAACGAGTACGTCGGGCGTATCGGCATTGGCAGAATCGAACGCGGCGTAATCAACCAGGGACAGGGCGTGGTTGTAACCAACTACAACAACATACACTTAAAGACGAACGGCAAGATTGTCAACCTCTACCAGATAGAGGGCTTGCAGCGCGTCGCGTGCGAAAGCGCGAAGGCGGGCGATATAGTCTGTTTCTCGGGGCTCGAAAAAATAAACATCGGCGACACGGTCTGCTCGCCCGACTGCGTGGAAGCGCATAAATTCGTGAAGATAACCGAGCCCACTGTCGAAATGACCTTCTCGGTCAACGATTCGCCGTTTGCGGGCAAGGACGGAAAATGGGTCACGACCCGCCATATCCGCGACAGACTTTTCCGCGAGCTTTTGCGCGACGTATCTCTGCGCGTCGAGGAAACCGACTCGGCTGACAGCTACCGCGTGTGCGGCAGAGGCGAAATGCACCTCTCGATTTTGATTGAGAATATGCGCCGCGAGGGCTACGAATTTCAGGTTTCGACCCCCCGCGTAATGTACAAGGAAATAGACGGCGTCAAGTGCGAGCCTATGGAAAAGCTGATCGTCGACGTTCCCGACGACGCGACCGGCGCGGTGTTCCAGAGTATGGGCAACCGCAAGGGCGAGCTTCTGCATATGAGCGCGATAGGCAACCGCACCCGCCTCGAATTCGTCGTGCCTGCGAGAGGACTTTTCGGCTACAAATCGGAATTCCTCACCTCGACCAAGGGCGAGGGCGTCATGAACAGCGTATTTTTCGAGTATCAGCCGTACAAGGGCGAGCTGTCGCGGCGCGACACGGGTTCGCTCGTCGCGTTCGAAACGGGCGACGCCGTAACCTACGGACTTTTCAACGCGCAAGGCAGAGGCACTCTGTTTATCGGCGCTGGTACGCCCGTATATGAGGGAATGGTTATAGGCGAATCCCCCAAAAGCGAGGACATAAACGTCAACGTCTGCAAGACGAAGCACCTCACCAACACCCGTTCGAGTTCGAGCGACGACGCTTTGCGCCTTATCACGCCCAAGAAAATGAGCCTCGAAGAGTGCCTCGAATTCCTCGGCGACGACGAATTGTTGGAGATAACCCCCAAAAACATAAGAATAAGAAAGCGCATTTTGAACGGCGAGCTTCGCGCCAAGGCGAAAGCCAAGGAAAGAAAGCAGATTTAATCTGCGTGGAATTTTCATAATTTCAAAAGCATATTATACCTTAGAAAAGGTGGTGTAATATGGATAATTCCGCGGCTCATTCAATCAATATCGAACAGTGCAAAAAAATAACCGCGACCGCTATCGAAAGCGTCGACGCGTTTTCCGACAAGCAGATAATTTTGTCGTACTCCGCGGGGCGTATCGTTGTCGCGGGCAACGGTATGAAAATCGTCGGCTTTTCAAAGACGGGCGGCTCGTTCTCGGCAACGGGCGAAATTATTTCGGTGAGATATATCGGCAAGGGTATGGGGCTTAAAGGCAAGCTTTTCAAATAATGCAGATATTCATTTTTATAACGTGCTGCGTGTGCGGTATTTTAAGCGGCATTGTCTACGACGTTTTATATATCGCGCGGTGCTGCGTCTGCGGTATCCATAAGCAGGCGTATACCGTCAAGGACAAAATTTTTACCGCGGTCTGCGATATAGTTTACTGTCTTATTTTTGCGGCGGCGTTCGTGTTCGTGTCGGTTATGTTCGAGTTCGAGGGGCTGAGATTATATATGTTCCTCGGCTGTGTGCTGGGCGCGCTGCTGTATCTGAAAAGTTTTCACATAATTGTTGCATTTTCCGTAAAGAAAGTGTATAATAGGGTTACAACAAAGAAAACGGGCAAATAATATGACTGAGGAAAAACGTAACCGCTTGATTGCGGCGATAACTGTAAACGTAATATTATTGATAGTAGTGCTTGCGGCTGTGTGCATTTACCAGCTTGTGACTATCGTCACGCTGAAAAGCTTTGCAAAGGATTTGCAGCAGCAGATACAGTACTACGATACCGAAAAGGAAAAGCTTGACCATACGCTCGATTATTACAAATCGGAAGAGGGGCTTTTCGACCTCGCGTATAAATATGGTTTCGTATTCGGAAAATAAATTGTATTCATCGCGGAATACTGCGTTGAGCTTGCGTTTTGTTTCGGTCGTTTACCGTTTTGTAAATTCCCGTCGACAAAGCCGCGCCCGCCTTGCCTTCCGCGCGACTACGCTTTATTAATTGTTCGTCCGAGGATAATAAAATGAAAGTAGCTTTAATAGACGTTGGTTCGAATTCCGTCCGCCTTGCATTAATGGCTGACGGAAAAACTTTATATAAGACGCTTGCGACGACCCGCCTCGGCGAGGGCTTGTCATTCAGCGGAAAAATGTTGCCCGAAGCGATTGAACGCACAGCTTCGGCTATTTCGGATTTCAAATCGCGCGCGTATAACGACGGCGCGGACAAGCTGTACGTTTTCGCAACGGCGGCGGTTCGCTCGGCTTCGAACAAGTCCGACTTTCTCTCCCGCGTCGAAAAGGACGGAATTTCCGTCGACGTGATAAGCGGTGAACAAGAAGCGGAGATAGGGCTTCTGGGCGCGCTCAAAGGCGGCGACGGCGGGATAATTGACGTCGGCGGCGCGAGTACTGAGGTCTCGATAAAAAGCGGCGGAAAGCTTCTGTATTCCAAAAGCGTGAACATAGGCACGGTCCGCCTCTTTGACCTCGCGGGGCGCAATAGGGGCAGGCTTGAAAAGGTGATTGCCGAAAAGCTCGAAGCATACGGCGAATTCGACGCGTCTGAGCACAAAATGTTTACGATAGGGGGCACGGCTTCGCGCCTTGCTTCGGTGATTCACGAGTTAAAGGAATACCGCCCCGAAATCACCGACGGCACCGTGGTGACCCTTGACGAACTTGAAATGTACGCGGACAAGCTTCTGACCATGCCGATAGAGGAAATAAGAAAAACTACTATATGCACGAATTCTGCCGATATCGTCGGCGGAGGCTGTCTTTTAATGTACAGCGTAATGAAGCATTTCGGCATTGACAAAATAACGGTGTCCGAAAGCGACAATCTGGAGGGGTATTACATGTTGAAGGAGGGCAGAAAATGAGAAGTTTCAATTTTCTTTTGGCGGCGGGCTGCGCGCTCCTTGCCGCGGTGTCGTGCGGAATAAGACTGTGGTTTGCGTATGAACTGCTTGCCCTGCCGTGCTTCGCGGCTGTAATCCTCGCGCTTCCGTTTGCAAGCTTTTTGCACGAGCTCGGGCATATGCTTTTCGGCGCGGCTGTAAAAATCAAATCCAAGCCGAAGTTTTCGCTGTTCGGCTCGTCGCGGTGCATGCTTATTCCCAAAACAGACAAAAATCTGAGGGGCAGACTGATTTTTACTGCGCTCGGCGGAATTATAGTCAATGCACTGTTTATCGTGCTCGGGTTTGTAACAATTTTTGTTTCGGTATTGCCCGCGTGGCTGTGCGTGTTTATGCCAGCCTCGGTGTTTTTGTTTTTAATGAACACCGTGCCGGCGCAATTGCAAAGCGGAAAAACCGACGGGCAGGTTTTAAGCGGGCTTATCTCTCTCTCGGACGAGGCTGTGGTCATGCTCGCCGTAATGACGGTGCAAGCCCGCGTTCTGAACGGGGCGAAAATCGAAGAGGTGGACGAGGGGCTTTTGTTCGATTTGCCCGTAATCCGCGAGGACGACGAAAGCTTTATCGCGCTGACGGGGCTCAGATACGAGTACTGTAAGGCAAAAGGCGACGCCGACGGCGAAAAATTATACGCCGCGCGGCTGGAAGAATTACAAATATACACTTAAAAACCGAAATTATGCACATATTTATGCAAATATTCATATTTTATACATTTATACTGTGAATATACGTTAAAACGCGAAAATTATTAACATTTTGCATAAAAATATTAATAAACTCGGATATTTTTGACAAAAACACCCCGAGCAGTTATAATATACATAATTTAAGTATAAGACCGCATAAAAGCGGTAAAATTTATAAATAATTTTATAGGAGAACATTTATGGCTAAAAAGAGTAAAAGGCTTGCCGCTATAGCAGCCGCGTCGGTTATTTCCGTAACCGGAATATCGGGATTATTGGCTTTAACGGGTTGTAACAACGTCGACCTTAAAACCGGTTACCGCACTTATACGTCAGTAATGCCCAGCAACTGGTGCGAGCTCACTTATTCGGATAACAACGATACTCAGATTATGAATTACATCGCGGGTGAACTTTTCACTTTCGATTATGAATTCGACGAGTCGAAGGGCGGCAAATTCAAGGAAGACGGAACCGTCAATGCAGACGCGATTATCGACGGCGGATACAAAGCTGTTCCCTCCGCGGCAACCGCAATCGAGGACGTAACTACCGAATTGGCTGCAAAATGGGGCTTCAACGAAGATCAGGTTGCCGACGGCGGTTATGCTTGGAAATTTACTCTGCGCAACGATATAAAATGGGACGACGGCACGGCAATCAACGCCCGCGACTTCGAGTATTCCATGAAGGAACAGCTCGACCCCAAGTTCCAGCACTTGCGCGCTTCGTCTTACTATGGCAGTAATATTAAGATTAAAAATGCGAGGGGATACGTCTATCAGGGGGCAAAAGGTAACGGTTCCGGCTATAAATACGGCACTTCTTATGAAAAAGATAAGGACACTATGACGTTTAGTTGGACTAACGGTTATTACGTGGTAGAAAAATACAAAAATCAATATAAGCCTGCTTGGTTGCTTACAGCCGGTTTTGGCGGATTTGAAGGTGTAAAAACCGAAGAAGAAGGCGAAGCTTTTCTTAAAGCTTGGGAAGGAAAATCTGTTGCAGAATGTCTTGCTGATACGGGCTTAATGAAAACCTTCCTTGACAGTTTCTTGGTAGGCAAGGAAAGAGCAAGTTGGACCGCCGAAGATTATGACATTTTACTTGATACGTTTAACGTAGACTATGAATATCCCGAAATGGAATTCTCCGAAGTCGGTTTCTATGCGGAAAGCGAATATGAATTCGTAATAGTACTTGACGCGCCTATTTATGCGCTCAAAGACGACGGTTCGCTTTCGTATCACGCTGCTTACGAATTCTCCGGCTTCCCCCTTGTAAAGAAAGATTTGTGGGAAAGCTGCAAAAAGGCGCCGCAGGAGGGTGCAACCCTTTGGACGACGAATTACTGCACGTCGGTTGAAACGACGGCAAGCTGGGGTCCTTACAAGTTGACCTCCTTCCAGCGCGACAAGCAGTTCGTTCTTGAAAGAAACGATAATTGGTTCAACTACGGCGAAGCCGATTACGCAAACCAGTATCAGGTAAAGACAATCGTTACCGAGCAGATTGCAGATACCAACACTGCGTGGATGAGCTTTTTGAGCGGTGCGCTTGACGAAATCGGTCTTGACGTTAACCATAAGGATGATTACAGAAACTCTAAGTATACCGTATTTGCCCCCGGCACCGGTACGTACGCTATGAACTTGTACTCAAACCTTGAAGTTCTCAATAAAAACGGACGCAACAACAGTATTCTTGCTATAAAAGATTTCAGACAGGCTGTTTCTCTCTTCCTTGACAGGGATGATTACAATGCCGCAACGACAACCGCAATGTTGTCCTGCTACGGACTTATCGGACCCAGCTATTATTACGACCCCGAAAATGCAGGCGTATACCGTGATACAGAGTATGCGAAGAAAGGTCTTTTAAGGGTTTACGGCTTCACCGAGCTCGACGGCGGTAAGTGGACTGACGGCACGAACGAATATAATGATTACGAGGCTGCTTACGCGGCAATGAAGGGCTACAACCCGACTCTCGCCAAAGAGCTTGTTGAAAAAGCTTATCAGGAGCTTACGACTAACAGCGCTTACGTTTACGACGCGTCTAAGCCCATTGAAATCATTTACGGAACCAGTGTAGATAACGAAAATACGAGAAGGGATTACAACTATCTCGTTAAACTCTTTGAAGATCTTACGAAGGGTACCTCGCTCGAAGGCAAAATCACTTTGACCTTCAACGCGTCCTACGGTGAAAAGTGGGCGGAAGATTTCAGGTCAGGCGCATATGAACTTGCTTCCGGTACCGGCTTCGGCGGCAACGCACTGAATCCCGCAGGCGTTTTGGGTTGCTATGTTGACCCCAGCCTGGGACTTACCTATCACACATATTGGGACGTTTACTCTGACAATATGACCTTCACTATGCCCGTCGGCGATTATTCGGAATCCGGTAAAGAGCTTACCATGAGCATTTATAACTGGTATGCTTGTGTTAACGGTATGGCTGAATCAAGCAACGATGCTACAAATAAGTATAACTGGAGTTCGGGTAAAGTAGACGAAGCGATAAGGCTTCAAGTTATGTCGGCTATCGAAGAGTTTATTCTTAATAAGTACTATGCTATAATTACGACTTCGCAGTATAGCGGTTCGGTAACCAGCGCTAAGTATTCGTATATTACTGAAAATTACAATATGTATTTGGGCTTCGGCGGTTTCAGATACATGATTGAGAATTACGACGACGAAGCGTGGGCAAAATACGTAAAGTCGACTAACCTCGAAAGCGAATACAAGAAGACGAACTAAGTTTTTAAAACTTAACGGAAAAGAGGCGGGGGTGGAGTTAATTTCCACCCCCGCTTTAATTTTATTGACAATGGAATAATATGCCATTATAATAATAGGGAATATACATTAAAGGAGTAACCCGCCTATGTACATGTTTAAATATGTACTGAAAAGATTAGGCTTGATGCTTATGTCTTTTTGCGTAATAATGTTTATGTGCTTTGTGCTTATAAAGCTGTTGCCGCTTGTTGTCAACGTACAGCAGGGGCAAGATCAGATTATACTTTATAAGCAGCTCGAAGCAAGAGGTTATATACGCAACATAATAATTCAGAATAATACCGTTGTAAGCTATGAAAACGTGCCCATTATGGTACAGCTCGGTATTTATCTTAAAAGAATTTTCCTTTACGGCGATTTCGGTATCGGTGTAAATATTTACCGTAATTTGTCCGTATGGGACGTTTTCGTTACCAAGCTTCCTCCGACGGTTCTGATTAATATTTATTCAACGTTAATCGGCGTGCCTATCGGTCTGGGGCTCGGTATTTTTGCGGCGTTAAAGAAGAATAAATGGCAAGACCAGGTTGTTAACATTGTAATAATTTTAATTATCTGTCTGCCGTCGATTGTCCTCGGCGTAGTAATACAGTATGTATTCTGTTATAAGCTGGGCTGGTTTCCGCTTACAATGAAACCGGGCACGGACTATCTGTCGTGGTCTATGTTCGTAAGTATGATACCCGCTATATTTTCGCTTTGTCTGGGTTCCATTGCAGGCTATGCCCGCTATACCCGTGCCGAGCTTTCCGAAGTGCTTACAAGCGAATTTATGCTGCTTGCCCGTACTAAGGGCTTAACCCGCGGACAAGCGACTTTACGCCACGCAATGCGTAATTCGATGGTGGTTATATTCCCTTCGATACTTGCCGAATTTATTTCCGTGCTGTCCGGTTCGCTTGTAATCGAGGCGATGTTCTCTATCCCCGGCGTCGGCGGTCTGTATCTGAGCGCTATTAATGCAAAAGATTACGATTTCTTTATGCTGCTTTCGGGCTTCTATACCTTTATAGGGCTTTTGGCGAGTATCGTTGTAGATATCAGCTACGGGTTTATCGACCCGAGAATAAGAATGGGGGCGAAATAAAATGGAAAATGTAAATTTTAATATCCCTAAGGAAAAATTTCAGTTCGCTAGCAGAAGCGATATAAATCACGATAAAAAGCTCGATACGAAGCCGCGCAGTTATATGCAAGACGCGTTTTCGCGGTTCTGTAAAAACAAAGGTGCGGTCGTTGCGGCAATAATAATAATCTGCCTTGTGCTTTTTGCAATTATCGTGCCGTTCTGCACGCCTTACCGTGTCGACTACACCGACAACTATTTCAAAAATACTCTTCCCAAAGCAAAGATGTTTGCCAATACTTCGTTCTGGGACGGTTGCGAGGCAAAGGAGGACGGTAAGCTCTCGTTTATGTATTATTATGCCATGGGGCAGGAAACGGGACATAACGCAGTCAAAAATCAAGAGTATAAAATCACCGACGACGGAATGTATAAATACCGCCTCGACTCTTATCACAGCACGGGTATGGTATACATGAATATTACCCTTGCGGAATACGCCAGTATTCAGAAGTATCAGAACGAGTTTAATAAGCAGGTTATTTATCCTACGGTTAACGGGGACGACAGACCCAAGTCGAGTCAGGATAAGGATAATGCAAACTATTACTATCAGACAAAGGGTACGTCGAAAACCGAAATCGTTTACGATAAGGACGGCAACGTTATTCCCGTATATTCCAAGTATGAAAAAGGCGAAGCTGCGCTTGACGGCGGCTATAATTCTTTAAGAATAGAGGGTAAAGACGGTATCACTGCGGACGGAAAAACATATTTCTACAACTATGCTTTTATCACTTCCGCAGGCGTTGAAGTCAGAGTCAATTATTACGAATACTATATTTACAACCATACCTACGTATTAAAAGACGGAATAACCGAGCCCTATTTCATTTTCGGAACAATGGGAACGGGTCAGGATATTCTGACTAACCTTTCGTCCGGCGCGAGATTTTCTTTCCTTTTCTCGATTGCCGTTGCGCTTGTCAACATGATAGTAGGTTTAATTTACGGCATGATTGAGGGCTATTACGGTGGTAAAGTCGATCTAGTAATGGAGCGTATAAGCGAAATTCTTTCGGCTGTTCCCATTTATATAGTTATAACACTGCTTAAATATCATATGGGCGGAACAAGTCAGGCGCTACTCTTGTTTTTATCGTTCTTCCTGACGGGCTGGATAGGTATGGCGGGAACGACGCGAATGCAGTTCTACCGTTATAAAAATCAGGAATACGTCCTTGCGGCAAGAACGCTCGGCGCGCGCGACAGACGTCTTATGTGGAAACACATTTTACCTAACGCGCTCGGCACGCTTGTTACAAGCTGTGCGCTTGTAATTCCCGGAATGATTTATTCGGAAGTAAGTCTTGCATACCTCGGAATTATCAATTTATCGACAGGCAATACGACCTCGGTCGGTACGATAATCGAAGCGGGTCAGCGCGCAATGCAAACGGCTCCGCACATCGTTATTTTCCCGTCGGTATTCCTTATTTTGTTAATGCTCAGCTTCAACTTGTTCGGCAACGGCTTGCGCGACGCGTTCAACCCGTCGCTCAGAGGTTCGGAGGGTTAAACTATGGATAACAGAGAAGTTAAACTTTCGGTAAACAACCTCAAAATTTCCTTCCGTACCGACGGCGGAAAAGTGCAGGCGGTACGTGATATCAGCTTTAACTTGTACAAGGGCGAAACCCTTGCGATAGTCGGCGAAAGCGGTTCGGGTAAGTCGGTTACAAACCGCGCGATAATGGGTATTCTCGCAAACAACGCCATAAAGGACGGCGGCGAGATTATCTACGACGGTCGCGACCTTATGAAAATCCCCGAGGAGCAGTTCCACAAGCTCAGGGGCGATAAAATTTCAATGATATTCCAGGACCCTATGTCCAGCCTTAACCCCATAATGCGCGTCGGCAAACAGCTTACCGAGGCAATGCTTATAAAGGGCAAGGTCAGCCAGAGGGAAAGCCGCAGAGACTTCAACGCGACCCTCAAATGCGCGAACAACGCAATGGACGAGGCGCGCGGCGCGCAAAGCGCTGAAATCAAAGCGGAAAACAAGCAAAAATGCAACGACTTCGATAAATTCGAACGCAAACACTTGGAGCTTGAAAACGCCTACAACAAGGCGCACGAGGCGGCCGAGGACGCCATAATCGAGCTCGACGACGCGCTTTTCAGAATTGAAAAGAACGTGCACAAGAATTTGCGTCACGACGTGGCGCACGTTGCGGACGTCGCTTCGCACTCATTCAACACATACGTTGTAAACGCTCGTGCGGAGGAGCTGAAAGCGTTGCTCGAAGAGATTAAGCTCGCGGTTAAAATTCCTTTGACCGAGCAAGTCTCGGATTTTGCCAGACAGCTTCTAAACCTCGGCAAAAGCAAGCGTAAGAGTACTACCGACTGGGAAAACGTTGCAAACCTTTTGAAAAAAGTGCGCGAAATACTCGCCGAAGCCGTGGCGTTCACGATGCCCAACTTCTTTGCAATGGGTTATTATGTTACGTTCTCGGAAGAGCCTCTGCCCGAAATGAGCGTGGAGGAGCTGAATAAATTCCTCCGCAAGTACCTCGACGACAATTTCATGCTCGATTTCATTAAGCTCGCGGAAGAGGGCATCAAATATTCGTCGGCGCGCTCGGTTGAAAATAAGAAAAAGGCAATCGGCGTTATAGACGAAAATCTTTCGGTGTTCGAAAGCGAAGTCCTCGACAAAAAGCAGGCGCACGTTGCCGCGAAAAATATGATTGCGGCGGTCGAAAACGCAATAGACAGACTTGAAGTAATCAAAGATAATTTGCTTTACACTTTTTCGTCCAGCCTTACCGCCGCGGTGAATATGTACTTCGACGGCGTTATCAGAAACGCCAAAGAAGAAAAGCGCTTTGCAAAGCAGACCGCCTCTTACGAGAAAAAGGTCGAAGCGGGCAAAACGCCGAGCTGGAAGGTCGCCGATAAGGACCTTGTCGATTTGAATATGGCAAGGGAGGACATAAAGCACATCGCTTTGAGAGTTCGCGAAAAGCTCGAAAAGGACGTCGCGGCAAGCGCGGACATCGACTTCGACGCGAGAACGGTCGGACTTATCGACTATCTCAAAGAAAAAGCGTGCGGCGTGGCGTACAAGGTCACCCGCCGTATGGCGAAGAACCGCGCGTTGAAGCTTTTGGAGGAAGTCGGTATTCCCGAGCCCAGAAAGCGTTACCGCCAGTATCCCTTCGAATTTTCGGGCGGTATGCGCCAGAGAATAGTAATAGCAATCGCGCTTTCGGCAAACCCCGATATTCTTATCTGTGACGAGCCGACGACCGCGCTCGACGTTACAATTCAGTCGCAGATACTCGAACTTATAAACAAGGTAAAGGTCGAAAGACAGTTATCGGTAATCTTTATCACGCACGACTTGGGCGTCGTTGCGAACATGGCGGACAGAGTAGCCGTAATGTACGCGGGCAAAATAGTCGAAATAGGCAACTCGGAGGATATTTTCTATTCCCCCGCGCACCCGTACACATGGGCGCTGTTATCGTCTATGCCCGACCTCGACACCAAGGAAAAGCTCGAAGCAATTCCCGGCACGCCGCCCAACATGATTTATCCCCCGAAGGGCGACGCATTTGCCGACAGAAACAAATACGCGCTGCAAATCGACTTCGAACAGCAGCCGCCCATGTTCAAAATTTCGGATACGCACTATGCCGCGACATGGCTTCTTCACCCCGACGCACCCAAGGTTGACCCGCCTAAGGCAGTCACCGACAGAATAGCGAGAATGAAGAAGAGGGACGTTGCTGTTGACGAGCCCGCAGCGCCCGCCGTAGAAGAGGCGCCCGTAAAGAAGCCCGCGGTTAAAAAGACCGCCGCAAAGACGACGAAAACAAGCGCCGCAAAAACAACGGCAAAAAAAGTAGTTAAAAAGACGGGAGGTAAGGACAATGGAAAACAATAACGAAGTTTTGCTCAAAGTCGAAAACCTCTGCCAGTACTTTAAAATGGGTCCCGGTCAGGAATTGAAGGCTGTCGACAACGTCAGCTTCGAAGTTCACAAGGGCGAAGTTTTCGGACTTGTCGGTGAAAGCGGTTGCGGAAAGACCACCACGGGCCGCTCGATTATAAAGCTTTACGACATTACCTCGGGCAACGTTTACTTCGAGGGGCAGCGCATCTGCGCGGGAATACGTTCGTATAAGGATGCAATCCGCGCCGCCCGTGCCGAATACAAAGCCGAAAATAAGGCGGTTAAGGCGCTTATTGCCGAGGATAAAAAAAGCGGCAAAACCGAGGTCAACCCCGAGTATACGCAAAGGCTTGACGCCGCGCGCGAAAAGCTGAACAAAATCGTAGAGGAGCAGACCGAAAAAATCAAGTCTGCCAAATACGACAACAGCAGATGCAACAAAATTTACGCGGAGGAGCAAATGCAGCTTGTCCGCGACGAGTTCGAACCTAAAATCGCCGCCGAAACCGACGAGGATAAGAAAGCCGAGCTCGACAAAGAATACAAAAAACAGCTCCGTCTTGCGAAAAGAAGCAGAATAATGAACAAAATGCAAATGATTTTCCAAGACCCTATCGCTTCGCTCGACCCGCGAATGACCGTCCGCGACATAATCGCAGAGGGGCTGATTATCCGCGGTATAAGGGATAAGAAATATATCGACGAGCAAGTCTATAAAATGCTCGACCTTGTAGGTCTTGTTCCCGAGCACGCGGGCAGATACCCGCACGAGTTCTCGGGCGGACAGCGCCAGCGTATAGGCATAGCAAGGGCTATTATTCTCAATCCCGACCTCGTAATCGCCGACGAGCCCATTTCCGCGCTCGACGTGTCGATACAGGCGCAGGTTATAAACCTTTTGAACGATTTGAGAGAAAAGCTCGGACTGACGATACTGTTTATCGCGCACGATTTATCGGTAGTAAAATATTTCTCGGACAGAATTGCCGTAATGTACTACGGCAAAATGGTCGAACTTTCGACCTCGGACGAGTTGTTCGCGCACCCTCTGCACCCGTACACGAAGTCCCTTTTGTCGGCAATACCTTTGCCCGACCCCGATTTCGAAAAGGGCAGAAAGCGTATAGTTTACAACCCCATTGCGGAGCACGATTACAGCACGGATAAACCTACGCTGCGCGAGGTTACAGAGGGGCATTTCGTCTACTGCAACGAAGCCGAATTCGAAAAATACAAGGCGGAACTCGGTAAATAATGTTCAAAAGAATTTTGCCGTATATAATAACGGCGGTTATAGGAATAGCGATAACCGTCGCCATAATTTGCAGTAAACAGATTTGGGCGGCGGACGGCACGAAGATCGTCATGCAGATTTTAAGCGACGCGTTCTTCGTCCCCGGCGTACTGCTTGCGGGCGTGGGACTGATAATTTTCGCGAGCAACGGCGGCGCCTTCGACATGCTCGGCTTTGCCGTACTGCTGTTTTTCAACCTTTTCCGCAAGGATGTAAATAAGCGTAAATACAAGGATTTTTACGAATACCGTCAAGCTAAGAAAGATAAGAAGCGCAGTATGGCGTTTATGCTTATCACAGGATTGATTTTCATAGCGATAGCCGTGATATTCATCATCGTTTACGCAAATGTTTAAATTAAACTATCAGTTGCGTTTCGAACGCAACTGATAGTTGCTTGTATACGGCAGTTTTAGTTAGTATAATATAATAAAAAAATCAAAGGGTGATAATTATGATTAAATTCAAAGACGGTTTCTACTCCGATGTGAGAATAGAAACAAGGTTCAAGACGGCTATCAGATACCGTAACGGCGTGCTCGAAGAGTGCAAGCAGACCACCGTGAAAAAGGCGTTTATCCGCGTTTTCGACGGGGAAATGTGGTATTATTCCTCTACATACAAGCTCGACGGTTTGCAGGGCGAGCTTGACAAACTCTACGCAAACGCGACCCCCAATCCAAACATTGCTGAGGACGCTACGGTGAAGAGATTTCAAGCCAACGTTGCGAAAATCGAAAAATTCAAGGATTGCAGCCTTGAAAACGTACCCCTTGCCGAAAAGCAGAAATTGCTTACAAGCAATTTCGAGGCGCTGAATTCCTCGGAATACGTCAAAATGACGGTTGCGCTCTACTCGGACAGACACAGCAATTACGAATTCTACTCCTCGAAGGGCGCGGACATAAAGTACGACTACCAGCTTTGCGGCGCAAGGTTTGCGGTAGCTATGGCTAACGGCGAAGAAAACTTCGACGACAGCTTCGGCAAATCCGCGGACAGCTTCGCAAAAATCGCGACCTCCGCAAAGGAAGTTGCGGACTTTGTCAAGGAAAGCGAAAACTTCCTTTTAAACGCCAAGTCGATAACTCCCGGAACCTATCCCGTAATTTTATCCCCCGAAACCACGGGCGTATTCGCGCACGAAAGCTTCGGGCACAAGTCGGAAGCCGACTTTATGATAGGCAACGAAACCATGAAAAAGGAGTGGGCGGTCGGCACCAAGGTCGGTAGCGACATTCTCTCCATTTACGACAGCGGTTTGGAGGACGGCTCGGGCTACGTTCCCTTCGACGACGAGGGCACCAAGGCGAGCAAGACCTACCTCATTAAAAACGGTGTGCTGACGGGCAGACTTCAATCGGCAATGACTGCGGCTTACCTCGGCGAGGAAACCACGGGCAATGCGCGCGCGGTCGACTGCGATTTCGAACCCATCGTGAGAATGACCAGCACCGTTATAGAAGCGGGCAAAAGCACGAAAGAGGAGCTTTTTAAAAAGGTCAAGCACGGTTATTTCATTAAGAACTACAAGCACGGCTCGGGTATGAGCACGTTTACGATTGCCCCCAACCTCGCCTACGAGATAAAGGACGGCAAGATAGGCGACCCCGTAAAAATCGCGGTCATTACCGGCAGCGTTTTCGAAACGCTTAACCTTATCGACGGAGTGTCGGATAAGGCGGAGGTAATTTCGAGCGCGTTCGGCGGTTGCGGCAAAATGGAACAGCATCCGCTCAACGTTGCGTTCGGCGGTCCGTATGTAAGCATATCCAAAATGACGGTGCAGTGAGGTGAATGAAATGAAGCACGAAAAAATTGTAAACAAAACTACTTCCTACGGCTTGAACGTTTCGGGCGGCAATATAGACTCGCTCCGCGTCAAAGACGATTTAAAGACGGTTATCCGCGTCTACGACGACGGTAAAATAGGCATTGCGGGAAGAATAGGCGAGGGCGACGACAAAGCCCTTTTCGAGGACGCAAAGGCGCGTCTTTCGCAGAATATTACATATCCCTGCGATTTGACCGCAGGCAAGACAAGAAAAGAAAACTGCGTTAAAAACATCGTTCCTGCGACCGATTTCGTAAAGACCATGAAAAAGCTGCTTGCAAGGCTTAACAAGGAATACCCCGACTTCATTTTCTCCAACAAGATAAATATGGAGGAGTATTCGAGCGTTTACGAAAACAGTGAAAACACCCGCTACGAGTATGCCTCGAACTACCTTGCCATAATTCTCGTAATTCAGCACAAAAAATCGGCAAGCATAATGGATTTAGCCTACGGCGCGGTGCAGAATTATTACGACGAGGATAAGGTGGTTTCGGATATCGGCAAGCTGTTAGCTCCGTTCGACAAAAAGGCGGAACTCGACGATACTTTGCCCGTAATAATCGGCGACAGTATCATACACTATTCGCTCAGACACATTATAGCGGAGCTGTATATGAGCGGCGCAAGCCTCTTCAACGGCAAGCTCGGCGAAAAGCTTTTCGACGAAAAGGTCAATATCTACCTTGACCGCGGACCCGACAACAAGGAGTGCATACCCTTCTTCGACAGCGAAGGCGTTGTCAACGACGGCGACAAGTTCTATTTTATAAAGGACGGCGTTTTCAACGGACTTTTGACCTATAAGCGCACCGCGCACAATTTCAATCTTCCCTTATCGGGCGGCGGTTATTCGGACTTCGACGAGGTGCCCGTTGCGGCGGCTGTCGGCATAAAGCTCGGAGCAACCTCCGACAGCCTTAAAAAACTGATTAAGGGCAAGGCAATTTACATTGTAGAAGCCGGCGGCGGCGACATGACGCCCGACGGCACGCTCGGCATACCCGTACAGCTTGCATATCTCTACGATAACGGCGAACTTGTCGGCAAGCTTCCCGAATTCTCGCTGAACGCAAATATTTTCGATTTGCTGGGCAAGGATTTGATAGGCGTTGCAAAAAACGACGTTTTCGGATTTATGGAAGATACGGTACTGGCTGCCAAATTTAAAATCAATAAAAATTAATTAACCGCATATCTCTTGCGGTTAAAGGCAGGAATATGAAAGAGAATACTACCCGCACGGTCTACACCAAGGCGGGAACGCTGGGATACTTACTGAAAGGCAGCGTGTTTTTGTTCGTGGTCGGCATTGTCGCCAACCTTCTGGGCACGCTGTTTTCAATGATTATTCCGCAGATACTGTCTTTTGCGATTGACAGCGTCATAGGAACAAAGGAGGTGCCCCCCGCATTTGCGGGCGTCGTATCTCTGTTCGGCGGAATAGAAGTTTTAAAAAATTCTATGTGGATACTTGCGGCGGCGATAGTCATACTCGCCGCATTGCAGGCAATCCTGATTTATTGCAGAATGTACTTCACCACGCGCGCAAACCAGATTTTGATGCGCAGAACGCGAAACAAGCTTTTTTCGCACATACAGCGCCTTCCGCTGGTCTGGCACATACGCCATATGACGGGCGACATAATCCAGCGCTGTACGTCCGACGCGGACACGATTTCAAACTTCATTACGGGTCAGCTTATCAACCTCGTAAAGATAATAATCGTAATGATAATCTCGCTTGTGTTTATGTTCATTATGAACGTAAACCTCGCGCTTATCGCGACGGCGTTCATACCGTTCATTCTGGGCGTGTCCGTATTCGTACATACCAAGGCGCGCAAACGCTTTAAAAAATGCGACGAGGAGGAGGGCGTACTCTCCACAATCGCGCAGGAAAACTTCACGGGCGTGCGCGTCGTGCGCGCGTTCGGCAAAGAGAAGTACGAGCGCGACAAATTCGAAAAGCAGAACGTCTACTACACGGGGCTTTGGATAAAGGTCGGAAAGTTCATGACAGCGCTTTGGGCGTACAACAATTTCGCCTTTATCTTGCAGTCGATGCTTCTTCTGGTCATAGGCACCGTGTACTGCGTGAACGGCACGCTCACCGCGGGCGAGCTGGTCGCGTTCATCTCGTACAACACAATGTTAATGGGACCCGTGCGCCAGCTCGGCAGAATTATTTCCAACCTGTCCAAGGCGGGCGTATCGTTAAACCGTATAGCCGAAATTCTGAACGCCGAGGAAGAGGTGTACGGCGAGGCTTATCCCCTTTCGGGCGACATAGAGTTTAAAAACGCGGGCTTTGCGTACGACGAGGGCAAGCCGGTTTTAAGCGGCATTAACCTCAAAATTCCGCAGGGCTCGACGCTCGGCATTATAGGCGGAACGGGCAGCGGCAAATCGACGCTGACATTCCTTCTCGAAAGGCTTTATCCTCTCACCGAGGGTGAAATTCTGATAGGCGGGCAAAATATCAACGATATTTCGCTTGCGGCGCTAAGACAGAATATCGGGCTGATTTTGCAGGAGGGGCACATTTATTCCCGCTCGGTCGGCGAAAATATTTCTATTGCGACCGATAAAGAGGATTTGGATACAATCAGAAAATACGCGCAAATCGCGTGCGTGGACGACAATATCACGGGCTTTGCAAACGGCTACGACACGATTGTAGGCGAGCGCGGCGTAACCCTCTCGGGCGGTCAGAAGCAGCGCGTCGCAATCGCGCGCACGATAATGCGCGAAACGCCGTACATAATTTTCGACGACTCGCTTTCCGCGGTCGACAGCGAAACCGACGCGGCGATACGCGCGAAGCTGAAAACTCTCTACAAAAACGCGACGATAATCATTATATCCCACCGCATAACTACCGTGATGCACGCGGACAACATTATCGTTTTGGACAAGGGCAGAATTGCCGAAAGCGGAACAAGCGAACAGCTTTTAAAGAACAACGGAATATATTCGAAGCTATACGACATTCAGATGTCGCTTCCCGACGAGCTGAAAGCCGAGCTTAAAAAGGAGGCGGTGAATGGCTGATACAACAAAGACCAAAAAGCTGAGATTTTTCGGGCTCGGCAAAATGAAGCCCTACATTGCAAAGTACAAGGGTACTTTCACGCTGATAGTTATATTCACTATGCTTATCGGCGGGCTGAACTCGGTACTGCCCCTTTTCCAGAGCTACGCGATAAACAACTTTATTGCGAATAAGACGCTCGACGGGCTTACGCCCTTTATCGCTGTATACGTCGTCTGCATACTCGGCGCCGTTGTGTTCGAATACGTTTCCGATTACAACAGCTGGAAGCTGGAAATGTGCCTTTTAATGGACTTGCGCCGTACGGCGTTCAATCACTTGCAGACCCTCTCGGTGTCGTATTTCAACCAAAACAGCGTCGGCAAAATCCACGCAAGGGTCATGAGCGATACGTCGAACATCGGCTCGATAATCGCCTGGAATACCTGCAACGGACTTTTCAACGCAGTGTATCTGATAACTTCGATTGCCATTATGCTGTATATGAACGCAATTCTCGCACTGTGCGTAATTGCTATTATGCCTATCGTCGCGGTCGTTTCCGTTTACTTCAACCGTATTCTCACCAAGCATAACAGACGCGTGCGCGAGATAAACTCGGAAATCACGGGCGGCTTCAACGAGGGAATAACGGGCGTGGAAACCACAAAGACGCTCGGCATAGAGGAAAAGCTGGACAAGCATTTCTATTCGCGCACGGACGACATGAAAAGGAAGTCACAGCGCCTCGGGCATCACAGGGCGCTTCTGTACTCGCTAATTTCGTTCGCTTCATCTGTCGCGCTCGCGCTCGTTTTATGGTACGGCGGAATAATCACAATGAACGGCGTAATACTTATCGGCACCCTTTCGGTGTTTATGACCTACGCGCAAGGGCTGATGGAGCCCGTACTGTGGTTCGTTGAAATCTTTGCCGAATTAGTCACAATCAAGGTCAATCTGGAAAGATTTACTGCGCTGACCGAAGCGGTCAGCGACGTAAAGGACAGCGAAGAGGTAGTAAAAAAATACGGCGACAGCTTCGATTTAAAGCGAGAAAACTGGGAGCCCATTTTGGGCGATATCGAGTTTAAGGACGTGACGTTCAAATACCCCGACGGCGAGGAGTACATACTCGAACACTTCAACCTGAAAGTGCCTAAGGGCACCAACGTCGCAATAGTCGGCGAGACGGGCGCGGGCAAATCCACCCTCGTAAATCTCGTCTGCCGCTTTTTCGAGCCCACTGAGGGCAGCGTGCTTATCGACGGCAAGGACGCAAGAGAGAGGAGCGTAGAGTGGCTTCACTCCAATATCGGCTACGTTTTGCAAACGCCGCACCTTTTCTCGGGCACAATCCGCGAGAATTTGATGTACGGCAAGGAGGACGCGACGCAGGAGGAGCTTGACGCCGCGGTCAAAAGCGTGAATGCGGACGGAATAATCGCGCGGCTTGAAAAGGGCTACGACACGGTCATAGGCGAGGGCGGCAATACCCTTTCCACTGGCGAGAAGCAGCTTATTTCCTTTGCAAGGGCAATACTTGCCGACCCCGCGATTTTCATACT
This sequence comes from uncultured Christensenella sp., assembly GCA_910578195.1. Taxonomy (GTDB): domain Bacteria; phylum Bacillota; class Clostridia; order Christensenellales; family Borkfalkiaceae; genus Coproplasma. Next base: position 21,654 of record CAJTOY010000002.1, on the reverse strand, counting down.
CGACGAGGCTACCTCGTCGGTCGACACACTTACCGAAAAGCTGGTGCAAGAGGCTATCGAAAAGCTCATGAAGGGCAGAACGAGTTTCGTAATCGCGCATAGGCTTTCGACAATCCGCTCGGCGGACATAATTCTCGTCGTAGACGACGGCAAGATAGTGGAGCGTGGCTCGCACGAACAGCTTTTAAAACAGCGCGGCGTGTACTACAATCTCTACTTACAGCAATTCCGCGAAGAACAAATCAAAAGCATATAAAAACCCGCCCGACGGCTTTCGCCGTCGGGCGCGTTTATTTTGTTAAAATAATTGATTTTTAATTTTTAATATGATATACTTGTAAATGCCAAACAAACTTAATAATGAAAGCGGCAAAAAAAGATATTCTTTTATTTTGCATGTTTTTGCGTACATACAATTCAGAATTTGGTAAAAATGCAAATTCCTTAAAAGTATGTACGCAGGATATCTGTGCTGTATTTTAAGTTTGTTTGGCGACAATCGGAGTTTGTGTTTTTCGTGCGCTTACTTCGGTTGGCGCACTTTTTATTTTTTACGGAGGGATTTATGGATACAAAGGAAATTGTAACCGAACTTTACGCCTTGCGCGCGGGGCTAAGCTTTATTGCTCGTGAAAAAGACGCTTATGACACCGAGATAGCCACGGCTGAGCGGGCAAAAAGTAACGAAATTTTTATGGCGCATACTATTGTAGACGAAAAAACTAAAAGTAAACGTCGGCTTGAATCAGAGCTTAATAAGGTTTCAGATGCTCATAAGGCATTAGAAACAAAATATTATGATGAATATCGATATATTAATAAGTATGATATTGAAGAGGCAAAAGAAGATTTAAAAATCAAAAAGAAAATAACTAAAATTAGAATTGTATTCGGAATAATATTTCTTTTATTGCAATTAGGTTTTGCTGGTTTGGCTTATGTTCATATTTATATATTTAATATGAGCGGTTTAGTTTTTATTCCGATTATAATTTGTTTATTAATAATATGTATAAGTGTGGTGATATGGGAGAAATATGGGTTTGAAGGGAAAGAGAGGTGTGGGGTAGTTTTAGCTTATTTGGCTAATATTGTTCCTTACATAGTTCTTATGATACGTTCAATTTTAGGTGGCACGTCATTATCAACATTTTTATTCGTATTAACTGTAGTAGCTACTATACCGGCGATATATATTACGGGGTATAGTATATTTGATTGTTACGATGATGATTTTATAAATATCCATAATGCAGACAAGAATATAGAAAAGTTAGAAAAACGACCGCAGTTTAAGAAAGAATTAGACGATGCCTATGCCGCTAAAACAGCTTTAAAGCAACAGTTAGATAAATGCAATGATGATATTCAGACTGCAGAAAATGACTATCAAGTTAATTGCAAAAAAATTAACGAACAATATTTAAAAACGTGTGCGGCTTTGTTAAAACCCCACTCTAAAATCGCGTCGGATATGTGGAACACGCTTGTTAAAAACTACGGCAATCTTCTTGACGTGCGTGATTGGCATATTCTCGATTTAATAATATGGCAGTTGGAAACGGGCAGAGCGGAAACAATAAAAGAGGCGTTGCAACTTGCCGACCGCGAAACACAGACAGACCGTATTGTGCGTGTTGTGGCTTCCGCAAGTGAAGCAATTTGTAAGAAAATACAGTTTGGTTTCGGCAGTTTACAAGCACAGCTTGATAATAACATTGCAGCATTGTCAAGAAGTTTCGCTGAGTCGGCGCATCATATATCCGATAGAATTGACCAAGGCATGGCGTCTGTTGCCGCTTTAGGAGAGAATCAAACTAATAATATGCTTGCTATGGATAGAAACCTTGAAAAAATCGTTTCTCAATCGTCTTTGCAAGTTGCGTTATTGGAAAAAGCGAACACTTCGAGTGAAAAGCTTATTACCGAAGTAAACAAACTGAACGAAGTGCATAAAGATGAATAATCTTAATAAAAACCCGCCCGACGGCTTTCGCCGTCGGGCGGTTATTGTGCAAACGA
>CAJTOY010000002.1:0-19622 GCA_910578195.1 uncultured Christensenella sp. | reverse complement strand
CCCCGCCATAGTGGCGGGGTTCTATTGAGGCTATTGCCGATAAATAAGACAAAAAACTCCGTTTGAATTATAATAAAACTGCGACCTGCCAGTTGCAGAAGAAGAAAATCAAACGGAGGATAATTAAAATGCCAGAGCAAAATAATATCACAAACAGTTTAGCACATACGAAATGGAATTGCAAGTATCACATAGTGTTCGCACCGAAATATAGGCGGAAAGTATTTTTTGAAGAGAAACGAATAGAAATACGAGAAATCTTGCGAACGCTATGCCAATGGAAGGGCATTGAAGTGATAGAAGGAGAAATATGCCCAGACCATATACATATGTTGGTAAGCATACCACCCAAAATGAGCGTTGCGGGATTTATGGGATATTTGAAAGGCAAGAGCAGTCTAATGATATACCAAAAGTGGGGCAATATGAAATTTGCATACCGCAACCGTGAATTTTGGTGTAAGGGGTACTTGTAGATACAGTAGGTAAAAATACTACTGCAATAAAAGAGTACATAGCAAACCAATTAAAGCAAGATAAAGAAGCAGACCAATTAAGCGTGTTCGACCCGAACGACCCTTTTAAGGGTAGCAAGTAAAAGATGCATGACTGGCAGGTCAATTCTCTGGCGCACTTGTGCGCCGCCAGTAATGGTTAGGGCTATGCCCGAAAATGAAATACCACCCGCTATGCGGGTGGATTATTATTATTTGTCATTGCAAACAATTATCAACGAAAAATTTTTTATTTAGGCTGTTTGCCGATATAGGCGAGGATGCCGCCGTCGACGTAAAGAATGTGTCCGTTGACCGCGTTCGACGCGTCGGAGGCGAGGAACACTGCGGGTCCCGCAAGCTCGTCCGCTTCGAGCCATCTGCCCGCGGGGGTCTTTGCGATAATAAACGAGTCGAACGGGTGGCGGCTGCCGTCGGGCTGCTTTTCGCGCAGGGGCGCGGTCTGCGGCGTTGCGATATAGCCGGGGCCGATACCGTTGCACTGAATATTGTACTCGCCGTACTCCGAGCAGATATTTCTGGTCAGCATTTTAAGTCCGCCCTTTGCCGCAGCATATGCCGAAACGGTTTCGCGCCCGAGCTCGGACATCATGGAACAGATATTTATAATCTTGCCGTGACCCTTTTTAATCATTGAGGGAATAACCGCTTTCGACATAATGAACGGACCGTTGAGGTCGATGTCGATAACCTGTCTGAACTGCGCGGCGGTCATTTCGGTCATGGGAATGCGCTTGATAATGCCGGCGTTGTTTACGAGTATATCGATTACGCCGACTTCCTTTTCGATAGTCTTGACAAGCGCGTTTACGCCGTCCTCGTCGGTAACGTCGCAGACGTAGCCGTGCGCCTTTATGCCCGCTTCCTTGTAAGCGGCAAGCCCCTTGTCAACGAGTTCCTGATTGATATCGTTAAACACGATTGTCGCGCCCGCTTTCGCAAGTCCGCATGCAATGGAAAAACCTATGCCGTACGAAGCGCCCGTAACCAGCGCGATTTTTCCGTCGATTCTGAAATCTTTCATTTCCATAAAATTATATTACCCCTTTTTTTTAATTTGTATGCCGATTATACCATATTGTTCGGAATTTGTGAAGTATAATCATTAAAATTTTGCCAAAAAAACAAACGTTGACATTTTTCGTAAAAAGCAGTATAATAGATAGTATGAAGATTTGTATTTTTGGCGCGGCAAGCGCGCATATCGATACCGTATATATAAAGGCGGTGGAAGAACTTTCCGAAAAACTCGCAAAGCGCGGGCACACGCTCGTGTTCGGCGCGGGCGGAACGGGGCTTATGGGCGCGGCGGCGCGCGGCTTCAAAAGGGGCGGCGGCTTCGTGCACGGCGTAATTCCCGAGTTTTTCCGCGAAGAAAAGGTCGAGCTTATTTACGAGGACTGCGATAAAATTACTTACACCGAGACCATGGCGGAGCGCAAGTTCATAATGGAGGACGAGGCGGACGCGTTCATAATAACCCCCGGCGGCATAGGCACGTTCGAGGAATTTTTCGAGGTGCTCACCTTAAAACAGCTCGGCAGACACAACAAGGCTATGGTGATTTACAACATAGAGGACTACTACGACGACTTGGAGAAGTTTATGGACGCCGTAAGGGAGAGGAAGTTCATAACTTTCAAATGCAGTGAAATGTATTCCACCTTCAAGACCGCGGAGGAAATTATCGGCTATATCGAAAATTACACCCCGACGGAAACTCCGTGGCGCAAGCTCAAAATAGGTGACTGATGATTAACGTTGCATTCGTATGTCTCGGCAATATCTGCCGTTCGCCCATGGCGGAGCTGATATTCAAGGATTTAATAAAAGAGCGGAAGCTTGATTTAAGCTTCCGCGTATCCTCTTTCGGAACTTCCGACTGCGAAGAGGGGAATTCCATTTATCCGCCCGCAAAGCGGACGCTTATCATGCACGGTATCCCCGGCAGTCACGTCGCAAAACAAATTTCCTTGAAGGACGTGAAAAATAACGACTACATTTTGGTTATGGACAGCAGCAATCTTTTGGATATGCTGCGGCTTACGGGCGGAAACTACGGCGAAAAAATTTTCAAGCTGTGCTCGTTTACGCACCGCCCCCGCGACGTCGCCGACCCGTGGTACACCCGCGATTTCGAAACGGCATTTTCGGATATCGAGGACGGCTGTAAGTGCTTTCTCGAATATATTTTAAAAGAAAAGGCGGAAGCCTTAGACTACGACAGACGCCATTAACGCCCGCGTCTGTCTTTTCCCATAAAGAATAAAGCAATCGTTCCGGGACCCACGTGCGAGCCCGTGCAAAGGTCGTAAAACTCGATTAATATATCCTCCGCGCCCAGCGCCCGCAATCTTTCGGCAAGCCCCTCGGCTTCGTCCGCGCAGTTACAGTGCGCGATTGCAATCGTCTGGTTTGCGGGGTCAATAACGTTATCGGTAAACGCCTTGACAAGCGCGTCTATCGATTTTTTTCTGCCGCGCTCCTTGGCGTAAACCGCAAGGTTCGCGGGCGAAGAAGGGTCAGCCCAAAGCATGGGCTTTATGTTCAAAATCGCGCCCGCAATGGCGATTATGGTCGAAACTCTGCCGCTTTTTTTAAGGTACTTCATTTCGTTGATTGTAACGTGCGAGTTAAGCTTATATTTGTTGTCCTCAATCCACTTAGCGCACGTTTCTGCGTCTTTGCCGTCGTCGCGCATGCGCGATGCGTAAATGGCGAGCAAACCTTCGCCGAGCGAAGCGTTTGCGCTGTCGATAACGAAAATTTTACGGTCGGGGAATTTCTCTTTGAGGGTGTTTCCCGCGTTCCTCGCCTGTACGAACGTGCCGCTTAAACTTTCGGTAATGGTAATAAGTATGACGCCCTTTCCCTGCTCCAAAGAGGGGGTGAGGGCTTCGACGAATCTCGCCTCGCTTATCAGCGAGGTTTTTACGTCTGCGCCCGCGGCAATGCTTTCGTAGAATTCTTTGGCGGTTTCGGAAAAGGTTTTGCCGTTGTTGTAGCAGATAATTTCTTTGCCGTCCACCGTGCTGATAAACGGAACAACCTTAATTCCCGTCGTCGCGACCGTTTCGTCCGGAAGATTTGCCGCCGAGTCCACAAAAATATCGAAAGTATTCATAAAATGCTCCTTAATATGTACTGCCCGCAGGCAGCTTCTGTGTTTTTGCTATACATATATTATAAACCAAAATTCATTAAATACAACATACTTTTCGCCGTTTATACTCCACGCTTTGAAAAACAACTCTACCGCTGAAATTTCACACTCTACTCACAGTAGAGTCATATATTTGCTTGTTTTTTCAACCCGAATATGCTAAAATAAAAGCATGGACGAATTGAAGGCAACAATAGCTAAAAATCTTGTTGAACTTCGCAACGCCGCGCACCTTACGCAATTACAGCTTGCGGAAAAGCTTAACTATTCCGACAAGGCGGTTTCCAAATGGGAGCGGGGCGAAGCAATACCCGATATCCGCGTGCTTATAAAGCTTGCGGAGATTTATAATATTTCCGTCGACGATATTTTAACGCCCAAAACGGTAGAGGCGGTGAAGCCGAAAATGCACACCGTCAAAAAGCGGGTGCTTATAACTCTGCTTTCGGTCGGGCTCGTGTGGTTTGTCGCAACGTTTATCTTCATGATAATTTTCTTTATCTCGTCGGTGGAAAAATACGCGTGGATGGTGTTCATTGTCGCGCCGTTCGCCAGCTCGATAGTTTTAATGGTATTTTCATGTATATGGGGCAACCGAATAACGAACGCTGTCGCAAGCTCGCTTATAGTGTGGACGGCGGCGGTCATATTTCAGGTGTTCGTTATGAAATTCGTTCCCGAGTTCGACAAGATGTATTTCCTTTACATCGTTGCCGGCGTATTCGAAATTCTGATAATTTTATGGTTTGCGCTTCGTAGACTGTACAAGCGCAAAAAATAGAGAGGACAATATATGGACTTAAAAAAACTTGCCGCCGCGCTCATACCCGACGGCGACCTGCTACCTATTGAAGAGTATGAGAACATTTATCCCGAGCGCGTGCGCGCGCCCAAGGCGGAGGTCACCCGCCTTGCGCCTTCGCCCACGGGCTTCATTCACCTCGGCAACCTCTATTCCGCGCTTGCCGACGAGCGCAGCGCCCACACGACGGGCGGCGTTTTCTATCTGAGAATAGAGGACACCGACGAAAAAAGAAAGGTTGACGGCGCGGTCGAAAGCGTTATCCGCTCGCTCAAATACTTCGGAATAGATTTCGACGAGGGCGCGGAAATAGACTCGCCGCTGAATAACTACGGACCGTACTACCAGCGCCAACGCGCCAAAATTTACCGCGCGTTCGTCAAGGACTTAATCGAACGCGGTCTTGCATACCCGTGCTTCTGCACCGCGGAGGAGCTTGACGCCGTGCGCGAGGAGCAGTCCGCCGAAAAGAAAACCACGGGCTATTACGGCGAATACGCAAAGTGCCGCAACCTCACCGAGGCGCAGATTTACGAAAAGCTGAATGCGGGAATTCCTTACGTTATCCGTCTCAAATCGCAGGGCAGCATACTAAACAAAATCGCCTTCCGCGACGCGATAAAGGGCGAGGTGACCGTAACCGAGAACGACCAGGACGTCGTAATTTTAAAATCGGACGGAATACCCACCTACCACTTCGCGCACGCGATAGACGACCATTTTATGCGCACTACGCTGGTTATCCGCGGCGAGGAATGGCTTTCGAGTCTGCCCGTGCATATCGAGCTTCATAAGGTGCTCGGCTTCAAGCCCCCGCGCTACGCGCACACCTCCTCGCTAATGAAAATGGACGGCGGCACAAAGCGCAAGCTTTCCAAGCGCAAGGACCCCGAGCTTTCCCTCGATTATTACAGAAAAGCGGGATATTATCCCGTCGCGGTAGTAAAATATTTAATGACCCTTTTAAACTCCGACTTCGAGGAGTGGTCGCTTAAAAATCACGACGCCGATTACCGCACGTTCAAATTCCGCATAGAGAAAATGAGCCGTAGCGGCGCGCTGTTCGATCTGGATAAACTGAACGACGTTTCCAAAACCGAAATTTCCAAGCTTTCCGCCGAAGAGTGCTTTAACTTCTTAAACGGCTGGGTGCAGGAGTTCGGCACGGATAAGGACAGGGCGCATTTCGAAAATAAAGAGTATATAATAAAAGTGCTCGGATTAATCATGGGCGTGGGCGGCAAAAAGCGCAGAAAGGATATCGAGCGCGCCGAGCAAGGCGTTAGATTAATCGACTATTTCTTCGACGATACTTTCGCGCCCGAATATTCATACCGCTTCGGCAAGGATACGGTAAACACCGTGCTCGATGAATTTATAAAAGTCTACGACCCCGCGGACGACAACACGGTCTGGTTTTCGAAGGTCAAGGCAATCGCGCCGTTAATAGGCTTTGCCGCGGAGACGAGCGAATATAAAAAGAATCCGGAAGCCTTCAAGGGCAACGTTTCGGACATAGCCGAAATTCTGAGAATTGCGGTCACGGGCATGCCCAACTCGCCCGACCTCTGCACGATAATGAATATCCTCGGCAAGGAGCGTTCGGTTAAAAGGCTTAAAGCCGCAAAAAAGGAGAATAAATGTTACAACTAATCGATATTAAAAAGGAATATAAGTTTGCGGGCGGCGAGGTGCACGCGCTCAAAGGCATAAGCCTCAGCTTCGGCAAGAACGACTTCGTGTCCATACTCGGCGCGTCGGGTTGCGGCAAGACCACGCTTTTGAACATAATCGGCGGGCTTGACAATTACACCTCGGGCGACCTCATAATCAACGGCAAAAGCACGAAGGAATTCGACGACAGAGACTGGGACACGTACCGAAACCACTCGATAGGCTTCATATTCCAAAGCTATCATTTAATCCCCCACCAGACCATCTTGCAGAACGTCGAGCTCGCGCTGACGATATCGGGCGTGAGCAAGGAAGAACGCCGTAAAAGGGCTATCGAAGCGCTCGACAGAGTGGGATTGAAAGACAGAATTAACAACCGCCCCAACCAACTTTCGGGCGGTCAGGCGCAGAGGGTGGCAATCGCCCGCGCGCTGATTAACGACCCCGAAATAGTGCTTGCGGACGAACCGACGGGCGCGCTCGATTCGGTTACCAGCGTGCAGATAATGGAGCTTTTGAAGGAAATTTCAAAGGACCGCCTTGTCATAATGGTCACGCACAACCCCGAGCTCGCGAAAGAGTACTCGACGCGAATAATCGATTTAAAGGACGGACTTGTCATAAACGACGAACGCTTCGACGGCAGAGAGGAGGAAGAACCCTCCGCGCCCGCCGAGGAACCCGAACAGAAAACCAACAAGGGCAAAAAGAAAAAGTCCTCGATGTCGTTCGGAATGGCGTTCATGCTTTCGCTGAAAAATCTGCTGTCCAAAATCAAGCGTACTTCCATGGTCGCCGTTGCGGGCAGTATAGGCATAATAGGCGTGTCGATGGTGCTTGCGATTTCCGCGGGCGTGCAGAACTACATAAAGAGTATGGAGGACGATATGCTTTCGGGCTACCCGCTTATGGTGACCGAAACGGCAATCGACTTCGACGCGCTTATGGACTTTACGTCGTCCTCTGGGGTTAAGCCCGATATCACGAAACTCAAAGACAAAGTCTACGTCGATTCCCTTTTGGAAACGCTGATGGGCTTCAATAACGCGTCGGTCACCAACGTTATAACCGACGGCTATAAAAAGTACGTCGACGCCATGCCCAAGGAGTACTACAACGCGTTGCAGTACGGCTACGGCTTCGACATGTCCAATTATATTTATACCGATTTCACGCACAAATCCGAAAGCGGCGAAAACGTGACCGAAAACCTCTCCGTTACGGGCATAAGGGCGGTATACACGTCGGTACTCGGCAAACAGCCCAACTACGCGCAGTATTCCTCGCTTATTTCCACTGTCAGCTCGTTCGACGAATTGCCCGACAACTACAACTATATTCTGTCGCAGTACGACGTGCTTGCAAGCTACAAGGGTGAAGAAGTCAAGCTGACCGACGAGGAGTTAAAAGAGGTTTTCGAAAGCAAAGACAGCCTTATAATGGTTATCGACGACAACGCTTTCTCCGATTTGAACTTCGGACAGTTCGGCTATATGACGCAGGACGAATTTTTGAACTTCGCCTACAAGGCGGAGGGCGGCAATTTCGACCAGTCGGTAATCGACAAGTACGACGGCACCGATTTCTCGTTCTTCGTTGGCGAGGACGCGCACTCGTTCAAATGGTACCCCAACGACAAAATTTACACCAAGCCCGCGCCCACCGACTCGTTCAAGATAGAAACGGCGGCGGGGGAGCAGACCGTACCCGGTTTCATGGTTCCCTTTAAATACAACCCCTCGTCCGAGGAATTCGGAGAGGGCGGGCTGGATTTGTCGGTCAAGGTAATTCTTCAAAAGAAGTCGAATATTTCCTACGGCTGCCTTATGTCGGGTCTTTACTACACCAAGGCGCTTGCGGATTACACGCTCGAAACCTCGGCGGAAAGCAACATTGCGAAGTACATCGAGGGAACGGAGGATAAAACGCTCGACTGGCTGCCCTATAATTATTCGTTCACCTATCCCGACCCTACTGACGGCAACAAGCTCAAAACCGAGAGCGATACGTACTACATGCTCAACATTTCGACGGGAATGTCGATGATGATGGGCGGCGGCACGGCGGACGTGCTCAAAGTCACGCTCAACACGGTTGCGGGCAAGACGTTGCCCAAGTCGATTAAAATTTACCCGCTCGATTTTGAAAACAAAAATCTTATTACCGAATACCTCGACCGCTGGAACGACATGTGCGAAGCGGGCGAAACCTACGAAGGGGTTGTGCTCACCTCCGCGAACGCGGTAAAGTACACCGACACCGTCGGGCTGATTATCGCAATGATAAACACAATGATACAGATTATCACGATAGCCCTCGTCGCGTTCACCGCGCTGTCGCTCGTCGTGTCGACGGTAATGGTCGGAATAATCACTTATGTGTCGGTTGTCGAGCGAATTAAGGAAATAGGCATACTACGTTCGGTCGGCGCAAGGAAGAAGGACATAAAGAGGCTGTTCATTGCCGAAACCTTTATAATCGGTCTTGCGGCTGGCGTCGTGGGCGTTGCGGTGACTTATATACTGTCGTTCATAATCAATATGATAGTGGGCTCGCTTGCCGGCATTTATACGATAGCGGCGCTGCCCGTGCTTCAAGCGCTTATAATGGTTTTGGTCAGCGTCGTGCTAACGCTGATATCCGGCTTGATACCCGCGTCGGCGGCAGCGAAGAAAGACCCCGTCGTTGCGCTGAGAACGGAATAATGGTGAAAAAATAAGTAAAATATTACCGATAATTTGTTGACACCTTTTATGCAATATGTTAAACTATTAAAGTAATAAATCTTATGAGGTAAATTATGAAAAAGATGTTTAAAGCATTATCTGTTTTGGCGGCTACCGCAGCGGTCGGCACCGGCGTTGCTTTCGCGGCAGGTTGCAATACCGGACTGAACGGAACCTATCAGGGCGAGTATCATTACACGGGCGCTCACGGTTCGGTTTATGGTATGGTAGTTGAAGTAACCGTTGAAAATAATATAATCACCAAGGTCACCAACCTGACCAACTCCGACAACGCGTATGCTAAGCAAGTTCAGGGCGAAGCAAAATGGACGGTTGTCAGCTCTCCGATGCCCAACTATGGTTGGACAGACGCTGCTGTTTCCAACTGGACGAGCCATGAAAGCTGGCTTTTACAGCAGTACGAAGGTCGTTCTGTCGCAGACGTTCTCGATATAAAGGTTTATACCGACTACGGCTACAAGTCGGACGGTAGCGGCGGCTGGGTACAGGATTACGGCACCATGGGCGAGCCTTGCAAGGTTGATTTCAACAAAGCTTTGGAAGAGAGCGGTCTGCTCATTTCCGGCGCAACGCAGGGCAGCGGAAGAGCCGCGCTTGCTATTCAGAACGCGCTCAAAAAATAATTCAATCAATAATCAACCCGCCTTTTAAGGCGGGTTTTTTTGTTGCTTTCGGGCGCGAAATAGTTTATAATATTGCTATGAAATTTTGCAAAAGATATTTGCTTGTGCCCGTTTTGTGCCTTGCGACCGTGTTCGCGGCGGGCTGCAAAAGCAAACCGCACGAAATATATACGAACATTCCCGACGGCGGCTATTCCTTAAACGACAAAACCTTTGTTTTAAGCCCCGTCATAGAGGGCCATACTCCGTCGGAGGAAGAGGAAACGCAGACTGACACGACGGGCTTTACGTCGCGCCGATACACGTTTTACGCAATGACCGTCAACGCCGATTTGATAATCGCCGACGACTTCACCAAAGAGGGCGCGGAGGAAAAAGCCTCGTCGTTCACGGCGGCAATCGCGGCAAAGCTTCTCGAAGTGGAAAAAGCCATTTCGGGCACGGTTATGAGCTCGGACGTGTACCTCTTCAACAAAGCGGAAGCGGGCGAGAGGTTGGAAATAAGACAAATCACATACGAGGTGTTAAGCGAAGCTTTGGCGGTGCATAGCTTTACCGACGGCTACTATAATCCCGCGCTGTACTACAATATTCAGGCGTACGGCTTCGGCGGCGCGTACAATTACCCCGAAAACAAGGAAGGGCTTCCCGCCGACGATTTGATTGCAAAATACACCGACCTCGCCTCGCACTTTTCCGACTTGACGCTCGAAGAGGAAGAGGGCAAGTATTACCTCACCAAGCCCGCATACACCGTCGAGGCGGAAGGCGAAACGCTGTCAATGAAGCTCGATTTGGGCGGAATAGGCAAGGGCTATGCGGTCGATTTAATCGATAAAATGTTTGACGACTACGGCTACGAGTTCGGGTATTTCAACTTCGGCACGAGCAGTATGACCATTAAAAGCCACGTCACCAACGGCGCTTACAATATCGGCTTATCGAGCCCCCGCTCGCCCTCGCGCGACCCGTTTATGACCGTTCCGCTCCGCAACGAAAAGCTTTCCACAAGCGGCGATAACGAACAGCGCTATTTTATCGACGGAGTGCGCTATTGCCACGTCATAAGCCCCGTAACGGGCAAACCCGTGCAGACGGGCATTATGTCGGCAACGGTAATGGGCGGCGGCGCCGCCGAGGCGGACGCGCTTACAACGGCGATTATGGCAATGGAGAAGGAGGACGCAATTTCCTTTATTGCCGAAAAGCTTACCGATAAAAAGGTTGTAATAACCGTGGAATAATATGTCGCTTAAAAAGATAGAACAAGTGAAAGCCGACAAGGGCTTTAAAATTTGGGACCTCGTAATATACGGGGTTGTGCTCGCGCTGACGGCAGTGCTGTTTGTCGTGATTTTCACCACGCGCAACACCGACCCGTTGACGGGCGTGGAAATCACCGTCCGCGGCGAAATCGTGTTCGAATACGAGTTCGGCGGGCGCCCGAAAAGCCATTCGGAAAAAATTACGATAGATGAAAACGACAAGGGCATAACCGTCACGGTTAGCACCGACAACGGCGGGCTGAACATTGTATATATCAACAAGTCGGCAAAGACAGTGAAGATGCACGACGCGAATTGCAAAGGCAAGCAGTGCATACACTTTGCGGCAATCAAGAACAACAGCGGCGTGATTATCTGCGACCCGCATGGGGTCAAGATCGAGCCGATAATAAAGGACGTCGACAGCCCCGACATACCCTTTTAATTCGCAACAAAAGCCCCGCAAATGCGGTCAGCCATTCGTTATTGCGAGCGAAGCGCGGCAATCCGGCTATTATCGTCATTTTTGTCGTCTCTTCCGGATTGCTTCGTCGCTTACGGCTCCTCGCAATGACGACAATACCGCAACGCTTATGCTTCTTTTTTGCCTCCCGCATAGCGGGAGGTTATCTTTTGGCAAAACAAAAAACACCGTCCCGCAGGACGGTGTTTTCAATTTTGTTATTCGGCTGCGGGTGTTTCTTCCGCAACAACCTTTCTGCTGATAATAATTTTTCTGGGGCACTTCGCTACGCAAGTGAGGCAGCCCGTGCATTTGGAGTAATCGATAACGGGCAAATTGCCGTTCATGGTAATCGCTCCGTGCGGGCAACTCTTCGCGCAGATACCGCAAGCGATACAGCCGACCTTGCACACGTTCATAACGTCCTTGCCCTTGCACTCCGACGAGCACGCGACGTACACGGGCGCGGAAGAGGGGATACGGTCAATAATGCCCTTGGGGCAAGCTGTGATACAAGCGCCGCAGGATACGCATCTGTCGGGGTCGACCTGCGCAAGTCTGCCGTCGACCGAAATCGCGTTTTCGGGGCAGACGGCTTTACAGTCGCCGCAGCCGAGGCAAGCGTAGCTGCACGACTTGTTGCCGCCGTAAAGCGCCGCGTTCGCAGCACAAGTGGGGTTGCCCTTGTATTCGAACTTATCAGCGCAGTTTTCAATTCCGCCCTTGCAGTGAACCACCGCAACGGTAGGCTCCTCGTCCTTCAATTCGATGCCGAGAAGCTTTGCTATTTCGGCTTTCTTTTCGGGCGAGGTGACGTGACAGTCGGAAAGTTCCGCGCCACCCGAAGCGAGCTTGGAAGCAAATCCGCTGCAACCCGAGCAGCCGCAGCCGCCGCAGTTCGCGCCCGCAAGATTATCCATGATTTTGGTAATCTTTTCGTCGATGTCGACCTTGAACACCTTGCCTACAACGAGTATCAGTAATCCTATCAAAAGCGCGGAGCCCGCGAAGATAGCCGAAACTATTCCGACGGAAATCCATGTCTGAGAAGTAACTTCAAGTAAATTCATTTAATCGCCTCCTTATAAGCTGATGTAGGTGAACACCATGAACGCCATACAGATAAAGCAAGCCGTGACCATTGCTATGGGGAAGCCGGCAATTGCCTTGGGCATCTTGTAGTAGTTCAGTCTTTCACGCATACCGCTCATAATAATCATTACAAGCGTAAAGCCTAAGCCCGCAAACAGCGCGTACAGCACCGCCCAGCCGATGTTCATAGACGCCGTGCCGAGTATGCTCGACATATCGCCGATAACCAGCTCGGTCACGCCGAGCACTGCGCAGTTGGTCGTGATAAGCGGGAGGTAAATTCCCATTGCGCCGTAGAGGGAGGGGGAAAGCTTCTGAATTATCTTTTCAAGCATTTGCACAAGCGAAGCTATTATAAAGATAAAGAAGATAATTTCAAGAAACTCTATTTTAAGCGGAACCATTACATAGGTGTAAATGGGATATGTGACGAGCGTGGCGATTATCATAACCAGCGTTACCGCAATTCCCATGCCCGCCGCCGAGGAGGTCTTTTTGGAAACTCCGAGGAAGGGGCAGATACCGTATGTTTTGACGGTTATGAAGTTATTCGTAAGTACCGCCGCAAGAACAATCGCAATAAAAGTACCCATAAATTACTCAGCCTCCTTCAACATATTTTCGCGTGCAAGCTTGTTTGCCTTAACCCTTCTCGAACGTTCGAACCCGTCTATCAAGTATACGAACACCGCAATGCACAGACCGTATACGAGGAACGCGCCCGCGGGGGTTGCAAGCATGCCTATCTTAAAGCTCATTATTTCGTATCCGAACAGCGAACCCTTTCCGAAGAACTCGCAGATAACGCCCATTATCGTGAGCGCGACCGTGAAGCCCAAGCCGTTCGCAAATCCGTCGACCGCCGCTTCGGGAACGGTGTGCTTGTTGGCAAACGCCTCCGCACGGCCGAGGATAATGCAGTTTACGACGATAAGCGCAAGGAAGCCGCCCAAACTGTCGTATAAATCGGGAAGGAACTTTTCAAGGAACATTCTCGCAAAGGTTACCAGCGTAGCTATTACAACGATATAGCACGGTATGCGCACCTCGTTGGGTATAACCTTGCGCAGCGCCGAGATAATGATATTGCTGAGCATAAGCACCACGAGCACGGTAAGTCCCATACCCATCGCCGAGAAAGCCGACGATATAAGTCCGAGAGTGGGGCAGGTGCCGAGCACGAGCATGAACGTGGGGTTCTGGTAAATAAGTCCGTCTAAGGTAATCTTTTTAAACTTATTCATTTTCTTCGCCTCCTTCCGCGGGAGTGTTGAGTGTATCGAGGTTGAGCTCGACGTATCTGATACCGCCGTTGATTGCGTTGTTGATAGCGGTGGAGGACATCGTCGCCCCGCTCGTCATAAACGCATTATTACTCTTGTCGGCTACAAACGTAAGACCTTTCGAATAAGGATAGCCCGAATATTGGTCAAGGTGGGTGATTGTACCGATATACGACTGACTCTTGTTGGCAGTAATTGCAACCTTGTAAACAGATTTAATCGCGCCGTCCTCTATCGCAAGCGCGGTAAGCATCGTAACGGTGCCGTTGTCATAGCCGCCCGTACCCGTCGAAGAAATGACGTAGTGAAGTACTTCTTTCTCGCCTTCGGTAAATCTTACTTTATATACGCTGTTAATCGTCGCATTACCCTGCTTGACGGGTTCGGGTACAAAGCTCGTAACCGTTTCGCTTTCGGCAGTGATAAGCGTGTCGCCCGCGCCGTAAACTTGAATTTCAATCTCGCCGTAAAGGGTCTGGATTGATTTAAGAAGCTTTTCGCCCTCGGTCGTGACGTTTCCGCACAGTACGTTTACGAAATCGAGCGCTCCGTTGACCGCGTTGCATATTGCGTTTTTAGTACTCATAACAGTCGCGCCTGTAATGATGTCGGGGGTGAAAATTATGTCGGGCTTATACAGCTCGGAGAATTGGTTGAGCGCCTTTGCGCCTACTCTGTCGATATACGACTGACCCTTGTTCGAGTCGATGACAACCTTTTCGATGCCGCCGATTGAGCCGTTGTTGATTTTAACTACTATCCAGCAAGTAACGGTGCCGTTTTCGTAGCCGCCCTTTCCGGTCGATTTAATAAGGTAGTTGCCGTCGTCCTTGATTTTGTATGCCTCGTCAATCGTCGCGTTGTCGTTGTAGTTTGCAACGGCGACCGCTTCGGTCTTAACGGGACGGCCGTAAATTTTGTTGATTGCGCGGTCGAACCTTTCCTGGTCAGTAACCGCAAGCAAGCTGTTCATAATCGTGAGGAAAATGCCGCTTACGAGCAGTACGCACAAAAGAGTAATCAAGCATTTAAAGGAAGTGCTTTTGAAAAAGCTTTTGCCGTTCATTTATTTGCCCTCCTTTTTATAGCCGAAAGGCTTTCTGATAAAGTATTTGTCGATAAGGGGTACAAACAAGTTCATAAGCATAATCACGAACGAAGCAACCTCTATTTTCGTGAAGTAACGAAGAACCGCAACCAGCACCGCGCCTGCGACGTAATAGAAAATCTGTCCGTAAACACCCTTGGGTGAAGTGGAGTAGTCGGTGAACATAAATACCGCGCCGAACAGCACGCCGCCCGAAAGCACGTGGGGGAGGAACAGCTCCATATTGAAGATATATCCGCCCGTAGCGAGATACGCGAAGCCCGACATGAACACGGCGGTAAATCCGAACACCGCAATGAAGAGGAGGGGCTGCCACCATTTAATGACTTGTCTTGCCGCAAGGTATACATAGCCTAACAGTATCGCCGCCTTGCACGTTTCGCCTATACAGCCCGCAACGCCCGTTCCGAGGAACAAGTCCAGCACGCTTACCTTGGTCACGGGGTTGCCGTCCGCAGACAGTAACCACGAAAGGTTCGTGGGGCCCGTGAACACTCCGCTCGTGAGGTCGAGCGCGCCGATGTTGGGCGCGGTGTAAGCGGTGAGGGCAAAGCTTAAAAACATAAATACTCTGCCTGCCGCCGCGGGGTTTACAAGGTTTTTACCCGTGCCGCCGAACAGCATTTTTACGATAGCAATCGCAAAAATTCCGCCGATAATCACTTGGTAGAAAACGTTGTACCATTTAGCGGTTACGGGGATTATCAAAGCGAGGATAAGTCCCGTCACCACCGAGGTGAAGTCGAATTGTTTAAGCCACCTTGCGCAAACCTTGCCCGCGTCCGCGCACTTGTTCGAAAAGCCCTTGTTGGCTATGAAGAAGTAGACGAACTCGGTCGCAACGCACGCGAAAACGGACATAAGTATTATCAGCAGCGCTTGCCAGCCGAAGAATACGCAGCCCATAACGGCGCTCGGCAAAAGTGCAATCGCGACGTCAATCATTATTCCGCGCGTGGTGCGCTTCGATTTGACGTGAGGGGGAGTGGAAACTACAACGGTGTTGTCCATATTATTTTTCCTCCCTGTTCTTGTTACGAATTGTAGCCTTCGTTTTTCTTATCGCTTGAATTAAAGGCCGTCTTGCGGGGCAGATATACTCGCACGCGCCGCACTCTATGCACGCCGCGGTCTGACCGTATTTCGCCGCCGCGTCGAAGTCGCCCGCCGCCGCATAGAACGCGGTGTTCATGGGCATGAGGTGCATGGGGCAGACGTCGGCGCACTTTCCGCAGTTGATGCAGGGGGTGGGCTCGTCCGCAGAGGCTTCTTTTTCGGTCATTAAGAGAATTCCCGAAGTGGTCTTGTGCGTATATTCGTCGTAACTGCCGAGCGCGGTTCCCGTCATGGGACCGCCCGAAACAACCTTTTTGGGCGTGACGGCTTCGCCGCCGCAGAAGTCGATAATGTCTTTAACCGACGTGCCGACTTTGACCCAGAGGTTTTTGGGCTCTTTTACGGCTTTGCCCGAAACGGTTAAAACCCTTTCGATAAGGGGCTTGCCAAGCTCGACCGCCTCGTACACCGCGTAACACGTCGCGACGTTGTGCACGATAACGCCCACGTCGGCGGGCAGTTTGCCTATGCCGACCTTTTTGCCCGTTACGGCGTAAATGAGCTGTTTTTCGCCGCCCATTGGATATTTCTTTTTAAGTACCACCGGCTGGATATCGTCGAACTTTTCGAACTCCTTCACGCAGTCGGGCTTGTTCGACTCGATGCCGATAAGAATTTTACTTACGCCGAGCGCCTTTGCGATAAGCCTTGCGCCTTTTGCGATTTCCTCTGCTTTTTCAAGCATGAGGCGGTGGTCGCAGGTGAGGTACGGCTCGCATTCAGCGCCGTTAAGTATAAGCGTGTCGACCGCCGTTTTGGGCGAAACCTTTACCGCCGCGGGGAAACCCGCGCCGCCCAGACCTACGATGCCCGCGTCCTTGATTCTCGCCTTAATCTCTTCCGCCGAAGGGTCGGAGAGGGGGGGCATAAAGTTTGTTTCGTTCTTGCCGTCGGACTCTATGAAAATATATTTTTCGTCCGCACCCGATGCGCCTTTAATCTCTTTGATTTCTTTGACTGTGCCGCTTATGCTTGCGAACACGTCGGAAGAAATAAGACCGTCGGCCTTTGCAATCACGTCGCCGGCCCTGACTGTTTGTCCTGCTTCCACGACGGGTAAGGCGGGATTGCCAAGAGACTGCGAAGTCGAAATCGCAACAACCTGAGGCGCGGGCAATACTTCAAGGGCGGCTGCGTTTGAAATTTCTTTCATAGCGCGCGGATGCACTCCGCCGAAGTAGTATTTTCCTTTTACTGCTTTCAACTTTTAATACTCCTTTAAAATTTTTTATTGCGTTATAAAAATACCTTTTTTTAAGGTTATTTTTCCTTTTTGTACAGCGCCTTTAAAAAGACGTTTTTGGGCACTTTTTTGAATACGAGCATAACCACGCCGCCGACGATTGCGCCCGAAGCAATGCCGAGCAGCACGAGGTACGGAAGGTTTACGAACATATTCACCGTGCCCGACATAAGCACGAAAACGACGTTTTGCGTCACGTTATGGCACACCGCCGCCGTAACGCTTACGGCTGTTACGGATATTCGCGGGTAGAGGGTATACATCAAAACCGACGATACCTCCATGGCAATCACTCCGCCCGTGAAGCTGTATAAAAGCGCGGAGACGTTGCCCGCGTATACCGCGCCGAGTCCGCATCTTATCGCGACAATCAAAAACGCTTCAATAGGCGAGTACATAATGAGCGCGGCGAACGAAAAGATATTCGCAAGCCCCATTCTCGCGCCGGGTATGAACATCGGCGGGAACTGGTTTTCGATTATGAAAGTAATGAGACTGAGGGTGGTAAACACCGCCAAAGTCGCAATTTTTTTTGCCGTAAAACTACTTCGTTTCAAAATTTGACCGCCGTTTGCCGATTTTAAAAATCAACCTGTTTAATTATACACTATTATTAATAAATAGTAAATTATCTTAAAGTAAATTTCTTAAAAAATTATTAAATATTTTTGCATAAACCCCTCAAAACGCGGGCTTAGTTTAATTTTCTTGACAAATAAATATTCTGTCATTATAATTGAGTTAAAATAAAAAGGAGTAATAAAATGGAACTTAAATACACGCGTAAAAACGTATATAAAGAAGCCGACGGTAACGAGCTTGCGAAAATCTACGACTTTGCCGAAGGCTACAAAAAATTTCTCGACAAATCCAAGACCGAGCGCGGCGCTTCGATAGAGGCGAAAAAGCTTGCCGAAGAGAACGGATTCAAGCCTTTCAGTTTTTCCGAAAAGCTGAAAGCTGGCGACAAGCGCTATTTCCTCAACAGGGACAAAAACATATTTTTAATCAGCGTTGGCGTCGAGGACGTGGCAAAGGACGGCGTGAGAATAATGGTCGCGCACGTCGACTCGCCGAGGCTCGACTTAAAGCCCAACCCCATGTTCGAGGAGGCTGGGCTGTGTTATCTCAAAACACACTACTACGGCGGAATTAAAAAATACCAGTGGACGGCGCTTCCCCTCGCGCTTCACGGCGTGGTCATGCTCCGCGGCGGCGAGAGAAAGGAAATCTGCGTCGGCGAGGACGACAACGACCCCGTTTTCTACATCACCGACATTCTGCCCCACCTCGGCGCCGAGCAGGCGGCTAAAACCCTCGGCAAGGCAATCGACTCGGAAAGCCTCAACGCGGTAATCGGCGGACTTCCCGCGGTGGGCGAAGAGGAAGAAAAGGAAGCGGTCAAATCCGCGGTGTTAAAGCTTCTGAACAAGAAATACGGCATAACCGAAGTCGACTTCCAGTGCTCGGAGCTTTGCTTCGTGCCCGCGGGCAAGGCGCGCGACGTAGGCTTCGACGGCGCTCTGATTTCCGCGTACGGTCACGACGACAAGGTGTGCGCATACCCCGAAATGAAGGCAATCTTCGACTGCAATTCCCCCCACACGGTGCTTGCCGTGTTCGCCGACAAGGAAGAGGTGGGCAGCGACGGCACGACGGGTATGCAAAGCAAAGTCATTTCCGACGTTATCGACACAATCGCAAATTCCTTCGGGGCTAACCCAATTGAGGTAAGATATAACTCCAAATGTATTTCCGCGGACGTAACCGCGGGCTACGACCCCGCTTACAGCTCGGTTTTCGAGAAGAGGAACACGACCTTCGTTTCGTGCGGCGCGGCTATTTCCAAATACACCGGCTCGCGCGGGAAGTCGTCGTCGAACGACGCTTCGGCTGAATTCATGGGCTTTATCCGCGACATATTCGAGGATAACGGCGTGTTCTGGCAGACGGGCGAGCTCGGCGCGGTGGACGCGGGCGGCGGCGGCACGGTTGCGAAGTATATCGCAAACCTCGGCATAGACACGGTCGACGTGGGCGTGCCCGTGCTTTCCATGCACGCCCCTTACGAGCTGATTTCAAAAGCCGACGTATATTCCCTGTACAAGGCGTGCCTCGCGTTCTGCAAATAACGACAAATAAAAAAGCCTCCGTGCGGTTGATATGCACCCCAAAAGTTAGACACTTTTGGAGGTGCATATTATTATGTCAAGGAAAAATGAATTTAATACAAAGTACTCGCCAGAATTCAAGATAGCTGTTATAATGGATATGCGAGAAAACCATTTGAGTTACAGCGATACAGTGAGAAGATATTGGGGAGTAAGAACAAAAACAGATTGCTCCAAACACCGTTCGCAGGTGCGCTTGTGGGAACGCATATACTTGGAAGAAGGAGCGGCTGGACTAATGACAGAACGTCGTGGAAGAAAAAGTACAGGCAGACCGAGGAAGAAACCGTTAGATAAGGAAATAGAGAACGATTTAATAGCGGAAAACCAGCGATTAAAAGAACGCAATGAATATCT
>CAJTOY010000001.1:416066-491856 GCA_910578195.1 uncultured Christensenella sp. | reverse complement strand
AGCCGCGCGCCCTTTTACTTGACAAAACGCGCAAATTTATTTATTATATCGGTATGCTTGAAAAATTAAAGAAAATAAGAATAAACGTAGGCTGGAAAAGCCTTGTAATGATAGCGGCGTGCGTCGCGCTCGTCCTCGTCGATTTACTTACGAAAATTTTCGAGGAACGCGACAACTGGAATTTCACCGTAATTCCCAACTTTATCGAAGTGGTCAGCGGAAGCCGCAACCCCGGCTGTGCGTTCAGCTTCCTTGCCGACGCCGCGTGGGGACAGACGTTTTTAATAGTTACTACGTTCATTATGCTTGCGGTGCTCACCGCGATTTTTATCACCCTTCCGGAGCGGTTTGTTTTATTAAAGGTCGCGATAACTCTCATTGTAGCGGGCGCAATCGGCAATCTTATCGACAGAATAGCCTTCCGCGAAGTGCGCGATTTCGTGGGCATAAATATGTTCGGCAATATGGTTTCATGCAACTTTGCCGATTTCTGGATAGTGTTCGGAACAATCGTCGCGATTGTGGATATTCTCTTTTTGAACGAGTGGGCGCTTATCCCGCTGACCAAACGCGCCAAGGAAGCCCAGAAAAAAGAAGACGACAATGAATAAGGAGTTTACCGCGGAAGAGTATTCAAACCGTGCAGACGTCTTTTTATGCGCCGCGCTCGACAAAACCCGCTCGTCGGTCAAAAAGCTTATCGACGAGGGGTGCGTTACGGTGAACGGCAAAAAATGCAAACCGTCGCAGGAAATCAACGCGGGCGACAAAATAGTGGCGTTTTTACCCGAGGCGGCGGAGTGTTCGGTAAAGCCCGAGGATATTCCAATCGACATAATCTACGAGGACGGAGATATAGCAATCGTCAACAAGCCGCAGGGCATGACGGTGCATCTCGGCAACGGCAACACGGACGGCACGCTCGTAAACGCGCTGTTATTCCGTCTTAATTCGCTCAGCGGTATCAACGGCGTTATCCGCCCCGGCATAGTTCACCGTATAGACAAGGACACTTCGGGACTTCTCGTCGTCGCGAAAAACGACAACGCCCACGTCGGGCTTTCGAAGCAAATCGCGGACAAAACGTGCGGAAGAACGTACCTCGCGCTTTTGGAAGGCAGCTTAAAGACCGACAGCGGCACTGTGACCACGTACATAGGGAGAAGCGCGAACGACAGAACTAAAATGGCGGTCGTTTCCCCCGATAAGGGGAAGCTCGCAATTACCTTATACACCGTTTTGAAAAGGTACAAAGGCTACACCTTGTGCCGTTTCGACTTAAAGACGGGCAGAACCCACCAGATACGCGTCCATGCTAAGCATCTCGGTCACCCCGTCGTCGGCGACCCCGTCTACGGCGTGAAAAAGCAGAAATTCAAGCTGAACGGTCAACTTTTGCACGCGTACAGACTTTCGCTTAAACACCCTGCCACGGGCGAGGAAATGACGTTCGAGGCGCCGTTGCCCGACTATTTCAAGCAGGTTTTGGACGCGTTAACCGAAGAATAGCCGTAAAATTTACTTGCCAAAAGTTTTTTACTGTGCTATACTTCACTTACTGATTTTAAAAGGAGAAAAAATATGTCAAGAAGATATTATTCTACACATTCATGGACGGAACTTTGCGCGTTCTGGGCGATAGTTATATCCGGCTTCGCTTATCTGTTCGGCGGAATATTCAAGCTTTTGGTTTCCACGATAAAGAGCCTTAACGGCACGAATACCGCGAATATTCTCAGCAGCATTTATCACATATTCACGTTTTTAGGGAATTTGGCTTTGATTGTTGCCGTGGCTATCCCCGCATGGAACTTCGTAAGACTCAGAAGAACGGGCTGGAAGGTGGTCTACTGGATAGCGCTTGTCGGCTTCGCGTTCGGCGCGGTGCTCGGCATGCTCGGCGGTTTCGGAATAATTGTTTGGTAAATAAAAATCTCCCCGACGCGTTCGGGGAATTTTTCTCTTTACAAATCTTGACAAATACTTTATAATTGACTTATGGCAAATCCGTTAATAGCAATCGTCGGCAGACCGAACGTAGGCAAAAGTACGTTTTTTAACCGCGTTGCGGGCAGAAAAATTTCAATAACAGAGGACAGACCGGGCGTGACCCGCGACAGACTTTACGCTGATTCGGAATGGCGCGGAAAAGCTTTTTCGATGGTGGACACGGGGGGCATAGAAATGCGCTCCGAGGACACTATGTGGCGGGAAATCAAAAAACAAGCAGAAGTAGCGATTGAAACCGCGCAAGTAATTTTGTTTTTCGTCGACGGCAGAGAGGGGCTCACCTCGTCCGATTACGACGTTTCGGACATGCTCCGCCGCTCGAAAAAACCCGTAATTCTCGTCGTCAATAAAATTGACGATTACTCCGAGGAAAAGGTTTTCGAATTCTATTCGCTGGGTCTGGGCGAGCCGTACCCCGTTTCCGCCGAGCACGGCACGGGCATAGGCGACGTCCTCGACGAAGCGGTCAGCTGGTTCGAAAAGACGGACGTAGCCGAGGACGACAGCATTAAAATCGCGGTCGTCGGCAAGCCCAACGCGGGCAAAAGCAGCCTTGTAAACAAACTTCTGGGCTTCGAACGCTCGATTGTTACAAACATTGCGGGCACTACCCGCGACGCGATAGATACCAAATTTTCCTACGACGGCAGAAATTATACGATAATCGATACCGCGGGTATCAGAAAAAAAAGCAAGGTAGAGGACGACGTAGAGTATTACTCGGTAATGCGCGCCTTCGACGCGGTGCGCCGCGCCGACGTCTGTCTTTTGGTTGTGGACAGCGCGGACGGACTTACCGAGCAGGACACGAAAATAATAGGTTACGTTCACGAGCAGGGCAAGCCCTCCGTGATTGTAATGAACAAGTGGGATTTAATCGAAAAGGACACTAACACCATAAACAAGTTCGAAAGCAAGCTGAAAGAGGACTTGAAGTTTATGGACTATTTCAAGTCGGTCTATATATCCGCAAAGACGGGTCAGCGCACCGAAAAGATAATTTCGCTTGTGGACGAGGTGTACAAGCACGCGCATTTCAGAATTGCAACCGGTATGCTCAACGACGTCATATCGGACGCGGTTCGCGCGAACGAGCCGCCCTCGTACAACGGCAGACGCTTGAAGGTTTACTATTCCTCGCAGGTTTCAATCGCGCCGCCGACAATCGTACTTTTCGTAAACAGCACCGATTTACTGCACTTTTCATATGAAAGATTTCTCGAAAACACTTTAAGGAAGGCTTTCGATTTTTCGGGCACTCCTATAAAAATTCTCACGAGGGAGAAGAATAACGGCTGATATGGCGGAATTCGATTTTGCTCAAAACTGGCATTACTTCGTAATAGCGGCGATAGTCTGCTATCTTATCGGCTGCTTTAATTTCGCCGTGCTCATTTCCCGCTCGAAAAAGAAGGATATAAGGGACGTGGGAAGCGGCAACCCCGGCACTATGAACATGACCCGCACGTTCGGATTAAAGACTGGCATAATAAACTTTTTCTGCGACCTTATAAAGGGCGGCGTGCCCGCGCTCACGGGCTATCTGCTTTTCAAGGGCTTCGTGTTCAAGGGAACGGATATTTTAGTGTCCGACTTCGCGCGTTACTTTTTCGGCGTGTTCGTTATTATCGGGCATATTTTCCCCGTTACGCTGAAATTCAGAGGGGGAAAGGGTATTGCGTCGACGCTCGGTCTGTTCGTGTTCGCGCTCAGCTGCGAAAAGGTATGGTATCTTTTAATACTCGTGGCAATCCATTTAGCGCTGTTTGTTTATATCGCCTTGACGGAGTGGGGGTCTATGGGCTCGCTTCTCGGCGTGTCGTTGCTCACAATCTGGCAAGCCGTGCTGTTCGTTATAAGATACTCGGGCAAACTCTTGAACGGCTGGGTTATTTCGCTGTTCGGAATTTTGCTTTTGATAAATATTCTGACGTGGGCGGCGCATCATAAAAACATTTGCAGACTGCTTGCGGGCGAAGAACACCGCACCAGAGTTTTTAAACATAAAAACAGTTGACAAACAAAATCAAAAGTATTAATATAAGCTTGCTTGAAAAAAGACAAGTACCGCCTGAGAATTTTCAGAGAGCGCGGGGTAGCTGTGAACCGCGTATTTCAAAGGAGTTCGGGAAACCACTTTTATAAAAATTCAGGCGTCCAAAAGAGGTCCCGCATGTCGGGGCAATTAAGGTGGAACCGCGCAAATTTGCGTCCTTAAACGATTTTTCGTTTAAGGATTTTTTTATAATTTTAAAGGAGAAACTATGAATATTTTACTTAAAGCGGGCTCGCTCGATTTAGAGAACGGTGCAAACTGCGCCAAAGCTGCGCAAGCGATAAGCGAAGGGCTCGCCCGTTCTGCGGTCGCGGCGAAAATCAACGGCGTGCTTTGCGACCTTTCGACCGAACTGCACGAGGGTGACAAGCTCGAAATTATCACCCTCAAAGATAAGGAGGGTATGGAAGTTTACCGCCATACCTGCGCGCACGTTTTAGCGCAGGCGATTAAAAATATTTATCCGACCTGCAATCTCGCGATAGGTCCCGTAATCGACAACGGCTTTTATTACGACATCGATTTCAACACGCCCATTTCGCAAGAAGATTTCAAGAAAATCGAAGTCGAAATGCAGAAGATAATCAAGTCGAAAATTCCCGTAGAACGGTTCGAACTTCCCCGCGCGGAAGCTATCAAGCTCATGCAAAAATACGGCGAGAAGTATAAGGTCGAGCTCATAAACGACTTGCCCGAGGACGCAACTATTTCCTTCTACAAGCAAGGCACGTTCACCGACCTCTGCCGCGGACCCCACCTTCCCAACACGGGCAAAATCAAGGCGTTCAAGCTCGTTTCCATTGCGGGCGCGTATTGGCGCGGCAACGAAAAAAACAAGATGCTTACGCGCATTTACGGCGTCGCTTTTGCCAAAAAAGACGAAATGGACGCTTACTTCGAAATGCTTGAAGAAGCCAAAAAGCGCGACCACATACGCCTCGGCAAAGAGTTGAAGCTTTTCGCGCTGTTGAACGAAGGCAAGGGTTTTCCCTTCTTTTTACCCAACGGAATGGTGCTTAAAAACACTCTCGTCGATTTCTGGCGCGACTTGCACCGCAAGGAAGGCTACGTCGAGATACAGACGCCCATAATTTTAACCCGCAATCTCTGGGAAAATTCGGGGCACTGGGACCACTACAAAGACAACATGTATACTACCAAAATCGACGGCGAGGACTGTGCGGTCAAACCCATGAACTGCCCCGGCGGTATGCTTGTCTACAAGCTCGCGCCGAGAAGCTATAAAGATTTCCCGCTCAGAATGAGCGAAATGGGGCTTGTTCACCGCCACGAGAAGAGCGGACAGCTCCACGGACTTTTCCGCGTGCGCTGCTTCACGCAGGACGACGCGCATATCTTCATGCTTCCCGAGCAGATAACCGACGAAATAAAGAGGGTAGTAAGGCTTACCGACGCGATTTATAAGCAGTTCGGTTTCAAATACAAGGTCGAGCTTTCGACCCGCCCCGAAAACAGCATGGGCAGCCTCGAAGACTGGGAGCAGGCGACCTCAGCGCTTCAAGCGGCGCTTGACGAGCTCGGGCTCGAATACGAGATAAACGAGGGCGACGGCGCGTTCTACGGTCCCAAAATTGACTTCCATTTGCAGGACAGCATAGGCAGAACCTGGCAGTGCGGCACAATTCAGCTCGACTTCCAGATGCCCCAGCGCTTCGATTTGGAATATGTCGGCGAGGACGGACAAAAGCACCGCCCCATTATGATACACCGCGCTATATTCGGCTCGATAGAGAGGTTTATCGGCATATTAATCGAGCATTTTGCGGGCAAATTCCCCGTATGGCTTTCGCCCGTACAAGTCAAAATTCTGCCCATAACCGACAGAACGCTCGACTATGCGGAGGGTGTTGCAAGCAAACTTGCCGCCGAAGGTATCCGTTGCGAGGTCGACAAGCGCAGTGAAAAAATCGGCTATAAAATCCGCGAAGCGAAGCTTGAAAAGGTGCCTTATATTCTGGTCGTCGGCGACAAGGAAGCGGAGGACGGCACGGTCAACGTGAACAAGCGCGGCGTTGAGGAAAAGGAAACGCTTTCAATTTCCGACTTCGTTGCAAAGGTTAAAGAAGAAGATGCAAAAAAGATAATTTTTTAATAAAAATCGTTTGACATTTAATTGAAAAAGGTTTAATATATTATCGTTAAGCAAAGGCAACCCCTTTCGCCTCACGGAAAGTTCGTCGGGCAAGATAATGATTAAAAGCTTTTAAGGCTTAGAATTATTTCGGGTTGCAATGCAACCCGATTTTTTTCGGGAAAATTTTTGAGAGGTGTATGATTATAAAGGACTTATATTCCGTCAACGAAGCTATCCGCGATAGAGAAGTCAGAGTAATCGGCAGCGACGGCGCAATGCTCGGCGTAATGTCAAGCCGCGACGCGCAGCGTCTTGCCGACGAAGCCGCGCTCGATTTGGTTAAGATTTCCCCCAACGCGAACCCGCCCGTATGCAAGATTATGGACTATTCCAAATTCAAGTACGAGCAAGCGAAGAGGGACAAGGAAAACCGCAAAAATCAGACGGTTATCGAGATTAAGGAAATCCGTCTGTCAATGACAATCGATATCGGAGATATCGCGGTCAAGACAAAGCAGTGCCTTAAATTCTTAGAGGCGGGCAACAAGGTCAAGGTTTCGATAAGAATGAAGGGGCGCGAAAACGCGCGTTCCTATCAGGGCGTAAAGGTCATGGAGGACTTTTTTGCGGGTTTAGACGGAAAGGCGGTTCAGGATAAGAAACCTACCGCGGAAGGCAGAAATATCATAATGATGCTTTCCCCCGTAAAATCTTAAAAATTAAAGAAAATATTTCAATGGAGGATAAAAATTATGCCTAAACAGAAGTCGCACAGCGGCACGAAAAAGCGTTTCTGGCTTACTTCGACCGGTAAGGTTAAAAGACCTCACGGCGGAAAAAACCACAAGGCTGAAACCAAAAACAGAAAAAGAAAGAGAAATTTGCGTCAGAATACGCTTGTTTCGACTACGCAGGAATCCAACGTAAAAGCTATGATTCCTTATAAGAACTAAGAGGAGGACAAGATATAATGCGTATTAAAAGAAGTGTTAACGCTTTGAAGAAGCGTAGAAAGATAATGCGCCTTGCAAAAGGCTATTTCGGCAACAAATCGAAGTCATACAGAATTGCTCGTCAAGCTGTTATGAAGTCCTTAAACTATGCCTATATCGGCAGAAGGCTCAGAAAGCGCGACATGCGCAGCCTTTGGATTGCGCGTATCAACGCCGCTGCGAGAATTAACGGACTTTCGTATTCCAAGTTTATGCACGGTCTTAAAACCGCGGGCATCACGCTCAACAGAAAGGTGCTTGCCGAGCTTGCGGTAAACGACGAAAAGGCTTTTGCGGAGCTTGCGGCAAAGGCTAAACAAGCTTTATAAAAAACGAAAATTAAGCCTTTAACGGGCTTAATTTTTTATGTTTGAAAAATGGTAATAACTTCAAAAAGCAATCAGCTTATCAAAAGCGTTGCCTCGCTTGCGGATAAAAAATTCAGACGTCAGCTGAATAAGTACATCGTAGAGGGCATAAAGTCCGTTAAAGAATGTATTGCCGCGGGCTGTGAAATAGACGAAATTATCTGCACGCCCGAAAACGAAGGCGCTTTTTACGGCGCGGTCGTGGTCAGCGAGGCGGTTTTTAAAAGCATTTCGTGCGAAAAGACCCCGCAAGGCGTGCTCGCGGTGGTCAAAATTCCGAAAAACGAATTAAAACCGCCCGAGGGGAACTGCCTTTTGCTCGACTGTCTGCAAGACCCGGGCAACATAGGCACGGTAATCAGAACGGCGAACGCCGCGGGCTACGGCGAAATTTATCTCATAAATTGCGCCGACCCGTATTCGCCCAAGGCTGTGCGCGCGAGCATGAGCGGGATATTTTTCGTAAAACTCTTTGCGGGCACCCGTGAAGAGGTTTTCGAAGCGCTCGGCAACGTTCCCTTGATTTGCGCGGACATGAACGGCGAAAACATTTTCGCCTTCAATCCGCCCGAAAAATACTGCCTTTGCATAGGCAACGAGGGCGGCGGTATCAGCGACGAAGTATTATCGAAGGCGGCTTACACAGTTAAAATCCCCATGCGCGAAACGTGCGAAAGCCTGAACGCGGCGGTTTCGGCGGGGATAGCGATGTACGCGCTAAAAAATATAAAAAATCGTGAGGTGTAAATATGTCAGGACATTCTAAATGGCACAATATACAAGCCAAAAAAGGCAAAACCGACGCGGCGCGCGGCGCAATGTTCACAAAAATAGGAAGGGAGCTTGCCGTCGCGGCAAAGGGCAACCCTAACCCCGATACCAACTCCAAGCTCGCCGACGTTATCGCAAAAGCCAAGGCGGCGAATATGCCCAATGAAAATATCAAGCGCTCGATTGCGAAAGCCGCGGGCGAGCTGGGCGATAAGGACTATAAGGAGCTCACCTACGAGGGCTACGGCATAGCGGGCTCGGCAGTCATTATAAAGACCTTGACCGACAACGTAAACAGAACGGCGGGCGATATCCGCTCGGCAATGTCCAAGTGCGGCGGTCAGATGGGTAACACGGGCTGCGTTTCGTACATGTTCGACAACAAGGGCGTTATCGTAATCGAGAGAACGGTCGCGCTCGACGAGGACACAATGATGGAATACTGCCTCGAAGCCGAAGCCGAGGACTTCGTCGCCGAGGACGACGTTTACGAGATTTATACGACCCAAGAAAGCTTCTCATCGGTAAGACAGTACTTCGAGGGCAAGGGCGTTACTTTCTTGGAGGCGGCGGTCAAAATGGTACCGCAAAACTATATAACTCTCGACGGAGACAAGCTTGCAACGTTCACCAAAATGCTCGACAAGCTCGAAGAACTCGACGACGTTCAGGATATTTTCCATAACGTCGAGCTTCCCGTGGAAGAGGTAGAATAAAAGCGGAAAATGCAGCTTGACATCGAGTGCAGAGACTGTCTTTTCAACAGTCAGCTGAAAAAAGTCGAAAGGGAACAGAAGGACGGCGCAAAGCTCGCAATTTTCAAAAACAGAGTCAGAGAAATTTGCGATACTGCGCCCGATGGTTACTGCGCGCCGCTGTTGATGCGCGATATCGACAGATGCCATAACGAAATTTTCGGGTGCGGCATAGACTACTCGCGCGAAAAATCCCTTTTTAACAAACTGCTTTTGAATATGGAGCAGGCGCTGTACGCGCGTATAATTTCCTCCGCAGACCAGATTGAAGAGGGGTTGAAGTTTGCCTTGACGGCAAATTATATTGATTTTGCGCGCCTCAGCAATCTTACCGAGGACAGCGTCAAAACGGTTATTAAGGCTTCGGAAAGCGCACTAATAGACAAAGCAACGCTTGCAAAATTCAATGATAAACTGAAAACCGCAAAAACATTGTGCTGTCTGCACGACAATTGCGGCGAAATTGTCCTCGATAAAATTCTAATTCGCGTAATAAAAAATTTGTATCCGCAAATTTCGGTGACTTCGGTCGTGCGCGGCTCGGCGATTATCAACGACGTAACTTTATTCGACGCGGAAGAGGTCGGGCTGAGCGAATTTGCACATGTTATCGGCAACGGTACGGGAATTCCGGGCACTTACGTCAAAGAAGTTACCCCCGAGGTCATAAAGCTTTTAACCGAAAGCGACGTGGTGATTTCAAAGGGGCTCGGCAATCTCGAAACGCTGTACGGCGAGGGATATCACGCATTTTACGCATTCAATTGCAAGTGCGGGCATATCGCCGAAAGGTTCGGGCTGAAACTGTGGTCGGCAGGCTTCGTATACGAATAAAAAAACTCCGATTAAATTTCGGAGTTTTTTGTATAAAAAATTTGAACTTACGCAAATTAACGTTACAAGCGGAAACGCTTTGATTATATAGCTTATCCGTTAAAACGCTGATTTTCTTCGTTTTTGCAGATAAGCGTGGGGAGCGACTGTGCAATACGGTTGCTCCCCTATGAATTTTCGGCAGTTTAAAGCAGTACAATATTATATGAAAAAATTTTTGCCCAAGCTCAGAGTTGTAATATGTATGCTTTTATGCCTTGCCGCGCTCATCGCGTTTCCGTGCATGGCGTTTACCCGAAACAAGGTCGAAGCCGACCAAAGCGAAGCCGTTTTAAGCGTCTGGCAAATAGACAGCTTCGAGGGCGGCAAGGGCTCGCGCGCGGACTTTTTAATGAATATCGGAAAGGACTTCGCGAAGAATAACGACTGCTATGTCACCGTGGTCTCTCTGTCGGCAGCCGCCGCCAGACTGAACTTAAAGGAGGGGAACGCGCCCGATATTATTTCATACGGCGCGGGTACTTACGGCATTGAAAGCTATATTTATGGCTTCGATTGCTGGTGCCGCGGAGGGTACTGCCTTTTGACGCTGGACGGCGATTTCTCGGATGTAA
Organism: uncultured Christensenella sp.; assembly: GCA_910578195.1. Taxonomy (GTDB): domain Bacteria; phylum Bacillota; class Clostridia; order Christensenellales; family Borkfalkiaceae; genus Coproplasma. The sequence continues at coordinate 481,361 of CAJTOY010000001.1, read as the reverse complement.
CCGCCGAGAACACTGTCGTAAACGAGGGCAAGGATAACCTTGCGGGCGCGGCGGCGCTTTTCTGCGGATTGCAAGGCGCGGAGTTCGGCAAGTCGACGGGAGCATACGTCAAACTCATAAACGGCAACTTTAAATATTTGCTCGGCACCCAGCGCGACGTTTACAGATTAAAAACGCGCGGCGTATCTTTCAAGGTTCAGCCCGTGACTTCGTTCAACGACCTATATCAGAATATTTCAATAGTTTCAAACAGTCCGAAAAAAGAGTTTGCGCAAAAATATATAAGCTATCTTTTATCGAGAACGGGCGAGGTAGGAAAGCTCGGCATGATTTCGGACGGCGTGACCTTCGACGACGAAATGCGGCAAATGGAGGGAGTGTCCTTCGAATATAAACTCGCTTCGCCCGTCAGCGCCGAAACGTTCAATTCATTAAAAAAATACGTTACTGACGGCGACATAAATATGTTGAAAACTTCCCTTAAATAATTGAAAAAAATAAAATAAAATGTTATTATATAGGCGGTGACTGTTGATTATCGAAAACGTTCCATCGGAAAAGAATTTTAACTTCTCGTTGAACACTACCTACGGCTGCGGAGGGAGCGCGGATATCGCGTATTTCCCCAAAAGCATAAGACAGGCGGAAGCCGTCTATAACTATCTGACGGCAAACAAAATAAAGTTCGTAACTCTCGGAAACGGCTCCAACGTTTTGGCTTCGGGCAAACATTTTGACGGCGCGGTCATTTGCACGAAGGGCTTGAAGGGAATATACCGTTACGGGAATTCGATTTTTTGCCGTGCGGGAACGAAGGTCGGCGCGCTGTTAAAATACTGTATCGATAACGGATTGTCGGGGCTCGAACACCTTGCGGGGATACCCGCGACGGTGGGAGGATTAGTGTATATGAACGGCGGTGCGGGCGGAAAATATATCTGCGACAACGTTATCGGCGTGAAGCTGTTTGACGGCAAAATCCGCAATTTTTCCAACAAGCAGTGCAATTTCGGATATAAATACAGTACTATGCGTGACATAAACAGCCTTATTTTGGGCGTTCGGCTCGAAGTAAAGCCCGTAAACAGTGAAATTGTCAGAAAAAACGTCGGCGAGTTTCTGGAAAAACGCAAGTGGCACCCCAAGGGTAAAAGCTGCGGCTGCGTGTTCAAAAACCCCGAGGGACTGAGCGCGGGAAAGCTAATCGACGATGCGGGCTTAAAGGGCTTCAACATAGGCGGCGCCGAGGTGAGCCGCGAGCACGCGAATTTTATTTTGAACAACGGCGCAAGACCCGAAGATATTTATTCGCTTATAAAGGAAGTCAAGCGAATAGTTAATGAGTGTTCGGGAATAATGCTTGAAGAAGAGGTTGTTTACATAGGAGATTTTTAGATGTATCTTACAGCGGATTATCATACCCATACGCCCTATTCGCACGGTAAAAACACCGTTCTTGAAAACGCTGTGGCGGCGAAAGCGAAGGGGCTTAAAGAGATTGCGATTACCGACCACGGCTTTAATCATATTCTGTTCGGGCTGAAACGCAAGAAGCTTTCTTCGCTTCGCGCCGAGATAGAAGAGGCGAAAAAGCTTACCGGCATAAACGTTTTAATGGGTATGGAAAGCAACTTGATTTCCATTGACGGCGAAACCGATATGAAGCAAAGCGACTTGCGGTTTTTCGATATTTACCTCTGCGGAATTCACGAGGTTTTGCGCTATAAAAGTTTTTCGGATATGTACAAAATTCTTATCAAGAATTACTCGGCGTACAAGCTCGGGCGCAGACCTTCGGACAAGGTTATCGAGAACACCACCAAGGCGTATATCAACATTATCAAAAACAACCCGATAGACATAATCACGCACATAAATTTCAAATGCTGCTGTAACTTGGAAGAGGTTGCGAAATGCTGCGCGGACTACGGCACATATATAGAGATAAACACCAAAAAGCGCCACGTCTCCGCAGAGGAGCTGAACATGATGGCGGCGACGGGAGTGCGGTTCGTGATTGACTCCGACGCGCATTCCGCAAGCAGAGTGGGCGACACGAAGATTGCCGAAGAAATTCTTGCGCAAGCCTCCGTGCCCTTGGAGCAGATAGACAATATCGACGGCAGACTGCCCAAATTCAGATTTGCCGAATATAAAGCGGAAAAATTATAATATGCAGAATTTTACCGAAGAGATAAAAAACGAAATAGCGTCGTCCCTTCCCGAAGAGAGGTGTTGCCGCCTTGCGCTTATATCGGCGTTTATCCGCACCAGCGGAAGCGTCGTTTCGCGCGGCGGCGATTTCGGCTTCGAAATAATTACCGAAAACGAAAGCACTGCGGAATATATTTCGGACATACTCGAAAACACGTTCGGGCTCAGACTGACCGTGACGGGCGCTAAATTCGATGTAATGAGCGGGCGGGACAAGCTTACGTTCGAGTGTGTGGGCGCGCTTTCGAAAAAATTGCTGGCGGAAGCCGGTATTATCCGCGAGGAAAACGGCGAAACATTTTTAAACCTCGGCATAGACGAAACCCCGCTTGAAAAGGAGTGCTGCAAAGCCGCTTACGTTTCGGGCGCGTTCCTCGGCGGCGGAAGCTGTACACTTCCCGAAGAGGGAGTTTACAGCCGCACGGGCTACCACCTTGAAATAGTGTTTTCCAACAAGATAGCCGCAAGCGATTTTTGCAGTCTTTTATGCGACTTCGAGATACTCGCAAAGCTTGTATCCCGCAAGGATTCGGCGGTCGTGTACGTCAAAAGCAAGGAGGTTATCTCCGACGTTTTAAACCTTGTTTCGGCGCACGGCTGTCTTGAAAAGCTGAATAAAATTGTTGAAATCAAGGACAGAACGAACAACGCGAACAGAGTCAACAACTGTTCGGTTTCGAACATAGACAAGACGGTTACGGCCTCGGTGAATCAGGTCCGCGCAATAGAAATTATTTCGGGCACGGTCGGGCTTCAAAGCCTCGATAAAATGCTTTTCGACGTTGCCGAAGCGCGGCTTGCGGATAAAAACGCGTCCATGCAGGAGCTTGCGGAGAGACTGAACCTTTCGAAAAGCTGTTTAAACCACAGAATGAGAAGAATTCTCGAACTCGCTAAATCGCTGGGGAAGGATTGAGGTATACATGACTGATTTTATACATTTGCATTTGCACACCGAATACTCGCTGCTTGACGGCGCGTGCAAGATAGACAATTTAATAGCGCACTGCAAGGCGAACGATATCGATACCGTCTGTATTACCGACCACGGCAACATGTACGGCACTTTACAGCTCGCCGAAAAAGCGGCGGTTGCGGGGCTGAAATACATAATCGGCTGCGAATTCTATCTTACCAGAGATATGAACGACAAATCTTCGAACACTGCCGAGCATTTGATTTTGCTCGCCAAGAACAGAAAGGGCTATATAAACCTCGTTCAGCTCGACTCGATGGCGTTCGTGGACGGTTTTTACTATAAGCCGAAAATCGATTATAAGGTTTTAAAGGAGCACTCCGAAGGTGTGATTTGCCTTTCCGCATGTCTTGCGGGCGGAATTCCGAGACGGCTGCTTGCGGGCGACTACGACGGCGCGAAGGAACTTGCGCTTTACATGAAGGATATCTTCAAGGATGACTTCTACATAGAGATACAAGACCACGGCATAGAGGAAGAAAGGCGAATTCTGCCCCTTTTGATAAAGCTAGCGAACGAGATAGGGGTCGAGCTTGTCGCGACCAACGATGTGCATTATCTGAAACGCGAGGACGCCGAAATGCAGGACGTTCTGATGTGCATACAGATGAAAAAGCAGCTCGACGACCCCAAACGAATGAAATTCTCGACCGACGAATTTTATTTCAAGACGGGCGACGAAATGGCGGCGCTGTTTCCTAACCTTCCGAAGGCGATTTCGAACACCCGCGTTATTGCCGACAAGGTGACCGAGCCTGCGTTCAACCTCAATAAAAAGGGCTACCCCGAAAAGGACAATACACTTATCCCGACGTACACCCCGCCCGACGGAAGCACGGCGGTGGAATACCTCAGAAAGCTCACTGCGGAGGGGCTTAAAAAGCGCTACGGCACGCCCACACGGCGCGAGCTCGACCGCGCCGAGTACGAGCTCGGCATAATCTGCGGCATGGGATATGCCGATTATTATCTCGTAGTCTGGGACTTCATTAACTGGTCTAAGGAGCAGGGCATACCCGTTGGACCCGGTAGAGGCTCGGGCGTAAGCTCGATTGTCGCGTACTCGATAGGAATAACCGACGTCGAGCCCCTGCAATACGACTTGCTTTTCGAAAGATTTTTGAACCCCGACCGCGTTTCCATGCCCGACTTCGATATCGACTTCTGTACCGACCGCCGCGAGGAAACGATAGAATACGTCCGCCGCAAGTACGGATTTGAAAACGTTTGTCAGATAGTCACGTTCGGCACAATGGCGGCAAAAAACTCTATCAAGGACGTCGGAAGGGTCATGCGCGTGCCCTATTCCGAGACCGACAGGCTTACCAAGATAATGGACGGCAAGACCTCGATAGGCGACCTTTTAGGTCGGAGAATTGCGGGCGTTCAGTCCAAATTCGACGCGGAGACCGACGAGGACAAAAAGGCGGACTTGGAGGGCAAGCTCGGCGAGCTTAAAGCAGCGAGAAACAGCGAGTTTTGCGACATTTACGAGACCGACGACGCGTTGCGCCGCGTTATCGATATGGCGCTGAAAATTGAGGGCATGCCCCGCCAGACGGGTATTCACGCCGCGGGCGTAGTTATCTGTCAGAAGAGAATTGCGGACAACGTTCCTCTTTCCAGAAACGGAGACGACATTACGACGCAGTTCGTCGCAAAGGAAATAGAGTCGCTCGGCATGCTCAAAATGGACTTCCTCGCGCTCGTGACGTTGACAGATATCAAGAAGTGTATCGACTATATTCGCGAAGATTTCAACAGAGAAATAGATTTCAACGTGATAGGCTATGAGGACGCGGGCGCGTACGGACTTATTTCCGAGGGCGACACCGACGGCGTGTTCCAGCTCGAAGCGGGCGGCATGAAGCGCTTCATGAAGCAGTTGAAGCCCGACCGTTTGGAGGACTTGATAGCGGGCGTTTCGCTGTACCGCCCCGGTCCCATGAAGTTTATAGATTCGTTCTGTAACCGCAAGCACGGCATCGAGCCGATAGCTTACGACTGCGAGGCGGAAAAACAAATTCTGGAAGTCACTTACGGTATTCCCGTATATCAGGAACAGGTAATGCAGATTTTCCAGTTCCTTGCGGGCTTCTCGCTCGGTGAAGCTGACCTCGTAAGGCGCGCCATGGGTAAAAAGGACAAAAAGACCCTTATGGCGCAGAAAGAGAAATTTATCAACGGCGGCATAAGCGATACCAACGGAAGCGAGATAAAGGGCTGCGTGCACAACGGCATTGCCGCGGACGTCGCGAACAAGATTTTCGGCGATATGGAGGGGTTTGCTTCGTATGCGTTCAACAAATCCCACGCCGCTGCTTACGCCGTGCTTGCGTACCAGACGGCGTGGTTGAAAAAGTACTATTGCAAGGAATTTATTTGCGCGCTTTTAAATAACCGTTTAAGCAAAATTGACGAAATAACCAAATACGTACTCTATTTGAGGGAAAAAGGATACAAAGTTTTTCCGCCCGACATAAATAAGAGTAAAACCGTCTTCACAGTCGAAAACGACGGCGTGCGTTTCGGGCTTTCCGCGCTAAAAGGCGCGGGTCAGGCGGTAATCGATACGATTATCGAGGAGAGAACCAAAAACGGAAACTTCAAGGATTTCCCCGATTTTATTTCGCGCTGTATCAACGTTTTGAATTCGCGGCTTGTCGAGGGACTTATCTTTGCGGGTGCGTTCGACGACATGGGCGTGAGCCGTTCACGTCTCGCGCTGGTCTACGAACAGCTTTGCAACCGCGCAAAGTCAATAAGCAAGCAGCGCAACAGCGCGCAAATGAGCTTGTTCGGCGACGTGCTCGAAGAGGAAAGCCTCGAAGTAACGTATCCCGATATACCCGAATACGAGCTGAACGAAAAGCTTTCGAAAGAGAAGCAGGTTCTGGGGGTTTACGTTTCGGGTCACCCGTTCGAGAAATTTATGCACGCTTTCCCCGACTGTACTTTCGACTGCTCGTATCTCGACGATTACGTCGAGGACGAAGAGGGAAACCGGACTTATAACCGCATTACCGACGGTATGCGCGTATCCATGGCGGGCATAATCGCTTCGTTCAGGCGCACGACCACAAAACGCACGGGCAGCTTTATGGCGTTTTTAAACGTCGAGGACGTGTACGGCAGTATGGATTGCGTGTGCTTCCCCGCGGTGTATGAAAAATGCAAAGGCGATATCGCAAACGATAAAATAATCAAGGTCAAGGGTAAGCTCGACGTGGACGCGGAGAAAGGAATTTCACTTATTGTCGACGAGATAGAAACCGTCGAGGCGGAGGGAATTCGGAGCGAAAGTGCGGAGGTTAAAAAAAGCGAACCCGTACTCTGGCTGAACGCGGGCAAGCTCGACGACGAGACCTTCGACGAGTTTGTTAATATGATTTCGGGCTACGAGGGCAACACGGTCTGCAAGATAGTCCGCGGCAGCAAACGCTACAAAATGCCAAACGGCGTGAACTATTGCAGAGGGCTTCTTGCCGAATTGTCGGCGTTTATCGACACGGAAGATATTAAGTTTGTAGATAAAACATAAAATTTTCCGAAAAACTGTTGATTTTTATTTGTAATATGATATAATATAATTTGGGAATGATGTAAAATAGGTTCATAGCGGCAGAGGGGCAAGCGTGAACCGCGGAAATCAAGCGGAGGAATTTTTATGAAAAGAATAGGCTTGTTAACCAGCGGCGGCGACGCTCCCGGTATGAACGCATGCATAAGGGCGGTTGTCCGTACGGCGCTTTATTACGGTATGGAAGTATACGGTATCGAACGCGGGTATCAGGGTCTTATAGACGATGAAATGATACAGATGGAAATGCGTACCGTTTCGAATATCGTGCAAAGCGGCGGCACGAAGCTGAGGACTGCAAGGTGCCTTGAAATGCTCACGAAAGCGGGGCAGAGAAAGGCGGTTAAAACGCTCGAAGCGAGAGGTATCGAGGGGCTTGTGGTTATAGGCGGCGACGGTTCGTTCAGAGGCGCAAAGTGCCTTTCCGAGGAGTACGGAATTCCTACGATAGGTATTCCCGGAACTATCGATAACGACCTCGAATATACGGACTATACGCTCGGCTTCGATACGGCGGTAAATACCTGTATCGACGTTATCAACAAGCTTCGCGACACCATGACCTCTCACGAGAGAATTTCGGTTGTTGAAGTAATGGGCAGACGCTGCGGCGATATAGCGCTTTTTGCGGGAATTGCGAGCGGCGCGGAAATTATAGTCGTGCCCGAAGTCGTGTTCGATTTGGACGATATAGTCATGAAGATTAACCGTTCGCGCGCGAACGGCAAACACTCGAATATAGTGGTAGTCGCCGAGGGCGTTTGCACTGCGGAAGAGTTTGCAAAGCAGCTTCAATCGGTAACCACCTATTCGGTTCGTCCTACGACTATAGGTCATATCCAGCGCGGCGGTTCGCCCTCCATGGCGGACAGAATGTTGGCCGCCCAGTTCGGAAACAAAGCCGTAAGGCTTCTGAACGAAGGTATCGGCAACAGAGTGGTGGGTATACGCAAAAACGAAATTATCGATATGGACATCATAGAAGCCGTAAATATGAAAAAGAAATTCAATTACGAGCTGTATGAAACCCTTCAAATGATTTCAATGTAAGTATTCCGTAAAGCCGCACCGTTTGCGGCTTTTAATAATTTTAAGGAATTGAATAAATGATATTAACCGTTTGCCCGAACCCTTGTATCGAAGTCAATATGGAAATCGATTATTTAAGGGTGGGAATGTCCAACAAGATAAAAAGCAAAAGAATTTTTTACACCGGCAAAGCGCTGAACGTGGCAACCGGTCTTGCGCGGCTGAAAGCAGACGTATTCGCGACGGGCTTCATGTACGAACAAAACGGCAACATGTTCGAGCACGAGCTTCACCGCGAGGGAGTGCCCTATAAATTCGTCTGGAACAAGGGCAGAGTCCGTGAAAAATACCAGTTTATCGACCACCGCTCGATGCTCACCGAAGTAGACGAATCCAGCCCGGAGGTGAGCCTTGAAAAGCAAGACGAGCTTTTGAATCTTATTGCAAATATCTCCAAAACATGCGAGGGCATAATAATTTCCGGCGGGCTTGCGAAGGGTACGGAAATAGATTTTTATTACAAGGCATTAAGCGCCGCGCCGAAAACTGCGTTTAAAATCGCGGATACGGACGGCGAGAGGCTCGAACACGCGTTAAAGTGCGGAGTAAACCTCGTCAAGCCGAATTTGTCCGAGCTTGAAAAAACCTTAAAAACCGAAATTAAATCGAAAGAGGAAATGCTTATTGCATGCCGCAAAATTTTAGACAAAGGCGCGGAACGTGTGCTTTTATCGCTCGGCAAGCACGGCGCGGTGATAACCGACGGAAGCAAAAGCTTTTATTGCAAAAGCGTAAACGTGGCTATGAATTCCACGATAGGCGCGGGCGACGGTATGGTCGCGGCGGCGTCGAACGCGCTGATTAAGGGCGGCTCGTTGGAGGAAGTGCTCCGTTGCGGCGTCGCGGGCGGAACGGCTTCGGTCACCTTGCCCGACAGCATTTCGTTCAGCAAAGACAAGTACGAGGAAATACTTTCCTCGCTGACAGTTCAAAAAATATAACGATAATACTTGAAATTTTGCATTTCATATTGTATAATCAAATAAATCATACGGGAGTAAAACGTTATGTGGGACAGCAATTCGCCTTTACAGCTTTTAAATACAATGCCGAAGAAGCTTACAAAGGAAAATCTGCAAAGATTGCAGCTTGTAATCGACGCAGACAAATATAAAAACAGTCTTTTAAGCGGCTTTGACCTCTGCGGAATGTACGCGCCTTTCTGCCGCGGCTGTAAAAAGACAAGCATTTACCCGTGCGCGGTTGCGTACATAAATATGCTGAAAGCGGGCGGTATGGATATCGAAATCGACGCGAGGCCCGTCGAAGCCGTGGAAGAAGTACAAGAGGAAGTTGCGGCTGCTGCCGAGCCCGAAGTCATCGTCGCCGCGGAAGTGAAACCCGAGCCGCTCCCGACGGAGGTAAAACCCGCCGAGGTTCGCGCGGAGGCGCCTGTCAAACGTAAAATCAGAATAGCAGTTGCAAGAAGAAAGATATAAATTAACATTGTAAGGGCAAAGCAACACCGCTTTGCCCTATTTTAAAAGGAAAAAATGTCCGACGGTAAAAAAGAAGAAATAGAAAAACTGTACGGCGCAGTTATGAGCAACGACGAAACGGTTTACAGACTGTGCGACTTCGAAAAGCTGTGCGGTGCGGTTTTACTCAAAGACGAGGAGCTCGCAAAAGAGTGGTATACAGGCGAATACAGCCATAGTTGTTTCGCCGTGTCCGTCACCGACAGCCTTCGCAGACAGAAGAACGGGTTCATAGTCATTTTAGGCTATATGCGCGCCACGGTCATGAGCAGAAACAAGAGTTCGGCGGTGATTATGCTTGAAAATATGTATATGCGCCTTGTCGAAAACTGTTCGGACGGCGACGACGTATATCATTTGTTCGTCACGGCGTTCCGCGATTTTTGCAACCGTTTCGGCGGGGAAACCGATAACGGCGCCGACCGCTATGACGAGCTGTCGAACTGTACCGACTATATCGCCTCCAACTTAAAATCGGCAATCACCCTTCCCGACGTAGCCGAGCACTGCGGCTACAACCCGTCGTATCTGAGCAGAAAATTCAAGCAGGTTTACGGCGTGAGCATAAAAACCTTTATTCAGGACGAGCGGCTGAAAGCCGCGGCGGCGATGCTGAGATTTTCGGATAAAAGCATAGCGGAAATTTCCTCGCTGTTCAAGTTCGCGTCGCAAAGCCATTTCCAGCAAAAATTCAAGAAAAAATATAAAATCACACCCTTACAATATCGCAAAAATTATAAACACGAATGAAAAAACTTCCGTTAATATTTTTGATAGTATTTTGTACCGTATTTTGTGCCGCCCTCTTTGCGGGCTGTGAATATTTTGTCTTACACGAACCCGTTCATCGCCATATGTACGATGAATGGGTTATTACGAAAAACAGAACTTGTACCGAGGACGGCGAACGCGAACGCTATTGTTCGTGCGGCGAAAAACAGACGGGGGTTATGGCTTCGCTCGGTCACGATTATATCGAATACGAAGAAAAGCCCGCAACATGCACCGAAGAAGGACACGAAGCATACAGACAGTGCAGGCGTTGCGGCGAGGGTACCGAAAAGATAACAATACCCGCGCTGAACCACGCCTTGGAAAATGTCGTGGCAGAAAACGCAACCTGCACGGAAGCGGGGCACGCGGAATATGAATATTGTACGCGCTGTAATTACAGCACGTTTGTAGAAATACCGCCGCTCGGTCACGCGTTCGGCGAATGGGAAGAAGTGAAAAGCGCCACTTGCACCGAGCACGGCGAGGAAAGGCGGGTCTGCGCGCACGACGAAAGCCATACGGAAACCCGCACGACAGAGAAAATCAATCACGTTATAAAAGATTTTATAACACAGGAAACGTGCGAGACGGACGGCTTAAAGTATAGAGAGTGTAGCGTTTGCGGCTTGCGTTCGGATAGTGAGACAATTCCCGCGATGGGTCACAACTTTTCCGAATGGACGACTGTGACCGAGCCGATGTGCACGCAGGAAGGGCTTGAAACGCGCGTCTGCAAAAACGACGAAACACATACCGAAACGCGGACGGTCGAGAAGCTGCCGCACGCTTTGAGCGAGTGGATAACTGAAATTCAACCCTCTTGCGAGAAAGACGGGTTAAAGTTCAGAGAGTGCGCTTTTTGTAAAATCCGCATAGAAAGCGAAATAATTCCCGCCGCGGGTCACGTTGCGGGCGGGTGGATTACCGACGTTGAAGAGGATTGCGAAAGCGACGGGGCAAAGCATACCGAGTGCACGGTCTGCGAAAAAGTGCTCGAAACCGAGGTTGTGTCCGCGCACGGGCATAATTTCGCCGACGACATCTGCATATATTGCGGGCTGGACGCAGCCGCGACGAAAGGGCTTGTTTTCGGGCTGTTGTCGGACGGAAATTCCTACGCCGTGCTCGGTATAGAAAACGGCGTACCCGAAATTATAATTCCAGAAACTTATAGGGGCAAGCCCGTGACAGCGATTATAAGCGAAGCGTTCCGCGGCTTGATCGGGTTGGAGAAAATATTCATACCCGCAAGCGTGACCGAAATCGGTCAATACGCCTTCGACGGCTGTGAAAATCTCAAAGAAGTTGAGTTTGCCGTTCCCGAGGGCTGGGCGTTCTACAATGCGGGCGGGGTTAAAATCGCCGAGGTGTCGGAAACCGAAATAACCTCCTCGGCGGCGGAAATGCTGACAAATATACATTTAAATAAATATTTTCTTTTCAGGGCTTGAAAATTATTTTGAAAAATCAATTTTCATATGATATGATATAAATATATGCGAAAAATATTGTTTGCCAAATTAAAAGAATCGTTAATATCCGTTTTACCCGTCACGGCAATAGTGCTTATACTGTTGCCTTTTATGGGCTTTACGGTGCAGGAAATGGTCGTTTTCGCAGTTTCCGCTTTGTTTCTGGTGCTGGGTATAGGGCTTTTCAACCTCGGCGCGGATTTGGCAATGACGCCCATGGGCAGCTATGTGGGCTCGGGTCTTACCAAGTCGAAAAAGCTTGCAATTCTGCTTTCGGTATGCTTTGTTATGGGCGTTCTGATAACCATTGCCGAGCCCGATTTGTCCGTGCTTGCGGGGCAGGTCGAAAGCGTAATTAGCCCCAAAATGCTGCTTGTAATCACCGTCGGCATAGGCGTGGGTTTGTTTCTGGTGGTGGCGGTTGCGAAAATCGTCTTTCACTTGAATTTATCGATGCTTTTGATGTTTTTCTATCTGATGCTTTTCGCGGTCTGCGCGATACTGATAGAAAACGGCAAAATTTCTTTTATACCTTTATCGTTCGACTCGGGCGGCGTGACCACCGGTCCGATAACCGTTCCGTTTATCATGGCGCTCGGCGTTGGTATATCCACGACGATAGGCGGGCGCAACGCCAACGAAAACTCCTTCGGACTTATCGCGCTTTGCTCGATAGGTCCCATGATAGCGGTCATGATGCTTATGCTGTTTTCGAACGGCGACACAAGCTCGATGAGCGGGCTTGACGAATACGTCACGGTTTCGGAAAGTCTCGGCGAATTCGGACGGATAGTGCTAAACAAATTAAAGGACGTTGCAATCGCGCTCGGGCTTGTAGTTGCGTTTTTCTTCATATTGCAGTTTATAATCTTGAAGCTTCCCAAACAGAAATTAATCCAGATAGGAATAGGCATAGCTTACACCTTTTTGGGGCTTGTAATTTTCCTTGTCGCGGTCGAGGTCGGGTTTATGCCGATAGGCTTCAAACTCGGAATGAAAATCGCAGAATTCAGCCAGCCCGTGCTGGTCGTGTTCGGGCTTGTGCTCGGTATGGTTGTCGTCCTCGCCGAACCCGCCGTGCACGTTCTCAACAAGCAGGTAGAGGAAATAACGGGCGGCGGCGTCAAAAAGCTCGAAATGCTGATTGCGCTTTCGATAGCGGTCGGAATTTCAATCGGGCTTTCTATGCTGAGGACGATTTTCGGTTTCTCGATTTTGTATTATCTTATACCCGGCTATCTGATATCGTTGGGGCTTTCGTTCTTCGTGCCGAAGATTTACACGGCGATAGCGTTCGATTCGGGCGGCGTTGCGAGCGGCCCGCTGACGTCGAGCTTTATTCTCCCGCTCGTGATAGGCGCATGCGTCGCACTCGGGGGCGACACCGACGCGATTTTAAACAACGCCTTCGGCGTGGTTGCAATGGTCGCAATGACCCCTTTGATTATGATACAGATTTTAGGCTTCAAGGCGGTAATGCTGTCGAAAGTGCGCAACAAGCTTGCAATGAAGCGTATCCTTGCCGCCGACGACGAACAAATCATTTATTTTAAGTAGGAGCTTTTATGGCTGATAAAAACACAGAAAAACGCGCACCGCGCAGAAAGCCCGAAAAGAAGGGTGCGGCGGCGCACACCGTCACTTCCATGAAGCTCGAACTGCTGATTACAATCGTCGACAGAAAGAAAGCGGAGTACTACGCCGACTTAATCCAGTCGCTCGAAGTCAATATGCAGGTGACGGCGTTCGGTCACGGCACCGCCGACGCGAAAATGCTCGTTTATCTCGGACTTGCGGAATCGGATAAAGCCGTGATTTTCAGCATCATACGTCAGGACAAAATCAAAGACGCAATTAATATGCTCGATGAAAAATTCAGGACTATAAAGGACGGCAAGGGCGTCGCGTTCACAGTGCCGTTTACAAGCGTAATCGGTTCGCTTATTTTCAGATTTTTAAGTAACGCCAAAATGACCGGTAAGGAGGAAAAATAATGAACTACGAGGTAATTATCTGTATAGTCAATGCGGGCTATTCCGAGCTGGTTATGGACGCCGCAAAGGAAGTCGGCGCGCGAGGCGGTACGGTTATCCACGCCAAGGGCACCGCGAACAAAGAGGCGGAGCAGTTTTTCAAAATAACAATCCAGCCCGATAAGGAAATGGTAATGATTCTCGTACCCGAGAATATCAAGGACGACGTTTTGCACGCGCTGTACAAGTCCGCGGGGCTTAAAACCGAGGGGCAGGGCATTGCCTTTTCAATGGCGGTAAGCAACGTCGTAGGACTTTCGTCCGAGCCCGCCTCGCCGCCCGAAAGCCAGAATTAACATATTTTTACAAATAAAAGCCGCACGGGTGACCGTGCGGCTTTTGTCATATAAAAAAGTTACATAATTTATAAAAATTATCAAAAAATGTCTTGATATGACATAATAAATGTGCTATAATAACTATCGACAAAAAATTTTTTTCAGACCCATGGGTCTGTTTGCATTGCTTCGCAATGCAAACACATATAGGAGAATATCTATGAGAAAAAAAGTAATTCACTCTTTATTAGCAACGGTAATGAGCGGAGTTGCAGCCTTCGGCTGCTTCGGCATGGCGGCGTGTAATGGCGACAAGCCCGAAGAAGAAGTGCATAAGCACACTTACGGCAGCGATTGGAAGAGCGATGCAACCAACCACTGGCACGAAGCTACTTGCGAGCACACCGATTTAAAAGACGGTTTAGCGGCGCACGAGTTCGACAACGACCGCGACCCCGATTGCAACGTATGCGGTTACACGAGGGAAATCGCACCCGAAACCCTTTCGGGTAAAATTTATTTAGTTGGCGATTCCACGGTTTGCTCGTTTACCGACAATTATTATATGCCCCGCTACGGCTACGGCACTCAGCTTTACAATTACATAAACTGCTCCGAGGATCAGATTGTAAACCTCGCGCTTTCGGGCAGAAGTTCGTTAAGCTTCCTCACCGAGGCAAATTATACAACCCTTCAAAACAGCATAACCGAGGGCGATTATCTCATAATCGGTTTCGGTCACAACGACCAGAAAAACGAAGCGGCGCGCTTTACCGACCCCGCGCCCGACCACAATACGGCGACCTCGGCAAAGGGGCCCTCGTTCCAGTATACGTTATATGAAAATTACGTTAAGCTTGCTGTCGAGAAAAAGGCTACGCCCGTACTCTGTACCCCGATTGTAAGATACAGCGCCGATACCGCCAAATACGACGCGGCAAACGGACACATAACGGCTGACGGCGACTATGCGGGCGCAATAAAGACGCTCGGCGCGGCGACGAACACTACGGTTATCGATTTGACCTCGATAACCAAAGCGGACTATATTTCACTCGGCGCGGAAGCGCTCAATTATCACGCGCACACCTCGTATAACGAAGCGGAAGGCGTTAAAACTCCCACCGGCGAGGACACGACCCACCTCAATTATTTCGGCGCAAAGACTGTCGCGTACGAGCTTGCCAACGCGCTCAAAGCGACCGATTGCTCCCTCAAAAATTATGTCAAGGCAGATATCGCGAAGCCCGACAAGGCGACCGAATTGCCCAACGCCATAAAAGCGGATTTCGTAAAAGCCGCATACACTCAGTTCGACCCCACGGCGCACGAAGAACAGTACATCGGCTCGGTTGCGGGGCAAAGCTGGTATAAGACGGTTATGGGCGACGTCGGCGGCAAAGACAAAATAGAAAAATTCTCGGTAACCAACGCCGACGGCAAGTTCACCGTAAGCAACGGCGCGAACAACGGTAAGTTTGCTGGCGCGTCTTATGGCTTTGCCGGCGCGTTTATCCAGATTGACGCTAACAAAAACTTTACTGCAAGCGCGACCGTAAAAATAGTTACAAAGACTACGTCGGCAAACAACCAGACCGGCTTCGGTATGATGATTCGCGACGATATCTACATAAATACCAGCGACGCCACGATTAAAAGCGACTGCTTAATGGCGGGCGCGGTTATCGACAAAGGCGCAATATTCAGCTATACGGCGGGTAAAATGGCTAACCCCAAGAATCCGGTTACCGTTGCCGAAGGTTCGACGTATACGGTTTCGATTTCCAAGACGGACAATTCGTTCACCGTAACGTTTGTCGACGGCGAAAACACCTATACTGAATCCTACCCCGATTTTGATGTATATTCGGTAGATAACGACTATATGTATCTTTGCTTATTTGCAAACAGAGGCATAACCGTCGAATTCTCCGACGTACAATTCGCAATCACGGGCGACTCTCAGGGTGCATAACTAATCTTCATGGCACCCCCGCATTTCTGGGGTGCTTAAAATAAATATTTTTGGAGGAATAATGAAGAACAAAAAAATTTTAAGGGCCATTGCCGCGCTCACGCTCGGCGCGGCTGCTGTAAGCTGCCTCACATTGTTTGGCTGCTCGCACAAACACAAATTTTCCGAAGAGTGGAAAAGTGACGAAACCAGCCACTGGCACGAGGCGACTTGCGACCATAAGGACGAGGTTGACGCCAAAGCGCCCCACATTTACGACAACGACAGCGACGTCGATTGTAACGTCTGCGGTTACGTAAGAAATTTAACCCCCGCGGCTACGCAGTTCACCGTTACGTTCGTCATGAACGACCACGGCGCGCAGATAGAGGCGGTCAAGGTCGATGAAAACGGCAAGCTTTCTAAACCTGCCGACCCCACAGCCGAAGGCTGGACGTTCGGGGGCTGGTTCACCGACGAGGAGTGCACGCAAGCCTACGATTTCGAAACGGCGGTAACAGGCAATTTCAGCCTCTACGCGCTTTGGGAGCACAATCACGATTTCGACACCACGAAATGGATGTTCGACGGTATAAATCACTTCCATACTTGCAAGGTCGACGGCTGTAACGAGCGCACCGACGTTTCTGCGCACACCTTCGGCGACGACGGCAAGTGCGTTGTCTGCGGCGCAGAGGTAAAGGACGTTTCCTATGTTTTCGAACCCACGAGACTGACTGCGGGACAGCACGAAAACGGCATCACGAGCGGTATATTCGGGGTCGTGCCCGGCGGCAAAGTCCGCACGCGTGAGCGTCTTGACAAACCCGTTTTGAAGCATAATTCCGACGAAGTTGTGGTTGAATCGTTCAGCAACACTATTTACGACGATAACGGCACTCTTCTTTTCGGCGGTAAGTCCGTACAGATGGACGGCACGAACAGGGGCTTCTCCGTCAACGCGATTTCGCCCGGCGTGCTCACGTTCTACGCAGAAAACGGGTCGAGCGCGATTAAGGAAGACCAATACCAGAAGGTTATTCTTACCAAACCCGACGGCACCACGGAGGAACTTTCCTATCTCGGCAAGGGTATCCGTGCGGTAACGGTCAACCTTGACCAGGTCGGCTTATACACGATTACCCGCGGCGCAACAAACAGCACTACGGACGTATATTACGCTAAGTTCGACACAACCGTTCCCGTAACGGCAGTCGAAAAAATCGAGATTTCGAACAAGGGCAAAGTAGAATATATCGTCGGGCAGGATTTGGATTTGTCAATGCTTCAAGTCCAGATTGTCCGTGAAATTACGGGCATGATTGAACCCGTTTTAATGTCGGATTTGACAATCGATTTCTCCGCGTACGATAAGACGAGGGGCGGAACGTATACAATCGTCGTCAAGTATAAAGACGAAAACGAAAAGGAATTCCGGGCTTCCTACGACGTAACCGTTTACGAAGTAGAGGCGTTACAGCTCGGCTTCAACGCGATAATTCAGGGCGGCAATACCTCGGCGGGCAACGGAACATACGTCAACCACGCCGTACAGCAATTCTACTTCAAGGGACAGGAGCTTGACCTCGACGGACTTACCGTAAGAACGGTATTCAACGGCGGCAAGCAGACCTTCATAGTAACAGAAGGCTTTACCGTTTCGGGCTACGACAAGAATACCGCCGGTATGCAGACAATAAAGGTAACCTGGACTGAGAACCCCGAAATCTTCAAAGAATTTAAGGTATACGTCGCAGATTATGCGGCTTCGTCAATCGAAACCACGGCTGAAAGCGTCACGATTAATGTAAACGGCGCCCTTGCCGACGCGGATATCGGCACCCTTGCGGACGGCGCTTACAGATTTAAAACAATTCAGCAAGCGCTCGATTTCCTTAACGTATTAGAATTCGGCGAGAACACCAAAAAGGTTATTAACCTTGCCGACGGGCTGTACAAAGAAAAACTTGAAATCAATATTCCCAACCTCACAATCAAGGGTGCGAACACCGACGCAAGCAATACCGTAATCGAATGGGATTCGCTGTACGGCATAGAGGACGAAGGCGGCTTCCTTCATACGACCGATTCGACCGCGACCCTCAACGTCAGAGAAAAAGCCGTCGGTTTCGTAATCGAAAACGTGACCATTTCCAACTGGTTCAACTCGGTTGAGCACTTCGACGAGGTATTCGGACCCAAATACGGCGAACACCGCGCGCTTGCAGTGCTTATTCAGGCGGATAAGGTCGTCGTAGATAACTGCCGTATGCTCGGCTATCAGGACACCCTCGAACTCTTCACGGGTCGTCAGGTAATCAAAAACTCGTACATAAACGGCAGAACCGACTTCATATTCGGTACAAACAATACAACCTACTTCCAGAACTGCGAAATCGAAAGTATAGATTCCAAGGGCTATATCACGGCGTTCAAGGGTATGAACAAGAACAAGGACGACGCGATAACCTACGGTGCGATTTTCGACGGCTGTGAGTTCACCTATAAAGAGGGAGTAGAAGAAGGCACGACGGCAATCGGACGTCCTTGGGGCGCTTATGCTGCGGTTGCGGTAATCAATTCCAGACTCGACAAGCATATTTCCAAGGCGGGCTACAACGGCGGCACTTCGGGAACGAGATACGTCAGCATGAGCGGCGTTGCGCCTACGGTTGAAACCGCGAAATTCTTCGAGTACAACAATACGGGCGACGGTGCGATAACCGCGGAAGTTGCGGGTATGAAGTTCCTTATGGCAGAAACCGTAAAAAATTACACCGATATGTCCGTAATATTCGGCACGACGAATGGCGGCGTAACTTATTCGACGGCGTGGGACGGCGGCAAAGGCGTTACCATAACCGAAAAAACTTACAGATTTACGGCTGACGTTATTGAAGAAGCAGCATTGCACGAAACCGCACTCGAAGGCGAAACAATTTTCGGCGGCGACATGACCGTTATCGCGGTTGACGGCGCGAAATGGCGCGCTGAATCGAGTAAAAATCAGGCTCAGTTCAACGCCGGTTGCGTTATTAAAATGAACGTTGAAGGTACTGTATCCGTAGCTACATACGGAGGTGACTACGGCAAGCCCGAAAACGTTTCTATCAATTATAAGAACGGTTTCGCGGTGATTAAAATCAAAGCGACCGCGGCTTCGCCTATTACCAACGGCTGTTATGTCACCTCGATAATGCTCAACAAAGCGGAAGAGGGCGTTCATACCCACGAATACAGCGAATGGGTTGTCACTCCCGCAGAAAGCGGCGACAATTACGGCACCGCGGTAAGAACTTGCGACGATTGCGAGCTTGAAACCGCTCATTCCCAGTCCGTAACCCTTCCCGCGCTTTCCACGGAAGATTATACTATTTCGGCAAGCGCTACAAGCGGCATGGCAACGTACACCTATGAAAGCGAATTCGGCAAAATTTCGTTCGAAGCTCCCGAGCTCGAAGGTCAGCACGTTCATAGCTACGGCGCGTGGACGGTAACGGCTACGCTCGAAGCGGCAGGCACGGCGACTAAGGTTTGTACCTCAGAAAGCTGCAACAACGACGACACTAAGACCGTTGTCGTAAATATCCCCGCGCTTACCGACGCGAATTACGTTGTAACCGACAACACCGCGACTTTGGAAGCCGGCGGTACGGGTACATATACCATAACCGTTGACGGCGTCGAGGTTTCCTTCGAGGCGGAAACTCCCAAACTTACGCTTACCCGTATTACTGAGGATTATACCTATACCTATGACCAGAATGTCGACCTTGTAAGCACTGATAAAATTTTATTTACGAATTGTGCTAAAAACGGCGACTGGCTTAAATACGGCGGCGCAGGCAGCTCGATAACACTCAATCTTCCCGAAGGCGCAACTCTCAGATTCACGCGTTCCGGATTTGAGGCGAGTGCAAAAATTTTAATCAACGGAGTTGAGCAAACTGCCGGTAACGGAGCAGAAGTAGAGTATCTGGTAACTTTATCGGGTTACACTGTAATAACCGCAACCGGAACGGCATACCTTAAATCTATTTCCGTTGAAATCGACCTCGCTTACGAGCACAGACATACCTTCGGCGATTGGAAAATAACGGTTGCGGAAGAGGGCGAAAATTACGGTACGGCTGTAAGGTCGTGCGTGGTTGAAAACTGCGGCGTTGCAAACGAAACCCAGACCGTGACTCTTCCCGCATTGTCCGCCGAGAAGTACGATATCGCACCCGGAGCGACCGAGGGCAAGTCAATCTTCACGTTAAAGGAAGAACCTTCCATTTCGTTCGAAGCCGATTCTCTGGCGGGCGTGCACGTTCATAGCTACTCCGACTGGACTGTAACCGAAGAAAATATGCCTACGGCGGAAGCTACGGGCAAGGCTACGAGAACATGCTCGGGCGGAGACGGTTGCGGCGGCTTGCTCGAACTCGCGCTTCCCGCGCTTACGGACAGCAGATATGTAATCACGAATAACACCGCAACCTTGACGGCGGCGGGCACGGGCACCTACACAATCGAGCTCGACGGCGAAACCGTATCCTTCACCGCTGAAACCTCTGCACTAACCTTGAACGTAATTGACAAAAACGTCACGATTTCGTTCGGTTCGTCTGGCAACTATAAAACAGCTATGAGCGAAAATAATCTCGTTGCTGAATTCACAAGCGGCGGCAATATAAGAGATAACGGCGGAAACAATTCTCAACTTTCGGGCACCACGCTTAACATAAAGGTTAAGGCGGGCGCAAAAGTAGCGGTGTCTTCGTATAACGGTTACACGAACTATGACGTAAAAATCGACGGCGTAAAACTCGGCGAAACTCAGACGGGTACTTCGTGGGAGTATACGGCAGAAAAAGATTGCATGATTTCGTTCATGAGTACAAACAATAACAACTATTTCTACAATATTGCTGTATCCTACGGCGTAAAAGAAATTACCACCGACATGACCCACAGCATTTCCGCTGACGGTATAGACGGCAACGAGTATTTCGAGTTAAACGGCGTACAAAACCATCAAGGTAGCCACTGGTTGTTCAAAAATGAAGCAACGATTAAGTTCAAGGTTGCAGCCGGGGCTAAAATTACTTTGAATTGTAGTTATTGGGGTAACAATAATTATATTGTAGTAAACGGCGTAGAGAAGAGCGGATTGACAAACAACACGCCTTTGGTCATTGAAATGGCGGAAGGCGGCGAGGTGGTCATTTCAATACTTAACGACGAAACCCATAATCAAGCGGTTTATTTGCAGTCTATCGAAGTCAGCTTTGCAGCTTAAACAAATAAAAATAAGCGATGCTCCGCATCGCTTATTTTTTTTACAAAAGAAGTACCGAAAGGTACTTCTTTTGTAGCGGTCTGTTAAATTTTTGTTATAAATTTTGTGAAAATGATAATTTGTAATTATTTTTGGAAACGTTTCCAAAATTTCTTGCGTTTATAAAAATCGTGTAGTATAATGCAATAAAAGTGAGAATATAAC
The DNA here is from genome assembly GCA_910578195.1 of uncultured Christensenella sp. Classification (GTDB taxonomy): domain Bacteria; phylum Bacillota; class Clostridia; order Christensenellales; family Borkfalkiaceae; genus Coproplasma. Next base: position 460,025 of record CAJTOY010000001.1, on the reverse strand, counting down.
ATTTTGAGAAAAAAATTTTCGCTAAGGGGGCAAAATGGCAGGATTATCGCTGAAACATATTTATAAGGTATATGCGGGCAGAAATACGCAAAAAAAGGGACTTATAAAAACAGTCAAGAACTTAATAAAAAAATCGGAGCAAAAAACTGCGGGTGTTGAAAAGCGTTCGGGTAATTTCGTTGCCGTCAAAGATTTTAATATGGAAATCGAGGATGGTGAATTTATCGTTTTCGTAGGACCTTCCGGTTGCGGCAAGTCCACGACTCTTCGCATGATAGCGGGACTTGAAGATATTTCAAGCGGCGAACTTTATATTGACGGAAAGCTTGTAAACGACGTTGACCCCAAGGACAGAGATATCGCCATGGTATTTCAAAGCTACGCGCTTTATCCGCATATGACGGCTCAACAAATTATAGAATTTGCTTTAAAGCTTCGCAAAATTCCCGAAGCGAAGAAAAATGAGGACGGAACCCCCGTGCTCAAAATCGACAAAAAGAAAATTAAAGAGTTAAAAGAAAAAATCAAGACTGTCGATATCGATTTGCAAAGCGCGGACGACGAGGAATACAAAAAAGGACTTTTACAGCGCAAGCAATCGTTGGAAAAAGATTTGCTTTATTATTCGGAAACGCCCGTTCAAGCTTATAATTACCGCCACATGACAAAGGAAGAAATAAGCGAAAAAGTGACGTGGGCGGCAAAAATTCTTAATATAGAAGAACTTCTCGACAATAAGCCTGCCGAAATGTCCGGCGGACAAAGACAGCGTATAGCGTTGGGAAGAGCAATGGTCCGCGACCCCAAAGTTTTCCTGCTCGACGAACCGCTTTCAAACCTTGACGCAAAGCTTCGTACTACGATGCGGTCGGAAATCGTCAAATTACATAACGAATTAAAGACGACTTTCATTTACGTTACTCACGACCAGATAGAAGCCATGACTATGGGCACGCGAATAGTCGTAATGAAGCTGGGTGTTGTTCAACAAATCGATACGCCTACAAATCTGTACGATTATCCCGAAAATAAGTTTGTCGCCGGCTTTATAGGCACGCCGCAAATGAATTTCTTCGACGTTGAAATAGCGAAAAAGGACGACAAACTTACGGTAACATTCTCAAACGGCAACAAAATATATTTCAGCCTTGATAAACTCCGCAAAATAGACGGGCAATATCTTGACGGCAAGTCTCACAGCGTAACGCTCGGCGTACGCGGGGAAAGTATTGCGGTATCTGCAAAGAAGAAAGAAAACAGCGTGCCCGTCAAGCTGTCCGTAAAGGAAGTACTCGGCAACACAACGCAACTTTTTGTCAAGCTTGAAGATTGCGGCGCCGATTATATATTAAGCGTCCCCGAACGCAGCGGGTATTGTGTGGGCGACGACATATATATTTCATTCAATGAAAAAAGTATTCACTTATTCGACGCGGAAACCGAACAGTCGTTAATGGGCAGAGAGTTCTCAAACAAGTAAAAAGCGTTTAAGGGCGTGAAAATGATAAAATGGCTTAAATTTATCGGGTTGAGTTTTTTCTCCGATAAAATTTCAAAACAAGCGTTAAAACGCGGATACCTGAATTTGGTTTTGGGTAATGTTTTTATGCTCATCTTTCTGTTTTGCGGCGTTCTGGCTGCCGATATGCTGCCTTTCCCGACGCATTATAACAATTCTCCCGATTTCAAAGCCTTTGTGCGCAACGCGGTTACAAGCAAAGCTTTGAATCTTGAAGTTAATTCAAAAAAAATGACGGCGGCAAGCATTGTCGATACTTTTTCGGACGGCGGTGAATATTGTTTAAACGGTTATAATCTTGTGGTCGACACGCGCCCCGCAGGCGCGTTCGACGATTTCGAGGCATATTACCTCTCTAACGACGGAAGCGGGCAAAAAATTACCGTGGAGGAATATAAAGCCCTTTCCGACGCGGCTAAACGCAATTTTGATTTTAAAATACGTTATACGCCGAACGAGCTTATTCTTACCTCTGAGGTTACCGCCGAACATGAAAGCTTCTTGCTTGATATAGAAAGCGAAGGCTTTGCCGAATTGCAGAAAAAGCAAACCGAGCTTTCGCGGGAAGAATATCAAAGGCAAGTATATAATTTGTTTATAAAAGAATATTATACCGATTTTCCCTCTGACCAAAGCGCGCCGCTTTTGCGCAATTATTATCAGACTTACGTTAAAGACGGAGCTGAAAAATATCTTTTCATATTCGACGATTCATGCGTAGGCGCCTTTGAAACGAAAGGGGGAATGAAAGTAAGTTTTTACGGCTTTTATAAAAATTTTGCCGACGGCACGAATTTTTCAACTGCCGAAAATGCGGACTTCTTAATCAAAAATTCTTTCGGCGCCACTGCGCCTTTGAGCGTATATGTATATTTAATGAACATAATAAGGCTATTGCCGTTTATTGTTCTGATGCCGATAATTACGGCGCTGATTTCTTACTGTGTTTTAAGACTTATAAAATCGGATACCGCCAAAACATTCGGCGGTTGTATCAGGATTTTAGGTTCTTACTTACTTGTCGGCTCATTGCTTTCGGCGCTTATAACGTTCGTATGCGGCTACTTTGTGCCGAGAAGCAGTTTATTGATTGCGGCAATCCTGACTTTATTTTTAATATTGCTAATAAGAACGGTAATTTTTTTAAGTTTGGAATTTGTGACTGTAAAAAAATCCGTTAACAATCCGGAGACAAAAACATGATACTTTGCATTGGCGAAATTTTAGCCGACATGATAGGAACGGTAAAAGACGGTTCGTTATGGTACGAACGTAAAGCGGGCGGCGCGCCCTTTAACGTGGCTTGCGCCGCGAAAAAATTCGGCGCCGAGGTCAAATTTGCAGGCAGTGTCGGAAATGATTTGATAGGTGATTTTTTAATAAATTTCGCTAACGCCCGGAAACTGGACGGCGTATTGATTGAACGCGACAACAACCGCAACACAACGCTTGCCTTTGTCGAGCTTGACGAAAACGGAGAAAGGTCTTTCTGCTTTTACAGAAAAAACACTGCCGATTACAATTTGCCTTATCTTTCGGAAAACCAAATAGCGGAAGCGAAAATAGTTCATATCGGTTCGCTTATGCTTTCGGAAAAAGAGGGGTTCGATTACGCAAAAAGAATTATTGAGCTTGCGCGTTCGCAAGGCAAACTGATTAGTTTCGATATCAATTACAGAACGGACATTTTCAAAGACAAGGAAAGCGCCGTCAAGGTATATAAAGAAATTATTAAATATGCGGACGTTGTAAAGTTTTCCGACGACGAAGTTAAAGTATTTACGGAAAGTTATATCGAAAACGAACTTTGCGACAAGCTTGTTTGCATAAGTCTCGGCGGAAACGGCAGTAAATGGCGCTTCAAAGGCAAATCGAACATTGTTCCTTCCATAAAAGTAAAACCCGTTGACACAACGGGCGCGGGCGACGCGTTTTACGGCGGTATACTTTCCGGGCTCGACAGAATTCCGCCGTCGCAGTGGACTGAGGAAAAGCTTAACGAAATTTTTTCTTTCGCAAACGTGTGCGGGGCGCTCAATACTCTCGGAAGGGGTGCGATAGACTGTCTGCCCGATTTGGACGCAATAAACCGAGCAATCAATAAAGGGGATATAAAATGAAAGCAAAATATATTAAGATTTCGTTTTTGGCAATACTTGCGGCAATATGCTGTATTCTCGCTTGGGTAGTTCCCGTACTGTATTCACGAGCGCAAGGAGTGGCTTTGGAGGGAGAAGGCGATAGATTTCTGCTTTCCGAGAAGTCGTACGGCAAAACCGAAAAATTTGTCTATACCGCGACGGTTACCTTTGAAAGCGGTAATGCCGCTGGACTTGTTTTCGGTGCGGACGAAAATTCCAAATGGGTTTTCAACGTGGACAGGGCGGAAAACCGCGTCAAACTGCTATTTTTTTCGGAAGGCGGCGTTGACGTTTTGCGCGAGGATTGGTTTATAGGCAACAATAAGATTACCGAAGGCGAAGCTTCGCTTGTCAATCCGAGGGTTGCCAACGCGCGTTGGGTGCAGTTAAAGGTAATTATAACGCCCGAAGGCGACAAGACATATGCCGAGTTTTACGCCGACAATATCCGCCGTTTCGCGTTTGACGACAAGGGAAACGATTTGACTATCGACCTTGACAGTTTAAAGGAAGGACTTACATATAACGGCGGTCAGACGGGATATAACTGTTTCAATGCAAAAGTAGTTTTCAACGATATTTATTCGGGGGTCAGCGATTATTCGTATTATACCGAGCTGTACCGTCAGCAATACCATTTTTCTCAGTTTGCGCACTGGAATAACGACCCTAACGGTCTTGTTTATTACAAAGGCTATTACCATTTGTATTACCAGACTTATCCGTACACGCACGACAACGGCGCGGAAGGCTGGGGCGACATGTACTGGGGGCACGCAAGAAGCAAGGATTTGGTGCACTGGGAGCATTTGCCGATAGCCCTTTTCCCCGATACGGCAGCCGACGGCTGGGGCGGAGGAAACGGTTATATGTGGTCGGGTTCGGCGATGGTTTACCATGCCGGCATGAGCGAAAAAATAGACGGTGAGCACTGGTATTCCGACGGCGAGGGATTAATCGGGTTTTATACCCGCGACGGCGCAAGACAGGACCAGGTGATTATGTCGAGCGACGACGGCGGATTGACGTGGACAAAGCGTAAAACCATTCCCCAGTCGACGACGGGGATTGCGGATCGCAAAGTTTCCTGCCGCGACCCCAAAGTATTTCCCGTAGAAAAAAGCGGTGACAAAGTCACGTTATGGGGTATGGCGGTAACGGGTCAGGAAACTAATCGGGTTTGGTTTTTTAAATCCGGCAACTTGTACGACTGGGAGTACGCGGGCGAATTCGAAGCTTACAGACCCGAGTGTCCGGACGTTGTTACGCTGACAGCGGACGACGGAAATGCTTACACGGTAATGACGTTTACGGGCAGACAGTATCTTGTAGGTACTATAAGTTACGACATAGCAAGCGGACATATAATTTATTCGGATTTAAACGGTAAATCTTTCAGCGAAATGCGGATGGAAGAAATTCCGTTCCGGACTATGGACTACGGTCCCGACTCTTATGCGACGCAGTCGTTTTATATCGACGACGGCGCAAACAAAGGCAAAACAATTGCTATAAGCTGGTTCAGCGGCGTGCCGGACGGTCCTGCTTCTATAAATTCGGGGGCGCTCGGCGCAGTGAGAAAGGGCTGGAACGGAAGCGGAATGACCATACCCGTCGAATACGGATTGGTCAGGGCGGGAAACAGTTATGTTTTAACCCAGACGCCTTTGGTTAAAACCTCAAACGCTTTCGGCAAAACCGAGATATATTCCTGCACAAACGAAAAGATTGCACCTGCGGGCGAAAATATTTTAGCGGGCGTCAACACTCATTGTTTCGAGCTCGAAGCCCAGATAAACAATCCCGAAGAAACTCCCGTATATTTCCGTATCAATATGAATGCGGACGAATACACGGAAATCGGCTGGAATGCGGAAGAGGGCTATTACGTCAGCCGCGAGCATACGGGCGACGCGGGGCTGAATTTAGACAAATATCGCAGCCGTCACACCTCCGGCGCGGTAGACGGAAAAAATCTTTCTTTCTATATTCTTTCGGATAACGGCGGCGTTGAGGTATATTGCGACGAATTTAAAATTCCTTTCTATGTCTTGACATTCTCTTCGCCGTATGCGAATAAAGCGCAGTTTATTGCGGAAAGCGAAGTTACCGCCAGCATAAAGGTAAACGAAATATCTTCGGTATGGCGCGACGAAACGCAGGAAGGCGAAAGCGTCATTTATGTGGACACGCAAAGCGTAGAGCTTGATAAAACACTTACTTCGTTTAAAGAGGTTATGGTTTATTCGACTTCCGAAACAGAATTCGTTTGGGCGGTAGAAAGCGGTGCGGACGCGGTTTCCGTTGAAAAAACCGAGTACGGCGCCAAAATTACAGCGCTTAACGCGGGTTCGGCTGTCGTAACGGTAACTTGCGGCAACACGGTTAAAAAAATAGACGTAACCGTTCACGACGGAAAAGCAGACAGCGATTTGAACTTCGAACAGGAAGGAAAAGTTTCGGGTGAATGGTTTGTTTCCGAAGAGGGGCTTGTAGGGGCTCAATCGTCGGGTGACGGATTTATACTTTCGTCAGACAGTGCGGCGAATTTTACTTATTCGGCAAATTTCAGCCTTTCGGGTGCGGCAGCCGCAATCGTTTTCCGTGCGGAAGCGGATATGTCGGATTATCTTATAGCAAATTACGACGACAACGGCAAGATAGTAAAATTATGGTCGCCTCGGGGCGAACTCGGCAGGGCGGATGCAGAGGGAGTAAACGTAAACGACGTCACTCTCAAAGTGAAAGCTTTGGACAAAAGAATAATCGTTTACATTAACGGAGTTGAAGTAATAAACGTAACTCTTCCCGAAAGCGAGCCGACGGAAGGTCTCTTCGGACTTAACACTTGCGCGGCACGCACGACTTTTAAATCGATAGTGCTTTTGAACGAAAGCTACGATTATTCGGGAGGCAGCCTGAATATAAAGGGCGACACCAATCAGGCGGTGACGGCGATTTATAACCGCACTTGCGGCAACGTTAAAATTCACCCGTCATTCTATACCGTAAGCGGCAGAAGCATTGAGATTTCCGAGGACTATTTCAAGACCCTGAAAGACGGCGGAGTTTACGAATTTGCCGTGGCAGGCGCAAAAGCGTCCTTCGGTTTCTCGGTGAACGTTTTGCAAGTTCCTTTGACCGATATCGGCGACGTTACAATCGAATACGGCTGTAATGCGGTTATTCACGTCGGCAATATTTCCGTAAAGACCGTTTCGCTTAACGGAGTTAAACTTACCGACGGATATACGGTTAAAGACGGCATGCTCACTATCGACGGCGATAAACTTTCGGTAGGCGAAAACGCCGTGCAGATAAACGACGCGAATATTACGGTCACCGTCACGGCGCAGGCTACCACAAGCGTAAAACCCGAAAGTAACAATAAAGCGCTTATAATCTCGCTTTCGGTTGTCGGCGGCGTGCTTGTACTCGGCGGTATTGCAGCGGTTGTAACTGTATTGATATTAAGGAGAAAAAAGAAAAATGGCGTCGACGATTAAAGACGTGGCGGAGTTTGCCGGCGTCGGCATAGGCACTGTTTCAAGGGTTATAAACGACGAGAAATCGGTTAAACCCGCTACACGCGAGAAAGTAAAAAGCGCAATGACGACTTTACAGTTTTCACCTAACAAAATGGCGGCAAAGCTGCGTAAGAACGAGACGCGTATAATAGCGTTGCTCGTTCCCGTCATTAACCACCCGTTTTTTGCGAAATTAGCTTACTATGTAGAGGACGAGGCGGACAAATACGGCTATTCCGTGATTTTGGTATCTTCCCAGCAGCGCGTTCAGAAAGAAACGGACATAATAGACAGAATTCACCGCAGAGAGGTTGACGGGGCAGTGTTCGTTACGCATTTTGCGCACGACAGCAAGGAACTTAAAGATTGTCCCATAGTTTCGATAGACCGCTGTTTCAGCGAAGAAATTCCTTATGTAACTTCGGATAACTATAATTCGACTTGCAACGCAATAGAGTACTTACTTCAAGCGGGTTGTAAAAATATAGGATATATAGGTTCCAAACCCATTGTATCGTCCGAGGTTTTAGAAAGAGAAAGGGCGTATAAAGACACAATGGAAAAACACGGTTTGCCCGTTCGGTCCGTTAACGAAGTTATTCTGCACGGTGAAGAAAATGCTGTTGTTTCGGCATTTTTGGATAATTATTCCGACCTTGACGGAGTTTTTGCTTCGGGTTATTCGCTGGCGCAGGTGCTGTATGAAGCATTGTTGCAAAGAGGTAAACGTATTCCGGAAGATATTCAGATTGTATCTTACGACGGCGCCTTCAAACAATGGAACAACAACCGCTTGCTTACCTGCGTCGAGCAACCCATTGAGGAGATGGCGCGCGAGGTTGTCAGACTTTTGATAAAAAAAATCAAGGGCGAAAATGTGAAAGTAAGAACTGAACTTAAAACTGCGTTCGTAAAAGGCGCAACCACAAAATAAAAAATTTTCGGGCATTTTCAATGCCCCCGTGTATAGAGGTCCCCTCTATACAAAAACATTTAATAGTAAATAACGGCGGTTGCCGTGATAAGGAGTAAAAAATATGAAAAAATTATTCAAGGCAATTTCAATGCTCGCAGTTTCTACGGTTATGGCTTGCGGATTTGCAGCTTGCGGTGGCGGCGGCGATAACGGAGAAGTCGACAGCTCGGGCAATACAATCGTAAAGATTATGTTCCATGTTGACGAAAAATCAACCGAGGGGCAGGCTTACAAAAAGAGAATAGACGCTTTTAACACCGCTTACAAAGACAAGAAAATCAAGGCCTCGGCTACATATCAGGCGCGTACGACCGGTGCGGCGGGCTATGAAACGGAGCTTTTGAACAAGCAGATTGAAGGTACTTTGCCGGATATAATAACGTTCGACGCTCCTAATTGCGCTTCATATGCAAATTCCAAATTGCTTTACGATATTTCTTCGCTTGTTTCGCAAGACGTTCAGGACGACTTTTTGTCGCTCAACAAGTATGACGGCAAGCTTTACGGACTGCCCATACAGGAGTCCAGCGCGGGTTTCTATTACAATAAAAAGATATTCAGGGCGGCGAATATAGACGTATCTTCTTACACGGTGGAAAATCCCTGGACTTTCGACCAGTTCAAGCAAGTCTGCGCAAAGCTCAAAAACGCAGGTACTACCGCGGTGGATATGCGCCTCGACGCAACCAAAGACGAAACCGCAACATATTTGTTGTATCCGTTCATTTATGCGGCGGGCGGCTCGTTTACGTCGGAGGACGGCTTTACCGCTACGGGTTACTTCAATTCTTCCGCAACGCAAAGCGGTTTTCAGTTTTTGAAAGACCTTGTGTCGGAAGGCTACACGTCGTACTCCATAGGTGCTACCGATTTCTACACCGGTAAAGTGGGAATGTTTCTTTCCTCGGGCTGGACGATACCCGAAATCGAAAATAAGTATAAGGAAACGTTTGCAAGCCGCGACGACTGGGGACTGTTACCCTATCCGCAGGGCACGGCAAAGGCAAGCGCAACCGGAAGCTGGTGTTACGGTATAACCAACAATCATCACAAAGATAAATCGGCGGCAAAGGAGTTGTTGCTTTGGCTCACTTCGACTGAAAGTTCGGACGCGATAACCACCGCGACGGGTATGATTGCCGCGCGCAAATCCGTGAACAAGAACTATGCTGCGGGTTCACCCGAAGAAGTACTTTTGAAACAGTTGCAGTTAACGGGCAAAGCCCGTCCCGCAACGGTAGCTTATCCGACTTTCTCGACCTGTTTCAATCAGATTATTTACAGCCTCAAAGACGGCAATCTGACCGAAATTATCAATACGCAGACAAATACTTTACAATCGGAAATGAACAAGCTTCACAGAAGTTAAGGGGGAGCAAATATGACGGGGTCTACTCTCATAATTCTGGCAATATTCGCCGCCGGCTTTGCAGGGCTTGCGGTATGGGATATAGTCAGGGCAAAAAAGAAAAACCAAAAGTACCGTATACGTTCGTCGGCAACAGCATATTTAATGCTGTTGCCCGCGGTGCTGCTGGCATTTCTGTTTATATTGTTGCCTATTTTATACTCGCTCGGTTATGCGTTTACCGATTATTATCTGTTGACGCCGAACGATATAAATTTTATCGGCTTAGATAACTTTGCAAACGTTTTCAAGGAAATAGGCGAAAAAGGAACTTTATATCACGCAATAATAAATACACTTATTTTCGTGGTAGGCGTAGTGCCCTTGCAGATATGCATGGCGTTGGGGCTTGCGCTGTTTACAAACAGAAAAGTCCGCGGAGTAAAAATATTTAAGGTTTGCTTTTTTGCGCCCGTTGTAATATCGCTGAGCGTAACTTCGTTTTTGTGGCTGCAAATTCTCTCGCCTTCCGAAACGGGACTTCTGAACTCGTTTTTAGGTCTGTTCGGGGCGGAGCCGCACGACTGGCTGCGCGACCCGAAAACGGCAATGCTTTGCATTATAATTTTAAGCGCATGGCAGGGTTGCGGTTTTCAGATGCTTATATTCACGTCGGGCTTATCGAATATACGCAACGATTTATACGAAGCGGCGTCTCTCGACGGAGCAAACGCATGGCAAAAATTTAAAACCGTAACTTGGCCGGGACTGCGTTCGACTTTCGTATACATAATAATTACGGTATTTATCGGTGCGTGCAGAATTATGACGCAGCCTATGTTAATGACGGGCTATCAGGACCATACCGTGACTTTAAGCTATTATATGTATACGCAAGGCTACACATATCGCTGGGTCGGTTATTCTTCGGCGGTAGCGCTCATTATGACTATCGTCATAGGAACCATTACGTTAATTCAGCGTCGGGCGTTCAGGGAGAAATAAAATGAAAGAAAAGACATTGACGGTAGACGGTAAGACAATCCCGTTAAACAATCGCATGACGGGAAAAAGGATAACCAAAGAAGTTATTTACTACTTATGCGGTATAGTTCTTTCGCTGTTATTTTTGTTTCCTATAATTTACATGCTTGCAACTTCGACAAAAAGCGAGTCCGCGTATGCGGAAAGCGCAGGCAGTCTTGCGATGTTTCTGCCCGATTTTGCGCATCTCGGCACAATGTTCGATAACTACGGAAGTGTTTTAACGAATTACAGTATATGGAAATACGCGTTAAACAGCTTTTTGTATGCGGTAATAGTAATAGTTCTTAACGTGCTCGTGAACGGTTTAGCCGGATACGTTATGGCGAAAATGAACTTCCCCGGTAAAAGACTGTTTTCAGCGCTGATAATCTTTTTGATTATCGTACCCGTGGAAACCTCTATAATACCTTTGTATTCGATAGTTAAAATAATGCTCGGGCTCAAACAAACCGCATCGATACTCGGCATAATACTTCCGTCGGCTATAAGCATATTCAATATTTTTCTGTTCATGCAGTTTTTTCAGAGTATCCCCAAGGAATACGAGGAGGCGGCGCGCATGGACGGGTCGAGTACGTTAGGTATTTTCTTTAAAGTTATACTCCCGCTTTCAAAGCCAATTGTCGCAACCGTTGCGGTGTTCTGCTTTATAGGAGTTTGGAACGACTATCTCTGGCCGTCAATGATTTTGCCTCAGGCAAGCGAGGGGGAGTGGCCCTTAATGCCCATACAAGCCGCTTTGACTACAATTCAAAGCATGGAGGGCATCACGACGGGCGAAATAATGGCTTCGCTTGTAATTACGAGTATACCCATATTCATTATTTACGTTGCGGCGCAAAAATACATTGTTCAGGGTTTCGGTTCTGCGGGACTTAAAATGTGAGGTTAATATGAAATTCAAAAAAGCAATAGCAGTCGTTACGGCGTTGTGCCTGAGCAGTTTGGGAATGGCTACCGCTTGTAAAAATTCCGAAAAAGCCGACAATCTGGTTTTATCTTATTCATTCGAAGAAGAAAGCGGAAGCATGACGAAAGACGCCGTAAGCAATAAAGAATATAAAATCAATTACGTTTTCAATGAGGAAAACGCAGACAAAATTTTCAAAGCGCCGTCAGACCCTTTAAGGAAAACCGGCGTAAAAGGAAAAGCGCTGTATATGGACGGCTTTTCAAACAGCATAACCAATAAAGATTTCAAAACTCCCGCTTCGGCAATTACGCTTTCGGCGTGGGTAGCTCCGAGGGTGTTTGAAAATCTTCCCAATTACGGCGATGTTTCGGACGCGGCGGGCAATCCCAGACTAACTTCCGTAATGAATAAAGGCAACGTGGAGGCGGGCGAAGGTTTTCTTTTGGGTTACGGCAGACTGGGACTTTGGGGAATTCAGCTTGCTTTGCACAACAATGAAACCGACGAAGATTACGTTTGGGCTTTTTATGACCCCGTAAACACGCTCCCTCTGTACCAATGGTCGCACATAGCCGTCAGCTTCGACAGCAAAACCGGATACATAGGTCTGTTTTATAACGGCGTGCCTTCTTACGAGTCTATTATTCCCGAGCTTGCGGAAACCCGTATAGTCGCTTCGGAAGACCCTTTATATATCGGCAGGTTTACAAACCCCGTACAAGAATTCGGCATAAGCCGTCAGCTTGTAAGCGGACTGCTGGACGAAGTTAACGTTTACGATACTTCGCTTTCACCCAAAGAGATAAAAGAAATATATTCGGATACCGACGCAGTTGAAGGGCATCCCGCGCTCGACTGGAAGGATATTGCGCTTGACAGCTCCGTTTACGAGGGCGACAGATACCGCCCGCAATATCACGGATTGCCTCCCGCGGTTTGGATGAACGAACCTCATTCGCCGTTTTATTACAAGGGCAAATACCATGTGTTTTACCAGCATAACCCCGCGGGACCGTATTGGTCGCAAATACGCTGGGGACATATAGTCAGCGACGATATGATTCATTGGGAATACGTTAAGGACGCCGTCGTTCCTACGGCGGGCATATGCCCCGAAGGCGTATGGACGGGCGGCGCTTGTATCGGTCCCGACGGCACGCCGTGGCTTGTAATAACGGCGGGAACCAACACGAGCTCGTGGAGCGGTCAGAATGTGGCGTTTGCCCATGCGGCAAACCCCGACGACCCGTATCTTACAGAGTGGATTGTAGAAGATAAAGTTGTGATTACTCAGCCCTCCGACGACTCGCAGGGCGAACGCGACCAGTTCCGCGACCCCTTCGTATGGTACGACGACGGCACATATTATATGATGGTTTCCACGTCAATTCCGGGCAAAGGCGGGTCTGCAAACGTGTATACGTCCGCCGATATGCGCGAGTGGGAATACAGAGGCTATCTGTACGAGTGCGATTACGGACTTTATCCCGAACAAGGCGCGCACTGGGAATGTGTTGTAATGCTTCCCATTTCAACAAAGGACGGTTCAAAGACGAAATATATACTTTTCGACTGTCCTCAATACACTGTGGACGGATACGTCGTGGAGTGCTATTACTGGATAGGTACGTTTGACAAAGAAACCTGCCGTTTCATTCCCGACGACCATAAGCCCCGCTTGTTTGATATGGGGCGCGGAGTCTACACGGGTCAGAACGGTTTCTGCTTCCTTACGGAAGAAGATATTGCCGCCGGTAAAACCGCATACGAGCAAGGCAGAACGGTTATTTACGCCATAGCGCAAGGTAAGGACGCGGGCACGGCGCAAAATTACGACGCCGGTTGGGCGCATAACTTTGCAATTCCGCTCGAACTGTGGCTTGCGGACAACGGAAACGAAGTTATCCGCGAACCCATAAAGGAGCTGGAAAGCGTAAGAGAAGAAACCCTTTACAGCTATTCGGGCGACGGTAAAACGGCGGACGCGCTCAATTCGGAAATATCGTCTATACGGGGCGATTTGCTGGAAATAAGGGCAACGTTTACGCTTGAACCGAACGCAGAAGTTTATTCGGGCGGAATAAGCGTCCGCTACAATCCCAATACAGTGGATACTATGACCGAGCGCACGGATATTTGCTTTTCAGAAAAAGGAGTATATATAGAGAGAAATAAGGCTTCCCTTTTGGATTACGTTTCAAAAACTCCGAGCCATACCTGGAAAAACACATCGCGCGAATTCAGCGTAATAATTCTTCTGGACCGCTCGATGCTTGAAGTGTATGTAAACGGAGTAATGAGTTTTACCACAAGAGTTTATCCAAAATACGGCGACTCGGATTATTTAAGAGTATTCGACAACAATTCGGGAATACGTTTTACCTCGTTTGAAGTTTACCGAATGGGCAGCGCGTACTCGGAAACGGTAACGCCGCCATATTACGGCAATGTCGGAAATTTAGGGGATTAAGGGGGGCAATATGCGAAAAACACTTATAACTTTGCTGAGTTTATTATGTTTTGGCGCTGCGGTTGCAGGTACGGCTTGTGCAAGCACGCCGCGCGAAGTTCCCGCAGGTCCCGTCAACGGCGGCTTCGAAAGCGCGGATTTAAGCGGCTGGACTGTGGAATACGGCAATGCGTTCGACGACAATTGCGTTATGTCCGACAGAACTTTCACCTATGAAAACGACGCCAACCATAATCAACTGCCCGTCAACGCAACGGGGAACTGGTATCTCAGCGGAAAAGGCTTTGACGGCGCTTATTCGGGCGCGCGTACCGGCGCGATACGTTCCACCGAGTTTGTGCTTCCCGAGGACGGCATGGTCAGCATGAAGCTTGCCGGCGGTGCGCTCACGATAGGGAAGGGCGAAAATGCCGCATTAAAGAGTAAAGAAAAGCTGTGCTTCGTGGGAATATACCGTTCGTCGGACGACAAACTTCTTGCAAAGCAGACAAACGAATATTTTATCGAGCATACGGAAGATTACGTCAATCCCGACAAATACGCCGCGGGAGTATACAATACCGATAATTTCAGCGCATACACACTGGATTTATCCGCTTATGCGGGCGAAAGGGTATATATCCGCATAGTCGATAACGACGAAAGCTATTATTACGGTTATTTCGCCGTGGACGATATCAGAGTAGGCGAATACGCTGACGCCCAGCAAGAGGGCGAATTCTTCACGAAAGTGCGCGATTACGTTTCGGATACGGACGCGCCTTCGCAGTATGAAATAAAGAACGGCGGTTTCGAAACGGGTTCGCTTGCCGGTTGGACGATAGTCGAAGGCGACGCATTTTCTCATGACGGAGTCAATTCCGAAAGCGTTTGGTGGAACGAAAATATCACATATTCCCGCGACGGCGATTTTCACTACGGAAAATACCGTCCGTCGGCGACGGGGGTAATGCGTTCGTCTGAATTTGTCCTCGGCGGTTCGGGATATATAAGCTGGAAGCTGGGCGGTTGTTCCGACAACAGTAAAACGTATCTCAGATTTATGTTGAAAAATACGGGCAACGATATAGAAGTCGCAAGATTTTCCAACTTTAAATATTGGAATTTCCAGTTTCCGTTCGTTGCAAACGGTATGCGTCTTTTGAATATGGTGCAGTACTACGCGGATTTTTCCAAATATCTGGGACAGACGATGTATATCGAGGTCGTAGATAAGAATAATTCGGGCGACGAACTTGGTTGCATAACTCTGGACAGCGTAAAGACGTATTGGGAAGAAAAGCCCGTGTGGTATGACAAGGAATCTTATGCGGCTGTCAACGATAACGAAGCCGATATTATGCCCGACAGTATATATCAGGTCAAGAACGGCGGTTTTGAAACGGGCGACTTAACAGACTGGGATATAACGGGCAATATAGGAAGAGTCGTAAGCGAAAGCTGGTGGCTTGACAGACCTTATAACAAAAAAGGCAATTATCTGTTTACGGGTTTTGAACACGACGGACAGAAGCTTGAAGGCAATACGGGAACATTGACGAGTTCGGAATTCGAAGTCGGCGGCTCGGGCTGGATAACTTATATGCTGGGCGGCGGAAAAAATTCGAAGCTTTGCTATCTTTCGGTCATAGACGCGGCAACGGGCGAAGAGCTCACGCGTTATTATAACAGCGCGTTTAACGAAGGCTCGATGAATTTGTATAAAGCGGACCTCTCCGAATTTATCGGCAGAACGGTAAAACTGAAACTTACCGATAACGCAACGGATAATTGGGGGCTTTTGGTTGCCGACAGCTTTATCACTTATTACCAATCCGAAAAGTCAGTTCCTAAAAAAGCTATAACCGCAAATGATTTGCTTACACTCGAATATCTCGGTAAAGACAACATTTATCAGGTTAATAACGGAGACTTCGAGACAGGCGATTTATTAGGCTGGACGTTAAACGGCAACATAGGCGGAATTTCAAGCGACAGCGTTTGGTGGAACGAGGGGCTTCCGTTTAACAAGGACGGCGAATATTTCTTCAACGGCTGGAAAGGGGAAGAAAGTCAGACGGGCACTTTGGAAAGCGGCAGTTTTACGCTCGGCGGCAGCGGTTGGATTACGTTCAAGCTGGGCGGCGGCGCAAACACCGAACTTTGCTATATAGAGATTTTCGACAAGACCCAAAACAATGTTGTGGCTAAATTCGGCAATACCGAATTCAAAGATAACGGTATAGATATAAACGATTTAAAAGGCAGTTGTCTTGCAAATATGGTGCAGTACAAGGCCGATTTATCCGATTATTTAGGAGACGAGCTTGTTATCCGAATTGTCGATAATGCGGTTAAAGATTGGGGGCTGATATTTGCCGACAGCTTTATAACCTATTACGAATCTGAACCCGAGCTTGCTGAAAATGCGGTTCTTGCAGATAATCTGATATAAAATTTTTAGGGAGGAAAAAATGAAAAAATTTTTAGTGACGTTATTCTCTGTATTGGTTAGCAGCATCGTTGTTATATGCGCGGCGTGCAATCATCAGAAAGATGACGACGAAACGAAAAAACCCGAAAAAATCAAGGACGGTATCGCTTTGACGATTACCGAGGGCGAAAGTCAAAATATTGATTTATCGGAGTACATTTCGATAGAGGGTACCGAATTTGCTTATACGGTTTATTCTTCGGACGACAGTATAGCAACGGCAACGGTTGACGGTAACACGGCAACGGTGACGGCGGTTTCAAAGGGAAATGCAACCGTTACGGCAAGCGCCGACGAAATTTCCATAAACTTTGCGGTTACCGTAAACGAAAAACAACAACCTGAGGAGAAGCCCGCGCCCGAATTTAAGGACGTGAATATAGAGTATGATTTGGTGAACGTCAACAGCAAATCTGTTACCCTTTCGCCCAAAACCGGCTCGAACACGTTCATCTATACCTTCTCATTGAAAGAAGAGGACGACAAGGTTACCATAGAAGGCAACAAACTTACGGTCTCTTACGGAGAACCCGTCGAAAAACAGTTGACGTTAGTCGCCTCTTACACGGATAGCGAAACTCCTTCAGCCGCAGCCAAAACGGTAGAGTTTAAGTTGAATATAAAAGTTACCGATACGCGCGAAGAACCCGACTTGAACGCACAATACAAGGTTGTAAACGGCAACTTTGACAACGGACTTGAAGGCTGGACAATGGAAGGCGAAATAGGCGAAATAACCGAGAAAAATACTTTCTGGGAGCAAAACTTCCCTATCTTCAACGTAGGAAAATATTTTTCAGGAGCTAATAAAGAGGGTGGAAAAGGAACGCTTGCGTCGTCTGAGTTTGTGGTCGGCGGAATAAACAAGATATCTTTCATGCTGGGCGCGGCGGGCAATAAAGATTGCTATATAACGCTTGAAAAGGCGGACGGCACGGTGCTTGCAATCTGGCGCAATACTAAGTTCGAGGATGTCGGCAACTGGCAAATGGAAGAGATAGGCAAAACGCAGTTTGCGTGCAATCTCGTAACGTATGTGGCAGACCTTAGCGCGTATGAGGGCGAAACGTTAAAAATCGTGCTTCACGACAATGCCGAAAACGGATTCGGATTCTTCAACTTCGACGAGCTGGTGACGTACTACGCAGACGAAAACGGGCTTCCCGAAAACGCATATACCGCCGAAAATCAGCTTGCCGATAAAACGGCGCTGAAAACCGCTGTCGACAACGCTTTAACAGCGCAAGGCGATTACACCGAAGAGAGCTTTAACGCTTATACCGAAAAAGTAGAAGCGGCGAAAGCAATTCTTAATGACGTTTATGCGACGCAGGCAGATGCGGATAGCGCAAAAACCGCTATCGAAAGCGCTTTCGCAAATCTTACTTTGCGTACTCCCGAAGAAGTCGGCGGCGCAGTTAAAAATATTCCAGTTCTTACGGGATTTTCGAAAAATCTGACAATTTCCGATTATATCGATTCGAAAAATCTTTCGGAAATCACATATGAAATAACTTCCGATAATGCGCTTATAACAGTCGGCGAAATAGAGAACGGTAAATTCACTGTTACCGCAGGCGAAACGGAAGTGGACGTTGATGTCAACGTAATTATAACCGTTAAATACAAGGGCGAAAGCAAGCTTACGGTTACGCTGACGATGCAAGTAAAATGCGAGCTTCAACCCACTGTCAAGCAGCCGCAGTTAACGCATTTTGTGGATATTTACACATGTGAAAATAAGGACGAGCTGACAATAGACTTCACAGAAAATATTGAAAGCAACGGAATTGAAAATCTCGTTTACACCGTTACCTCGAAAGGTGAAGCGGTAACGCTTGACGCGGATAATCGTCTGGTTTATAAGCTTGACGGTGATTATGACGAAACCGCAATAGAAACCGTGTTCGACGTCGTTATAGGTTACGGTAACGAAAAAAGCGTCGGTTACACTTATACCTTAAAAATTTGCGATACGACTGCTAACAGGGCTGTAAACGGTAATTTCGACAGCGGACTTGAAGGCTGGACAATGGAAGGCGAAATCGGTGAAATAACCGAACAGAGTACGTTCTGGGAGCAAAACTTCCCTATCTTCAACGTAGGAAAATATTTCTCCGGCGTTAATAAGGAAAGCGGAAAAGGAACGCTTGCGTCGTCTGAGTTTGTGGTCGGCGGAATAAACAAGATATCTTTCATGCTGGGCGCGGCGGGCAATAAAGATTGCTATATAACGCTTGAAAAAGCGGACGGCACGGTGCTTGCAATCTGGCGCAATACTAAGTTCGAGGATGTCGGCAACTGGCAAATGGAAGAGATAGGCAAATCGCAGTTTGCGTGCAATCTCGTAACGTATGTGGCAGACCTTAGCGCGTATGAGGGCGAAACGTTAAAAATCGTACTTCACGACAATGCCATAAACGGATTCGGATTCTTCAACTTCGACGAGCTGGTGACGTACTACGCAGACGAAGCCGAGCTTCCCGCAAACGCATATACCGCCGAAAATCAGATAGCAGATAAAACGGCGCTGAAAGCCGCTGTCGACAACGCTTTGACTGAACAAGGCGATTACACCGAAGAAAGCTTTAACGCTTATACCGCAAAAGTAGAAGCTGCGAAAGCAATTCTTAATGACGTTTACGCGACGCAGGCGGAGGTGGACAACGCAAAAACCGCTATCGAAAGCGCTTTTGCCGAACTTAAAGTTCGTATTCCCGAAGAAAAGGCAGATTCGGAAAAATCGTTCCGTCTGCTTGCAGGCAACAGTAAGGAGCTGACGATTGCCGATTATGTTGATGACAAAAATTTAAGTAACTTAACTTATGAAATCGCTACCGAAAACGAAGAAATTACTTTAAGCGCAATTGCCGAGGGTAAATTCACGGTGACGGCAGGCAGTAAAGAGGTAACCGGCGCAAAAGTTTCTATTGTTGTCAAGTATAACGGCGAACTTGTGCTTACGGTTGAAATCGCCGTCACGGTCACGACGGAAACGGCGCCTGCGTTAAAGGAAGGTGCGGTAGAAAAAAGTATCGACTTGTTTACCGAAAACAACAAAGAAAATATTGTTATCGATTTTGCAAGCAATGTCGAAAACGTAGGCGGACTTGAATTAAGTTATTCCGTAACTATGGACGGCGAATCTATAACGCTTGACGTAACTTCTTATAACTATTATTATGAAAGCTACACGGACACGGCAACCGAGGTCGTTTTTGCGGTAACGGTTTCGTTCAGTCACAACGGCGAAGATAAGTCGCTCAGCTATAACTATACATTGAAAATTAAAGATACGCGCGCATACCGCATTACAAACGGCGGTTTTGACAACGGTCTTGACGGCTGGATTTTAAGCAATCCCGACCTCGGCGGCGTCAATAGCAATGAAACGTATTGGAACGAAAATATTCCTTTCAATAACGACGGCAATTTCTTTAATGCATACAATTTCAACGGAAATGCAAAAGAAAGCGCGATGGGCACCCTTACAAGCTCCGCGTTCAAAATCGGCGGTTCTGGCTGGATAACCTATAAACTCGGCGGTGCAAAAAATGCGGATAAGGTATTCATCGACGTTATAGAAAAGGAAACGGGTAATATACTTGCAAGATATTACAATAACGCGTTCTCGGACGATAGTTCGCAGACGGATGTAAGGGGTTGTACGTTGCTCGCCTACAAGGCTGACCTCTCGCAGTTTATCGGCAAAACGGTTTATATACGTTTGGTCGATAACGGCGTGAACGATTACGGTCTGTTCTTTGTTGACAGTTTTGTTACCTATTATCCCGAAGCGCCCGAAAGCGAATTAACCGTTGCCGAATTGGTAACCGAACGCCCCGCAACAATTTACGATATCTTAAACGGCGGCTTTGAGAAAGATATGACGGGTTGGACGGTATTAGGCGATATAGGCGCTGTTACGTCCGATAAGGGTTATTGGAATAACGGTAATCCCGACAATACTGCCAACGAATACGGTAAAGAAGGGGAAAAGTTATTCTCCTGGTGGAGTTGGAATAACGGCGAAATCAACCGCGAGGGCAATATCGGTACGCTTACGAGCAATATGTTTGTGCTCAAAGCAGGTAAATATGTGTCGTTCAAATTCGGCGGCGGAGGAAACCGCAACGTATTTATGGAACTTGTAAATGCCGAAAACGGTTCTATAATTGCAATTTTCCGCAACGACAATATAGAAGGCGGTAAGCTCAAATCTTACAGTTATCAGCTTGACGGACTTACGAAAGATACGCTGTGCTATTTCCGTGTGGTAGATAATGCGATAAAAGTCTGGGGCTGCTTTACCGCAGACGATTTCAGAGTAAATCTCGACTCCGCTCCCGAAGGAAGCGCAAACGCCGTAAATCATATAAACGAATACCTTTCTGTGGAAAACGGAAGCTTTGAAACCGGAAATCTCGACGGCTGGACTAAGATTGGCGAAATCGGTGAAGTTGTAGAAAACGAAATTCCCGAAGATTGGTATCAGACTAACGAAACGACAAAGGACGGGAAATACTTATTTACTTTCCATTACAATAACGGATCGGAAAATGTAAACGTGGAAGGTAATACCGGCATTGTCCGTTCAAGCGCATTTATTCTCAGAAAGAACGGTATAATATCTTTCCGATTCGGTGCGGCGCATAACAGCGAAGTTTATATTAAAGTATATGCAACGGGCGGACGGTGTCTTGCCACTTTCCGCAATAACGCCTATACGCAGAATACCGTAATGGTGCATTACTATTATCAGTTTGATAATACCGAAGAATTGTCTTGCTATTTTGAGGTTGTCGATAACGCAACGAAAGATTACGGTTGTATAGTAATGGACGATTTCCGTGCAAATCTCGACTCCGTACCGGAAGGCGCGGTTTTGGGCAGCGATAAAATAAAATAAATTGATTTGAACAAAACTTTCACGCAGTTTAAAACTGCGTGAAAGTAATGTACATTAAGGAATATTAAATGTCAGACTTAAATTTGAGACCGAAATTTCATATAACAGGAAGCAACGGGTGGATAAACGACCCGAACGGGCTTGTTAAATTCAAAGGACAATACCACGTCTTTTTTCAGTATTACTCTAAAAACGTATATTGGGGGCCAATGCACTGGGGGCATGTTGTCAGTCGTGATTTGACTAAGTGGGAGCAAATGCCGATAGCTATCGCTCCCGACAGTCAGGACGACGGTTGCTTCTCGGGAACCGCAATCGTCTGGAATAATAAGCTGTGGCTTCTATATACAAGCTTTAAGGAAAACGGCGGAGGAGAAAATATAAGGCAACTTCAAGCTCTTGCTTCATCCGATGACGGTATTAACTTTACGAAGCACGGAATTGTTATAGGTGAAAAAGATTTGCCGCCCGAATATTCGCCGTGCGACTTCCGCGACCCGAAGATATTCGAAGAAAACGGAGTTTTATATTGCCTTGTCGCCGCGCGCAAGATTGACGGCAGAGGCAGAATATTGTTGTATTCTTCAAAAGATATATTCAACTGGAAATTTGAATGTGACGTGCTTGACCGTGACAGCGGCGGTATAATGATTGAGTGCCCCGACTATAATAGCGAGCTTGGATTGCTTACTTATTGCGAGCAGTTTCAACCTGCGCAAGGCTCGAAGCACTTAAATATTCACAGCACATTCTACCGCTTGGGCAAGATTGACATTGAAAAAGGCAAGGCGGATTTCGGCGAAAGCGAAATAATCGATTACGGCTTTGATTTTTATGCCGCGCAGTCCTTTGCCGATGAGCCCGTTATGATAGGATGGCTGAATATGTGGGATAGAAATATTCCCTCGCAAAAGTACGGTTTTGCGGGTATGCTTACTGTACCGCGAAAACTTGAAATTAAAAACGGGGAGCTGTGGCAATCGCCCGTGGTATCCGCCCGAAAGGTGTTTGAAAAGGATATAAACGGTATATATTCCGATAATATAAAAATCGGCGTATTAAACTTCAAAGCAAAAAATATAAAAAATTTCAACTTGCGTCTGCGTAAGAAGGGTGAGATGTATACAAGCTTTTGCCTTAAAAACGGAGAGTGGGTATTTGACCGTTCGCATTCCGGAGAAAAAATCGAAGGGAAAGAACGCGACGGCGACAGTCTGGCAGGTATTCGCCGCATGCCTTTTACCGATAATAGCGTTGATACGGAAATAACCGTTGTTTTGGACGAATTTTCAGCGGAAATATTCGTAAACGGTAAAGTTCTTTCCGCAACCATTTATCCCGATTATGACGCTGACGGACTTGAACTCGAAGTAAACGCGGACAATTGTACGGTACAACGTTTTGATGTTTTATCATAAATACAAAAACTCCGAACACGCAACTTGCGTATTCGGAGTTTTATTTGGTTGAGGTGACGGGACTTGAACCCACGACCTTCTGGTCCCTAACCAGACGCGCTACCAAACTGCGCTACACCTCAATATATGAACTTGAACCCACAGCCTTCGACCTAACCGAGACGCGCTACCAAACTGCGCTACACCTCAATATATGAACTTGAACCCACAGCCTTCGACCTAACCGAGACGCGCTACCAAACTGCGCTACACCTCAGTGAACTTAAATAACAATAATATTATACTTAAAATAATTAAAAATGCAAGCTCTTTTTATATATTTTAACATTTTTTTTACAAACAAATTTAAAATATTGCATTTACAATTATTGCCCCATATGATATAATAAATTTATGTCACTGACTTGGGTACTCGTATTAGAAGTTTTTTTAATGGGCGTTTCGCTTTCTATGGACGCGCTGGCGGTTTCGGTAACGGACGGGCTTTGCTACCGCAACCTTACCAAACGTAAAGGCGTAACCATACCGCTGACGTTCGGGGTTTTTCAAGCGGTGATGCCCGTTATAGGCTTTTTCGTCGCCTACGGACTGGGCGTGGCGTTCCAAAGCGTTTTCGATACCTTTGACCACTGGATAGGTTTCGCGTTGCTTACCATTATCGGGGGTAAAATGATTATAGACGCCATAAAAGAATTCCGCGCAAAGGAAGAGGAAGTTAAAGAGAAAAAATTCTCTTTCCCCGAGGTTTTAATTCAAGGCGTCGCCACAAGCATTGACGCGCTTTTCGTAGGCGTTTCTTTTATGGCTTACGACGAGCTGAAAAACAGTATCCCGAACATGTTTATAAGCGTAATTATAATCGGCTGTACGACCTTTATAATAAGCCTTGCGGGGCTTCTGGTGGGCGTCAAGTTCGGAAATATACTCAAAAACAAAGCGGGCATTACCGAGCTTATAGGCGGTCTTGTCTTGATAGGTATAGGTCTTAAAATTCTTATCGAAGGCTTAATTTAATTTCGTTTATAATTTTTTCGTTACCGCGTCTGACGTTGCTTTTCGTCAGCGCGGTTTTTAAATTTTCGTCGTCGAAAAGATTGAAAATCTCGGTTTTCAGTTTTTCGGTGGTCAAATCTTGTTCGTTAAGCACTCTGCAAAGTCCTTCGTTTAAAAAGTATTCGGCGTTTTTTATCTGGTCGCCGCGGCTTCGCTTATTTCCGAGCGGTATAAACAGCGTGGGAATTTTAAGCGCTATTAACTCGTTTGCCGAGTTCGAGCCGCACCTTGCGACGGCTGCGTCGGCGCAAGCGTATACAAGCCCCATGTCGTCGGCAAATTCTATCTGTTTGTACCCGCCGATATTTGTTTTTGTCAGATTGCCTTTTCCGCATACATGCAAAACATTATATTTTTTGCACAAATCGAAGAGAATTTTTCTCATATTATCGTTAATAATCTTTGACCCGCTGCCGCCGCCGAACACAATCAATGTGGGGCGGTCGTCCAACCCGAACGCCTTTTTTGCTTCCGCCTTGTCACGGTTAAAAAGAATATTGCGCATAGGAGTGCCCGTATAGACGCCGTTTTTGAATTTTTGCGCGGTGGAGGGGAAAGAGGTCAGAACCTTTTCGCACTTGCCCGCAATCAGCTTATTCGCGAGCCCCGGGCTTAAATCCGATTCGTGCGTGATTACGGGAATATGCCTTTTATGCGCGGCGATTGCGGGCGGCAGGCAGACGTAGCCGCCCTTGCAGAAAACCAAATCGGGCTTGACCTTGTCAATCGTCTGCCCCGCTTGTTTTACCGCCTTTAAAAGCTTGAATGGAATAAGAAGGTTGCATAGTATTTTTCCGCGAACAAGCTTCACCGTATCGAATTTGTAAAAGCGTATACCGTTTGTGTCGCATATGCTTTGCTCGATACCGCCCGTGCCCGCATAGCAAATTTCATAGCCTTCGAGGTTTTCTATCAGAGAAATATTCGGAATAACGTGACCGGCGCTGCCGCCGCCGCAGAACATAATTTTTTTCATACCCATAATATACTAAATATTGCCTGAAATTATGAAAATTATAAATCAGAATAAATCTTGACATAATCGAAAAAGAGTAGTAAAATAAAGCTATGGAATCCAAATACATAGTTGCAATCGTTGCGGTCGGCTTGTTCGCCGTACTGTTTTTAATATTTTTTATGATGCTGGCTTACAGAAGGAATATGGAAGCCAAGCTTCAAATGTACCTTCACGAGGCATATTCTGAAAAAAATCTGATTAAATTCAACTATGACGCCGTTGACGAAAACGCTCCGCCGATAATCGAAGGGCGCGTTTCCGCGATTGCGGAGCTTGCCGTCGCAAGACACGCCGAGCAAGAGGAGCAGCAGCTTCAAATCGACGAGGTTTACGGCAAAATGGAAAAAGATGGCATAGAAGAAATAACGGGTAACTATAAACCGTAAAAAGAAGAGGAGCGCAATGCTCCTCTTTTTAAATTATTTCGTTTTGAATTTCATAATCAGTTGTTTTGTGCCTATGGGCTTTGAAACAGTGAATTTACCGTTTTCCACAATGACCGATTCTTTAAATCTGAAACCGAAAATCCCTATGTCTGCGGTCATCTCGTGCGTTTCGTTGTTGAACTTGTATTTGCTTTCGACCTTTTGTTTTTCGCCGTCCTTGAACTTGTAGGAAAGCAGCAGATTTTCTTTGTCTTGAAGGATAATTTCGACGTAGTCGAATTTTTCCATTAAGTCCTCGCCGCCGAAAGACCCTTCGTAGCATTCGTAATGCGCGATATACGGCTTAGTCAGCGCCTTTAACGAGCCCGTTTCGCGCGCGTCGCAAGCGGGAAGCAGAGTAAGTATAAGAGTAATAATAACGGCAATAAAAGTAAATTTTCTTTTCATACTCAACAGTTTGAGCATTTAATAAAAAAATAAACCTCTGTAAAAACAGAGGTTAAAATTTTTATGCTTTGCCGATGCTTCCGAAAATTTCCATTTTTTCTTTTACGGTAGCTTTGATTGCTTCACAGCCGGGCGCAAGCAGCTTTCTGGGGTCGAAGCCCTTGCCGACGAGGTCTTTGCCGTCTTCTATGTATTTTCTGGTTGCTTCCTGGAAGGATAACTGACATTCGGTGTTTACGTTGATTTTCGCAACGCCGAGCGAAATTGCCTTTTTAATCATATCGGTGGGGATACCCGTTCCGCCGTGGAGGACGAGGGGCATATCGCCGGTTTTTGCCTTAATCTTTTCGAGCACGTCAAATCTGAGCCCGGGCCAGTTAGCGGGATATTTGCCGTGAATATTGCCTATGCCCGCGGCAAGAATTGTCACGCCGAGGTCGGCGATCCTCTTGCACTCGTCGGGGTCGGCACACTCGCCGAGACCGACAACGCCGTCTTCCTCGCCGCCGATTGAACCGACTTCCGCTTCGAGGCTCAAACCCTTTTCCGCGCAAACCTTGACAAGTTCTTTCGTCTTTGCAACGTTTTCTTCAATAGGGAAGTGCGAGCCGTCGAACATTATCGACGAGAATCCCGCTTCGATACATTTATAGCAGCCCTCGTACGAGCCGTGGTCAAGGTGAAGCGCGACGGGAACGGTGATTTTCAATTCCTCGATCATAGCTTTAACCATAGCTGCAACGGTTTTGAAGCCCGTCATATATTTGCCCGCGCCCTCGGAAACTCCGAGAATTACAGGTGATTTAAGTTCTTCCGCGGTCTGTAAAATCGACTTCGTCCATTCAAGATTGTTAATATTGAACTGACCTACGGCGTACTTGCCGTTTCTTGCTTTTTCAAGCATTTCTTTTGCTGAAACTAATGCCATTATATCCTCCGATATTTTTTATTCTTAATTAAGTATAATTCATAACGGCGCAAAATTCAAGTCATTTTAAAAATATTTTAAAAATCATGGTTAAAATACTTTTCAAAGCTCACATTAAAGAGTATAATTAAGACATAAAATAAGTATATTTCTATCAATTAATTGACTTGTATGGAAAACTTTGGTATACTTATCCAAAAGTAATTAAAATTCGGAGGAATTAAATTTATGGCAAATGTAAAAGTAGCAATCAATGGTTTCGGAAGAATAGGACGTCTTGCATTCAGACAGATGTTCGACGCCGACGGATATGAAATCGTTGCTATCAACGACTTGACAAGCCCTAAAATGCTTGCTCACCTTTTGAAGTACGATTCGGCTCAGGGCAGATATAAGTACTGTGATTCGGTCGTCGCAGGAGAGGACAGCATCACAGTAAACGGCAAAACGATTAAAATTTACGCAGAAAAAGACGCGGCAAACCTTCCCTGGAAGGCGCACAAGGTTGACGTCGTTCTCGAATGTACGGGCTTCTACTGCTCGAAGGAAAAGGCTTCCGCTCACATTAAAGCGGGCGCGAAGAAGTGCGTTATTTCCGCACCCGCGGGCAATGACCTTCCTACCGTAGTATACAGCGTTAACGAAAACATTCTTAAAAAGGACGATACTGTTATCTCCGCGGCAAGCTGCACGACGAACTGCCTTGCGCCTATGGCAAATTCGCTCAACAAGCTTTGCAAAATCAAGAAGGGTTATATGACGACCATTCACGCATACACCGGCGACCAGATGGTTCTCGACGGACCTCACAGAAAGGGCGATTTGAGAAGAGCAAGAGCTGCTGCGGTTAATATCGTTCCCAACTCGACGGGCGCTGCAAAGGCAATAGGTCTTGTTATTCCCGAGCTCAACGGCGTGCTCGACGGCTGCGCACAGCGCGTTCCCGTTCCCACCGGTTCGCTTACCCAGCTTATCGCGGTTTGCGAAGGCGACGTTGATGCTAAGGCTGTAAACGAAGCAATGAAGAAATCCGCTTCCGCTTCCTACGGCTATACCGAGGAAGAGATTGTATCTTCGGACGTTATAGGTATGACCTACGGCTCGCTGTTCGACGCGACCCAGACTAAGTGCATGCCTCTCGGCGACGGCACGACGCTTGTAAAGGTTGTTTCGTGGTACGACAACGAGAATTCTTACACATCCCAGATGGTAAGAACAATCAAGTACTTCGCAGAACTTTAATAAATAAAATAGTGCGCCCCGACAGTTGTCGGGGCGCGTAATTTTTACCGCTCCGCGCAAAGTGCGCGGAGCGGTATTTCGTTTTAATATTCAACCGAGCAGGCAACCGCAAGCGCGCCGGGACCGATATGGCACGAAACGCTGAGCGAGAGGGGGTCGATAAAGGTGAATTTGACGTTGGGGAAAGCTTCCTTGATTTCCTGGCTGAATCTTTCGGCTTCTTCGAAATTTTCGGTATGCGCGACGGCAAGCGTCATTTTACCCGCGGCAACCAAGTCCTTAAACCTTGTTTCAAAGTCTTTTTTGATTGCGTTAATCATAGTGGTTTTTGCGTCGGCAAGCTTTCTGACTTTGGCGTACTGGTCAAGCTTAAAACCTTGAATTTGCAAGACGGGCTTGATTTTGAGAAGTTCGCCTATCATAGCGACGGCGGGGGTAAGCCTGCCGCCTTTTTTAAGATACTTTAAAGTGCCGACCATAATGTAAATACTCGACTGAGATTTGCTTGAAATCAACCACTCTGAAATTTCTTTTGCGCTTTTGCCCTCGCTTGCCATTTTTAATCCGTCTAAAACACTCTGTCTTTGAGTGATTGAAATACGCTGGTTGTCCACAACGTAAACCTTGCCCTTGAAACGTTCTTCGGTTTCGGCGAAGTGTTGAAGGGTGTGGCAAGTTTCGGAAAGTCCGCTGGACATAGGGATATAGACTAATTCGTCGTATTCTTTAAGAACGTTGTCCCATACGTCGCCCACGTCGATAGGGTTAGGCTGGGAGGTGGACACCTGAGCGTCGCCTTTCAGCTTTTCATAGAATTGTTCCTGCGAAAGGGTCAAATCTTCATAGAATTGCTCGCCGTTTATCAATACGGGCATGGGTATAACCGATATGCCAAGCTCCTTTGCCATTTGCTGAGTAATGCCGCTGTTGCTGTCTGTAACAATCGCTGTTTTCATAATTTTCTCCTTTGTTAAATAATTATAATATTATAATATTGATTTGTCAACGGAATTATTTATTAAATCGTTTTGGAAAAATGTTTTTTGCCGCGCAACCAAAAGGTGCGCGGCGATATCTTGCTTTCAATGTAATTATAATTTATAATGGGTATATGTTTAAAGACAATTTACGGTTTTACCGTATCAAAAAAGGTATGACACAGAAAGAACTTGCATCAAAGCTGTTCGTTACAAGACAAAGCGTATCGAAGTGGGAACAAGGTATTAACGAGCCCGATATCGAAACCTTGAAAAAGCTGTGCTCGGTACTTGAAATAAATCTCGAAGCTTTGCTTTCCGATCGCCCGAACGAAAATAGCGGTTTTAATCTTAACAAGACCTTTCTTTTATATAATTTGATTTTTGTTTGCTTCTGCGTTTTATCGGTTTTTATCTTGCTCAGATTTTTACCCGAAAAGATACCCGCTCATTTTACGCACGGACAAGTTGACCGTTACGGAAAAAAATATGAAATATTATTGCATCTTATAACCTTTTTAGTTATCGAAGTTCTGGATTTGAGTTTCTTTTTGGTGTGCAAACGCAACAGAGAGAAAAGGTCGGCTATCGTATTGCACACTGTAATTTCCGTTTTTGCGGTTGCATATGAAGTGTTCGTTTTGGCAATACATTCTCAAAGCATTTCCGCGGAATATTTGCCGTCGTTTGCGGTTTGTGTTACGCTCGCTTTTTTTCTTTCGCTGTTTGCGGCTATGTCGCCGTCTATTACACCGCCTAACGGAGTGTTTGGATTGAGAACTTCTCTTACGCTGGAAAACATTGTTGTATGGAAAAAGATTAACGGATTCGCAAGCGTTTTTCTGGTTGCAACAACTCTGCCAGTTTTGGCTGTGAATATGATTTTTGTGTCGAAATGGGCTTTTCTTAGCTTATTGCTTTATATCTTGCCAATAACGGCGGTTGCAATATATCACAGAAAATTGAGAACACATTAAAAATCTCCGCGTAATTACGCGGAGATTTCATTTTTCGGCGTTTTTCAGCTTGACTTCGTTTTCACGTTTTTTAAACACCCTCGGGAAGGTAACGAATATTACTACCGAGGTTATCGCGCCGGCAATAAAGTCGGCTATGCCTTCCGACATATACACGCCTTTAAACCCGAGAAAATGCGTAAGCGCAAAGCAGAGGGGGATAAGAATTATAACCTTTCTCAAAACGGCAAGTATCAGCGCCGATTTGGCTTGTCCCAACGCGACGTTGACGTTTTGTAAGGTCATCTGCACGAAAAACATAATCGACCCCATCAAAAACAGAGGGGAGTAGTCTTTGACTATTTGCGTTACGCTGTCGCTTGCGGAAAATAAATAAGCGTAAAGGGAAGGCGCCGCCATTGAAACCGTCCAGATAACCACGGCGAAAATGAATGCGATTATCGTAACGTATTTTATACCTTTTTTAAGACGCTCGGCGTTGCCCGTGCCGTAATTATAACTTACGAACGGTTGCATTCCGCTGCCTAATCCGTTGAGCGGTAACGAAATAAGTTGCAGTGCGCTCAGCATAATCGTGAGCGCCGCCGTATAATCCTTGTTTCCTCCCGTGGAATTATTCAGATTGATATTGAACACAATCTGTATCGCGCACTCGGTGGAAATCATAATAAACGGCGTAAATCCGAGCGAAAATATGCTGAAAATTCGTTTTGCGCTGAGCTTCATGTCCTTGAAGCTCAACTTGAACAGACTTTTTTTCGAGCACAGAAACACGGTTATCCATACGAACGAAACGGCTTGCGAAACGACGGTTGCAAGGCTTGCGCCCTTTACGCCGAGCCCGAATACGAATATGAACAGCGGGTCGAGCGCGATATTTATTATTGCGCCTATCAGTACCGAAAACATTGCAGTGAAAGAGTGCCCTTGCGCCGTGATAAAAGGATTAAGTCCTTGCGCAAGCAAAACGAAGAACGTTCCCAGAGAGTAGACTTTAAGGTACGCGGCGGCGAATTCCACGGCGCTCGGCGGACAACCGAAAAAAATTACAAGCGGTTTTGCAAGGAACAGAGTCAGCAAGCTCAAAACAACGGATATTATAGTAAGTAAAATTACCGATGTATTAAAAATTTTATTCGCTTCGATATTATCGTTTTCCCCGAGCTTAATGCTCGCTCGCGGAGAACCGCCCATTCCGACTAGGTTGGCGAAAGCCTGAATAATAAGAGTAATGGGTAAAACTATTCCTAGCGCCGCAAGCGCGTCCATGCCCGAACCTTCTATTTTTGCGACAAACATTCTGTCGACAATATTATATAGAAAAGTGATAAGCTGTGCGATTACGGCGGGAATAGTCAGTTTGAATATCAACGGCAAAATTTTGCCGTTTGCGAGCTGTTCGGTGGTGTTTGTCATTTTAAAGATTATATCGCCTTGTGATAAAAAAATCAAACAAAAAAAGATAAAACCCGAAACAATAATGTTTTAGGTTTTATCCGATGTCAAGCGTAACAGTTACGTTTAATTCATGTCTCTTTCAAAATAGAATTTTCAAAGCAATATATTTTCTTTTTTAAAACCGTACTTTGAGCCTTTAACTGCAATATGCGGCTCGAATGTAAAGCATTTCACGCTTCCAAGGGTTGCTGTGTTGCCTTTTTCAATATAAATTCTGTCGTCTTTATGAGTTACAATCGAATGTCCTAAGTTGCCTAAAAAATCTAAATTTACATATCCGCTCGCCGCGATAAATTCATTTATATGTGAATACAATTCTTCAAATGTCGTTTCGGGTTTAGCGTATGATAACAATTCACAATGCAGCTTTTCTTCCATAAGCAAGCCGTTTTTTCATTCGGCTTTGCTTATTTTATTTATATCGTCCACGACGACGCCGTTTTCAATAATGATAGTTCTTGCGTAGTCGCCCCAAATATTTCCGACTTGCGGACTTAAATCTATTGTAATTATATCGTTTACTTTAATAAGTGTGTTGGCAGTCTGATAGTGTTTCCCCGACACGGACAGCGATGTATCGTCGTCAGAAAAAACAAATGCGCCTATATCCCAATACCAAAAAGAAGTTGCGCCGAGAGAAAGCATTTTACTTTCGGCTATTTGTCTTAATTCTTGCAAGCTCATTCCAACCTTTATTTGCAATTTGATAAAGTCCATTGTTTGCTTTGCTATCTGTTGAACTTCGGCGTTAGTCATTTGCTTCTCCTATGAATTTTTCCAATTTTTGCCACAAAAAAAGAAAAGGAATCCCTTTTCTTTTTTTTGTCAATGATGAATGATAAGTAGCGTATTTAAACACCGAACAGGGTAGCAGTCAGACACAGGGATTGAACCTAATTAGCCGCTATTTTGAAACTAAGCGGCGTGAAAGCGCTTCGGTTGAGTTGACAAACGCATTGAGGCGTGGTATTATATAACAAATTAAACGGACAGTTCGTTTGCGCCATCCTGTCGTTAAACAAAACCAGGGCATCTGAATGGGAATAGTCTTTTTAGGTGCAGTCGTTTTGTCGCGGCTGTACTTTTTTACGCAAAGGGAGAGAAATGTATTATTTAAAAACTTCGGCTTGTTTTGACAGCGCGCACTTTCTTCACGGATACAACGGTAAGTGCGCAAATATTCACGGTCACCACTGGATTGTAGAAGTAAAGATAAGCGGCGGCAAATTGCAGGAAAGCGGCGAAAAGCGCGGTATGCTTCTTGACTTCGGCGATTTTAAGAAGGCGGTTAAAGAACTTGCGGAAAGTTTTGACCATACGCTTATTTACGAAAAGAACACCCTTAAACCTGTAACCATTGCCGCGCTCGAAGAAGAAGGGTTTTCATTGGTTGAAACGGATTTCAGACCCACCGCCGAAAACTTTGCCGCGTACATATATGCCGACCTTAATAAAAAGGGCATGCCTGTTTTCAGCGTGACAGTGTACGAATCGCCAGAAAACTGTGCGGTATACGGTGAGTGATATGTCGGGTTTTAAAGTTGCCGAAAAATTTGTAAGCATAAACGGCGAAGGTCCGCGCGCGGGCGAGCTTGCCGTATTTCTTCGGTTTTGCGGCTGCAATTTAAATTGCGGCTACTGCGACACGCGCTGGGCAAATACCGCCGACGTAAAATGCGAATTTGTTTCTGCGGAAGAGCTTGTTGCATACGTGAAATCAACGGGAGTAAAAAACGTTACCCTGACGGGCGGCGAGCCGCTTTTACAGACGGATATTACGTATCTTATAAAACTGCTGGGCGCGTCCGGCGCGGAAGTCGAAATAGAAACCAACGGAAGCATGCCGTTGAAAAATATCGTTTCAATTGCACCACGCCCCGCCGTTACCGCCGATTATAAACTTCCTTCAAGCGGAATGGAAAAACTTATGCTGACGGAAAACTTTTCTTATCTTACGTTGCGGGACGCGGTTAAGTTTGTCGTCGGGGATAAGTGCGATTTGTTGCGTGCGGAAGAGATTATAAACGAGTACGGACTTACAGACAGATGCCGCGTTTATTTCAGCCCCGTTTTCGGAAAAATCAAACCGGTAGAAATAGCGGAGTTTATGAAAGAGCGCAAGCTTAACGGCGTACGCTTGCAATTACAATTGCATAAAATTATCTGGGAACCCGATAAGCGCGGGGTATAGGAGAAAGTATGGATATTAAAGAAATCGAAAAACATATCCGCGGGTTATTGGTCGCCATAGGCGAAGACCCCGACAGGGAAGGTTTGCGGGAAACGCCCGCACGCGTAGCGCGAATGTACGAAGAAGCGTTTGAGGGGATTAGATACACCAACCGCGAAATTGCGGAAATGTTCGGAAAAACGTTTGAAATTCCGACCGACACGAATTCGGGCGGTGCAGTGGTAATAAAGGACATAAGCGTATTCAGCTATTGCGAGCATCATATGGCGCTTATGTACGATATGAAAGTCGACGTGGCGTACGTTCCGCGCGGAAGAGTTCTGGGATTGAGTAAAATAGCGCGTATTTGCGATATGGCGGCAAAACGGCTGCAATTGCAGGAGCGACTGGGGCGGGACATTGCCGAAATAATTTCGCTTGCGGCTTTATCGCCCGACGTCGGCGTCAGAATAGAAGGCTGTCACAGCTGTATGACTTCGCGTGGGATAAAAAACGTATCGTCAAAAACGGTCACCAAAACTTATTTCGGCGCGTTTAAAGATGACGTTTCTTTGCAAAATCTTTTGGGGGACAGGGTATGAAAGCACTTGTTTTATTGAGCGGCGGCGTGGACAGCGCAACTTGCCTTGGGCTGGCGGTTCAAAAATACGGCGCGGCGGAAGTTTGCGCCCTTTCCGTTTACTACGGACAGACACACAGCAAAGAGCTTGATGCGGCGCAAAAAGTTGCCGGCTTTTACGGCGTTGATTTAAAGCGGCTTGACCTTTCGGTCATATTCGAAGGTTCGGACTGTTCGCTCTTGGCGGATTCGTCCAATGATATACCTCTGCAAAGCTATGCCGAACAGATTTCTGTAACGGGCGGCAAACCCGTTTCAACCTACGTTCCTTTCAGGAACGGACTGTTTCTTTCGGCGGCGGCAAGCGTGGCTCTTTCTTACGGTTGCGAGGTGATATATTACGGCGCGCACAGCGACGACGCAGCGGGCAACGCTTATCCCGATTGCAGTGAAAAGTTCAATTCCGCTATGGGCGATGCTATTTATACGGGCAGCGGCGGACAGCTTAGAATTATTGCACCGTTTGTAAACTTAAACAAATCTCAGGTTGTAAAAACGGGACTGGAACTCGGCGTTCCTTATAAATATACCTGGAGCTGTTATTCGGGCGGCGAAAAACCTTGCGGCGTATGCGCTACATGCCGCGACCGCGCCGCGGCATTTAAAGCCAACGGAATAGAAGATCCGGCAGTAAAAGGAGAATGATATGCCAAGAGAAAAACAGAACGAAGGTATAACCTTGCTCGGTAACAATAACACGAAATATCCGCAGACTTACGACCCGTCCGTTTTGGAAACGTTTGTAAATAAACACCCCGGAAGGGATTACTTCGTAAAGTTCAACTGTCCCGAATTCACAAGCCTTTGTCCAATAACGGGGCAGCCCGATTTTGCCACGGTCTATATTTCGTATGTACCGCGCGAAAAGATGGTTGAAAGTAAGTCTTTAAAACTGTATCTTTTCGGGTTCAGAAACCGCGGTGATTTTCACGAAGACTGCGTGAACGTTATAATGAACGACCTTATTGAATTGATGGACCCTGCATACATAGAGGTATGGGGCAAGTTTTTGCCCCGTGGCGGAATTTCCATAGACCCCTATTGCAACTATGGCAAAAAGGGGACCAAGTGGGAACAGGTGGCCTGGGACAGGCTTTCGCACCATGATATGTATCCCGAAAAAGTCGATAACAGATAATAAAAAAGCGGACAGAAGTCCGTTTTTTTATTAAGCTCTTTTTGTTGTGTCTGACTCAGAAACAGGGAAATGCAAGATAAAGAAAATCATATCCTGTCATGGCAAGCTTCAACTTGCGCAAAAAGGATGTTTTGCATGGAAAAAGACACACGCAGCGGAGTTTTATAAGCTCTTTTTGCGTGTGTCTTTGTGTCAATGATGAATGATAAATAGTGTACTCAACTGCCGAGATGGGTAGCGGACAGACCAAGGGTTGAACCTTATTATTATATCGTTTTATCCAAGCTACGCATAGGATGAATAAGATTGAGATTGAAATGAAAAAGGCGGTTAGTATATTACTACTTTTATGCAGTATGATATGTATAATTCTTGCGGGTTGTTTGGAAAGCGGAGAAACTTATGTCGTTAAACAAGTTGTTATAGACGTGAACGGCGATTGTATTTTATTGGATATTAACGATAAAACGCTATCCGACTACCCGCACGTTGCCAACGGAATTGACTGTATAGGTGATAAAATTATTATAAACGACGACAAGGTAATTTTGAACGGCAAAGAAACAAAAAACGTTAAGGCGACAATATCTGAAAATGATATCAATATAAGATTTTCGGAAGTGCCAACATTTATTATTAAAGGGGCTAAATTTGTAAACAACGAAGTTCATATTTATATATCTGTAAATCAAACACTGTCATATTTAATTTATAAAAAGAAATAAAAGAAATGTCGTATTTTGTTTTTCGACAAAATACGACATTATTCTTGTCAATGATGAATGATAAGTAGCGTAGTAAAACGCCGAAAATGGGAGCAGACAGACACAGGGATTGAACCCTAAATAAGTTTATTTCAGTATAAACTCCAACAAAATTGCTTGACAAAAAATATTATATATGCTATCTTTATAAAAAATAACGGAATAGCTTCACGAAGTGGATAAAGCATTTAGCGCATAGCGTACCAGCTATGCGCTATTTTTAAAATCTAAAGGATATTATAGGAAAAATATGACAGAAAAACAGTTGCACGAGGCTTCAATAACTGAAATAATCAATGATTTTAAGGCAATTATGGATTGCTATCAGATTTGTATACATAACAATTTTGAATCAGCAATTTTACAAGTATTTAATCCCTATTTATGCGTTTTTGTTCATTCTGGGATTGAATATTTGGAGAATAATAATTTATTAAAAATTTATGATAAAAAGTTCAAAGAGAAAGTTGAAAAAATAAGGTCATAATTTCTTAAACAATACGCAGACTTAAAGCCAAAAACTTGTAAAAGTCTAAACGATTTCAATAGAGAGGAATATTTTAAGTTTTTTGATAAGAAATATCCAAAATCAAACTGCATACTAACTCAAGATGTTAAAAATTATTATATTGCAAGTATCATTAATAAGCCTATTGATAACTATCACCTAAGTAGCGGTATATTTGATTGTGAAATTGGATCATATTTAGACAATTCTGATGGCTTTTATGGATATTTCATGTATTGTTAATTCTTACAATGAAGTATTCACCAAAGTGAATATAGATGAAAGGTTAGATTTGAAAGTGAAATTTTTAGTCCTTTTTGAAAGTGTAATGGGTATTAAAAAGTAATTGAGTTTTGTGATAGGTCAAGGATAAATATTAATATGGATGATGAGTTTAAAAGATTTGTATACCGTATTGATAAGTTTTATTGTCTCAATCCACTGCGTCGATATTGTGCTCACTATGGATTCTTAGAAAAAGATTGGGAAAGCGATCCTGTTGTTGAGGTTTTTGAGAGGATTTTTAATAAACCCATTAATGAAATTAGCGAGGATTTAAGTGATCAGTTGTTGAAATTGGGTGAATACTTAAACAAATTTATTATTAAAGTCCCATTTATTTAATGATCAGCCAATTTAAAATGTTAAGAACAAATAAGGAATCAATAGTCGAAGGCAAGTTTGGTTATTAAAAAGAGTACTTTTAAGTTAAAATATAGCCGAGCATCGGAAAAACGTGCTCGGTTATATTTTTATTTTTGGAGGTTTAATAATGAGAAAAACAAAAGAACAAAAAGAACTTGCCGTAAAGAGGTATTTATCGGGCGAAAGTGCAACGGCAGTAATTAGCGAAATAGGCATATCTCGTAGTGCGCTGTATTTGTGGGTTAAGCAGTTTCGTGAAGTACAAAAGGATAAGGGAAATGTTATAAGCATAGTAAGTTATAAAAGATTGCAGGGCAAAGTTAAGCGTTTATAAGAAATTATTCAAATCTTTAAAACGGTAAACTGCAGTTACAGTTTGCCGTTGAAAGAAAAATTGTACGCATTAGAGGAATTGTACGGACAGCATAGCGTACATATTTTGTGCGAGGCGTTAAACGTGTCAAGGGGAACTTTCTATAACCACGTTTTAAGAAACAAAAAGCAAAACACGGTTTATGTTCAGCGGAAAGAAGAATTGAGAGAGAAAATACAAAAAATTTACGACGACAGCCATCAGATATTTGGAGCAGGTAAAATAATGGCTGTTTTAAAAGAACAAGGGGTAAAAGCAGGCGAAAAAACAGTAAGACTCTTAATGCGGGATATGGGCATTAAAAGCATTCGGCAGGAAGCGAAGAGCTTTATGATAAAGAGAAGAAAAGAAACCGCAATTTGTTACAGCAACAGTTTAATCCTTTAAAGCCCAATCAAGTATGGGTAAGCGATATTACGATGTTTAGATTAAAAGAAAAGAATTTTTATATCTGCGTTATTTTAGATTTGTATTCAAGAGCGGTGGTTGGTTATAAAATAGGAATAAAGAACAGCACGCAATTAACTAAAAGCACTTTTAAATTGGCATACATAAATAGGCGACCGCAAAGCGGATGGATGTTCCATTCCGATAACGGCGACAATTATTGTTGCAGAACTTTCCAGACGTATTTAATAAAACTTAACGTAGAACAATCCTTTTCAAGACCTTATGTTCCGTACGATAATTCGGTGATGGAAAGTTTTTTTGCATCTATGAAAAGAGAAGAGTTGTATAGGCGGAAGTTTAAATCTGAAAATGAATTCTATAAAGCCGTTGCGGATTACATAATATTTTACAATGAAAAGCGTCCGCATTACCAAAACAGTTACAGAACGCCGTTAAAGAAAGAGCAAGACTATTATAATTCAATAGAGCAAAAATAGGACAGTAGGGGTTCGAATATAAACTTTTCTGTTGTTTGCATTGCAGATTGAAAGGTTTTTATAAAAGTTGTCCAATTCAAATTTTTTATAAATTAATAAAAAAAGCCCTATAATAGGGCTAAAATTGACAAAAATAAAAGAACACTCTATAAATTTTGGACTACTAGGGTTCAAAACTTTATAGAGTGTTCACATGTGTCTGACGAACAAAAAGGATTTTTTACCGAGCGGAAATGTAGGTGTGTAGAAGTCGGGGCTTGAACTCTATACCAACCGTAGA
This sequence comes from uncultured Christensenella sp., assembly GCA_910578195.1. Taxonomy (GTDB): domain Bacteria; phylum Bacillota; class Clostridia; order Christensenellales; family Borkfalkiaceae; genus Coproplasma. Next base: position 421,393 of record CAJTOY010000001.1, on the reverse strand, counting down.
AAGCGGGATTTGAACCTCGCACTAATCGTAGACAATGTGATTAGAACTCTATATTGTGACTTGCAACTTTTCGCAAATCGCAGTATTTTTGCATATTAAGGCTTATTAAGGCTTATTAAGGCTTATCAAAAATTTAATATTTTACTAACAACAATTATGTGGGCAGATTATTGAAAAATAAAGAAGCGTATGATATTATAATATAGTAAAAGTTACAGCATGGGTTATAAAAAGTTAAATTTTAAAAGGGAGAGGGATGGATTTATGATAACATATGGCATAAACAGTTTAAGGGGTTTTCTTTATCAATTAAAAGTCTTTACTTATAGTGTTATTGTTAATATTAGGGATCATACTGTTGTGTTCGAGGGACGTGATGATATAGAATGCGTAAAAGACGATGATAAATTGTTTGGACATAGCATTAAATCATATGATCAAATAAATTTAATACAAGTTAAAAATGGAGAATTGGACGATTCAGTTATAATGAAAATAGTATTGAATTGGCTAAATCAAGGTAATCTCCAGAATCCTAAATACATATTAATTCATTCCAAAGATTATTGTTTTTTATCTAAAAAAGAGATATCAGAAAAAATTATAAAAACCTTAGTAAATAAAAATAAATCATCTAAAAAATTAAGATCGGATAATTTATTAAGAATTATCTATGAAAAATATTTAACTAACGGGGTTTTTGATGAGGAAAAATGTAAAAGTGATTTGAATCCGATTCTTGATAGCTTAATAGATAATCATCAATTGATTACAGATGAAGAAATAGAAAAAATGGATTATGAATATTATGAGGAGAATTATTGCAGTGATGTTACTTGTAATATAGCAAAAGAAAAACGCTTGGCAATATTATTATCAATGCTTAATCAGCGCGTTTGGGATTCTGTAGGAAGGGGGGAGTCTTGCAAAATAGAATTTAAAGATTTTTTAAGTTTACATACTTCGGCAGCGCGCCAAGTGAATGATAATGAGTATCGACCCAATTTCGAGATATTTAGAAAAAAATCTTTAACAGAAGAAACAATAAATAGTATTTTCGATTCTAACAAAAGAGAAGTATCTCAGCTATACGAAATAGGCTTACTTAAGAATGAGATATTAGATTATTTACGATACGAACTTTTTTATAGAGATATACGTGAGGTGTATATTGAAAGAAAAAGGGACGATATTGAGTACATTGAAACTGAAGCTTATGATATTTTTAGACATCATGAGAAATTAGAACCCGATAACCGTTATAAGCTGTTCTATGAGGTTGTTGATATAAAGTTAAATCATAGCGATATAGCATTAGATAGATTTTCCAGTAAAGGGTGTTATATTCATTTGTCAAGTGATGAGGCACCAAAAACTAAGCAGATAAGTTGGAGCAAGATTGATGAATAAAACAGGTATAATGAAAGAAGCAAGATATACGATTCGTTTATATCAATTAATAAGTTACTTTGAATCATTATCAGTGTGTAAATGTGTGTTTACTATCTTCTGTTTGGAAAATTGTCTATCAAATGGGGATAATATTGGGAGATTAAAGTATGATGTTTTTGAGAATGTCTTAGCTAGATTAAATTCAAAGTTATTATTACACCAGGATGATTTTTTAACTATAGTGAAATCACTGGATATATTGGTAAAAGCGAATTACGTTCAAATATCTGATGGAATCATTACATTTAATAAAAAATATTTAAGCGATATTGAACCGTTAAGTGATAAAGAAATAAAAATATGTAGAGAAATTTACAAGATGAATGACGTATGGTTTATGGAGGAAATAATTAATCATGTTTAAAATTGAGAATATAACATTAAATTGTTTAGGTGGCAAAAAAAGGTTTATTCAGTTTAAAAATAATGTTTCTTATGTATTTGCTCCGAATAGTAAAGGGAAATCATTGTTATGTGAGTGTATTGATTTTGTTTTGGGTTCAAGTGATAATATTTTTAATAAGAATGGGATGCAAAAAGTTGAAAGTATAGAGACCGTTATTAAGATTGACAGCGGTTACTTGTTTTTCATGCGTTGTAAATCAGCTTCTGGCAGTATAGATGATTTTTATAAAAAAGACGAGAAGGCTAGTTATATACAAATAAATAAAAATTTATATGATGAAAAAATTACTACTGCTTTATTAAATGGTAATGATAATGAAGTGGTTAGTTTTGAAGAGGTTTTTGATAGACGTATAAGCCATAGAGCAACAAGTTTCCTAAACTTTTTAGACCAAACGGGAATGGGGAATTTGAAATATATTTATACAAAATCAAATACAGATAAGTATCGTTGGTATTATAAGGATATTTTTAATTTTATCTTTAACAATTCAAATATTAAGAAAATAGTTCAAAAGACAAGAGAATTGAAGGAAAAGGAAAAAAGGCTTAAAATATATCGTCAGAGAGAAGCAAAATTTTCAATTCAAAGAGATTTATTGTTTTCGGAATTACAGAAATTAAATATTAATGTATGTACTATTACAGAAGCGAGAGATGCTTTAAAAAAATTTGAATTAAACTATTCCAGACCTGAATTACATTCAAAAGAAAAAGATTTGAAATTTCTACTGATGGCATCTCAATCACTTGCCGAAGAGATAAAGGTACAAGAATGTTTTAATGGACAAGGTAAATTACTTATATCTCGCCAAAAAAATATAGAAAAATTGCTTTCTATCTTCCAAGACATTATAGAAGAAAACGAAAGTTTCAAAGATTACATAGTACCCATAGAGGAAATATTAAAGGAAGCAAAGAATAAGACAGATACTTTTTCAACAATTGATATAAATCAAACAATTAAAAAGTTGGTTCAAGAAAAACGTGATATTGACTTTCAAATACAACAACTTAATAGTGAGATGATTAAGTTAAATTATAAAGAGGTTGAAGATAGTATAGCTATTTGTAAAAAGTTATTATTTGAAATAGATAAATTTGGTGAAATTGTGGATTTGCAGAAATTATCGGATGAAATAATTAGTCTTAGACAGGAGTTGGATGATCTTCGAAAAAAGTTTGATACAGCAAATCAAAATTTCATAAGCAAGGAGATTACGAATAATTATAATTTAATGGAATCAACTTGCTCTTTTGTTGCTGAAGATTTTGCAAATAACGGATTTAAAATTGTTTTTGATGCTAAAAGTATTTCGCTTTATGGCGAAATTATTGAAGAACTTGAGCTTGGAAATGGAGAGGTAAAGCAATTTCCGGTACAGTACAATCCTGGTAGTATGGCGAGGCAAACTACATGGCAAATTTTATGCTATTTATCTATAATGAGATTTACTTTAACAAGTTTTAGTGGATTACCGGTTATGCCTCTTCTTGTTTTTGATAACATTTCAATGCCTTACGATGTTAAGGACGGAACAAATAATTATAATAGTGTTTATAAACTGATTAAAGAGTACGCAGACAAAAATAACATTCAGGTTGTTTTAACATCTAATGTGCCAGCACTTGATGTTGGGGAAAAACAATTTATTGATATAGCTGATGGTTTAAATCCAGCATTTTAAAGGCGTTGAATTTTTAAACAGATTTAATTAAGACTTTTAGCAGTCAATCCTATACGAAAATTTAGTTGTATCAAACTAAAAAAATTCAAGCAATGGTTTTTCATGGCGAATAAGAGCGATAGGAATTGAACTGGCGATTACAGTTAGAAGTGGGAATTCGGTATGTATTTTTGACCTTTGCCGCTGTAGAACTTATTTGTCATATTGTTTTTACCCTAAACATATTTCAAGTCATCATTGTTTACATTCAATTTTTTTAATTTATAATTAAAACACTAATTTAAAAAGGAAGTTAACAACAATGAAACACACGGAAGAACAAAAGAGAAACTTGGTGCAGGAGTATTGCAATGGCGTTGCGGTAAAAGATTTGATTTGCAAGTACAACGTATCAAGAAGTACGGTTTATGAGTGGGCTAAACTGTATAAGGTGCAGGCAAATAAAAAGACTCAAAATATTTTTGATTATAGGCAGTTGCTTGACGTGCAGAAGAAATTACAAAAAGCAGAGCTTGAGTTGGAAATTTTAAAAGAAACTCAATGCTTTGATACCGCAACGCGAAAAACTAAGCTGGAATCAATTGAAAGGTTGTTTGGAAAATATCAAGTAAAAACGATGTGCCGTGTTCTTAAAGTGGACACGGCAACTTTTTATAACTATCATTTTCGTAGAGTAGTAAAGACTACTTATGCGATTCGTGATGAAGAGCTGAAAGAAAAAATAAAACTCGTCTATGAAGAAAGTGAGCATAGGTTTGGCGCAAAGAAAATAACTGCCAAATTGCAATCGATGGGTGAAATTGTTTCAATGAAAAAAGTCAGCGCGCTTATGAAAGAAATGGATTTAAAAAGCAAGCAATGCAAAAAACGTGTTTTCGTTCAGCAGGAAAGTAAGCGTCCGTGCTTACCACATTTATTACATCGGGAGTTTACCCAAAAGCAGCCAAACGTGTTTTGGGTGGGAGATATAACGCAGATTAAAACTGGTAGATTGAACTTTTATCTTTGCGTAATAATTGACTTATTTTCAAGAAAAATTATAGCACATAGATTATCTGGTCAATGCACAAACAATTTGGTGATTAACACTTTTAACGATGCTTATGAATTGCGTGGACAACCCCAAGGTCTATCTTTTCATAGCGACAGAGGCGGACAGTATATTTCATATGAATATCAGGAGTTGTTGCGGTTTTACGGTGTGAAGCAATCGTGTTCGAAAGCATACAATCCGTATGACAATGCAGTTGTAGAATCGTTCTTTTCAAGGTTAAAGAAAGAGGAAATAAACTGCGGACAATTTGAAGATTTTCTCGATTTAAAAACAAAGATTGACAAATATATGAACTTTTACAATAACTATCGTCCGCATGAAAGTCTTGGGAATATGACTCCGAATCAGAAAGAAATTGAGTATTTTAGCAAGTAAAAAATCGGACAGTCCGAAAAAGACTGTCCGATTTTTCGTGCACCGTGCAGGTGGCGCAGAGAGAGGGATTCGAACCCCCGTACAGTTGCCCGTAACACGATTTCGAGTCGTGCGCGTTCGACCACTCCGCCATCTCTGCGTGTTTAGAATATTAAGTTTGAGAGTGGGCGGACGCGCAGCGTTCGTCGTACCGAAGTACGAAGTGCTTACCACTCCGCCATCTCTGCGTGTTTAGAATATTAAGTTTGAGAGTGGGCGGACGCGCAGCGTTCGTCGTACCGAAGTACGAAGTGCTTACCACTCCGCCATCTCTGCGTGTTTAGAATATTAAGTTTGAGAGTGGGCGGACGCGC
>CAJTOY010000001.1:0-415969 GCA_910578195.1 uncultured Christensenella sp. | reverse complement strand
ATATTAAGTTTGAGAGTGGGCGGACGCGCAGCGTTCGTCGTACCGAAGTACGAAGTGCTTACCACTCCGCCATCTCTGCGTGTTTAGAATATTAAGTTTGAGAGTGGGCGGATGCGCAGCGTTCGTCGTACCGAAGTACGAAGTACTTACCACTCCGCCATCTCTGCATTTGGTCTAAGTTTGCAACACTATTATAATATAAAATAAATTAAAAAAAATCAAGCAATTTTAAACGTAAAATTGACATTTAACAATTCATAATTTATACTTAATACAAAGGGGTAATAAATTTATGAGAATTATAGACGCGCACGCGCACATAGCGCAGTATATTGCGGGCTTTACTTCGAGAGGGGAGCTCCGCGCCGTGGGCGCGGGAAAAGCCAAATATTCGACCGGCGAGATATTTCAGATGTTTCCGCCCGAAATGGGCGACTTGGGCGTATCGCCGGAGGCGCTGTTGAAAATAATGGATTTGCACGGCGTTGAAAAAGCTGTGCTGCTGCAAGGCAACTGGCTCGGTTTTCATAACGATTATACCTTCGAAGCTATCAAAAAATATCCGACGCAATTTACGGGTGCGGCGACGTACGACCCCTTTTGCGTAAAGGTAGAGGAAATCCGCAAGAGACTGTTTGACGATTTGGGTTTTAGGGCGGTCAAGTTCGAGCTGTCGACGGGCTCGGGGCTCATGGCTAACCGCCCGCCGATTGATATCGACGGCGAGGCTATGAACGAGTGTTACCGTCATGCGAGCGATAAGGGTTTGACGGTTGTGCTCGATATCGGCAGACCGAGCGAGCCGTGCTGGCAAGTCGACGCGGCGGCAAGCGTTGCGGCTAAGTATCCGCAGACAAATTTTGTATTATGCCATTTGCTTTCCCCGCAGAGAGGGGATAACGCGCTTTTAAAGACCGCGCTTGAAAAACTTTCAAAGCCAAACGTGTATTTCGATTTGTCGTCGCTCGCGCACAATCAGAAGCCCGAAAAATTTCCTTATCCGACGGCTGTCGAACACCTTAAAACCGCTAAGTCGGTTGTGGGTGCGGATAAGCTTATGTTCGGCACGGATATGCCGTGCAATCTTGCGCGCGACAGCTATGCGCATTTAAGGGATTATATAATCGACAGCGGAGTATTTACCGCAAGCGAGCTTGAAGCCGTTTTTTATAACACAGCAGAAAAAATTTATTTTTAATTGCCGTATGGCAGAAAGGAGTAATTTATGACCTATATAGAGAGAGTTCTTGAAAACTTGAAAAAGAGAAACCCTAACGAACCCGAGTTCCACCAGGCGGCAACCGAAATTTTGACGACGATTGCGCCCGTTGTGGACAAGCACCCCGAGTACGAGGCTGCGGGGCTTTTGGAAAGGTTTACCGAGCCCGAAAGAGTAATTATGTTCCGTGTTCCCTGGGTGGACGACAGCGGCAAAGTAAACGTCAACAAGGGCTACCGCGTGCAGTTCAACAGTGCAATCGGACCCTATAAGGGCGGACTGAGATTTCATCCTTCGGTAAATCTTTCGATTATAAAATTTCTGGGCTTGGAACAGATACTTAAAAACAGCTTGACGGGTCTGCCCATCGGCGGAGGAAAGGGCGGTTCCGACTTCGACCCCAAGGGCAAATCCGACCGCGAGGTAATGGCGTTCTGTCAAAGTTTTATGACAGAGTTATACCGCCATATCGGCGCGGATACCGACGTCCCCGCTGGCGATATCGGCGTGGGCGGCAGAGAGATAGGCTATCTTTTCGGGCAGTACAAGAGAATACGCGACGAGCATGTCGGCGTTTTGACGGGCAGAGGGCTTTCCTACGGCGGAAGCCTTGTCAGAACGGAGGCGACGGGCTTCGGGCTTATCTATATCACCGAAGAAGCGCTTAAAATGCGCGGCGACAGCTTCAAGGGCAAAACGGTAGTTATCTCGGGCTCGGGCAACGTTGCGATTTATGCTTGCAGTAAGGCTCAGAGTCTCGGTGCAAAGGTCGTAGCTATGTACGACTCAAACGGCTACGTTTACGACCCCGACGGTATCAAGCTTGACATAATTAAAGATATAAAGGAAGTAAAGCGCGGCAGAATTAAAGAGTATGCCGAGAGAGTAAAGGGAGCTAAATATTTTGATAACTGTAAGGGGATTTGGCAGATACCTTGCGACATAGCCTTGCCTTGCGCAACCCAGAACGAAATCGACGAGAATGACGCGGCGGCGCTCGTGAAAAACGGTGTTAAATACGTTGCCGAGGGCGCGAATATGCCGTCAACTCTGGAAGCTATCGAAGTGTTCCGCAAAAACGGCGTCGTGTTCCTTCCCGCAAAAGCGGCGAACGCGGGCGGCGTTGCAACCTCCGCGCTCGAAATGGCGCAATCGTCGGGCAGAATGTTCTGGACTTTCGAAGAGGTGGACAAAAAACTTAAAAATATAATGATCGATATTTACCACAATATAGACGATGCGGCAAAGGAATACGGTCACGAGGGCGATTACGTTTTGGGTGCAAATATTGCCGGTTTTGTCAAGGTAGCGACCGCAATGATGGCGCATGGGGTGGTTTAAATAGTACTATGTCAGATAGAAAGGTCTAAAATGTGGGATATTTTTCTGACTTCGGTTAATGCGGTTGTGCCGATAATACTGCTTATCGTGCTGGGATATCTTCTGAAAAGAATTAATTTTCTCAATCCGAACTTCGTAAAAACCGGAAATAAATTCGTTTTCAGAGTGTGCCTGCCGTGTATGCTGTTCATTAATATTTACGATAAAATGGACAGCTTTGCGGATATTCGATGGGACGTCGTACTATATGCCGTAGTAATAATCTGCGTGATTTTCGGCTTGGGTTTGCTCACGGCGGTATTGACCACGAAAAAGCAAAATCGCAGAGGGGTTATTCTGCAATGCTCGTTCAGAAGCAATTTTGCGATTATCGGGCTGACGCTGGTCGAACGGCTTGGCGGCGACAGCGGAATAGCGGGAATAATCTCTGCGTTTTCAATCCCCGTTTTCAATATTTTAGCGGTTATCGCGCTTTCGGTTTTTACCGAAGAAGAGACCGCGGAAATTCAAACGGTCAAGCCGAAGCACAGCATAAAAAATATATTATTGAATATAGTTAAAAATCCTCTTATAATCGGCGTTGCGGCGGGGCTTATGTTTGTCGGTATACGCGAAATAGAGCGGGCGTGTTGCGGAGGCGAGGTTCCGTTCAGGTTCGATACTCATCTTAAATTCCTCTATACGGCGGTCAAGGACGTTAAGGCGATAGCCTCGCCTCTGGCGCTGGTGATTTTGGGCGGGCAGTTCGAGTTTTCGGCTGTAAAGGGCATGACCAAGGAAATTATTGTCGGAACGGCATGGCGAATAGTGTTCGCGCCTCTGATAGGTATAGGCATAGCTTTCCTTCTGAGCGAATACACAAACCTTTTTTCGTTCGGACCCGAAATATATCCTACGCTGATAGCGCTGTTCGGAACGCCGGTTGCGGTGTCGAGCGCGATTATGGCGGGCGAAATGAAAAGCGACGAACAGCTTGCAACCCAGCTTGTAGTCTGGACGAGCATTTGCTCGATAGTTACAATATTTTTTACGGTATTCATTTTAATGGCGTGCGGTTTGCTCGCGATATAAAAAAAGCAGTCGGAAAGCGCACTTACCATAGGGAATTAAAAAACTAAATTATTAAGAGTTATACTTTCAAGCAAGGACAAAAGCTCTCGAAAGATATGTTCGAGAGCTTTTTACTACAAACCTTTTAGAAAGATAAATTGAAATTTATCTTTACTTTTTGTTCGGCTTTCTTTTGATACTCAATAGTCTAATAAAGTCATTAAACAATGAAGTGTCCGTCGGCTCAAACATTACCCACTTTCCGTCGTGGTAAGTATGAGTATTGTCATATATCTCTTGAACTGCCTGTGAGTAGTTTTCTTTGTCGGCTTCAAACTTTAATCGTTCGTCTTTACCCAAGACAACCATAAAACCTACGCAATTTTCTCTTGCATATAAAGCGCAAAGCGTTTTACCGCCCCGACGGTATTTGTATTCGTATTTCCACGCTTTGCCGCCTTTGTCCCACAAACGTTCCATATCGTAGTATTCGTCGATTAAAGCGCACAAATTATTCCATACTTCGTACAGAGATTTTCCAACCAAAGTTGTCATTTCTTCTGTTGTAGGTATTGTATTAAGCATATAAGCCCTCCGATTTCTCCGTTAAATTACTGTTTATCGTACAATTATTATATCACGAAAAATGAAAGAACGCAACCGATTGAATTTTGCGGGAAATATAAAACATATCTATATCTCACTAGGCTACGAGTAGCCTAATTCGTCCACGCCTAAAATACAGTAGAAAAGGTATGGCTTTATGCCATACCTTTTCTATTGCCTACGGCTTACTTAATATTCCCTATGGGAATTACGGTAAACGACTGTTTTTTTCTTGACTTTGTTAAAAAATAAGTTTATACTAAAACAAGCGTTGCAAAACGTCAGTTTTTAAACAAGGAGGTCGTTATGCCCCCGAAGGCAAAATTTACGAGGGAAGAGGTAATCGAAGCGGCATTAAAAATCGTTATGCGTGAAGGCATAGAGAATTTGACCGCCCGCGCGCTTGCGGGCGAGCTCGGAAGTTCCGCCCGTCCTGTTTTTACGGTATTTTCGGGTATGGACGAGGTTCAGTGCGAGGTGCAGAAAGCTGCGCACGCGCTGTATAACAAAATGGTTGAACAAGGTTTGAAAGAGAATTTAGCTTTTAAAGGCGTGGGCAAGGCGTATATACGCTTTGCAATCGAGTATCCCAAACTGTTTCAGATGCTGTTTATGCGCGAAAAGAGTACCGTTCCCGAATTGAACTCGGTTCTGGGAATGATTGACGAAAATTACGGTAAAATTCTGCAATCTATTGAAAGCGGTTACGGTCTCGATATAGAGACGGCAAAGGAAATTTATCGGCATTTGTGGATTTACTCGCACGGAATTGCCGTGCTGCTTGCAACAAACGTTTGCAGTTTTACGGCGGACGAAATTTCGTGTATGCTGACCGACGTTTTTTCGGGAGTCATAAGAAAATATAAATCGGAGGGAATAAAATGATTAAAGCGGAAAACATAAGCAAATCGTTCAAGGACGGCAAGGTTCGCGTCCTTAAAGAGGTATCGCTGGAAATTCAAAAGGGAGAATTCGTGGTTATAACGGGAGCGTCGGGCTCGGGCAAGTCGACGTTAATGAGCGTGCTTTCGGGGCTAGAACGCGCCGACGAAGGTAAAGTTTTTTACGGCGAGGAAGAAATTACGTTGATGACAGACAAGCAGCTCACCGAATTCAGAAGAAGGGCGGTAGGATTTATTTTTCAGCAATACTATTTGCTGTCGCATCTTAGCGTGGATAAAAACGTAAAAATGGGCGCAGACCTTGCGAGCAACAAAGATTACCTTGAAATAATAGAGAAAGTCGGACTTTACGAAAAATTAAAAAGCCGTCCCGCCGAGCTTTCGGGCGGCGAACAGCAAAGGGTGTGTATTGCCCGCGCGCTCGCAAAAAAGCCCGAGGTTTTGTTTTTGGACGAGCCGACGGGCGCGCTGGACGAGGCTACGGGCAGAAGCGTTCTCGAATACATAGCAAAGCTTCAACGCGAGCAAGGCTTCACAATGATTATGGTTACTCACAATCTGAATATAGCGGATATGGCGGATACTGTAATCAAAATGAACAGCGGCAAGATTGCCGAAGTTTATAAAAACGTTGCGCCGAAAACCGCATACGAGATAGGGTGGTGAGCTATGTTAGTCAGTTTTAAGGACAGCTTGAAGCTAATCGGCATATCGGTTATCAGCTTTTGCGCGGTGTTCGTGTGCACGTTTTTTCTTAATTTCTATCTCGACGCAAAGTCGCTTGACGGAACTTTGACCGACCCCAACCTTATAGCACTTTACGACGCGCAGATGGCTACGGCTAAATTCGTCTGCGCGGTAAGCGGCGGGTTTCTTGGCTTGATTGCGTTTATAATGCTTGTGTTCTATATCAAGCTTTATATTGACAAAAACGCTTGCAATATCGGTATTTTAAAGGCGATGGGCTATTCGGAACGTAAAATAGCTTTAAAGTTTTCTATGTTCGGTTTAAGCGTTTTGCCCGGAACTGTGCTCGGGTTCGGTTGCGGATTTGCGATTATGCCAACAGTTTATGACGGACTTACGATAGACGGCTTGCCCGAAATTGCGATATCCTTTTATCCGTCGCTGTTATTTTTGCTTGTATTTCTGCCGTCCGTCGTGTTTTCGATTTTGTCGTCGCTGTATGCGTATATCGCGCTGCGCAGACCGGTTTCCGAGCTTATGAAGGGCAAGTCGGAAAAGATTAAAAGAATAAAGCCGCGCAAGGAAAAAGAGAGAAGCTTTTTAAAGGAAATGTTTTTTAAAACGCTTTCCGATAAAAAAGCGTTGGCGTTCTTCGTCGCGTTTGCGTGCTTCTGTTTTTCGACAATGGTACAGATGGGCGCGTCTATGTACGATATGAGCACCGCCTTGATGGGTGTGATTATATTCGCTATCGGGGTCGTGCTTGCGGTGACGACTATTCTTATGGCGGCGACCACGCTCGTTAACGGCAACATAAAGAATATTTCGATTATGAAGGCGTTCGGATATTCCATGAAGGAGTGCGCGCTCACGGTGCTGGGCGGATATCATATATTTGCGTTCATAGGCTTTGCGGTCGGGTCGGTATATCAGTACGGACTTTTAACCCTGATGGTAAATCTGATATTCAAAGACGTTGCAGGCGTGCCCGAATACAGCTTCGACGTGCCGATATTTTTTGCGACCTTAGCCGCGTTTATAGTGTTTTATGAGGCGGTAATGTTGTTTTTCGCGTACAGAATTAAAAATATTTCCGTCAAAGAAGTTATGGCGGAGACATAAATATTGTGAACGCGCCCGCGCATATGCGCGGGCGCTTTACTTGACTCGTCAACGAAAAACTGTTAATATTGTAATAATGAAAAACAAAAAATGGACGAAGCGCAGGCACGCGGTAACGTTTGCCGTACTGCGCCCGATTATGCGCCTTTATTTTAAATTGCGTTACGGATATACCGCAAAGCGTAGCGGACTTCCAAAGGGAGCGTATCTGATTATTTCAAATCATCAGACTACTATGGACCCGTTCATGCTTTCGGTGTCGTTTAAGTTTCCCGTTTATTTTATAGCAAGCGATGATTTGTTTAATCTTAAAGTTTCACCGCTGATAGAGTACCTCGTTGCGCCAATCCCCAAAAGCAAATCTTTGCAAGATATTGCGGCGGTAAAAAATATCTTCCGCGTAATCAAAGAGGGTGGAGCCGTCGGCGTCTTTCCCGAGGGCAACCGCACTATTTCGGGCGGACAGTGGGAAATGACCGACGCGATAGCAAAGCTTGCAAAATCGCTTAAAGTGCCGCTCGTTTTGTACAATATACAAGGCGGCTACGGCACCGATCCGCGCTGGGGGCACTCTATAAGAAGAGGTAAAACCAAAGGCTTTGTGAAAAGGGTCGTCTCTTGTGACGAGCTGAAAGAAATGTCTGTCGGGCAGGTTTTCAGTCTTATAAAGGACGAGCTTTCGGTCGACGATACAAGCTCGGGCATACGTTTCAGAAGCAGAAAACGCGCGGAGTATATCGAGCGCGCGCTGTATCTCTGTCCCGTGTGCAACGGCGTTTCGGGGATTGTTTCGCACAAATATAAATTCAGATGCAAATTCTGCAATACAGCCTCGACTTATACCGAAAAACTTTCAATCTCGCCGCTGTACGCGGGCTATGAAAGGATTTGCGAGTGGTTCGGCTGGGAGAGAAAGGAAATAGCAAAGCTGGTGTCCGAAGGTCTGACCGTCGGCGACAGCGACATTATTTTCCGTGAAAGCGTCAAATTAGCGAGAAAGAAAAAACTTCCCGGAAGCAGCGTTTCAATCGATAAGGACAAGCTTGTCGTCGGGGAAGTTACATATCCTTTGAAGGATATCGACGGCTTAACTATGGTCGGTAAGAAAAAGTTCAATTTTTATTATAAAAATCAGATTTTGCAGGTCAAGGGAAACAGGCGCTTTTGCGCTATCAAATATGTACATATATTCGACGGATTGAAAGAGGTGGAACAGTGAATTATTCCGAACTGAGCGTATGGGCATTTATAATGATAATCGCCGTATTGCTTTTCAGTATGCTGCTCGGGAACGTTCTCAGGACGTTGGTTCCGGGGATAAAAAAGACGCTTATACCCGTTTCGGTTATGGGCGGTATGCTTTTGCTTATAATTTCGACGATAACTTATTACTGCGCGGGCGACTATTTTTTCAATCTCGAAGTGTTCTGCGGCAACGGCAAAATGAACGGAATGGGGGTTCTCGAAATGATAACTTACCACTCGCTCGGCATAGGGTTTGTTGCCTCGGGTATGCGCACTTCTAAAAAGAAATTTACGAAAGCGCGCGCGGGCGAAGTGCTCAACTCGGGTCTGACGACGGTCAACGGTTATTTGATACAGGCGTTCTTCGGGCTTGCGGTGACGCTTATAGCCGCGTATCTGTTACATACCGACGGGCTTATTTCCGCGGCGGGCATATTGCTTGCGTTCGGCTTCGGGCAAGGCACGGGACAAGCGCTGAATTTCGGTAAAAATTTCGAAGAATACGGCTTCGAAGGCGGCGGAAATTTCGGGCTCACGATTGCCGCGCTCGGGTTTTTGGTCGCGTGTATCGTCGGAGTTATCTATATCAACGTAATGCGCCGCAAGGGGCAAATTCAGATAGTCGAAAAGGAGAAGGGTAACAGCCTTGCCGACTACGAGGACGAAAACGAAATTTCGGTTGTGTCCTCGATGGATAAGTTCACCGTTCAGGTGGCAATCGTCCTCGCGGTTTACGGCGCTTCGTTCGGCTTGATGTACGGTCTTTCTATGCTTATTCCGTCGCTGGCAACGACGCTGTTCGGGTTCAACTTCTTTATAGGCGTGCTGCTGACTATCCCCGTGAAAGCGGTGCTTAACAAGCTTTACGACAAAAAGCTGATTAAAAAGCGCGTAGTCAATAACTTTATGATGGACAGAATAGGCGGCTTCGCTTTCGATTTAATGATAGTGGCGGGAGTTGCGGCAATACAAATTCCTTTGCTCGTAAAGTATTGGGGAGTGTTGCTGATTTTAGCCGTCGTAGGCGCGCTTGTCACGGTGTTCTATGTGAATTTCGTCTGCAAACGGCAGTTCGCAGCATACAGACACGAACAGTTTCTTGCGTTTTTCGGTATGCTCACGGGTACGGCGAGCACGGGCATGATTTTATTGCGTGAAATCGACGGCACGTACCGCACTCCCGCAAGCGAAAATTTGGTGTTCCAGAACGTGCCCGCAATGGTTCTTGGCTTTCCGTTGATGTTCCTTGCGAATTTTGCGCCGAAGAGTGATTTAAACGCGCTTATAACTTGCATTATAGTGGGGGCGGCGTTTGTCGTTTTGAATATAGTGCTTTTCAGAAACAATATTTTCAAGCGAAAACGGCAACCCGTAGAAACCGACACCGAAAATTAAAAACAGCCGATAGAGTGTTACTCTATCGGCTGTTTTTCAATCAATTTTAATATGCCCGACGGTAGAATGTCTTCGCACTTGACGTTGTCTTTTAAAACTCTGAAATGAAGCGCGTAACTCATTGTGCTTGTTGAGGTGTAGCCGCCGTTTTTAAGCTTGCCGTCGATAAACGTCATTACACCGTATTTCGCGGGTAAGCCGCCGCCCAAAGCAAGTGATATTGCGTCCTCTTTATGTTTTTGCTTTATAGAAAAAATTTCTTTATTGCCTGACGTTTCTTTTACGGTTTCGGCCTTTTTCATTGCGGAAAACAGAATTTTAATGCTGTCGATTTTTTTATATTTAATTTTCAGCGCCTGCCCGTTTTTAATTTTATAGCACGAATTATGCACATAGAATTTACGGAAACGGCGGAAGCCGCCCGAAACCAATATAGTTTTTCCGTTGTCGCTTTCGAGCAAATACTGTTTTCTGAAATATATATGCAAAAACGCAATTGAAATTATAATTACGGCAATACCTGAAAATGCGCCGATTTCAATCAGCTTTGTATTGTACCATTCCCCCAAAAAAGCTATTGCAAATATTGCGGCAAGCGCAGTCAGGGCAGTGCAAATAATTATTCTTCGATGCCATGTGTACACAAAATAGCTGATATTTTTAATTGAATTAATCCGTTCTTGCAGTTCGTTATTATTTTCCATAACACAACCTTGGTATTATTTTATTTGCATTTCTTCCAAAACGCCGTAGGTGTTTTTGTAGGGAACGATATTGATAGTTTTCTTTTGCTGTAAAAACTTCGCTTCTTTATGTGTAAACCACGAACGCGCCCATTTCTCGCAAGTTGTATCGTTATCTTCGTAACGCACTTTAATGTATTTAATTATAAATCCTTTGACTTGTATCACTTCGCCTTGTCTTATAGGTAAATCTTTGTTTTCCATACCGATAATAATTTTTTTATCAAGCTCATTTCTATACACTCCGCGATAGAATAAAATATAAGCGAACGGGAGAATGAGAATTAAAAATATTATAGCAAGCGTTAAATGCAGTTCATAATTCGGTTTGGTTAATTCTGAAATTCTTTTAGGGGAAGAAATATTGCTGTTAGGCACAATAGTAATAATAATCGTGTTTCCAACTCGTTCTGCCGCTTGGCTTTCCGAGCCGTATATTCTGTCCGTACCCGTATAAACAGAACCGTCAGCGGCGACATAGCTGTACTCTGTTTCATAATTGTAATTATGGATATCGTCGCCGCCTTCGCTTACACGATGGTAGGTGGTTATTTCGGCTTCAACTTCGATGCCGTATTTAATGAGCATTTCGCTATTACGGTCTGTGAATATGTATACCCCCCAAAAAATACCGGATAGCACTATGGTTAAAATTAAACCCAAGCTAAAAACGAATAATCTTGCGCCAATATCTTTTTTAATGCCGATGTTTTTGTTTTCCATATTTGTTCCTTATAATATGCCGTAGGCGGTTTATGCTAAATTAATTTAAGTTTTTGTGACAATAGTTTTAATACCGGCATCTTCGACAGCGGTAACCGTGCCGCAATAAACCAGATTTTGATTGTTTTTGTCGTCTACAATTTCCGCCGCCGCAGTGTAATCGGGAAAATCAATTTTTACTTTGTCATAAAAATAATCGGCGTCCGCTAAATTTTCAAGCCAATAGAACTCAATGAATTCTTCGTCTTTTTTCGCGGAAAGATGTGTTCCTGCTTTATCCCCTAAATCGGTTGTAACAAGCACGGTATAGCCTTGTTGTTCGAGATTTGTTTTCATGTCATTGCTATTAGGGAAATTTTCTCCACTTTGATTGTCCCCGCAAGCAGATAAGGCTATGGTTAAAACGGCAAGTAAACATATCAACATGCTCATAACGGTTTTTTTCATAAATTACCTCGAAATTACAAGTTTCATTATCATTATAATGTTTACAGACTTAAATAAACCGCCGAAAGACGGTTAATTTGCTGTGCAATGGCTTGAAAAATATGTTTTGTTATGATAAAATATATTCAATATTTTTTAAAGGATAAATTATGGGAAAAGATTTAGTATGTCCTCTTTGTGGTGAACCTACAAGTTCTTATATGGGAAATTATCGTAGAGATAGACTTTGTAAAAAACACGCATCGGATTTAAAAAATGGTATTATTGAAATTGTTGAGTTTGGGCTTGATGAGGCGGATAATACTTACCGTTTAGTTAATTTTGTTAATAAGCAAAATGAAAAGATTAAAAAAGAAAATTTATCTGGTATTGATTTGAAATGCATTATATGCAATCAAAATTCTAATGGTATGCATTTTTGTCGTGATTGTTACTCGAAATATAGGGATAGGGCAGTTGATATTCGTATAACAAATTGTTCTGAAACTGAAATTTTAGACGATTACGGCAATCTAAAATATAAGTGTGCTGATGGTCGAAAGGTTCGTAGTCGCGCAGAGGCTATGATAAGTGATTGGCTTTTTAATAATAAAATACGTTCAGTTTATGAAGAAACTATTTATTATGACGGTGAGAAAACACTTCATCCTGATTTTTATTTGCCTGATTATGGTTTATATATTGAATATAATGAATTAAAAAATAAATCTTATTTAGAAAGTAAAGAATATGTAAAAAATATTTATAATAAAATAGGACTTAAAGTTTTTGTTATGACAGAAAAAGAATTGCAAGATATTTCAGCTTGTTTAAAACCGCTACTTGGTATACATTAAATTTAAAGCGCAACCTAAAAGGTTACGCTTTTTTTGTGGATAAGTCTTTTGCTGAAAAGACTTGTTTTATTCAGCTTACAACAATTTGAAAATTTTTTGAAAAAAATTAAAAAAATTCTATAAAATTACTTGACTTTATTATGGCACTGTGGCGTGTGCTTGTCCGCGCGGACAAGCACACGCCCTGTAAAATAAAAAACTCAATGAAAAGCAAAATGATAAGCCGTGCAAAAGCCGGCGTAAAATTAAAAACCTAACCCGAACTAATGTGTTCGACTTAGGTTTAAAGTGGTACTCCCGCTGGGAATCGAACCCGGAACGGCCCCTTAGGAGGGGGCTGTTATATCCATTTAACTACGGAAGCAATCAATTTCAAAAGCGAGCGTTTAACGCTCGCTTTTAATCTGCATTAATTTATGCCATTGCGTTGAGCTTTTTGGCAAGTCCCGATTTCTTGTTGGCGGCAGTGTTCTTTTTGAGAACGCCTTTCGAAACCGCGCCGTCGATTACGGAGCAAGTATAGGAAAACTTTTCTGTCGCCGCGGTTTTGTCGCCCGCTTCAACCAAAGCAAGGAACTTTTTAACCTCGGTCTTAACTTCCGATTTAACCGCCTTGTTTCTCTCGGTTTTCTTCTCGGTAACAAGAACACGCTTTTTTGCTGACTTTATATTAGGCATTTCAATCTCCTATTGACTTAAATTCTTTTGTAATTCTATCATAAAAAAGAATAGTTGTAAACTGTTTTTTAATGGCTTTTAATAAAATTTTTAATATATTTTTTCTTTACATAATATAAATATTACTGTATGGAAAGGAATAATAATGCCACGGTATGCTTTTTTGACAGCGGTATAGGCGGGCTAAGTCTTTTATACGAATGTGTGCGGATATTGCCCCGCGTCGATTTTAAATATTTTGCCGATAATTTCCGCGTGCCGTACGGAAATCTTACCCATGGGGAACTTATAAATACTGTCGATAGAATATTTTCGGAAATAGAAAAGTTGAATCCCGACGCGGCGGTGGTCGCCTGCAATACGGTCACGGCGCAATGCATAGATTATTTAAGAAACAAATATAAATTCGAAATTATAGGTATACAGCCCGCTGTTAAGCCCGCGGCGGCTTCGGGCAGCTGTCTTGTCCTTGCTACGCCGTCTACGGCCGACAGCACCTCCGTCCATCGTTTGGTGGAGGAATACGGCGAAAAACGTACCCAAGTGGTCGCTTGTCCCGATTTGGCGGCGTATATCGAGCAGAATATCGAAAATTTGCAGCGCGAGGGGGTGGAAAGTTTTCTGCCCGCCGCGAAGGCGGACAGCGTGGTTTTAGGCTGTACGCACTATATTTTTGCCAAGGATATAATACAAAATTACTATAATTGCCCCGTTTTCGACGGAATAGCCGGTACGGCGGCGCGTTTACGCGAAAAATTAGGGATTTTCGACCACTCGGCGCCTCGCGCGCAGAAAATCGGGTTCGTGGGCGGCGACATCGCCAAAAACAAACGAATTTTCAGACTTTTATTAACTTCAAAAGAAGGGCTATCCCAGACTTGAAATTAATATTCCCAATTTTTCATAAAAAAAATAAAAAAATTTTGCCTAAGTGGTTGACAGTGGTCAAGTTTGGTGGTATCATAAATTCAGTGGTCATATTTCCACGAATTTTAACAAGGGCAGACGAATGTATTTTCTTACCGGCGAGTACGATCATCAAATCGACGCGAAAAACAGAATAAGAATACCCGGCAAGCTCAGAGGGAAGGAAGAAAAGCTTTACTTCACTAAGGGTACCGACGGCTGTATATTCGTTTTTTACGAATCCGCCATTAAGGAGAAGTTTGCCAAGCTTGAAGAAATGAAAATGACCGACGCTAACCCGCGTAAGGGCGCAAGGGCGTTTTCGTATTCGGTAAAGCAAGTCGACGTTGACCAGCAAGGCAGGCTTGTAATCCCCCAAGAGCTTATAAAATACGCGAATATCGTCAAAGACGTTAAAATCTGCGGCGCGGTATCGAGAATTGAAATCTGGGCGAAGGAAACCTACGACAAGTACTTCGAGGGCGACAACTTCGACGATAACTTCGACTTGCTCGATATTTAATTATGAAAGGTTTTGCGCATATCCCCGTAATGCTCGAAGAGTGCATGGAGGGGTTGAATATAAAAGGCTCGGGTATTTACTACGACGGAACAGTCGGCGGCGGCGGGCACTCGTATGAAATACTCAGACGCTCGGCTCCCGACGGAAGGCTGATAGCCACCGATTTGGACGACGACGCGATAAGCGCCGCAACCGAAAGGCTATCGGGGTTCGGCGACAGATTCAAGATATATAAATCCGATTATAAAAGCTTCGAACAAGTGTTGGACAAAGCGGGCGTTGAAAAGCTCGACGGCGCGATACTCGATTTCGGGGTTTCGAGCTACCAGCTCGACTGCGGAGAGAGGGGGTTTTCCTATATGAAGCCCGACGCTCCGCTGGATATGAGAATGGACCGGACGGCGGCGTTTTCCGCGGAGGACTTGCTCAACGAATATTCCAAATCGGAAATCGAAAAGATATTAAAGGTATACGGCGAAGAAAAATTCGCTTCGACCATAGCGTACAATATAGTAAAAGCGCGCGAGAAAAAGCGCCTTAAAACTTGCGGAGAACTGACCGGAATAATAGAAAGCAGCATACCCGCGAAGTTCAAGCAGAACGGTCCGTGCGCAAGGAAAAGCTTTCAAGCGATAAGAATTGCTGTAAACGGCGAGCTCGACGGTTTATACGACTGTGTGATATCGCTTGTATCGAGGCTTAAAAAGGGCGGAAGGCTTGCGATTTTAACCTTCCATTCGCTGGAAGACAGAATTGTAAAGCAGGCGTTCAAGTATCTCGAAAGCGATTGCATATGCGATAAAAGCTTGCCCGTATGCGTTTGCGGCAAGAAAAAAGAAATAGAGATAATTACAAAAAAGCCGATTACGGCAACAAAAAACGAATCAGATATAAATTCCCGTTCGAAGTGCGCAAAGCTTCGCATAGCGGAAAAAAATATATGAACTACTAAACGATAAGGAGTAACAAGTATGTCAGTCGCAGTGTTGGAAAGAAAAGTTAATACAGAAGAAGAGGATAAGCTCCACAATTCTCAAATCAGCGAGCAGTACAAGAAACTGATTGACCCCGAAACCACTCTTTTGGAGCTTCTTGCCAAAAGTGCGCCCGTAGACTACGAAGCGGAATATAAAGCTGCGCGCGGACGTACATACGAAAGAGAAAGACCCGTACGCGTTGAAAACGCGCGCGCCGATTCTGATATTTTCCGTGCGGACAGTTTTGTGAATAAAAAGTCAAAGACCGTTGCCGCAGCCGAAAACATGTTTACGGAAGAGGAGGACAACGAAGACCTTCGTCCTACGCAAGCAACCATTAAGTACAGAACGGCGGATAAAGCGAACGGCAAAATCGAAACGAAGCCCAAAAAGACGGCTTCGACGGGTTTGACTAAGCGCGACAAAATAGTTATCGCGGTTGCGTGCGCGGTTATTATCGCGTTGTTCGTGCTGATAATCGTTAACTCGGCTATAATTACCGGTCTTAACAACGATATAGCGGCGCTTCAAAATAATCTGACGCAGTCCGAGGCGACCTTTAACGAGCTTCTGGCTGAAAAGGAAGCTTACTTCGAGGAGGGCAATATTTTCAATATTGTAAGCGATTTTGCAAATAAACACGGAATGTTCCTCAAATAAGGAGATACAGCTATAAAAAAAATTAATAAATCCGGATTTTCGGTTACTGTTATACAAAAGAGGTTATTGTCAATGGGTTTGGCAATAGCCTTTATTTTTTGCCTGATTTTTGCGCGGCTGTTTTACGTTCAGATTGTCTGGGGCAAGGAACTTACCTACAAAGCCACCGACCAGTGGAACAGAGAAATTCCCATAATCGCGGGGCGCGGACTTATAACCGACAGAAACGGCGCGGTGCTTGCGGGCAATAAGACCACGTACAGCGTGTTTTTACGCCCCAACGCCGTCAAGAATGCGGAATATACGGCAACCGTGCTCAGCGGTCTGTTTGACTTAAATCCGCAGACCGTGCTCGAAAAAATAAGCGGCGGCAAGGTTTCGGAAATTACGCTTGCCCGTCAGGTTTCTAAGGAAAGCGTCGAAAAGCTTGTATCTTACGATTTGCCGGGGGTGTATTATTCCCGCGACAACACAAGACAGTACACCTATAACGACGCACTGTGTCAGGTATTGGGCTTTACATCCAACGACGGCTCGGGACTTTCGGGCATAGAAAAATATTACAATACAATTTTAAGCGGCAAGAACGGCGAAATAAGCTATTCGACCGATATCGTCGGAATCGAAACGGAGAATTCGGCGGTTATTTACAGTGCCGCAAAAGACGGCGACGAAATCCGACTGACCGTGGATATCGACATACAGCTTGCCGCCGAGGAAGCCGCGCGCAAGGTCTATGCTTCGAGCGGGGCGAAGTCGGTTTCGTGCGTGGTTTTAAACCCGCAGAATTTCGATATACTATCGATGGTGAATTACCCCTCGTACGACTTGAACAACGTTCCGCGCGACGACGCTGAAAAGCTGAACGCGCTGTCGAGAAACAGCATTGTCTGCGATATATACGAGCCCGGTTCGACTTTCAAGGTGGTTACCGCGGCGGCGAATATCGAGGAATATCTGCAAGGCAACGGCAAGGCGTTTTCAAACAAGTACGTTTTTAACAGCAGCAGAACGCGAACGGTGGACGGCACCAAAATAAAGTGCTGGTCGGCGCATACGAACGGCAATCACTCCAACCAGACGCTTGCCGAAGCGCTGAACAACAGCTGCAACCCGTGCTTTACCGATATCGCGCTTTCGCTGGGCACGGATACATTCTATAAATATTTGAACTCGTTCGGGTTCGGAAACGTAACGGGGCTCGATTACGGCGGCGAGGCTTTGGGCATGCTTTTGCCGCAGTCGGTCGTGCGCGACTGCGACCTTGCCAGAATAGGCTTCGGTCAGACGGTTGCGGTTACGGGCTTACAGCTCGCTTGCGCTGCCGCCGCTGCGGTTAACGGCGGCAACTATTACACGCCGCACCTTTTGAAGTCGGTTGTTTTATCGAACGGAAAGACCGAAGAGGTTGCGCCCGTCCTCAAATATAAGCCCGTGAGCGAAGAGGCTTCGGCGTTGCTTGCGACCATGCTCGAAGGGGTAGTCACCGAGGGCAGCGGTAAAAAGGCGTATATCGAGGGTTACAGAGTGGGCGGCAAAACGGGAACCGCGCAGAAGTACGAGGACGGGCATATCGCGTCGGGTAAGTACGTTTCGTCGTTCGTAGGCTTTTTTCCCGCGGATAGACCGCAGTATCTTGCGCTCATTATAGTCGACGAGCCGCAAGGCACTTATTACGGAAGCGCGGTTGCCGCGCCCGTCGCAAAAGATATTTTCGAGGACATAATCAAAATTAAAAACATTCAGCCTTACGTATAGGAGGAGTCATGAAGTTAGGGGAACTTTTAAAATACATAGAATACAGCGAAGTTTTCGGGGATAGGGAAACTCTGATAAAGGGGCTTTGCGACAACAGCCGAAAAATCAAGGAAGGCGAGCTTTTCTTTTGCTACAAGGGCGAAAAATACGATTCGCACGACTTCGCCGAGGAAGCCGTAAAGTCGGGCGCCGCCGCATTGATATGTGAAAAAAAGTTAAATTTGGACGTTCCGCAGATAATAGTTAAGGACGGCAGAGCGGTTGTCGCGGCGGTAGCGCGCGCTTATTACGGCTTTGCCGACGAAAAGCTCAAACTCGTAGGGGTTACGGGCACAAACGGAAAAACAACGACTACTTATATGCTTGAAAGTATTTTCAAAGCCGCGGGCAAAAGCGCGGGCGTTATCGGTACGCTGGGGATAAGCTACGCCGATAAATTCGTGTCGCCCGAGCTCACCACGCCAGACCCGATTTTTCTTCACTCCATTCTGGCGGATATGCAAAGCTGCGGCGTGGAATATGTGTTTATGGAGGTGTCCGCGCACGCGCTGCACTTCAACAAGATAGACGGGCTAAGGTACGAGGTCGGAATTTTTACGAACTGTACCCAGGACCATCTGGATTTTTTTAAAAACATGCGCGATTATGCCGAGTGCAAAAAGAAGCTGTTTCAAGACGGCAGATGCAAATATGCGGTTTTGAACTCGGACGACAAGCTCGGCATGCAGCTTTCGGGCGAGATTAAAAATGCGGTCAGCTTCGGGTTGAAAAACCCCGCCGACGTTTTCGCAGTAGACATTGCAGAAAAGCTGAACGGTACTTCGTTCGTTATCAATCTCTTCGACGAGCTTTATGAAATGAATTTGAACGTGCCCGCGCTTCACAATGTATACAACGCGATGGGCGCGGCGGCGTGCGCAAAAATCCTCGGTATACGCACCGAGGACATTGCAAAAGGATTAAACGAGCTTAAAAACGTTACGGGACGGCTCGAACACGTCGCGAACTACAACGGCGCGGACATATTCGTCGATTTCGCGCACACGCCCGACGGGTTGGAAAAATCCTTGCAAGCTTTGAAAAAGCTGTGCAAGGGGAATTTGTTCTGCCTTTTCGGGTGCGGCGGAAACAGAGATAAGACGAAGCGCCCGATAATGGGGGAAATAGCGGCGAAGTATTCGGACTTTTGCATCATAACCTCGGATAATCCCAGATACGAGGACCCGTACGATATAATCACAGACATAGAAAAGGGATTGAAAAACTCGGGGAAAAGGTACGTCACGGTCACTGACCGCGAGGCGGCGACCGAGTACGCCGTCAATCTGCTTGAAAAGGGGGATATTCTGCTTGTCGCCGGAAAGGGCGGTGAATATTATCAGGAGATAATGGGAATAAAACACAGCTATAACGATAATACGGTTATAAGGAAAATTATCGGCTGATAAATTATGAAAACTTTTTTAATAGGTATAATTGCCGCCTTTTGCGCGTCGGCTTTATTGCTAATGATAATTCTGCCCCTTCTAAGGCGTTTAAAGGCGGGGCAATATATTTTGGGTTACGTCAAGGAGCATAAAAGCAAAAGCGGTACGCCCACCATGGGCGGACTTGCCTTTATTACCGCAATAATTGTCGTGGGGTTGTGCCTTCTCGGCGTGCGCGACAGCAAAGTGAATCTTACGCTCGCAATCACGGGCGGGTTTACCGTGGTCGGTTTTCTCGACGACTTTTTAAAGATTTACCGCAAGGAAAACGAGGGGCTGAAACCCTACCAGAAAATTATCTTTCAGGTGCTCATTGCTGCGATAGCCGCGGCATATTGCTATGTCAACGGCTTGACGTATTTAAAAATTCCATTCGGGAGCGGGGCGCAGTTTAACATAAGCTGGGGCATAATTCCGCTTGTAATTTTAATCTTTATCGCGACGGTAAACTGCGTCAATCTCACGGACGGGCTCGATGGGCTTGCGGGAGGGACAAGCTCGGCATATCTCTTTATTTTCGGTATAATGCTGTATATCCAGGGCAGCAATCTTGCGGCGCTGTGCTTCGTTGCGGTGGGCGCGGTTGCGGCTTTCCTCGTGTTCAACGTAAACAAAGCTTCAATCTTTATGGGCGATACGGGCTCGCTTGCGCTGGGCGGGCTCATATCTTGCGTTTCGGTTTTTTCCTCTAACTCGCTGTATATTCCCGTGCTCGGAATAATGTTCGTAATTTCGGGAATATCGGTGATAGTACAAGTAATATACTATAAACGGACAAGGCGCAGAGTGTTTTTAATGGCGCCCATTCATCACCATTTCCAGATGAAAGGGTATACTGAGTGTAAAATTACTTACTCATACGCCGTAATCACCGCGTTTGTCGGAATATTATGTTTATTGTTTGTGTGAGGAAAAATGTATTTTAGAAATCAGAAGTTTATGGTGGCGGGAATATCCAAATCGGGGGAAAGCTGCGCAAGGTTTTTGCTGGACCGCGGGGCGGAGGTGTATCTGTACGACGATGTCGTCAGCGAAAATATCAGCGCGGTAATGAACGAGCTCGCTTCGCTCGGCGCGCATATAGTTACTGCGGAAAGCTATATCGACGCCACGCTTTTGTGCGATATTCTCGTGCTCAGTCCGGGGATACCCATCGACAACCCGCTGCCCGTCGCGTTCAGAAAGCAGAATAAGGCAATTTTGGGCGAAGAGGAGTTGGGCGCCCTGTATCTTCGCGCGACGGCAATCGCCGTCACGGGCACGAACGGCAAAACCACAACAGTTTCGATGCTGAACAAGGTGCTTGAAAATTCGGGGCTGAACAGCACGGCGTGCGGAAATATAGGCAATCCGCTCGTTGGCGAGGTGGCAAAGCTTTCCTTCGACGACTATGCGGTTATTGAAATTTCTTCGTTCCAGCTCGAAACACTTTCAAGTCTGCGCCCGCATATCGCGATAATAACCAACGTCACCGAGGACCACCTCAACAGACATTACAATATGGAAAATTACGTTTTCCTTAAAAGTAAAATTCTGCGCAATATGAGGGAAAGCGAATTCGCTGTTTTAAACTACGACGACGAAATAGTCCGCGGCTTTGCTCGCTCGACCAAAGCGCCCGTTGTGTATTTCTCCATGAAAGAGAGGGTCGAGGGCGCGTATTACGAAAACGGAAGCGTGTACTTCAACGGCGAGAAGTATTTCGACGTTAAGGATATGACCTTAAACGGCGTACATAACATTTACAATGCGCTTGCGTGCGTGGCGGCTTCGCAAATTTTAGGGCTCGACAAGGTTAAAACCGCCGAAGCAATCTGTTCGTTCAAGGGAATAAAGCACCGCATAGAAGTTATAAAGACCGTAAACGGCGTAACGTATATCGACGACAGCAAGGGCACCAACGTCGACGCGACGGTTAAGGCGGTTGAAAGCATGTCCGAGCCTACGGTTATTCTGCTCGGCGGCAAAGACAAGGGGTATGATTACGCACCGCTGTTTGCAATGATTAAAGAAAGCAAGGTCGTGCACGCCGTACTCTACGGCGAAAACAGATTTAAGCTTTTAAACGCCGCAATAAAATCGGGATTTGTCAGTTTCTCGCTGTGTTCGGAATTTGGTACAGCCGTAAGAATTGCCGAATTTATATCAAAACCGGGGCAAAACGTTTTGCTCAGTCCCGCAAGTTCGAGCTTCGACAGCTTTTCCAACTATGAAGAACGCGGCGACGCGTTTAAAAAACTTGTGGAAGGGATAAATGAAGAAGCTGTGGAGGAATAGTAAAAAAGCGGGAGATATCCCGCTTTTAATTTGTGTTTTTGTAATGGCTTGTTTCGGGTGTCTTATGATTTACTCCGCAAGCTCGTATACCGCTTCGGTGCAGTACGGCGACAGTCTGTATTTTGTAAAGAAACAAATTTTAGGCGTCGTTTTGGGCGCCGCGGCGATGGTCGGCGCGTGCTTTCTGCCCTACAAAAAGCTGATTAAATTCAGATATGCGGCGATTATTATCGCGGCGGTGCTGCTCGCGCTCGTATTTGTGCCCGGCATAGGCATAACCAACTACGGCGCGACGCGCTGGATAGGCTTCGGCGGGTTTTCAATTCAGCCCTCGGAAATAGCGAAATATGCGTACGTAATTTTCGCCGCGGCGTACTTTGCAAAAAACCCCGAAAGGGTAAAGACGGTAAAGGGCGTGCTTCCCGTGCTCGCGGTCGGCATAGGCTTCTGTATTTTGATTATCATTGAGCCGAATATGTCTATCACGATGTGCGTCGGACTTCTGATGCTCGCGCTGATATTTTTGAGCGGTACTAAATTAAAGACCTTTCTAATTCTGCTGATTCCCTTCGCGCTGGCGATACCCGTACTCATTATTCTCGAACCTTACAGACTTCAACGCCTCAGCGCGTTTATCGACCCGTGGGCATCGCCGAAGGACGAGGGCTACCAGCTGATACAGTCGCTGTACGCGCTCGGTAACGGCGGTATGTTCGGAACGGGACTTTTTAATTCAACGCAGAAATACAGATTTCTGCCCTTTGCCGAAAGCGACTTTATTCTCTCGATAATGGGGGAAGAACTCGGGTTTTTCGGGCTGTTTATCTTCTTTTTATTCTGCGGCTTTATCGTGTACAGAGGCTTTAAAATCGCGAACAGATGCAATGACAGATTCGGATTTCTGCTCGCCGCGGGCTTTACCATGGTTTACGGCATACAAGTCGCGATAAACGCGCTCGTCGTCAGCGGAGCCATTCCGCCGACGGGACTCCCGTTGCCTCTTATCAGCAGCGGCAACACCTCGCTTATAATAACAATGGCGTCTATGGGCGTTTTGTATAACGTTTCGAGACAGGATTAACAACTGCAACTCCGATTTCCATATAATGGAATATATTTACATAGAGTGACTTGCTGTCTCTCTTATCGGAGTTAATATGGAAAAATACATAATAAACGGAGGAAACAAGCTATACGGGAGTGTGAGAATTCAATCGGCTAAAAATTCCGTGCTTCCGATACTTGCCGCTACGGTATTAACCGACGGAAAAGTGAAAATATTAAACGTTCCGCAGATATCCGACTTGAAGAATATGGTCAAAATTCTTACGGGTCTCGGCTGTAAGGCGGTGTTTGACGGAAACGACATTTTAATCGACAGCTCGAACGCCGATTGCTTCGAGATACCCAGCGCGCTCGCTCACGAGTTGCGCTCGTCGGTGTTTTTGCTCGGTTCGGTAATTTCGAGGTTCCGCTCCGCGAAAATTGCCTACCCCGGCGGCTGCGACATAGGTTTGCGACCCGTGGATTTGCATTTAACGGGTCTGAAACGTCTGGGCGTCGAAATAACCGAAAAGAACGGATACATACTTTGCAAATGCGATAAGCTTCGCGGCAACGACATTATGCTCGACTGTCCGAGCGTCGGCGCGACCGAAAACATAATGCTTGCGGCGGTAAAAGCCGAAGGCGTGACGGTTATAAGAAACGCCGCGCGCGAGCCCGAAATCGAGGACTTGCAGAACTTTTTGAACTGCATAGGCGCAAAAGTGCACGGCGCGGGCAGCGGAACAATCAGAATTGAGGGGGTAAAAACCCTTACGGGTTGCGAATATCAGCCCATTCCCGACAGGATAGAGGCGGGAACATTCCTCATTGCCGCGGCAATGTGCGGGGGCGAAATAGTCGCGGAGGGGGCATATCCCGAAAATATCAGCTCACTTATACATAAACTTAGGGAAAACGGTTGCAAAATCAGTATAAACAATGATAAAATAATACTGGAAAATCACAAAAGACTGACTTCGGTTAAAACAATCGAAACTCAACCGTATCCCGGATTTCCCACCGATTTGCAGGCGCAGTTCACGGCGCTTTGCGGAGTATGCGCGGGACATTCGATAATTACCGAAAACCTTTTCGAAACCCGTTTCAAGTACGTTCCCGAGCTTAGAAAAATGGGTGCGGATATAACGGTAATCGGAAGAAACGCTTTCGTGCGCGGTATCGAAAGGTACAAGGGCGCAACGGTAATCGCCCATGACTTGCGCGGCGGGGCGGCGCTTGTCCTTGCGGGGTTGTCGGCGGAGGGTAGAAGCGAAGTCGTTGATATTTCCCACATAAACAGGGGGTACGGCTTCCTCGAATACAAGCTCAGAAATTTAGGTGCTGATATTGTAAGAGTTGCCGTTTAACTTTTATGAAATTTTTACGAAAGATGGTCACGTTTTTTATCTCTGTAGTTGTTTTTGCCGTTGCGGTCGTTTGTATCGGAATGGTTTTCGCGGTAAAGAACATAAACGTTAATCTTGTTACATACGCCGACGACTATGAAGAGAGTTACGGCGGATTGAAAAGCTCGCTCAACGTTTTGAACGGCGAATCGATGCTGTTCGTGAACGAGGACTCGGTTTTGAAAATCGTTTCCGAAACGAATTACGCGGTTGAAACGTTTGAAAAAAAGTATCCCTGCACTCTGAACGTGACGCTTAAAGAGAGGGTTGAAACCTTCGCGGTTTACGTCGGCGAACTCTACTATATGTACGACGCCGACGGCGTGTACATGAAGGGGCGGGTCGAGACCGACAACGTAAATAAAGACGGCGCCACGAACGTCGAACTTACGAGAATTTCCGTCGAACAGCTTCCCGAAATCGCGAAGTATGCCGCAATTTTCAAAGAAAGCTTCGGCGCGCTCCGCTCGATAGTCGCAAATATAAGTTTAGACTCCAAGCCCGAGGTAGAGGGCTATACCGAAAAGCTTGTGTTCAATTTGAGATGCGGGCTTAAAATTCAGATTGATACATACAAAGAGTATACCGAGGAGAAAATTCAGGCGGCTTTTACGAAATTCCGCAGCCTTACGGACAGAGAAAAGCTTAAAGGCACGCTCAGGAGCTACCGCATAGGCGGCGAGGAAGGAATAATCAACGCGGACTATTCGCCGTATTGAGCTTCAATAAAATTTATGCAAAAAAGCGGTTCTGCAAGACCGCTTTTTTATATGATTTAGTTGACTTTACAGCCGTGCTATTATATAATTAAGTAAATACTGTGAAAGCATAAAAGGCGGCTTTGTATATGCGCAAAAAAAGTGTTGCCGTATTGGATATCCGCTCGTCGGAAGTGACGGCTGTCGTCGGTGAGAGGGGCGTCAACAATACGTTCATTATCAAAAGCAAGTATTCTTGCGCTTATGAAGGTTATGCCGAAGGCAAGCTAATCGACGAGGACAGCTTTTTGTCCGCGGTCGGCGACGTCGTAAAGTCGACGGTCGGGGCAATGGGCGGTATAAAGTCGTTTTATGTGGGTGTTCCTGGCGAGTTTGTAAGGACGGCGGTGACCGACAAGGTTATAAGCTTTCCGTCGGTTAAAAAAATAGGCGAAAAGGATTGCAGATATCTTGCCGCAATGGCTGCGCCGAAGGATGCGGAAGGTTTTCGTACCATACGCCACAGCAGTCTTTACTATGTATTGTCGGACAAGCGCAGGATAATCGACCCCGTCGGCACGCTCAGCGACAGTCTGCACGGAAAGTTTTGCTTTTATCAGTGCGATAATTATTTCATAGAAATGCTTTTGAGGGCGTTCAAGACCTTTCCCGACGTTGCGGATTTGAATTTGATTCCCACGGTCTATGCGGAAGCGCTTTATCTGGTAGAACCCGAACTTCGCGACGAGTATGCAGTGCTTTTCGATTTGGGTTACATATCGTCGAGTTACAGCGTGGTCTGCGGAAACGGACTTGCTTTCAGCGAAAGCTTTTCTGTCGGAACGGGGCATATCGCAGTGTATCTCATGTCGGAGCTCGAAATTCCTTTCGAGGTCGCGTCCGAGTTTTTATCGAAGGTCAACCTCAACGCCAAGGAAACGCTCAGCACTATGGAAGAGTGCGTCTGCGGCGGACAAAGCTATAAATTTTCAACCGTATTGCTTCGCGACAAGATACGCGAAGGGCTCGATTTAATCTGCGAAACGATAGAGGAGTGCAGACAGAGTTTTACGGGCAAGAACCTCGACGGCAAGCCGATTTTGCTTACGGGCGAGGGCGTGAAAATGATCAGGGGCACGGCGGAGCACATTTCCAACCGTCTTGTGAAAAACGTGGAAATCACCGCGCCCGCGGTTCCGTATTACGACAAACCGCATTTTTCTTCACTTTTAAGTTTACTGAATACCGCACTTACGGACGCGGGTTAAAATAAATATCTACAACAGGGGATTTTAATATGTTCAATGATTTAGCCTCAAATAACGGAAGCAACAATATTTCGGGCGTTGCGAGAATAAAAGTTATAGGCGTAGGCGGAGCGGGAAACAACGCCGTAAACAGAATGCTTGACGCGGGAATTAACTGCGCCGAATATTACGTTGTCAACACGGACAAGCAGATACTCACGCTGTCGCCTTGCGAGAATAAAATACAGATAGGCGGCGCGCTGACCAAAGGTCTCGGCGCGGGCGCAGACCCCGACGTGGGACGGGCGGCAGCCGAAGAAAGCAAGGAAGAGTTGACCGAAGCCATAAGAGGCACCGACCTTTTGTTCATTACCGCGGGTATGGGCGGAGGTACGGGCACGGGCGCGGCTCCCGTAATCGCAAAAATTGCGAGGGATATGAAAATCCTCACCGTTGCCGTCGTTACCGAGCCTTTCGGTTTCGAGGGCAAAAAACGTATGGAAAATACGTTGAAGGGTCTCGAAAATTTAAAGAAATACGTCGATACGCTCATAATCGTTCCGAACGACAAAATCAAGACGGTCGTACCGAAGAACGCATCGCTGCGCGATTCGCTCCGCGTTGCGGACGAAATTTTGAAGCAAGGCATAAGGGGCATTGCGGAGCTGATTGTAAATCCTTCGCTGATTAACCTCGACTTTGCCGACGTGAGAACCATTTTAAAGGACAAGGGCGTAGCCCATCTCGGCGTCGGAGTTGCCAAGGGCGATAACAGAATTATAGAAGCGGTGAGGGTGGCGGTCAATTCCCCCTTGCTCGAAACTACCATAGAGGGCGCGCGCGGCGTTATTTTAAACGTCGTCGGCGGCGACGATTTGACTTTCAGCGAGGTTGAAGACGCGGCGGAGCTTGTAAGAAGCGTCGTCGACGCTTCGGCGAACATTATTTTCGGCGCAAGGATAGACCCGAACGTCCGCGACGAAGTGGAAATTACGGTAATCGCGACCAGCTTTCCCGGCTACGACAACAAGCGCGAGGACGAAACTTTGAGGGGATACCAAAGCGGCAGAATATACGACGGACCGTCGTATAACGCGCCCCAAAGCGACAGAATGTCTGTTTCCGAGCCCTATTATGTAAGACAGCAGATGCAGTCCGCGCCTCCGCAGTATCCTTACCCGCCCGAGCAGCCCGCCCAGCCGATTGCCCGCCCCATGCCGCAGGAAGAGGAGGGTATCGAGCGACCCAACGAAAAAAACGTTCCGAAATTTGCCCAGATTATTAAAAATCTCGGAAAGAAGCGCGACAATTAAATTAAAATATAACAAGCCCCCCTTGCCGAAGCGGCAAGGGGGGCTTGCTTACAAATTCAGTATTAATTAATTTTACTAACGGAAAACCAAATATGCCTTAGTTTTTAAGTTCATCATAGTAAGCCGTAAGGATTGCTTTTTTTAATAGTTCTCGGGTCTCGGTGTTCAGCGGATGTGCAATATCCTTATATTCGCCATCATTAGTTTTTCTGCTGGGCATCGCAATAAACGCACCATCTTCGGCTTCAATCACTTTGATGTCGTGCACCACGAAGCAATCGTCAATAGTAATAGAAGCTACTGCTTTGAGTTTATTGTCCTCCTTGTTAACTAATCTGATTCGTACATCTGAGACTTTCATAATTCACCTACCAGATAATACTTTCATTGACTATATTGTACAATAAGAGTTAAATAATTTCAAGGACTTATTCAAAAAATTTTGATTTTTTTTAAAAAAATCTTAATTTTTCGTGCTAAATATACATTTTTTTTAATAATATTTATTATGCGCTTTAAGTTTACGGACAAATTTGACAGTTTTTACTTTATAGGAATAGGCGGGGTAAGTATGAGCGGGCTCGCAAAATACTTGCTTTCGTTGGGTAAAAAAGTGGGCGGAAGCGACGCTTCGCCTAACGCCTATACGGAGGAATTAGCCGCCGCGGGCGCAATTATCAACGAGGGCGCTTTAAATGATTACGATTTAATCGTATATACAGACGCCATCAAAGAAACCGATTTGAGACTGTGTGAGGCGCAAAAGCTGGGTAAGCAAATTATATCGCGTGGTCAGCTTCTGTACGAAATCAGCCGAGATTTCGAAACCGTGGTTGCGGTTGCTGGTTGTCACGG
Organism: uncultured Christensenella sp.; assembly: GCA_910578195.1. Lineage (GTDB taxonomy): Bacteria > Bacillota > Clostridia > Christensenellales > Borkfalkiaceae > Coproplasma. Next base: position 387,821 of record CAJTOY010000001.1, on the reverse strand, counting down.
AAAAACAACATGTACGGCTATGCTTGCGCATATTTTTTCTGCCGCCGAAAAGGAATTCGCCGTACACATAGGCGGCAACGATTTGACGTTTTCAAATTTTTATTATCGCGGCAACGAGTTTTTTATAACCGAAGCGTGTGAGTATAAAAAAAATTTTCTGCTTCTCGAACCCGATATTGCGGTAATACTCAACAGCGAGCCCGACCATATCGAGTGCTACGGTAGCGAAGCCGCCTTAAAGCAAGCGTATATCGAATTTGCCGACCGCGCCGAAGCCGTTGTTTCGCTGTACTGCGATTTGCCGATTAAAAACAGCGTAAGCTTCGGATTTGACAAGTCCGCCCGTTATTACGCCAAAAATATCAGAGTTTGCGGCGACGATCTGACCTTTGTAGCTTGCGAAGGCGAAACGGAGCTGGGGGTGGTCAAGTTAAAAGTGCACGGCAAGCACAATGTGTTGAACGCTTTGGCTGCGATTGCCGCCGCCCGTGCCGCGGGTATCGGTTTCGACGCAATAAATAAGGGGCTCGGCGAATTTATCGGTGTGGAGCGCAGGTTTGAAAAGATAGGCGAGGTGAACGGCGCGGTTTGTATCGCGGACTACGCGCATCACCCTAACGAGCTGAGGGCAGTGATACGCACCGCAAAAAAATTGAGTTCGGGCAAGGTGTTCGTAGTTTTCCAGCCGCATACATATTCCAGAACGAAATCGCTTTTTAAGGAGTTTGTAAAGGTGCTTTCGCCGCTCAACAATCTTCTGATTTATAAGACCTTTGCTGCTCGGGAATATTTCGACGACGCGGGAAGCGCACTCACGCTTTCCCAAAGCATAAAAAAATCCCGCTACGGCGACGACGTAAAAGATTTGACGGCGTTTATTTCGGGCGCGGAGGAGGGGGACACCGTCCTTTTTCTCGGCGCGGGGGATATATATAATATCGCCAAAAAAGCGGTTGAATTACTGCAAGACTGATTTTTCCATAATATAATAAAGTGCGCGTAAAAAAGCGCACTTTTTCTTGTATAAAGCGCCGTCATTTTGTTGTCATTTTTATTGATAAATGATATAATTAATTTCGTGCGGAGATAATCAAAGTGAAAAATAAATACAGAGAAAAAAACAGTAAAACGACATATATATTGACTAAGGAGACGTTCGGCACAACGCTGTTACTTTTCAGCGCGATTGTGCTTATTATGCTTTTGACTCGCGGCGCCGTGTTTTCGGGAATAGGAGTTGCCGTCTGTACATTTATGTACGGCACTTTCGGCTACGGTTCTTTGCTTTTGGTTTTATTGACGGGATATTTGGGCGAATGGCTCGTTTTCGGCAAGAAAATCAAAATTCCTTTGAAGGTTGCGCTTGCGGTTAGCTTAACCGCGCTTTGCGCTTTCCTTCTTTTTCACGCGGCTACCACAAGAAATTTCGCCCTTTCGAGTTACGGCGGTTACATAAAAGAATGTTATTTAAACGCAGCGAATGGTTATTCGGGCTATACGTTCGGCGGGGTTATTTCCGCGCTGATTGTTTATCCTTTTGCACGCGTTACGACGTTCGTCGGCGCGTTGGTGATTTTCTCGCTTTTGACGGTTGCTTCGGGTTATCTTCTTTTCGTGGTGTTCCGCAGAAACAGAGGCTATAAATCGGAGGGCTCGGTAAAAGTAAGTGCGGCGGTAGAAGAGGATGTGCGCGAAAGCGAACCCGAACATACCATAATCCGCGCGGGGCAAGAGTATGTCGAGCCTCAGCCCGAAGTCCGTTACGAAACGAAAGAACCTCAGCCCCAAAAGGAGCAGGAGGACAACAACCCTTATTCGCAAAAAAATCTCGGGCGAAAAATCGTATTCAAAAAGGGCGAATTCGACGCGGAAAGTTACAGAAGGAATATGATTTTTAATGAAAATTCGTATTTCAACCACCCCGTGCACAATAAAGAGGACTATCTCAACAGCTTTACCAGCGCGAAAAAGACGGTTGCCTCGCAGTCGTATTCCGAAAGCTATCAGGAGGACGTTTTAAACCAGCCCGCTGTATCTGCGCCGACCAACTATGTATTCGGCGACAAGCCCGTCGACAACCTCGACGGCTTTGAGCAAGCCTCGGGCGAAGCGTATTCCGTGCCCCAGCAGTACAACGTTCCCGTTGAAAAAACGGAGGAGGAGTATTCGCGCACGATACGTTCGGAGGATAATTACAGACTTAACGAGCCCGCCGTGAAACCCGAGCCCGAAATTAAGCCGGAAAAACCCGTCGAGCCCGTTAAGCGTGAGGAGCCGAAGCCCGAGCGCACAGAAAGATTAATCGAGCGCCACGACGAGGAGGAAGATGATAAGCATTCCGTTCAAAACGATTCGATAGATTTATTCAAGTTGTTCGGTACGACCAACTCGCCGCGCAGCGAAAAGCGCATCGAGCCCGATATTTCCCGCCTTTCGTCGAGAAGAACCGAGCGCAGTAACGCAAGCTTATTCGATAGCGACGAGGACGACGATTTTAAACCGTTTGCAAAGCCCGCTACGTTCGATTCACTCGAAAAGGCGGAGAGGAACGACAGAAAAGAAATTCCCGAAATGCGTCAGCCCGAGCCCGAAAAGCCCGTAATAAAGGAAAAACCCGCCGCTAAGCCTGCAGAGGAGCCGAAAAGTGAGGTAAAGCCTAAGCACGTCTGGAAAAAATACGTTCGCCCCGGTCTTGAATTGCTTTCGGACTATCCCGAACACAACAATGTAAACACGGGAGAAATAGAGGACAACAAGCGGGCTATCACAGAAACTCTGGCAAGGTTCAAAATCGATTGCGAGGTTTCAAACGTAATTATAGGTCCCGCGGTCACGCGTTACGACGTTGTCATAGAGGATAAGACAAAAATTACGCAGTCGCTAAAATATAAAGAGGCGATTGCAATGGCGCTCATGAAGGACAACGTTACGGCGTATCTGAACTATTCGAAGGGCGCGCTTTCCATAGAAGTGCCCAACAACGTAAGGACTGTTGTCGGGCTGAAAAGTCTTTTGGTCAGCCCCAAATTCATTAACAGCAAATCGGAAACAATCACGTTTGCCCTCGGTAAAAACGTAGAGGGCGAGGTGACTTGTCCCGATATTACGAAAATGCCCCATTTGCTCGTCGCGGGTACAACGGGTAGCGGTAAGAGTATCTGTCTCAGCGCGCTTATCATAAGCTTACTTTATAAGTACAGCCCCGAGGAGCTGCGGCTTATTCTCGTAGACCCGAAGCAAGTCGAATTTATTCCTTACGACAAGCTTCCCCACCTTATGATTAACGAAATTATCCACGACGCGGATAAATCTATTAAAGCGCTCAACTGGGCGATTAAGGAAATGGACCGTCGTTATGCGCTCATTAAGGAAATGAGCGAACACGGCAAGACCTCTAAAAATCTCGACGAATACAACGCCAACTTGCCCGAGGGCGAGGAAAAGCTTCCGAAAATCGTCATAATTCTCGACGAGTTCGGCGACTTGATGTTGCAAGCCAAAAAGGACATCGAGAGTAAAATTATCAAACTCGGACAGATGGCGCGTGCGTGCGGAATTCACCTTATTCTCGCGACACAGCGTCCGTCGGTCGACTGTATCACGGGTCTTATCAAATCGAACTTGCCTACGCGTATAGGCTTCAAGGTCAACTCGTTCAACGATTCGCAGACGATATTCGACGTCGGCGGCGCGGAAAAGCTTCTCGGCAAGGGCGATTTGTATTTCCGTTCGGCGGAAAGTCCCGACCTCGCGCGTATTCAGGGCTGTTTTATAAGCTCGGGCGAGGTGCAGAGGGTTACCGACTTCGTCAAGGCGCACAACGAAACCTACTTCGACCAGAGTGTTTCCGACTTTATCAATAAAGTTGAAGTCGAAGAGTCCGCCGAAGGTAACGGCGGAGGCGACGGCGGCGCAGAGGGCGGTGACGCGAAGATAGACGAAACCTATATCAAGGCGCTCAAATACTGCATAACCTCCAACCAGGCTTCCGTGTCCATGATACAGCGCCGCTTCCCCGTCGGATACATCAAGGCGTGCAAGATTATCGACTGGATGGAAAATATGAACTACGTTACTCATTCGGAAGGCTCGAAGCCTCGCAAGGTGTTGCTTTCCAGAGAAGAATTTTTGAATACCTACGGAGAAATAGATGACTGATTTCACGCAAAAGAATTTCGGGTTGATTTCGCTCGGTTGCGACAAAAACAGAGTAGATTCCGAAAAACTTTTGTCAATAATCAAAAACGAAGGCTGTCGCATTACCGATGAAATAAGCGAAGCGCAGATTTTGATTGTCAATACTTGCGCATTTTTAAACGCGTCGAGAAAGGAAGCAATCGAAACCGCGCTCGACTGTGCGGGATATAAAAGCGGCAAGCTCGAAAAGCTTGTCGTCACGGGCTGTCTGCCGCAAAAATATATTTCCGAGGTTTTCGAAGGACTTGTCGAGGCGGACGTTTTTCTCGGCATAAACGACTATGACAAGCTTTTCGAGGCTTTGGAAGAGGCTTATTCCGGCAAACGAGCAAATTACGTCGGAAAGGGCGATATATCGACCGCAACCGACAGAGTTGTAACCACCCCGCAGCATTACGCATATTTGAAGATTGCGGACGGCTGTAACAACCGTTGCACTTATTGCTTAATTCCCAAAATCCGCGGCAAATACGTCAGTTATCCCGTAGAACAGCTTTTAAAGGAAGCCGAAAGCCTCGGCGACGTATCCGAACTCATTTTGGTAGCGCAGGACGTGACCCGCTACGGCATAGATTTGTACGGTCAAAAAAAATTGCGGGAAATTTTACAAAAGTTGACAACGCTTGTCAACATTAATAGTGTAAGATTATTGTACTGCTATCCCGATATGATTGACGACGAGCTTATCGAAGAGATAAAAAATAACGATAAGATTATAAAATATCTGGATATTCCTCTGCAACACAGCGAGGACAGAATTTTAAAGCTTATGAACCGAAAGGGGAGCAGGCGTGAATATCTCGCTTTAATCGAAAAACTGAGAAAAAATATCCCCGGTATCGCGCTTAGGTCTACGTTTATAACGGGGTTTCCGTCGGAGACCGAGGAGGAATTCGAGGCGCTTTGTTCCTTTTTGAGGGAAAGCAAGCTCGACAACTGCGGCTTCTTCGAGTATTCGAGAGAACCCGACACCGCCGCGTACAAACTTTCGGGACAAGTTCCCGCAAAGGTCAAACGGCAGAGGGTGAAAAAGCTTTATTCGGTCCAGCGTGAAATATCCGCCGAGAAGCTGAAAGGTTTTGTGGGTAAAACGCTTCGCGTTCTGTGCGACGGAATAAACTACGAAAGAAGTTGCTTCGAAGGCAGAGGATATTTCAGTGCGCCCGAGATTGACGGCAAGGTGTATTTTAACGCATTTGACGCCGTTCAGGGCGAATATTACGACGTTTTGATTACGGGTTACGACAACTACGACTTGTACGGCAAAACGGAGGAGTTCGGATTATGACAGACAACAACAAAAAGAAAATAATGAACTTGCCTAATATTCTGACGCTTAGCAGAATGTTTATGATTCCCGTGTTCATATTGTTTTTTTATTTATCGTTCACCTCGCACTATATCGTGGCGCTTGCCGTTTTCATTATTGCAAGCCTTACCGACTTGCTCGACGGCATGATAGCGCGCAAATACAACCTTGTAACTAATATGGGCAAGTTTTTGGACCCCATTGCGGACAAGGTGCTGGTTTTATCGGCGTTCGTGGTCTTTTTGACCGTTCCGGATATCTTTGCGGGCTATCTTGACAGCTGGGCAATGATTGTTGCGGGCGCTGGCGTGGTTATAATTCTCGCAAGAGAAATAATCGTCAGCGGGTTCAGACTTGTCGCGTCAGACGCGGGCTGCGTAATCGCGGCGGATATTTTCGGTAAATACAAGACTGTCACGCAAGACGCAAGCATTATCGTTTTGCTTTTCGGCGCGGGGCTTGCCGAATTTATCGAAGGGCAGTTGGTTGAAATTATAAACTATATCGGCTTGGCGCTGTTCGGGCTCGCCGTGATTTTAACGGTGATTTCGGGTGCGAATTATATCATTAAAAATATCGACGTATTGAAACAATGAGTTCGAAAAACAATGCGGCTTCCAGACTCAACAAAAACTGTCTGGTGGCGTTCAGAAACAAAAAACTGAATAATTTCGACGGAGAAAATTCGCTTATAAACGCGGCTTCCGCTTTGGGTTATTATTTCGATAAAATATCTTACGTCGCATACGACAGCCCAGAGGAAATCGTAAGGTCGCTTATCGACGGCAGACAGAATTACGAAAACATGTTTATTCACTGCCCCGTCGGTATGGAGAGTATGCTCAAAAACTTCGTCAAGTCGCTGTATTCCGCGGAATTCAGCGAGCTGGGCATTTTAAAGTCGGACGAAGGTTGTGTCTTTATGATTTTTTCGGATACCGAAAACAGACTGCGGTATGACGATATCAAAAACATACTTGACGCAAGATACGGCATAAAATACGAGAAAGCCTATATTAAGACCGTCGGCGCGTCCGCGGCGGAGATAAACGCCGCCCTTCAAAAAGCGCTTGAAGAGGACGGCGAAAGCATAAAAAAGGACATAAACGTCAACATAAGCGATACGTTCGGCGACTGTTCGCTCGAAATCGTATATTCGGACAAATTGCCGAAAAGCATATTCGACAAGGTTTACAGAACGCTTTGCGCTTCTTTAAACGAGCACGTCTATGCAATCGAAAACGTATCCTTGACAGAACAGCTTTTCAGATTTTTAAAACTTCGCAGAATGAAAATAAGCGTCGCGGAATCCTTTACGGGCGGCGGAATAGGCAAGCGCCTCGTCGACGTTTCGGGGATAAGCGAGGTCTATTTTGAAGGCTTGAACACATATGCAAATGAGGCGAAAATAAAAAGGCTGAACGTTAACGAACTTACGCTGAGACACTACGGCGCGGTGTCGGAAGAGGTTGCGCACGAAATGGCGGAAGGGCTTTTAGGCGGCGGCGACTGCGATTTGGCTATCGCAACCACGGGGATTGCGGGGCCGAAGTCGGACAACACCGCAAAACCCGTCGGGCTGTGCTATATAGCGGTCGGTACCAAGGAAAACATTTCCGTATATGAATACTATCTGAAAGGAAGCAGAGAGGCAGTTACGAATACGGCAATCAATCTCGCGTTGTTCCTTGCTTATAAAACGATAAAATAAATCAGGAGATAACTATGAACGAAGAAAAACTCAAAGCACTAAATTCAACCGTGGCAATGATTGAAAAGCAGTACGGCAAGGGCTCGATAATGAAGCTCGGCGATTACAACGTAAGCGCCGACCTCGACATTATCCCCACGGGCTGTCTTTCGCTCGACCTTGCGCTCGGCGTAGGCGGCGTACCCCGCGGGAGGATACTCGAAATTTACGGACCCGAGTCCTCGGGTAAAACGACGGTCGCGCTTCACATTATCGCGGAAACGCAGAAAGCGGGCGGCGTAGCGGCGTTCATAGACGCGGAGCACGCCCTCGACGCGCAGTATGCGCACGCGTTGGGCGTCGATACCAACGAATTATACTTATCCCAGCCCGACACGGGCGAGCAAGCCCTCGATATCTGCGAATCGCTCGTAAGGTCGAGCGCGGTCGACGTTATCGTCGTTGACTCGGTTGCGGCGCTTACGCCCAAGGCTGAAATCGAAGGCGATATGGGCGATACGCACGTCGGACTTCTCGCAAGACTTATGTCGCAAGCGCTCAGAAAGCTGACGGCTATAACAAACCGTTCGAAAACCTGCGTTATATTTATCAACCAGCTGCGCGAAAAGGTAGGCGTAATGTTCGGTAATCCCGAAACTACGCCCGGCGGCAAGGCGCTGAAATACTTTGCTACCGTAAGGCTCGATATAAGAAAAGCCGACGCGCTGAAAAGCGAGGGCGATATCGTCGGCAACCGCGCGAAGTGCAAGGTTGTAAAAAATAAGGTTGCGCCCCCTTTCAAGGTTGCGGAATTCGATATAATTTACGGCGAAGGCATCTCGCAGGAGGGCTGTCTTATCGACTTGGGCGTCGAGTACGGCATACTCTCGAAAAGCGGTGCGTTCTACTATTACAATGAGGAGAAAGTGGCGCAGGGCCGCGAAAAAATGCGGGATTATTTGAAGAATAACCCCGAAGTTAAAGCCGAAATCGACGCGAAAATAAGAGAGGCGCACAAAGCTGCCCTCCGCAAGAAGGACTAATGAAACACGGTTTTATCAAGGTTTGCGCCGCTACGCCCGAGATAAGGGTGGCGGACGTAAAATTCAATACAGCTAATATTATAAAGGCTGTCAAAGAAAGCGCAAAAAACGGCAGTCAGCTGACTGTTTTTCCCGAGCTTTGCGTGTGCGGCTACACTTGCGGCGACCTTTTCAATCAAAACGTGTTGTTAAGTAGCGTCGAAAGTGCCGTCGCGGAAATTTGCAAGGCTACCGAAGGGTTCGATACGCTGGTGTTTATCGGCGCGCCTATAAGGCACGGCAATAAGCTTTATAATTGCGCGGTTGCGCTTCATGACGGAAAAATTCTGGGCGTTGTGCCGAAAACCTATCTTCCCGATTACGGCGAATTCTATGAAAAGCGCTATTTTTTGCCCGCGCACGAAAATCAGACGACAGTTATAAACGGCGAAGAAGTCGCGTTCGGCAGTAAAATTTTATTCAAGGCGACGGAGGAATTCACCGTCGCGGCGGAAATTTGCGAGGATTTGTGGGCTCCGCAGTCGCCGTCGGTTGCGCACGCGCTTGCGGGTGCGAATATAATCGTTAATTTATCTTGCAGCGACGAGCTTGTCGGTAAAGCCGAATATCGGCGCGAACTTGTTAAAATGCAGTCCGGCAAGCTTATCTGCGGTTATATTTACTGCGACGCGGGCGACGGCGAAAGCACTACCGACATGGCCTTTGCGGGGCATAATCTTATTGCTGAAAACGGCGTTGTGCTCGCCGAAAGCAAGCTGTTTGAAAACGGGCTTATTTATTCGGAAATCGACGTTGAAATGCTCGCGGCGGAGAGGCGCAGAATGTCGGGCTTGTACGGGGAAGCCGTCGGGTATGAGGTGGTAAATTTCACCGCCTCGGAGAAAGACGGAAAACTCACTCGCGCGTTTTCAAAGACGCCGTTCGTGCCCGACGGAAAATTGCTTTCCGACCGAGCCGAATTAATTCTCACGATACAAGCAAAGGGGCTTGAAAAACGGCTGATTCATACTAATTCGAAAACGGCGGTAATAGGCGTATCGGGCGGGCTTGATTCGGCACTGGCATTGCTTGTAACCCGCCGCGCGTTCAAGGCGGTCGGAAAAGACGTTAAAGACATCATTGCCGTTACAATGCCGGGGTTCGGCACTACTTCCAGAACGAAGGATAATTCCTTAAAGCTGATAAAAGCGCTTGGCGCGACAAGCAAAATTATCCCGATAGCGGACAGCGTTACACAGCATTTCAAGGACATAGGGCACGATAAGGAAAAGCTTGACGTAACATATGAAAACGCGCAAGCGAGAATGAGAACGCTTATTCTTATGGATGTAGCCAATCAGACGAACGGACTTGTTATCGGCACCGGAGATTTAAGCGAGCTGGCGCTTGGCTGGGCGACGTATAACGGCGACCATATGTCAATGTACGGGGTGAATTGTTCGGTTCCCAAAACCCTTGTGAAGCATCTTGTAAGGTTTGAGGCTGCAAGGCTCGGCGGTGAATGCGAAGAGGTGCTGAACGATATTTTAAACACCGAAATCAGTCCCGAGCTTCTGCCGCCCGAAAACGGCGAAATATCCCAGAAAACCGAGGATTTGGTCGGTCCCTACGAACTGCACGACTTTTTCTTATACTACGGTATAAGGCGCGGGTTCAGCCCCGAAAAAGTGAAATATCTTGCCGAAGTCGCGTTCAAAGGCGACTACGAGAAAGCGACGATAGACAAGTGGCTCAAAAATTTTTATAAGAGATTTTTTGCCCAGCAATTCAAACGCTCGTGCGTGCCGGACGGCGTAAAAGTCGGTTCGGTATCTCTCTCGCCGCGCGGTGACTGGCGTATGCCTTCCGACGCGGTTTGCGCGGTCTGGCTGGACGATTTAAAATGATTAAAAGCGGTTTATACCGCTTTTTTTTATAATATAAATTGACATTTTAAAAATATGGGTGTAAAATAGTAGGTGGATATAAACAAGTCCTTTCGGATTGAGTATATATTTAAATTTAATTATCAGGAGGCTTAAATGTACACAACATCACTAAGCAACCTGTTTCTTGCAACCGGCATGAATGTGGGTCTGGCAATCGGGCTCATAATCGGCGCATTTGTTGTTGCACTTGGTATTGGGCTTTTCGTCGGCATTTTCATTTACAAGATTTCGACGGAAAAAAGATTAGGTAAAGTTCAGGCAAGAGAGCAGAAAATAATCGAGGACGCTATGCACAAGGCGGAAGCCGAAGCAAAAGCGTTGAAAAAAGAGGCAATATTAGAGGTTAAGGAACAGGAGCTGCAATTAAGAAACGAGTTTGAAAGAGAAAGCAAGGAGAAGAAATTCGAATTGCAGAAGCAAGAGCAAAGGCTTTTGCAAAAGGAAGACTCGCTGGACAAGAAGGAAGAGGCTATTACAAAGAAAAACGAAGCTTTGGAACAGCAGAAGAAGGAACTTGTCAACAAGGAACAGGAATTAAAGAAGGCACAAGAGAAGATAGACCATCAGCACGAATTGATGATTCAGGAGCTGGAAAAGGTCGCACAGCTCACGAAAGAAGAGGCGAAGCAAATTCTTTCCAACGAAATTCTTGACGAGGCGCGTCACGACGTGGCGCTTCAAGTAAGGAATATCGAGCAGACGGCAAAAGACGAGGCAACAAACGAAGCGAAGAAAATAATTTCGCTCGCCGTGCAGCGTTGTGCCGCCGACCACGCTTCGGAAATTACCGTCTCGGTCGTACAGTTGCCGAGCGACGATATGAAAGCAAGACTTATCGGGCGCGAGGGCAGAAATATCCGCGCAATCGAGAATGCGACGGGTATCGAGCTTATAATCGACGACACCCCCGAGGTTGTAATTCTTTCGGGCTTCGACCCCGTAAGGCGCGAAATTGCAAGACTTTCGCTTGAAAAGCTCATTTCCGACGGCAGAATTCACCCCGCAAGGATAGAGGAAACCGTCGAGAAAGTCAAAAAAGAAATGGACGCCGAAATCAAATCCGCGGGCGAAAGCGCGATGTTCGAGGTTGGAATTTTCGGACTTCATCCCGAAATTATCAAGCTTCTCGGCCGACTGAAATACAGAACGAGCTACGGACAGAACGTCTATAAACACTCAATCGAAGTTGCGCAGCTTGCGGGACTTATGGCTTCCGAGCTCGGGCTCGACGTCAACCTCGCAAAGCGCGCGGGCTTACTGCACGATATCGGTAAAGCGGTCGACCATGAGCAAGAGGGCACGCATATCCAGCTCGGCGCGGACCTTGCAAAGAAGTATCACGAGAGTGCAAAGGTTATCAACGCGATTGCGGCGCACCACGGCGACTGCGAGCCCACGACTATCGAAGCCGTGCTTGTCGCGGCGGCGGACGGTATTTCGGGCGCAAGACCCGGTGCGAGAAGGGAAACGGGCACGAACTACGTCAAGAGGCTTGAAAAGCTTGAAGCGATTGCGGGACATTTCCGCGGCGTCGACAAGTGCTATGCGATACAAGCGGGCAGAGAGGTGCGCGTCATAGTTAACCCCGAAAAGATTGACGATGCGCAGACGCTGTTCCTTGCAAAGGACATTGCAAAGAAAATCGAGAAAGAACTCGAATATCCCGGACAGATTAAGGTCAACGTAATAAGAGAATTCCGCGCAAGCGAATTTGCAAAATAAAAAGAGAAACCCCGCAAAACTTTGCGGGGTTTAGTTTATTTACTGAATGCGTAGAAGCAAACCGAGAATAAGGGGATATTCAATGCGATTATGCACGGGATTATTATTTTAGCGAGGATATCGCCCGCCGATGCGTAATTGACTTTTAACAGCAAAGATATCAAGCAGATAACTATAATTAAAATTACTGTCACGATTATGCACGCCGTCAGATAAGTGGCGGAAGAGGGCTTCCTCGTGGTTTTGCCGAAATCGTTATAATAGACAACTCCGAAAATGAGAAGCTGTGCCGCCGCTAACGCAAGAATTACGAACGGATATGCGAGGTTTACGCCCAACTGATTTTTGAACAAAAGGCAGACAGTAAATTCAAGCATGAGAATAATCGTTACAATCAGCGAGGACTTGAAAAGCGCTCCGCCGCGGTTATAGCTTTTCTTGTGCGCGGAAATAACAAACTCTGAATTGCTCAATTTAAGCCCGTCTTTTTCCGCCCGTTCGGACAAGTCGTCGTAGTCGGTAACGGGGGCGGGTTTTTCTTGCGGGGGCTGTTTTTGATAGTTGTTCCGCGTTAGCGTTCTGTCAAATAAGTGATTTATAAGGTTGCGGTAATCGCGTTCGGTTTCGGGCTTATTGTTGTACATAAGCTTGTCCGTGTCGATATTGTCCGCAACGGGCACTACGTCGACCTCCTTGGGCGGAGGCGTGACGGGCTGTGATATCAGCCTTAAATAGTTCTCGTGGACTATTCTGCGCTGTTCCGCGCTCATTTCGTCGTGCTCGGGTTCAACCCTGACTTCTTGTCGAGCGATAACGGGCGGTTCCGTTACAGCTTCTACTTCGGTAGCTGTTGCGGGCTCGTCATCGTCCTCGTCGTCTTTTACGACGGGCACGCGAGAGGTTGACTTTTTCAATATTTTAAAGTCGACGGAGGGAGCGGGGGCGGGACGCGAAAAATCGAACGAGCGGTCGGAAATGAGGTTGTCGATAACAGTCCTCGAATATTCCCATTCAGCTTGATTTTTTTCGGTGATTTCTCTACCGCTGTCGGTGAGGGTGTAATACTTCCTTCTGCCGCCGAGCGATACCTCGTCGGTCTTCCAGTACGCGTTTATGTAGCCTTGCGTTTCAAGGCGCTTTAAAGCGCTGTAAAGGGTGGGTTGTTTCAAGGAATATTGTCCGTGACTTTTTTTCTCGATTTCGTCGATTATTTCATATCCGTACTTATCGCGGTCGTACAAAGTGCGAAGTATGATAGTATTGATATGCCCTCTGATAAGGTCGGCGCTTATCGCGCTTTTATTCTCTTCGTCGGCGGCAAGCGTATCTTTCGTTTCCTCGTCCATAATGTCCTCCGTAGTTTGTAATATTATAGCATAAAAGGCGTATTATGTCAATGTTTTGGTGTAAATAAAAGGTACTATGTCACACATAATCGGGTTTTTTTGTTAAAATATTAGACAATCGGGCATAAAAGTGTTAAAATCAGTGGCATAGCGAGGTTTGAAAATGTACAAAAATATCAGAAGTTATGAATTGAGATATACCGACGTAGACGCGTTCGACAACCTTAAACTGTCGTCGCTTATGTCTTTTCTGGAAGAGTCGGCGTGTCTGTCCGCTGACGAGCTGGGGTTCGGTTACGAGGCGTTGAGCCCGAAAAATCTCGGGTTCATAATAGTAAACTGCTATATAAAGCTTGAACGGAATATTAAGCTGGGCGAAACTGTTACCATACACACATGGCCTTTAAAGCCGCGCCTTCTGATATTTTTGAGGGACAGCGAAATTTACGTCGGAGACGAAAAGGTGGGCGTTGTAACCGCGCGCTGGTTTATGGTCAGCACTCAAACGTTCGCCCCCGTGCCGTCGTCGGCGTTTTTCAGGGAAAGCGATTTTAAGGATTACAATACTTGCCGAAGCATTGAATTTTCCGACTGGAAAATTCCGCTCGCGACAGACGGAAAATCGGTTTATACCAAGACCGTAACGTACTCCGATTACGACCATTATTTCCACGTCAACAACACCAAGTACGCCGATTTTTTATTCGACGCGTTCACGGTGGACGAACTCAAAGGCAAATCTTTAAGCTCGGTACAAATAACCTACGTCAAGCAGTGCAAAGAGGGCGAGAGGATTGATATCGTCCGTTCCGAGCAAGAGGGTTATTATCTGGTCGAGGGTAGAGTTTGCGGGGATTTGCGCGTTCAGATGCGGGTAAAATTTAATGACGTATAAGATTGTACGTTCGAACCGTAAAACGGTTTGTCTTTCGGTTACGGCGGAAAACGATATAACGGTGCGTTGCCCTTTGAATATGCGTGAGGAAAAGATTGACGAATTCGTCGAAAGCAAAAAGGACTGGCTTTTAAAAATCCTTGCGGAAAATTCCAAAAAGCTCGACGCAAACAAGGAAATTACCGCGTACGAAAAAATTTACATATGCGGCAACAAGCTTCCGCTCATAATATCGAATAAAAACGAGATAGCGGATGACGGCGTTTATGTGACTTCTTTAAAGCGTATTAAGCCCCTTTTTATTTCAACGTATTCGGGCGTATTGATTTATATCGCCGAAAAAACTGCGCAAAAATACGGCTTTCGGGTAGAAAGCTTCAACATAAAAGCCTATAAAAGAAGATGGGGCTGCTGTGACAAAAAGGGAAATATAACCTTCAACTATTTTTTGTTTATGCTGCCGCCGTCGTTGCAGAGATATGTGATTATTCACGAGCTGTGCCATACAGTGCATTTTGACCACTCGCAAGAGTTCTGGAAGCTGGTTGCATGCTTCGAGCCGTCGTGCAAACAGCTTCGCAAGCAACTCAAAAGCTTTGATTTTCTGATAAATCTCTATTGAAATATGCTTGACTTAGTCAGAGGGTTATTATATAATCAATTAGGTTATGAAAAATGTAGTTAATTTTGGATTACGAATAGCTGTTAAGTACGCTGAAAGCAATTTTCTCGTTTCAGCGGTTGAAGTATTTTCAAATAAAGTAAATAATTTTTTAATTGACTGATTTATTTTTTAAATCAGTCTTTATTTTAGCAAAAGGATAAACGCAATGAAGAACAACAAAGTTTATGTAACCTTACAGAACGGCAAACAGTTTGTCGGCGAACGCTTCGGCGCGGACGGCGAAGTCGTCGGTGAGCTTGTCTTTACAACGGGTATGACGGGCTACGTCGAAACGCTTACCGACCCGAGCTATTTCGGACAGATTGTCGCGCAGACATTCCCGCTTATAGGCAACTACGGCGTAACGCCCGATTGTGAGAGTAAGAAGCCTTGGGTTTCGGCTTATATAGTGCGCGAGAAGTGCGACCGTCCCTCTAATTTCCGCAGTGAGAAAACCCTCGACGAATTTCTTAAAGAAAACGGAATACCCGGCGTATACGGCATAGACACGCGCGAGCTGACAAAAATTGTGCGCGAGGCGGGCGTAATGAACGCCGCGATTACCTCTAAGCCCTTGAAAAACTTTGACGAGTTCAACGGTTATTTAATCAAAAACGCAGTTAAAAGCGTCACTTGCGGCGAAGTCGAATATTTCGGCGACCCCGACGGCTTAAAGGTTGCGGTCTGGGATTTCGGCGCGAAGGACAACATCGTGCGCGAGCTCGTGAAGAGGGGTTGCTACTGCGTAAAAGTTCCGTCCTTTTATACCGCCGAGGATATTTTGAAAATTGCACCGCAAGGACTTATGCTCACCAACGGCCCCGGCGATCCCGCCGAAAACGTTGAAATTATAGAAAATCTCAAAAAGCTTGCTGGCAAGCTGCCTATATTCGGAATTTGTCTGGGGCATCAGCTGTTTGCGCTTGCAATGGGCGGTAAAACAAAGAAAATGAAGTATGGTCACCGCGGCGCCAACCAGCCCGTCAAAAACCTTGAAACGGGCAGAGTGTACATTTCCAGCCAGAACCACGGCTATGAGGTCGTATCGTCGAGCTTGAAGGGCGTAGGTAAGCTTGCTTACGTCAATGCGAACGACAATACTTGCGAGGGCTTCGATTATCCCGAACTGAACGCCTTTACGGTGCAGTTTCACCCCGAAGCATGCGGCGGGCCCCGCGACGCGGCTTTTCTTTTCGATAAATTTATAAGGAACGTCAAGGAAGGAAAATACAATGCCTAAGAGAGAAGATATCAAAAAAGTACTTGTTATAGGTTCGGGTCCGATAGTTATCGGACAAGCCGCAGAATTCGACTATGCGGGCGCTCAGGCTTGCAGAGTTTTAAAAGACGCGGGTATCGACGTCGTGCTTTGCAATTCGAACCCCGCTACGATTATGACCGACAGCGCGCTTGCGGACGAAATTTACCTCGAACCTTTGACGGTCGACAGCTTAAAGAGAATAATAATAAAGGAACGCCCCGACAGTCTTTTGGCTTCGCTGGGCGGACAGACGGGACTTACGCTCGGCTGTCAGCTTGCGAAAAGCGGCTTCCTCGACGAATACGGCGTTAAGCTGATAGGCGTCAACCTCGACTCGATAGACAGGGCGGAGGATAGGGAGCTTTTCAAGGAAACCATGCAGAAAATCAACCAGCCCGTCGTGCCCTCGGATATTGCCTATACCGTGGACGAGTGCGTCGCGATAGCCGAAAAAATAGGCTATCCCGTAATTGTGCGCCCCGCATATACGCTCGGCGGCGCGGGCGGCGGCGTGGCTAAGGACGAGGCGGAGCTTCGTTTAATATCCAATAACGGGCTTATGCTTTCGCCCATAACTCAAGTGCTTATCGAAAAGTATATAGGCGGCTGGAAGGAAATCGAATTCGAGGTTTTGCGCGACGGCAAGGGCAACGTGCTCACCGTGTGCTCGATGGAAAACTTCGACCCCGTCGGAATTCATACGGGCGATTCTATTGTAATTGCGCCTGCCGTCACGCTTTCGGACAAGGAATATCAGATGCTGAGGACGGCGTCGCTCGATATCATTTCCGAGCTTAAAATAGAGGGCGGCTGTAACTGTCAGTTTGCGCTCAACCCCGATTCGTTCGAGTATTCTGTAATAGAGGTCAATCCGAGGGTTTCGCGCTCGTCCGCGCTTGCCTCGAAGGCGACGGGTTATCCCATAGCCAAGGTCGCGACTAAAATCGCGCTGGGATACACTCTCGACGAGATTAAAAACGACGTTACGGGCAAAACCTATGCTTGTTTCGAGCCGACGCTCGACTATGTGGTCGTAAAGCTCCCCAAATGGCCGTTCGATAAATTCTTGTACGCAAAGAGAGAGTTGGGCACGAGAATGAAAGCCACGGGTGAGGTCATGGCAATCGGCACGAGCTTCGAAATGGCGATAATGAAAGCCGTGCGCGGCGCGGAAATTTCGGTTGCTACCCTCAATATCCCCAAATTCGCAGAGCTTTCGGACGAAGAAATTATTCAAAGACTTCCCGACTTGACCGACGAAAGGCTGTTTATAGTTTACGAGGCAATCAAGCGCGGAGTAACGGTTGATAAAATTTATTCGATAACGAAAATCGACGAGTGGTTCTTGAACAAGCTTAAAAACCTCGCCGATTACGAAAAGGAAATTTCGGGCGCGAAGCTCACTAAGGAGCAGTATCTGCGCGGTAAGAAGCTGGGGTATCCCGACAAGGAATTGCAAAAATTCTCGGGCTTCGAGTTGCCTGCGCACTCAAATTCGGTCTATAAAATGGTCGATACCTGCGGCGCGGAGTTCTCCGCCCAGACACCGTATTTCTATTCGACCTACGACGAAAAGGAGCACGACGAGGCAAAGCCCTTTGTTAAAAACAGCAAAAAGAAGAGAATAATCGTTATCGGCTCGGGGCCTATCCGAATAGGACAAGGCATTGAATTCGACTATTCGTCCGTTCACTGCGTGTGGGCGCTTAAACGCCTCGGCTACGAAGTGATTATAATCAACAACAACCCCGAAACCGTATCGACCGACTTCGATACGGCGGACAGACTGTATTTCGAGTCTCTCACACCCGAGGACGTACAGAACGTAATCGACGTCGAGAAACCCTACGGCGTGGTTATCACGTTCGGCGGTCAGACCGCGATTAAACTTTGCAGCTATCTCGATAAAAAGGGAGTGCGTATACTCGGTACGCCCGCTGACAGCGTCGACCTCGCCGAGGACAGAGAGAGATTTGACGAGCTTTTGGAACAATTCGGTATCGCCCGCCCGAAGGGCTTGACGGTTATGTCCAAGGAAGAGGCGGTCAAAGCCGCGGAAACTCTGGGTTATCCCGTGTTGCTTCGCCCCTCGTACGTTATCGGCGGGCAGAATATGACCATTGCCTTTACGCAAAACGATATCGAAAGATATATGGACGTAATACTTGCCCAGAAGATAGAAAACCCCGTGCTTTGCGACAAATACTTAATGGGTACCGAACTTGAAGTGGACGCCATTTCCGACGGAGTTGACGTGCTTATACCCGGAATAATGCAGCATATCGAGCGCGCGGGCGTTCACAGCGGCGACTCGATAGCAGTTTATCCGCCCTATAACCTCAGCGACGCCATGCTTAAAAGGGTCGAGGATATTTCAGCAAAGCTCGCCGTGTCGTTAAAGACGAAGGGACTCATTAATATTCAGTATCTTATTTATCATAACGAGCTGTACGTTATCGAGGTTAACCCGAGGGCTTCGAGGACAATCCCGTATATTTCAAAGGTTACGGGCGTACCTATGGTCGAGCTTGCGACCCGAATTTTGCTCGGCGAAAAGCTTAAAAATCTCGGCTTCGGAACGGGGCTTTACAAGAATTCGCCGTATGTAGCGGTAAAAGTGCCCGTATTTTCGTTTGAAAAGCTCAACGACGTAAACTCGCAACTTGGACCCGAAATGAAATCGACGGGCGAGGTTCTGGGAATAGGCAAGACGATAGAAGAGGCGCTTTTCAAGGGGCTTGTTTCGGCGGGCTTCAATATGAAACGCCCCACGAAGCAGAATTCGGTCGGAATTTACTTTACAATCAACGACCAGGATAAATTCGAAATCGTAAATATCGTCAAGAAGTTCGCCGACCTCGGGCTCACGTTCTACGCCACGAAGGGCACTTGCAACGTAATAAAGAGTTTGGGTATCGATTGCACGGAGGTTGCAAGACTTTCGAGCAACGAGGAAATTTTTAAATTAATGGACGAGGGTAAGATAGACTATATCGTCTATACGGGTAAAACCGACGTCGAGTCAATTTCCAACTACATGAGCTTGCATCACCACGCGATTTTGCTTGGCATAACGGTGCTTACCTCGCTCGACACGACCAACGCGCTTGCGGACGTAATAGCGGGAAGGTACAACGAATTCAATACCGAGCTTGTGGATATAAACAATTTAAGAAAAGAAAAATTAAAGCTCAGCTTTTCCAAGATGCACAGCTGCGGCAACGATTATATTTTCTTCAACAACATCGATAACCGCATCACTTGCCCCGAATCGCTTGCGATAAATTTCTCTGACAGACATTATGCAATCGGCGCTGATGGCGTCGTAATGATTGAAAACTCCGACATTGCGGACGCAAAAATGCGCGTATTTAATCGCGACGGAAGTGACGGCGGTCTTGCGGCTAACCCTTTAAGGTGCGTTGCGAAATATCTGTTCGACAACAAAATGGCGGGCGAGAATATGACGATTGAGAGTAGCAGCGGCGTTAAGGAGCTTTCTGTAAAGTCGTTTAACGGCAAGGCGAGCTCGGTTTCCGTAAACCTCGGCAAGCCCGTGTTCGACGGAAATTTAATACCTTCCGCGCTGGAAGGGGAAGTGATAAACCGCGAGGTCGGTTTCGGTGGCAAAAGCTACAATATAACTCTTGTCAACGTCGGCAATCCGCACTGCGTGATTTTCTGCGAAAAAGTCGACGATATCGATATCGAGGCTTTGGGGCAGATTATTACCGAAATCGGATATTTCCCGCAAGGCGTATACGTTGAAATAGTGCGCGTGGTAAACAACATGACAATAAAAATGCGCGTCTGGGAAAAAGTCAGCGGCGAAACGTGGGCGTGCGGCACGGCTGCCGCAGCGGCGGCTGTGGCTTCTATTGTCTGCGGCTATTGCGCAAACGACGTTACTGTTAAATTAAAGGGCGGCGACTTGTTTGTCAAGCTTAACGCCGACGGCGAAGTCGAGCTTGACGGAACGGTCAGACAGTCCTTCGAGGGAATGATTGAAATTTAATGATTTATCTTGACAATGCGGCGACGTCGCGCCCCGATGCGGAGTGCCTGAAAACCGCGGAAAAATATTTATTATCCGAATTTTATAATCCTTCCGCATTATATGCGGGAGGGTATAATTTGCATCTCGAATTGAAGCAGGTAAGGCGGAATATTTTGTCGCTGATTGCCGACGACGTTAATTTCTCGCTTGTATTTACCTCGTGCGGAACAGAAGCCGATAATCAGGCGCTGTTCGGCGGCGGTAGAAGAGGAAACGTCGTGACCACGCTCGGGGAACATTCCGCGGTGTTTTCTGCCGCAAACGAGCTAAAACAGCGCGGTATAGAGGTGCGGTTTGCAAACCTTAACTGTGATGGAAGCGTGAATGCGGAGCATTTGCTGAGCTTAATCGACGATAAAACCTCGCTGGTTTCGGTCATTCACGTCAATAACGAAACGGGCGCGATAAACGATATTA
The DNA here is from genome assembly GCA_910578195.1 of uncultured Christensenella sp. Classification (GTDB taxonomy): domain Bacteria; phylum Bacillota; class Clostridia; order Christensenellales; family Borkfalkiaceae; genus Coproplasma. The sequence goes on along the minus strand of CAJTOY010000001.1, from coordinate 367,292 downwards.
TAAAAATAGCCGAAAAAGTAAAACAGAAAAATAAATACGCCCTTTTTCACTCGGACGGTGTGCAGGCGTTCGGTAAAATACCTTTCAGATTTACTAAAAATTTCGATTTATACTCGGTGAGCGCGCACAAACTTGGCGGAATTAAGGGCTGCGGCGCGCTTATAAAGAGAAAAAATCTTGTTATAAAGCCGTATATATTCGGCGGCGGGCAAGAGGCTGGGCTCAGAAGCGGCACCGAAAACGTGTTCGGCATAAAATGCTTCGAGCTTGCGGCGTTAAAACGGTATAAATCAATCGAGGAAAACTATAATTTTGTTTCAAAGCTGAACTTTGAGCTTCGCGCAAGCCTCGATAAATCGCTTTTCACGATATTGTCGCCCGAAAACGGCTCGCCGTATATCCTCACGGTTGCGGCGGCGGGAGTGCGCGGTGAAACGATATTGCACGAAGCCGACGACGCGGGGCTGATAATAGGGACGGGCTCTGCGTGCTCCTCGAACGAAAAGAAGCGTTATTCGCGTGTGATTCTCGCATGCGGTATTGACGAGTCCTCGGCCGATGGTGTGCTCAGAATTAGCTTTTCGCCCGAAAACACGTTGGAAGAAGTAAAAACCGCCGCGGAAATTTTGAACAGAATAGTAAAAAACAGAAGGGATATAATGGCTTGACTATGGAAAAGGTTATAATAATCAGATACGCCGAATTGCATTTAAAAGGCAAAAACAGAGGCTGGTTCGAACGGGTTTTCGTCGTTAATATGGAAAAAAGCCTGAAAGGCATCAAGCACGAAATTCGCAGACACAGCGGAAGATATTTAATAGAGAACTTTCAGGAAAAGGATACTGAAACTATACTCGAAAGACTTAAAAAGGTATTCGGAATACATTCGTACAGCGTCGCTTTAAAAGTTTCTTCGGATATGGACGCCATTTTCAAGGCTTCCGACGAGGTCTGCTCGAAAAGCGGAACCTTTAAGGTCGAAACGCACCGCGCCGACAAGACTTTTCCTTTGAATTCCATGCAGATTAGCGCGGAAATAGGCGGAAGGCTTCTCGACAAAAACAAAGAAATCAGCGTGGACGTTCACTCGCCGCAGTTCGTAATTAATATCGATTTAAGGGAGAACAACACCGCGCTTGTATTCAACGAATTTTTCAAGGGCGCGGGCGGAATGCCGGTCGGCACTTCGGGCAAGGGCTTGCTTCTGATTTCGGGAGGCATTGACAGTCCGGTCGCGGGGCATATGATTGCTAAGCGAGGTATGAGTATCGAGTGCATACATTTTCACAGCTATCCGTATACGAATATGCAGGCGAAAGAAAAGGTTATCGAGCTTGCGAAACAGCTTTCAGCTTATTCGTGCGGAACTAAGCTGAATATCGTTTCCGTGACGCACATACAAGAAGAAATTCATAAAAAGTGCAACGGCGATTATATGGTCACGCTTTTAAGGCGATTTATGATGCGTATTGCCGAAAAAATCGCGTTGAATTGCGGCGCGCAATGTCTGATAACGGGCGAAAGCCTCGCGCAGGTTGCAAGCCAGACGGTGGAGGGCATGACCTCTTCGAACAGCGTAATAGAAAAGCTTCCCGTGCTTCGTCCGCTGTGCGGCTTCGACAAAGACGAAATAATCGAGCGCAGCCGAGCGATAGGCACATACGAAACCTCAATCGAGCCTTATGAAGATTGCTGTACGGTATTCTTGCCCAGACACCCCGTCACCAGACCAAAGCTTGCGGACGTAGAGGCGGAGGAGGCAAAGCTCAACGTAAACATGCTGGTTGACGAAGCTTTAAACAGCCTTGAAATCGTAACTCTTTAAAATGAAAACAGCCCCGAAAGAGTGTGTTTCAAAGACATGTTTTGTTGACAAATATTTAGCCCGCTATCTTCGCAAGCGAAGTAGCGGGCTATATTTTTTTGGTATAGACAACAAATTGAAACTTATCAAACAATTCAGTCGAAATCTTGTGAATCGCGAATAAGCTTTATTTTTCCGTAAATTACATCTGCGGCGCCGTACTTGACCATACATTTAAAGCTTATAGTAAGGCTGTCCTCCGTATGTTCTAATATGACAAATTCGCCATAGTCGATATCGTCGCTTTCCGCCGTATCCAAGTTGCAACAATAGCCATTGTTTGAGGCAAAAAATATTCTCTTATCGGTTAAGTTCTCTTCGGGCAAAATCAAACCAGAATTGTTTTCTTCGGCGAACGGAACGTCGTCGAAATAACCGATATTCAACTTAAAAAGATTGCTTTCGTAATCAAGTATATCGTCGTACTCTTCGGGGGTAGATATCATTTTTGTGCCGTATATTTGTAAAGCTAAATGATTGCCTTTAATGCCTTTGAAGCCTTTTTGTGTGGCAAATTTGCCTTCAGCCGAGAATTTAATACCTTCCCGCGTAAAATTAACAAAACCAAGCTCGCCGCTCTTCTTGTAGTCCAAAGCTGCATAAGCACCGTTAAGAAAGCCGATTAGGATGTTATTTGCGGCTACTATATTGTCTCTCGCGTCTTTCAAATACGCTACGGTTCTTTTGATTTGTCTCTCTGTTTTGTGCATAAGAAAAGCAAACGTAATGGCAGCTACAAAAAACAAACCGCATAACGCTACGAAACAATATGAATACGGATATTTCAATCCAACACCGAGTAGCGGTAAAGGTGTAAGTATTGTAAAAAGAATTGTTAGATTTTTTAATAGTTTTATACGCTTTTCCAATAAGCGCAAATCGATATTATTGTTTTTCATGTTTGTCTTTGCTTAAATTACTGTTTGTCGTAGTTTGATTATATCATAAACCTAATATAAAAGCAAGGACAATTTTATTGCCCTTGCTTTTGTCAATAGAAATACACCATAATTTCTTTTTTACTGATTGAACCAGTCTTTGTTTATTAAATCGGGAATTTTAATTTGCGGGTCGCCCGTTCCCGTGGAGTTATTGACGGGTGAGAGGGTTATTTCTTTGCCGTAAAATTTCTCTTCGCCGCTGTCGTAGTACGGAATTACCGAGTAGGTATAAATTCCCTCGGAGGGAGTGTCGGTAACTGTTTGTTGCCATTTTCCGTCGTAAATAGTCTCAGTTTGCCCGTTTTTAGTGCGTTTTATAATATATGCATAGTACTTCGCGTAACATAATTCAATATTGACGGCTCCGTTTGCCACTTTTATGACGGGCGTAGGTATCGTAGGGTTGCTGAAACGGTCGGATTTTTGCTGCGGTTCGTTGCCCTTTAAAACCTTCACGCTTAAAATATTCAGTTTGGGGCAGACGGGGTCTGCAATTACGAGTTTGTTGTTTTGAGAGTATTCTTCTCTATCGAGATTTACCGTTACAGTTCCTTCGTTTTTTTCAAGCGGAGCGGGGGAGTGGTCGCCGTATAGCTTTTCGAGTACGGATTTCATTATTTTGCAGCAGTCGGTGCCGCCCGTGATACTTGTCCTCGTGTTGTCCTTGTCGCCGAGCCAAACCGCAATGCAGTTTTTGCTTGTGTAGCTCACGGCGTAGGCGTCGGTATTTCCGCTTGCGTTGCCGCAGGTTCCCGTTTTCGATGCGAGGTCGAAGTTAAAGTCTTTCAGTTTTTTCGCCGTTCCGCTTTTGGTCGTTTCGATAAGCATTTCGTTCATAAGCGAGCAAGTGCCCGCAGAGAATACGTTGTTGAAAATAAAATCGTTAGAATATAAAACCTTGTTGTCCTTTGACACAATTTCTTTTATGAAGCGGGAGGGGCGGTATTGTCCGCCGTTTGGAAATATCGAATATTTGTCCGCAAGTTCCTTTAAATTCAGACCGTATTTCATGCCGCCGAGCGCGAGTGAAAGATTTTTTTCGTCGTCGTCAAGCTTTATATCCATTGCGGTAAGGTACTTTTCGCACTTGCCGACGGTCAGCGAGTTAAGGGTTTTAACGGCGGGCACGTTGTAGCTGTTTTTTATGCTTTCCGTAACCGTCACGAACCCGTGATATTTTTTATCGAAGTTTTCGGGCGAGTAGCCGTTATAGTCGATTTTTTCGTCCAGAATTTTCGTGAAGGGGCTTAAAAGCTTTTCCTCGATTGCGGGGGCATAGACGAATATCGGTTTGACGGTGGAGCCCGGTTGCCTTTTTGCGCCGTTTATGGACGATTTATAAGCTTTAACTCCGCCCGTGGCGTTGTCGGTGATTATAACTGCGTTGTCGCAGGGATATTCGAGGTTTTCGACGTATTTTTGGGCTTCCACGTCCATATAGGTTTTAATTATACAGCCGTCGGTTAAGGCGTAATAGTCGAAGTCTATTTCTTCGAGCTCGTCGAAAATCGAGTTTATATACGCGCTGTAACTGTTTTCCGTCGTGGATTTGACAGCATTTAACGGCGCGTTTATCGCTTGCTCATATGCCGAATTGTCGATATATTCGCAGTCGAGCATGTTTTTAAGCACTATATTTCTGCGCTTTAAGCTTTTTTCGGGGTTTTTAAACGGCGAAAAGTTGTTCGGCGAGGTCAAAAGTCCAACGATAGTCGCGCTCTCGGTCAAATTGAGGTTTTCGGCTTTTTTGTTGAAATAGAATTCCGCCGCGTTTTGCAGTCCGTAGCAATTGTGCCCGAAATAAATGGTATTGAGATACATTTCGAGAATTTCGTCTTTTTGGTACCTTTTTTCAAGCTGGCGCGTAAGTCTTATTTCGTTGAGTTTTCTTTTTATGGTTTTGTCGTTTGAAAGGTGCGTGTTTTTAATGAGCTGCTGACTGATAGTGGAGGCGCCCTCTTTGAACGAACCAGCGGTAATATTTTTAAAAACCGCTTTAAGCATGCGCTTGTAATTCAAACCGTTGTGCTTGAAAAACGTTCTGTCCTCTGACGCGATAAACGCGTTTACCGTGTCGGGTTGCAAATTTTCAACGGCAACGCTTTTTTTCTGCGCTTCGAGAGACGCGCTGACTATTTCGTTGCCCGCGTCGTCGTAAATTATGATATTTTGCCCTGCGCCTATCAGCTTGTTGCTGTCTAAAACAGCGTCCTTGGTTATGATAAAATAAGTTGAAAGCAGTACTGCGACAACTGTAAATATACTCAAAAATATAATTGAAATTATTTTTATAAACTTCGTCATTAAAATTAGTATTGATAAAATTAAATAATTGTTGCAAATCAATTGAAAAAAACACAAAAAAAATGTACAATAATCTTTGTATGCAAAAGTATTACCATATTATAACGTACGGCTGTCAGATGAATGTACACGAATCGGAAAAAATAGCGGGTATATTAGAAGAATTAAACTATGAAAGCGTCGACGATATTTCCAAGGCGGATATCGCGGTTTTCAATACTTGCTGTATAAGGGAAAACGCCGAAAATCATGCCTTCGGCAATATCGGCATGCTTAAAAAGCTCAAAGCGGTAAACCGCAAAATGATAATAGCGGTGGGCGGCTGTCTGCCCCAGCAGATGGGTAAGGCGGAAAATCTTCATGAAAAATTCCCCTACGTCGACATAATTTTCGGCACGCACAATCTCAATAAGCTGAAAGAATATATACTTTTAAAAGAGAAGCAGAAAAAAGCCGTTATAAGAATCGAGGACTGCGACGGTTCGGTTTCCGAGGATGACAAGCCGTTCAGGACGAGCTACCCGAACGCGTGGGTGAATATTACATACGGCTGTAACAATTTTTGCAGTTACTGTATTGTTCCGTACGTTCGCGGAAGGGAGAGAAGCCGCAAATCGGAAAATATAATCGCGGAAGTGGAGGAGCTTGTAAAACAAGGCTATAAGGAAATTACCCTTTTGGGTCAGAACGTAAATTCGTACGGCAACGGCACCGACGAAATCACCTTCCCCGAGCTTTTGAAAAAAATTGCAAGCATAGAAGGCAAATTCAGGCTTCGTTTTATGACGAGCCACCCGAAAGATTTTTCCGAGGAGCTTGCAAAGGTTATGTTGGAAAACCCCAAAATCTGCCGCAATCTTCATCTGCCTGTACAAAGCGGTTCGGACGAAGTGTTGAAGGCAATGAATCGCAAGTATACTTCAAAGGACTATCTTGCAAAAATAGAAATTTTGAGAAAATACATTCCCGATTGCGCGGTGACTACAGACTTGATAGTGGGTTTCCCCGGTGAAACCGAAGAGGACTTCGAGGCGACGTTGGAGCTTGTAAAAAAAGTCAATTTTTCGTCGGCGTTTACCTTCGTATATTCAAGGCGCGAGGGCACGGTTGCGGCGAGAATGGAAAATCGGATACCCGAGGACGTTTCGAAACGGCGGATAATGAAGCTGGTCGAGCTGGTAAATTCTCTTACAAGAGCTCATTCTTCGAATTATGAGGGAAAAACCGTCGAAATTCTCTGCGAGGGCTTCGACGAGAAGAAGCGAATGTATCTCGGCAGAGACGAATATGGCAGAATGGGCTATTTCAAAAGCGAAACCGACGTTATCGGTGAATTTATAAACATAAAAATACAAAAGACAAACGGCGTGTCGCTTATAGGCGACCGCGTTCAAGGATAAATTTATGGCGACTTCACAAATGATGCTGCATTACAAGGCGGTGAAAGCGGACTATGAGGATTGCATAGTTTTCTACCGTCTCGGCGATTTTTATGAAATGTTTTACGACGACGCGATTAAGGCTTCTGCGTTGCTCGATTTGACTCTCACGGGCAGAGACTGCGGCGAGCCGCAGCGCGCGCCTATGTGCGGCGTACCCTTTCACGCTGCCGACGCTTATATCGCAAAGCTCGTTGCGCTCGGCGAAAAGGTCGCTATCTGCGAACAGCTCGAAGAAGCTTCGGCTGCCAAAGGAATGGTCGCAAGGGGGGTAATCCGCGTTGTGACTGCGGGCACGATTACCGACGACGAGCACCTCGACGAAAAAGCCAACAATTACATTTGCTGTGCGTGCAAAAACGCCGAAAGCGTCGCGCTTGCGTGGGCGGACATAACCACGGGCGAGCTGACCGCTTCGGAATTTTCGGGCGTAAAGCAAGCCGTTTCGCATATGTTGAAGCTCGGCATGAAGGAAATAATCTGTAACGACGAAATGCTGTTTGCGTCCAGAGAGGAGCCCGAAATCACACGCGGTTTGTTGCCGCGTTTTTCGAATTATCCCGCTTGGGCGTTTAACCGTTCCGCGGCGGAAAGAATACTCTTGGAGCAGTTCAACGCAAAAACTCTTTCGGCTTATGCGGTTGCGGACAAGGACAACGCCATATGCGCCGCGGGCGCGCTTTTGCAGTATCTCAAAGATACACAGATGCATGCTTTGAAAAATATCGACAGCATTAAATACTATTTAAACGAAAGCTTTATGCAGCTTGACGGTACGGCTATCAGAAACCTCGAACTTGTAAAGTCGCTCGGCAGCGGCAAAAAGTACGGGTCGCTATTGTGGCTTATGGACAAGACGTGCACGGCAATGGGCGCAAGGCTGTTGAATAACGCCGTAATCGCGCCGTTTTCGCGCAAGGAAGATATCGATTACCGTCTCGACGGCGTGGAGGAGCTGTATAATTCAACCGTAATAAGGCTCGCGTTGGGCGACTTGCTGAAAGGAATAAAGGATATCGAAAGGCTTACGGGCAAGATAAGCAACAACAATATTTTGCCGAAGGATTGCCTTGCTTTGGCGCAGTCGATTTCGGTTATTCCCAACATTAAGTTCCAGCTGTCGGGTTTCAAATCGGAAATTATAGGCGATATTTCCGAAAAACTCTACGATTTGTCGGCTGTTGCCGAGCTCATTAATCGGGCTATAAGCGACACTCCGCCCGCACAAATGAAGGACGGCGGTTATATCAAAGAGGGGTATAGCGCCCGGCTTGACGAGCTGAGAAAAATCAAAAAGAACGGAAGCAATTTAATCTTCGAAATGGAAGCGCGCGAGCGCGACGCAACGAATATAAGGACGCTGAAAATAGGCTTTAACCGCGTTTTCGGGTACTATATCGAGGTTTCGAAGTCGTTTAAGGACAAGGTACCGCTCAACTATCAGCGCCGCCAGACCCTTGCGAACGCGGAGCGGTATACTACCGACGAATTAAAGGAATTGGAAAGCAAGATTCTCGGCAGCGAGGACGCCGCGGTCAGACTTGAAGCGCAGCTGTATGATTACGTCAAATCGGTCTTGATTGAAAACATAAATAAATTAAAAGTTATCTCTTCGGCGGTTGCCTTGCTCGATTTATTGACGGCGTTCGCGGATTTGGCGAAAACGAACAGATACGTTCGCCCGCAGATTGTCGACGGGGCGAGCCCGCTTATAATTAAAGAGGGACGCCACCCCGTCGTAGAGGTTATCACAAAGGAGAGGTTTGTTTCAAACGATACTCTTCTCGACGAGGGCGACAACAGAACCCTGATAATCACGGGGCCGAATATGGCGGGTAAGAGTACATATATGCGCCAGACCGCGATAATAACTATTATGGCGCATCTCGGAAGCTTCGTGCCCGCAAAATCGGCGCAAATTCCCTTGGTTGACAGAGTGTTTACGAGGGTCGGCGCGAGCGATAATCTCATTTCGGACCAGAGTACGTTTATGGTGGAAATGATTGAAGTTGCCTCGATTTTACAGAACGCGACGAAAAACAGCTTGCTCATTTTGGACGAAGTGGGCAGAGGTACGAGCACATACGACGGTCTTAGCATAGCTTGGGCGGTTATCGAGCATTTGACCGAAAAAATCGGGGCTAAAACGTTGTTTGCGACCCACTATCACGAGCTGACCGAGTTGGAATATAAGATAAACGGCATCAAAAATTATAAAATTTCCGTCAAAGAAAGCAACGGCGGGGTTGTGTTTTTGAGAAAAATTATGCGCGGCGGTGCAAACAGAAGCTTCGGTATCGAGGTCGCGGCGCTTGCGGGCGTGCCGCAGTGCGTTACCGACAGGGCTAAAAGCATATTGAAAAGCATAGAAAACGGCGGAAGGGAATTCAGGCAGAATACCGAAATTGCCGAGCCCGATGAGCCCGGACTTTCCGAGGTCGAAATAATTTTAAGTGAAACGGATATAAACACATTGTCGCCCATGCAAGCGTTTTTGCTTTTGAGCGATCTGGTTGAAAAGGTTAAGAAATGAGAAAAATCAATATTCTTACTAAAAGCGTCTATAACAGAATTGCCGCGGGAGAGGTTATCGACAGACCCTATTCCGCAGTCAAAGAGTTGATTGAAAACAGCCTTGACGCGGGTGCGACCGAGATAGAGATTTATATCGAGCGCGGCGGTAAGCAGCTTATTAAGGTTGTCGATAACGGCGGCGGAATCGAACGCGACGATTTGCGCGCGGCTTTCTTTCCGCACGCGACAAGTAAAATTTCAAATGCGGACGACCTCGACAATATAAGGACGTTGGGCTTTCGCGGCGAAGCGCTTGCGAGTATTTCGGTAATTTCAAAGGTCGAATTAACCTCCGTGACGAGGGGCAATCAAGCCTATAAAGTCGAGTGTATAGACGGCAACGTCGGCAATATCGAACCCGCCGCGCTTGACTGCGGAACGGAAATCTGTGTGCGCGACTTGTTTTACAACACGCCCGTAAGGGCAAAGTTTTTAAAGCCCGAGAAAAAGGAAGAAACCGACATAACAAGCTTCGTTACGAGGTATATTCTCGGCAATCCCGAGGTTTCTTTCAGATATTTTGTGGACGGCAAGCTCACCTTGCAGTCGCACGGCGGCGGGCTGGACGAGGCTATCGCGCAAGTGTACGGCGCAAAGGTTATTCCGCAGTGTTTTAAAATCAAAGCCGAAAAGGACGGAATAAAGCTAAGCGGTTATATAGGAAACCAGAACTTTTTCAAGCCTAACAAGACCTATCAAAGCTTGTTTTTAAACGGGCGTTACATCATAAACAACACAATAAATACGGCGATTACCAACGCATACGCGGCGTATGCCATGAAGAGGCAGTATCCTTTCTATGTTTTGAACGTGGAGGTGCCGTCGGACATGGTTGACGTAAACGTTCACCCCAGCAAGGCGGACGTGAGGTTCACGGACAGTCGCCCCGTTTTCGGCGCGGTCTATAAAATTATATCCTCGGTTCTCGACGGCACGGCTACTGCGGCGGAATTTGTTGTCGACAGCGTAAGACTGCCTGAAATGAAGTCTACGATAGGCGAAAAGCCCGAAAAAATATACGAGGAGCCCCGAAAATCAACGCCGCTGACGTTCAGCTTCAATTCCGCGCGGGTCGAGAAAGCGCCCGAAGCGCCTATTAAATATAACGACCCTTTTTTGAATGAGCCATACATTGAAACGGCAAAGCCAGAACCCGTCAAATTGACTGTATCGAACAGTACCGTGTCGAGCGGGCTTGACGGCGACGCGCGTATCGACGCGGCGCATGCGAGAAGAATGTTCGAGCAGCAAATGATTGAATACGAAGCGTGCAAATTCAAGGGCAATTTGTTTAATACTTATTTAATTTACGAAATTTGCGATACGGTCTATCTTATCGACCAGCACGCCGCGCACGAGAGACTTATATATGACAGACTGCGCGAGAAGATGGCTAACAGAAAAATTAACAGACAAAGTCTGTTAATTCCTTATCTTTTCAGTACGAACCCGCAAGAAAACGAGTTCATTGAAAACAATATCGACGTCATAAGAAGCATGGGCTTCGATTTGAAGCCGTTCGGCATAGGCTCGTTCAGGGTGGACGAAGTGCCCGCCGATTTGGAATACATAAATCTCGAAGAGTTTTTCGGCGAGCTTTTATCTGATATCGGTAGGATGAAGGATATCAAACTTGAAGAAATGCTGAAAGATAAAATTGCGACGACGGCGTGCAAACACGCAGTCAAGGGCGGCATGACGCTGACCGACGACGAAGTGAAAGAACTTTTAAAGCAAATGAAAGGCAATATGGGTTTGAAGTGTCCGCACGGAAGACCTGTTTGCGTGACTTTAAACAAGAAAGATATTGAAAAAATGTTTAAAAGGATAGTTTGATTTTTGAAAGTTTTAGTAATTTGCGGCGCAACCGCGTCGGGCAAGACGAGGCTTGCGGTCGACTGCGCGTTAAAGCTTGATACCGAAGTTGTTTCGGCAGATTCGCAGTTGATATATAAAGGATTGAATATCGGAACCGCAAAACCCGACGCTGCGGAAATGCGGGGGGTGAAGCACCATTTAATAGACGTGGTCGAACCCTCCGAAAAATTCAGCGTCGCGGACTATGCAAACTTTGCCGAGCCGATTGTAGAAAATTTAATAAACCGCGGCAAGGTACCCGTAATTTGTGGGGGCACGGGTTTTTATATAAATTCTCTGTTGTTTGATTTAAGTTACGGCAATACCGCCGCAGATTTGAACATAAGGGAAAAATACAATAATCTTTTACAAACCAACGGCAAAGAATTTGTATATAACTTGTTGAGAGAGGTTGACCCGGAAACCGCCGAAAAACTGCATATTAACGACGTTAAAAGAGTGGTGCGTGCTTTGGAAATTTACGAGGTAAGCGGAAAGAAAAAATCCGATATCCGCGACGGGGTGACGCCAAAGCGCGAATATCTGGCGGTTGCTATTGATTACCCGCGTGAGGAGCTTTACGCACGTATAGACAAGCGCGTCGACGAAATGATTGAGTGCGGTTTGGTGGAAGAGGTAAAGGGTTTGCTTGAAAGAGGAATTGACGAAAATTGCCAGTGTATGCAGGCGATAGGATACAAAGAAGTGCTTGAATATTGCAAAAATAGCTATAATCATAGTATTATGTGTGACATAATAAAGCAAAACACAAGACATTACGCAAAAAGACAGATAACATTTTTTAAAAAACTCAAAGGAATTGTGTGGCTGCGCCCCGAAGAGGCGACGGCGGACAATGTAACGGAGCTGTTAAGTGAACAATAAAAAATTTATAGAAGATTGCGAAAGTAGGCTCGAAAAAAAGTTTAAAGCGGTGGACGAAATTGCGTATTTCAACCAAGTCAAGGTTATGGAGGCTTTCCGCGAATACAGAGTTGCGTTAAGGCACTTTAACGGGACTACGGGTTACGGCTATGACGACGAGGGCAGAGATTGTCTCGGAAAATTGTACGCAAAGGTTTTCGGCACGGAAAGCGGGATAGTTTCACCGCATTTATTGTCGGGAACCCATGCGCTCACCGTGGCGCTTTTCGGGCTTCTTCGCCCCGCCGATACGGTGTTTTGCATAAGCGGTATGCCGTACGATACGTTGAGAGGCGTGATATTCGGCGAAGGCAACGGCTCGTTAAAGGATTTCGGGATTAATTTCGAGTATGTCGGGCTTAAAGACGGCAAATTCGATTACGAGGAAATAAGCAGCAGTTTTAACGAAAAGATAAAGGTCGTATATATTCAGCGCTCGCGCGGATACGAGCTGAGAGACGCTTTTTCTTGCGCCGAAATCGAGGAGGCGTGCAAATTTGTACGCGGGCTCGGGTTTAACGGCTGTATCTTTGTTGACAATTGCTACGGCGAATTCGTTGAAATGAAGGAGCCGACGGAAGTCGGTGCGGACGTTATGGCGGGTTCGCTCATAAAGAATGCGGGGGGAGGACTTGCGCAGAACGGCGGGTATATATGCGGAAAAGAGAAGTATATCGACATGATAGGCAAGAGGCTCACCGCGCCCTCGATAGGGCTCGAAGTGGGGTCGTATTCGGGCGGATATCAGTATCTGTACCAAGGGCTTTTCATGGCTCCGCATACTGTGTCGCAAGCAATTAAAACAGGGCTTTTGATAGGTCAGGCAATGGCGGAGCTCGGCTTTAAAAATTATCCTTCGATTGATAAAACGCCTTACGATATCACCCGCGCAATCGAGTTCGGCGACGCCGATAAAATGATTAACTTTATTCGCGAGGTGCAGTACGCTTCGCCCGTCGACTCCTTCGTGACGTGCGAGCCGTGGGATATGCCGGGCTATGACGAGCAGATTATAATGGCGGCGGGCACGTTCGTTTCGGGGGCTTCAATCGAGCTTTCCGCCGACGGACCCGTCAAACCGCCCTATATTGCGTATTTTCAAGGCGGACTTACCTACGAGCACGGCAAGTACGCGCTTGAAAGAATTCTCAATAAAATAGGTTAAAAATGGATGTTTACAAAAATTTTCCCGTTTTCGAAAGCGAAAATTTCTTTATCCGCGAGGTTCGTATATCCGACGCTGACGACCTTTTAAAGGTATATTCGGACGAAAAAGCCGTACCGTTTTTTAACGGCGATAACTGCCACGGCGACGATTTTCACTATACAACGAAAGAAAGAATGTCGGAAGCGATAAAATTCTGGCAATTCAGTTACGATAACGGTTATTTCGTAAGATGGTCGATAGTCGATAAACGGCTCGACGCCGCTGTCGGCACAATCGAACTTTTTCACCGCGACGACACGTCGCCGGTCTACGATAATTGCGGTTTACTGCGGCTCGACTTGCTCAGCGATTACGAAAAAGAAAGCATAATCAAGGAAATTCTTTCGGTGATTATGCCGGCGGTTTACGAATTATTCGGCGATAAAGTTGTGACAAAGGTCAAGTTCTTTGCGACTGAAAGACTTGCCGCCGTCAAAGCGTTGGGATTTAGTCTGCCGAGCGAAGGACTGAAAGGCAACAGCGGAGAAATCTTCAACGATTACTACATAAAAAAAGCCCGCAGCTTTTACCGTAATTCCCACAGGGAATTTAATAAAACGCAAATAAAAAGGTTTAGGCATAGCGTTAAGCTGTGCCTTTTCTGTACTTTTTTTCGTGGACGAATTAGGCTACTCGTAGCCTAGTGAGATATAGATATGTTTTATATTTCCCGCAAAATTCAATCGGTTGCGTTCTTTCATTTTTCGTGATATAATAATTGTACGATAAACAGTAATTTGGCGGAGAGAAAAATGAACGATATATTGGTATTTTCGGAAAGAGCGGAATTCCGAAATTGGCTAACTGAAAATTGTCTTTCTACCGATGGCGTTTGGCTTTTGTTTGGTAAGCACGGCAATCCGAAAACGATTAAAGCAGACGAAGCATTGGAAGAAGCCCTTTGCTTTGGTTGGATTGACGGACAAATGCAAAGCATTGATAACAATACCTATAAAAAGTATTTTTCTATGCGCCGAGTGAACTGCAAGTGGTCGGAGAAAAACAAGACTTTGGTAAAAGTTCTCGAAGAACGGGAACTTATGACTGACTTCGGCAGAAAGAAAATCGAGGAAGCAAAACAAAACGGACAATGGTATGCCCCGAAACCTGCGGCGGTTACGGAAGAACAAATTGCCGCGCTTGCCGAAATTTTGAAAGCCTATGAGCCTGCTTATACAAATTTTTCGGCAATGTCATTATCGGTAAAGAAAACGTATGTAAAAGCATATTTAGATGCCAAAACGGACACGGGGCGCGAAAAGAGAATTGCGTGGATGGTAGAACGGCTTAATAAAAATCTAAAACCGATGTAAGATAAATTTCAATTTATCTTTGTAAATGGTTTGCAGTAAAAAGCTCTCGAACATATCGTTCGAGAGCTTTTGTCCTTGCTTGAAAGTATAACTCTTAATAATTTAGTTTTTTAATTCCCTATGGGAAGTACGCTTTAGCTGCGGGTTTAATTTTTTTAATACATGCCGCCCATGTCGGGGTTACCCATAGGCGCCGCCGCGGGAGGAGTGGGGATATCGGTTACGATGCTTTCTGTTGTGAGGAGCGTAGCCGCAACCGAAGCCGCATTTTGAAGCACCGAACGCGAAACCTTAGTCGGGTCGATAATACCGCTTTTAACCATATCGGTATACTCGTTTTTCAGCGCGTCGAAGCCGTAGTTTGCTTTTTTGGCGGATAAAATGTTGTTGACGATAACCGAGCCGTCGAAGCCTGCGTTTTTCGCAATCTGGCGGACGGGTTCTTCAATCGCCTTCATAACGATTGCCGCGCCCGTTTTTTCGTCGCCGTCGAGGGTGTCGATAAGCGCTTTAAGCTCGGGAATGGTGGAGAGGAGTGCAACGCCGCCGCCGGGAACAATTCCCTCTTCGACTGCCGCGCGGGTAGCTGCCAATGCGTCCTCGATACGAAGCTTTTTCTCTTTCATTTCGACTTCGGTTGCCGCGCCGACGTTTATTACCGCAACGCCGCCCGCAAGCTTTGCAAGCCTTTCCTGCAATTTTTCTCTGTCGTAATCGGACGTGGTTTCGGCAATCTGCGCTTTAATGGAGGATACGCGCGCTTTGATGTCCTTTGCCTCGCCCGCGCCGTTGATAATGGTGGTGTTGTCCTTGTCGACTTTAACCTGCGACGCTCTGCCGAGCATGTCGGTAGTAACGTCCTTGAATTCGTAGCCCAAATCGCTTGAAATAACCGTGCCGCCCGTGAGGATTGCTATGTCTTCGAGCATAGCTTTTCTTCTGTCGCCGAAGCCGGGAGCCTTGACCGCAACGCAGTTTAAAACGCCTTTAAGCTTGTTTACGATAAGCGCCGCAAGCGCGTCGCCTTCGACGTCTTCGGCAATGATAAGAAGTCTTGCACCCTGCTGAGCGATGGGCTCGATAACGGGCAGAATTTCTTGCAAAGAAGATATTTTCTTGTCGGTTATAAGTATATAGGGGTTGTCGAGAACGGCTTCCATTTTATCGGTGTTGGTGACCATGTAGGCGGAGGCGTAGCCTCTGTCGAACTGCATACCTTCGACGGTGGTGAGCTCGGTTGCCATTGTCTTGCCTTCTTCAACCGTGATAACGCCGTCCTTGCCGACGATTTCCATTGCGTTTGCGATAAGCTCGCCGATTTTTTCGTCGCCCGCGGAAATGGAGGCAACCTGAGAAATTCCCAGCTTGTTTTCAACGGGCTTTGAAATTTTCTGAATTTTTGCGACCGCGGTTTCGACAGCCGACGAAATGCCTTTTTTCAAAATTACGGGGTTTGCGCCCGCCGCAAGGTTTTTAAGTCCTTCTTTAACTATTGCCTGCGCAAGTACAACGGCGGTGGTGGTGCCGTCGCCGGCAACGTCGTTGGTTTTGGTGGAAACTTCTTTTACGAGCTGGGCGCCCATGTTTTCAAACGGGTCTTCGAGTTCGATTTCCTTAGCGATTGTAACGCCGTCGTTCGTAATGAGGGGAGCGCCGAACTTCTTGTCCAGCACAACGTTTCTGCCCTTGGGTCCGAGCGTGATTTTAACGGTATCCGCGATAACGTTTACGCCCGTTTCGAGTTTTTTTCTTGCTTCGTCGCCGTATTTAATCTGTTTAGCCATAAGTCAATTTCTCCTTTTATTATTCTACGATTGCCAGAATATCGCTCTGGCGGATAATGGTGTATTCCTTGTCGTCGACTTTAACTTCGGTTCCGCTGTATTTGGCAAGCAAAACCTTGTCCCCGACTTTAACCTGCATTTTGACTTCCTTGCCGTCGACGTTTCCGCCGGGACCTACCGCAACGACGACGCATTGCGCGGGTTTTTCTTGGGCAGCAGAGGTTAAATACAGTCCGCTTTTGGTTTTTTCTTCTGCTTTAAGACCTTCAACGACAACCTTGTCGAATAACGGTATAATTTTCATAAAAATCCTCCGAAAAAAATTTTATTTTAAATACGGTTATTTTATAAACTAAACAAAATTAAATAAAACAAAATTATGTAAAAAATTGCTTTTTACCGAAATATATGATAGAATTTAATTATGGATAAATGGGATAAAAGATTTATGGATATGACCGAGCAGATAGGAACGTGGTCAAGCTGTTTTCAGGAGAACAGACACGTCGGCGCTGTGATAGTCAAAAATAAGCGGATAATTGCGACGGGCTATAACGGTGCGCCGCAAGGCATTAAAAGTTGTGCGGATAAAAAAGAATGTATGCGCAAAAAGCTGGGGATAGAGAGCGGAACCAGACACGAGCTGTGCTACGCCGTGCACGCCGAGCAGAACGCGATTATTCAGGCGGCAAGGGTGGGGTGCAGCGTGGAAGGCTGCACGCTTTACTGCACGCACCAGCCGTGCGTTATTTGTGCGAAGATTATAATCAATTCGGGGATTTCGCGCGTTGTGTTCAAAGACGGCTACCCCGACGAATTTTCTATTCGTCTGTTCGAAGAGGCGGGCGTAAAACTTGAAAAATATTGTGAACTTTAAAAAGTTTCGAGGAGTTATATATGTCTAATCCGATAGTATCTATTGAAATGGAAAACGGAAAAATTATCAAAGCCGAGCTTTATCCCGATAAAGCGCCCAACACCGTAAACAACTTTATCAGTCTTGTTAAAAGCGGTTTTTACGACGGCTTGATTTTTCACAGAGTAATTGCGGGTTTCATGATTCAGGGCGGCGACCCTGCGGGCGTCGGTACGGGCGGCCCCGGCTACCATATCAAGGGCGAGTTTGCCATAAACGGGTTTAAGCAAAACGATATCAAGCACGAGCGCGGGGTTCTTTCCATGGCGCGCGCCATGCAGCCCGACAGCGCGGGTTCGCAGTTTTTCATAATGCATAAAAATTCTTCGCACCTCGACGGGCAGTATGCGGCGTTCGGTAAGGTTATCGAGGGAATTGAAGTCGTCGACGAAATCGCGTCGGTTAAAACCGATTGGCACGACAAGCCCGTAAAGGCACAGACCATGAAAAAGGTTACTGTCGATACGTTCGGGGTTGAGTATTCTCAGCCCGTTAAATGCTGATAGGAGAAAAGTTATGCTGGATAATTCTGTATACCAAAATCCGCTCAATACGAGATACGCAAGCAAGGCAATGTGCGAAAATTTTTCGGATAAAAAGCGTTTTGCGCTTTGGAGAAAACTTTGGATTGCGCTTGCCGAGGCGGAAATGGAGCTCGGTCTGAATATTTCGAAGGCACAAATCGACGAAATGAAAAAGTACGCCGAGGACATCAATTTCGAGCTTGCGGAAAAATACGAGAGGGAGGTGCGCCACGACGTAATGGCTCACGTCCACGCCTTCGGCGACCAGGCTAAGTCGGCTATGCCGATAATACATCTCGGCGCGACAAGCTGCTTCGTAGACTGCAATTCCGAGCTGATTATTTTAAACGACGCGCTCGAAATTGTAAAGGGCAAGCTTGTAAACGTTATGGACAAGCTTCGCGCTTTCGCTTTGAAATACAAAGCTTTGCCGACGCTCGGCTTCACTCACTTGCAGCCCGCGCAGCTCACCACAGTGGGCAAACGCGCAACTTTGTGGTTGCAGGATTTGACGATGGATTATCATAACCTCGTAAGCTTACAAAAGTCCTTTAAGCTTCGCGGCGTAAAGGGTACCACGGGTACGCAAGCAAGCTTTATGGAGCTTTTCGGTGGCGACGAAGTCAAGGTTGCCGAACTCGAAAAAAGAGTTATTAATAAGCTCGGTTATGATAAGGTTTACGGAGTAACGGGGCAGACATATCCGAGGAAGTTCGATTATAACGTGCTGTGCGTTCTTTCGCAGATTGCGCAAAGCGCCTATAAATTTTCGAACGATATCCGCATTTTGCAGAATATGAAGGAAATCGAGGAGCCGTTCGAAAAATCGCAGATAGGCTCGTCGGCGATGGCGTATAAGCGCAACCCTATGCGCAGCGAGAGAATGGGTTCGCTTGCGCGCTTCGTAATTTCTCTGCCTATGAACAGCGCGATAACGGCGGGCACGCAGTGGTTTGAAAGGACGCTTGACGATTCGGCGAACAGACGAATTGTAAACGCCCAGGCTTTCCTTGCGCTCGACGGAATTTTGAATATTTATATGAACGTTTCCGAAAACCTCGTCGTTTACGATAAGGTTATCGCGAAGCATATCGCGGCGGAGCTTCCGTTTATGGCGACCGAAAACATAATGATGGAGTGCGTCAAGGCGGGGGGTAACCGTCAGGAGCTTCACGAGAAAATCAGAGTATTGTCCATGCAAGCGGGCAAAAACGTGAAAGAGTTCGGCAAAGATAATAACTTAATCGAGCTCATTAAAGAAGATAAGACTTTTGCGCCCGTACACGACAAGATTGACGAAATACTCGACGCGCATAAATTTATCGGTCGCGCGCCGTCCCAGACGGTTGAATTTATCAAAAACGAAGTCGACCCGATTTTGAATGAAAACACCGCCGTTCTCGGTCAGAAAGGCGACGTAAAGATATAAAAATAAAAAAACTTGCTTCGCTATTGTGCGAAACAAGTTTTGGCAGGGGAGACACGATTCGTAAGGAGCGTAGCGACGGAATAGCGATTGTTACGAAGTCAATCGCGTCACATGCAACCGAGGTTGCATGTAAAAATAAAACTTGCTTCGCTATTGTGCGAAACAAGTTTTGGCAGGGGAGACACGATTCGAACATGCAACCGACGGTTTTGGAGACCGCGACTCTACCGTTGAGCTACTCCCCTAAATTTGAAAGCTAATAAATTATATAATAACATTCAATTTAAGTCAACTGTTTTCGGAGATATATTTATGAAAAAACATTTTAAACTCGGTATAATCGGTTGCGGCGCTATGGCGCATACGATTTTAAAGGGCGTGGTTTTGTCCGATTTTTTACACGAGAAAAAAATAATCGTGAGCGACTCTTCTGAGGATAAACTTGCCGAGGTGGATTTTCTCGGCGTTCGCACTACGTCAGACAACAGAGTAGTTGCGGAAAACAGCGAATTTTTGCTTCTTGCAATCGAGCCGCATAAATTCGACGAAACAGTCAAGAGTTTAAATGGCTTAAAGCCCGAAAAAATTATTTCCGTAATCCCCGACGTAAAGAAAAACGCAATCAAAAATGCGTTCGGCATAAGCGCGGTAAAAGTGGCGAGATGCCTTCCGAATTTGCCTTGCGCGATAGGCAGCGGCGCAATCGGCATCGATATGTCCGATTACAATAAATCGACGGACGATACCGAATTTATCAGCAACGTTTTTAACTGTCTGGGAACTATTCTCAGCGTTGACGAAAGTAAAATGGACGCAGTTGCGGGTTTGAGCGTAAACGGTTCGGCTTATACTTTCATGTTTATCGACAGCCTTGTAGACGCTGGCGCTAAAAGCGGACTGACTAAAAACGAGGCGAAAATTCTCGCCATTCAGACAATACTCGGCGCGGCGGAAATGGCGGCGCGCGACGAGCAAACCTTGTCCGAGCTGATAGTGGAGGCGAGTAAAAGCGGAACGGGCGTCGAGGCGGTAAAGCTACTCGAAGAGAAGAATTTCCGCGGCGTTATTTCCGACGTGGTTTCGTCGTGCGTTCAGCGCTCGAAAGAACTTTCCGAAAAATGAAACAGATAACTTTATATACTGACGGCGCTTGCTCGGGTAACCCCGGCATAGGCGGCTGGGGCGCCGTGCTAATGTTTAACGGTCACGAAAAAAGAATTTCCGCCGCCGACGGCTCGACGACAAATAACAGAATGGAGGTCACTGCGGTAATAGAGGGACTAAAATGTCTGAAAGAACCTTGCGCTGTGAACGTTTACAGTGATTCGGCATACACGGTAAATGCCTTTAATAAGGGCTGGATTTACGATTGGGCGAGGCTGGGCTGGCGGAAAGCGGACAATAAACCTCTTATAAATGCGGATTTATGGAAGGAGCTTTACGCGCTTTCTAAAACGCACAAGCTCACCTTTATAAAGGTGAAGGGTCATGCGGACAACGAGTACAACAATATCTGCGACAAACTCGCGACGGACGCTATAAAAAATTTCAGAAGCTCATTATAATTTCATTGCTTTTTATATATAATATATATAAGGTAATGGTTTTATTTAAAGAAGTTTTAAAACATACGGTCAATATTCTGGCGGCGGTGCTTTTCGGCGCGGTTGCCTTTGTTTTTACGGCATACGGGCTCGCTTATAAAAGTTTGCCGTTTATAGCCGAACATTTCATGACGCTTATCATCGTGGCGTCGTCGGCTTCGGCAAGTCTGGTGCTTGCGGGAATTGTGTTTTACTTGTTTCAAAAACAAATACCTTACAAGTTGATTTTGTGCACACTGATTTTTCTCGCCATAGTGGGCGTGGTGTTTTTCACTATCTGCGCGACGGGGATAATTACCAAAATCAACAGCATAGACGCGCTCAGGGTTTACATTGCGGGCTTCGGGAATATGGCGGTTTTTCTGTTTATTCTCTTTTGCTTTCTGCAAGTCGTCGTATTGCCCGTGCCCGGTTCGATTGCGGTAGCCGCGGGAGTAGCACTTTTCGGGCCGCTTAAATGTGCAATATTCAGTTTTATAGGTATCGTTACGGGCTCGATAGTCGCGTTTGCAATCGGGCGCTGGGTCGGCTATAAGGCCGTTAAATGGATAGTTGGGAAGGAAGCGCTTGACAAGTGGCTTCAAAAGCTGAAAAACAAGGACTATCTGATACTTTCGATTATGTTTCTATTGCCGATGTTTCCCGACGATATCTTGTGTTTCGTTGCGGGATTGTCGTCCATGACCTGGGGCTACTTCCTTGTTATGATAGTGGTGACGAGGGCTATATCCGTCGCGTCGACGTCGTTTTCGTTCGGGCTGATACCCTTCAACACTTGGTGGGGCATTTTAATATGGATTGTCATTGCGGTGCTGATAGGAATTTCGTTCTGGCTCGTTTGCAAATATTCCGATAAAATAGACAACTTTATCAAAACAAAATTAAAGTTAAAAAGATGACGAAAAAGTCGTCTTTTTTTCTTGCTTTAATAATAAAATTTATGATAAAATATTAAATGTAGGAATTTGGTATTTAGGAGAATTTTATGGACAAAATACGCTTATTGCAGTCGCGTAAGCAGAAAATTTTAGAGGCTGGCAAAGGTATTCGCGAGGACATCGGTCAGCTGATTGACAATGACAGCTTTGTCGAGCTGTCGACTTACAGTTTTTCCAAAAACGATTTTTACGGAAACGAAGCAGAAGGCGAGGGCGTTGTAACGGGTTTTGCCACAATAGAGGAAAATCCTTTCTATATCGTCGCGCAGAACGGCGCGGTGCTTTCGGGCGGCGTGAGTAAAGCGAACTGCGAAAAAATCGCAAAATGCCTCGACCAAGCCGAAAAATCTTCGACGCCCGTAATTTATCTGTTGTCGTCGCTCGGTGTGCAGATAGGCGAAGGGGTGAACGTGCTCGAAGGACTGGCGTCCTTAATCTTGAAGGCGTCGCAGTTGAAGGGCTCGGTTCCCCAGTATTTAATCGTTAACGGCGAAGCCTACGGACAAATTGCAATGCTTGCAGGATTGTGCGATTTTAACTTCTTTATTGATAAAAAGAGTGCGCTTGCGGTAAACAGCCCCGTTGTTGTATCTGCCCGTAGCGGCAAAAATTTATCGAAATACGACGTTGGCGGCGCTGTCGGTCTTGCCAAGGCAAATCTTGCGGATTTTACCGTTAAGGATTTCGGCGAGATCAAGGAAACTATTTTAAAGATAAGCGCAATTCTTTCTACGAGAGTTGAGGATTGCGAGGATTTGAACGAAGCAATCCCTTTGCTCGACAAGAAAGTCGAACTGAAACAGCTTTTAAAGGTTTTCGACGAAAATAGCTACGTCGAGGTGGGCGCGTCTTACGCGCCCGAGGTCAAGTGCTATTTGTCGCGCATAGGCGGAATTGCTGTCGCGGCGGTAATATTCGACGGCGCGGACGGCGTGAGCCTCAACGCGTTAAACGTAAGAAAGCTGAAAGATTTCGCGGAATTTGCCTGCTGTTATTCTCTGCCGTATATAACGTTTGTTAACACGCTCGGAATAGAAGCCGACCTCGACGCAAACAACAGCCTAGTAATCAAGGAGCTCGGCGAGTACGTGTCGATACTCGACTGTATCGACGCGGCTAAAATTACCGTAGTGTCGGGAAAAGCAGTGGGGCTCGGATATACGGTCTTTGCGGCGAAGAGTATGGGCTACGACTATTCGTATGCTTTTGCGAATTCGAAAATTGCGTTGTTCGACAGCGTGCAAGGCGCGGAAATCGAATTTTCTTCCGAAAAAGGAGTTGACAAGCAAAAACTTGCAGACAGATATTCGGACGAAAATTCCGACCCCGTCAATGCGGCAAAGTGCGGTTATATTGACAATATAATTCAGCCCTCGTTCGTAAAACAGTATTTGATAGCATCTTTGCAGATGCTTTTGAAGTGAGGTTAATATGCTTTACGGTATGTTAGCGCTTATAAATCAGGAAGGAAGTCTGGGTTTCGGCGAAGCTTGCTTGTACGCGCTTATCGGCTTTTTAATAGTATTTTTCGGAATAGCCTTGATTATTCTGATAATCTGGCTTATCGGGCTGATATTGAGAAAGACCAACAACCTCGAATTTCTTTCGAAGATAGGCAAGAAAAAGAAAAAAACAACCGAGGCGGCGACGGAGGTTGTAAAAGCGTCCGACGGAGAAATTTCCGACGAGGTCAAGGCGGCAATCATTGCGGCGATAATGGCGTTTTACAGTGAAGAAATGCCCGCTTGCGAATTTAAAGTAAAAAGAATAAAAAGGATTTAAAGGAGAATATTACAATGCGTAATTTTGTTGTTACAATAGACGGAAAAAGTTATTCTGTGGGCGTTGAGGAAGTAGGTGCCGGCGAAAGCACGGTTGTAAGCAAACCCGCGCCCGTAGCGGAAGCGCCCAAGGCGGCGCCCAAAGCCGCGGTTGACGGCGAAAAAGTTTTATCGCCTTTCCCCGGACTGATTAAAAATCTTCTGGTTGCCGACGGCAGCGCGGTCAAAAAAGACCAGCCTATAATGGTGCTCGAAGCAATGAAAATGGATAATGAAATAACTGCGCCTTGCGACGGAAAGGTTACTTTCGGAGTGGCTAAGGGCGCAAACGTTGAAACTAACGCTGTACTTGCGGTGATAAGCTGACGGAGGAGCTATGCAAAGTTTACTTGTAAACTTTGGCGAGATTTTCGGCAACTTGTACAAGGACATGGGCTTTGTGCAAGGCAACTGGCAGAACTACGTTATGCTTCTCATTTCGTTTGTTCTGATGTATCTTGCCATTGTAAGGAAGTTTGAGCCTATGCTTTTGCTTCCGATTTCGTTCGGAATGTTTCTGATAAATATTCCCGGCGCAGAAGCCGTGCTTTGGGGCGAATATCCCACCGACGAAGCGGGCAACGTTTTAAGCGAAGCCTATGACGACGTTATAAACCGCGGGCTTTTGTGGTACTTATATTTCGGCGTCGATAAAGTAATTTATCCGCCTTTGATATTCCTCGGAATAGGCGCAATGACCGACTTCGGTCCGCTTATCGCAAATCCTAAGAGTATGCTTATAGGCGCGGGCGCGCAGCTCGGTATATTTATCGCGTTTATACTCGCGTCGGTTCTGGGTTTTTCCGCGGCGGCTGCGGCGGCAATTGCCATTATCGGCGGCGCGGACGGTCCTACGGCGATAATGGTCGCGTCCAAGCTTGCACCGAATTTAATCCCCGCGATAGCGATTGCGGCATATTCGTATATGGCGCTGATACCTATAATACAAAAACCGCTCATGCGTTTGCTTACCACCAAAAAAGAGAGGAAGATAAGAATGAAGCCTCTCCGTCAGGTAAGTAAGCTTGAAAAAATTCTTTTTCCTTTGGTTGTAACGCTTGTCGTCGGAATAATTCTGCCGCAGTCGATTACGCTTTTGGGTATGCTGATGCTCGGCAATCTTTTCAAGGAATCGGGCGTTGTAGACAGACTGTCGACGCAAGCGCAAAACGGTCTTATGAACACGATAACAATTTTCCTCGGAATTGCGGTCGGCTGTAAAGCGAAGGGCGAAATGTTTTTAAGTCTCGATACGCTTGCGATAATAGGAATCGGTTTGTTTGCGTTCATTGTCGGAACGATAGGCGGCTTGCTTGTGGCAAAGATAATGTGTAAGATTACTAAGGGGCAAATTAATCCGCTGATCGGCTCGGCGGGCGTTTCCGCGGTGCCCATGGCGGCGCGAATATCCGAAGACGTGGGCAGGGAGTACGACCCGCAGAACCATTTGCTGATGCACGCAATGGGACCCAACGTCGCTGGCGTTATCGGTTCGGCAATCGCCGCGGGCGTAATGCTGGCGTGCTTCATATAAAAAATTAATCTGGTGAAAATTATGGAAGGTAAAAAACTGTTAATAACTGATACTATACTCCGTGACGCGCATCAGTCGCACGCGGCAACGCGTATGCGGTTCGACGAAATGGAAGAGGTGTTGCCTCTCTTAGACGAAATAGGTTACTATTCTTTGGAGGCGTGGGGCGGTGCAACGTTCGATTCGTGTCTGAGATTTTTGAACGAGGACCCTTGGGACAGACTTAGAAATTTAAAGAAATATCTCAAAAAGACGCCTATACAGATGCTGTTGCGCGGTCAGAACCTTTTGGGGTACAGACACTATGCCGACGACGTGGTCGAAAGCTTTGTCGACAAGTCGATTGAAAACGGCGTGGGCGTTATAAGAGTATTCGACGCGTTGAACGACCCGAGAAACCTCGAAACCTCGATTAAAGCGATAAAGAAATACGGCGCGGGCGGAAAATGCGTCTGCGAAGCGGCGATTTCGTATACGACGAGCCCCGTGCATACAACAGAGTACTTTGTAAATCTTGCAAAACAACTCGAAGGAATGGGTGCGGACAATATCTGTATTAAAGATATGGCAAATCTGTTGTTGCCGTTCACCGCGTTCGAGGTTGTAAGCAAGCTTAAAAAAGCGTTAAAACCCGAAGCAAAGGTGCATTTGCATACGCACAATACTTCGGGTACGGGCGATATGATTAACCTTATGGCAATTCAAGCGGGAGTTGATATCGTCGACTGCGCGCTGTCGCCGCTCGGCAACGGTACTTCGAACCCGGCGACCGAGCCGCTTGTGGCTACGTTGAAGGGCACGCAGTACGACACGGGAATAGACATACAAAAGCTGCTGCCCCTTGTAACTCATTTCAATAAGGTTGCCGCAAGACTTGAAAAAGACGGCTTCCTGAACCCGAAGGTCAGAAAAGTCGATATAAATACGCTTCTTTATCAAGTGCCCGGCGGAATGCTTTCAAACCTTATGAACCAGCTTAAACAAGCGGGTCAGGAAGAAAAGCTTACAGAGTGTCTTGCCGAAGTGCCCAAGGTAAGGGCGGACTGCGGTTATCCTCCGTTGGTAACGCCGTCCAGCCAGATTGTGGGAACGCAGGCGGTTTGGAACGTATTGCTCGGCAGATACAAGACTATTACCGCACAGTATAAGGATTTGATTCTGGGAAGATACGGCGCTGTTTCGGGCGAAATAAATCCCGACGTCACGAAGATGTGTACGGCGCACGGTGAAGAGGTTATAACTTGCCGCCCCGCAGACCTTATAGGCGACGAAATGCAGACGCTTACCGACAAGGTTAAGGCTGACGGCTTCTATGAAAAAGAAGAGGACGTACTGTCTTACGCATTGTTCCCCGAGGTTTCTACAAACTATTTTAAATGGCGCAAGGCGCAGAAAACGGGCGTTGACAGCGATATGGCGTCAAATCCCGACAGAGTTTATCCGGTATAAAAATTAGCGGCGTGGACTTTCGTTCACGCCGCAAGGTTATAATATGAGAAAAGTAGCGGTAATAGGTGCGGGCGCTGCGGGCTTAATGGCGGCGTATATGGCGGCGCGCAACGGCAATCAAGTAACTCTTTTCGAGAAAAACGAGAAAAGCGGAAAAAAAATATATATCACGGGCAAGGGCAGATGCAACGTAACGCATGAGTGCACTCCCGACGAATTTCTTTCAAACGTAGTAAATAATTCGAAATTCATGACGGGTGCGATATACGCCTTTACGCCCGACGATACCGTCAGTTTCTTCGAAAACGGCGGCTTACGACTTAAAACGGAAAGAGGAGCAAGAATATTTCCCGTATCCGATAAGGCGAGCGACGTGACCAAGTGCCTTGAAGATTATTGCAAAAAAGCGGGTGTGACCTTCAAATTTTGCGAAAAAGTAGCCAAAATTGCCATTTTGCATAGTACTATGTTTGACATAATAACTAATAAAGGGCAATATTCGTCTGATGCGGTTATCGTATGCACTGGCGGATTGAGTTATCCCTCGACGGGTTCGACGGGTGACGGATATACTTTTGCGAAAGAAGCGGGGCACAATATCGTGCCGCTCAGACAAGGGCTTTGCGGACTGAATTTAAAGGGCGGATTTTATAAAAGCTTGCAAGGGCTCACCTTGAAAAACGTTAATCTGACGGTTTTCAACGGAAGTAAAGTCGTCAGGCAGTTTTTCGGCGAGATGCTATTTACGCATTTCGGCGTTTCGGGTCCGATTGTGCTTTCCGCGTCGAGCCTGATTAACCGCCTTGACTTGAAAAATATTCGGTTGTCGGTGGATTTGAAGCCCGCATTGAGCGAGGAACAGCTGGAAAACCGCCTGCTAAGAGAGTTCGAGGAATATAAAAATAAAGCCGTGTCGAACTGCTTGAAGGAGCTGTTGCCGTCCGCTTTGATTTCCGAGGTTTTGGCGCGAAGCGGTATTTCTCCCGAAAAGAAGGTCAATTCTATAACCAAAGCCGAACGACGGGCTTTATTGACAACAATTAAAAATTTTGATATGCTTGTGGCGTCACTCCGCGGCTTCGAAGAGGCGATAATAACCTCGGGCGGGGTCGACGTAAGGGAAATAAATCCCAAAACTATGGAAAGCAAGCTTGTAAAAGGGCTTTATTTTTGTGGCGAAGTACTTGATATAGACGCGTTTACCGGCGGTTTTAACCTTCAAATCGCGTTTTCGACGGGCTACGCCGCGGGAAACAGCATAAAGGACTAAAATTATGAAAGCTATAAGAGGCGCGACGACGGTCGGAAAAGACACCGCCGAAGAAATCAAAAAAAGCGTTGAAGAACTGCTTTTAACTATAAAGAGAAGAAACGGTTTAAACGACGAAAACATAGTTTGCATTATGTTTTCTAATACTTCCGATATTAAATCGTACTATCCCGCGAAAGCGGCGAGAGAGGCGGGATTTTTCTCGTGCGCGCTTTATTCCTCGCTCGAACCCGAGATTTGCGGCGCATTACCTAAATGTATAAGAGTTATGATTTTCGCGGAAATCGAGAGTTCGCCCAAACACGTTTATCTTAAAGGAGCGGCTGATTTGAGAAAAGATTTATCAAAAAAACTTAATATTGCGATTGACGGCCCCGCGGGGAGCGGTAAAAGCACAATTTCTAAAATTCTTGCTTCGCGCTTCGATATTTTGTATCTGGATACGGGCGCGATGTACCGCGCGTGCGCGCTGGCTTGCGTCCGCGAAAATATAGACTGTAAAGACGAAGCGGGCGTCGACAAAATAATCGGCGGAATAAATATTTCGGTAAAATACGAAAACGGAAGCCAGAAAACCCTTTTGAACGGCGAGGACGTCTCGGATAAGATACGCACTCCCGAAATTTCCATGCTCGCGTCCTCGGTGTCAGCTCACGGCAGCGTGAGAAAAAAAATGGTCGAGCTTCAACGCGAAATTGCCAAACAAAATTCTTGCGTGCTCGACGGGCGCGATATAGGCACAAACGTTCTGCCCGACGCGGAGTTCAAGTTTTTCCTTACGGCTTCGCCCGAAATAAGGGCAGAAAGGCGCATGAAGGAAAACCGGGAAAAGGGCATCGAGCAGCCTTTTGACAGTGTTTTGAAGGAAATAATTTTGCGTGACGAGCAAGACCGCAACCGCAAAATCGCACCGCTTTTGAAAGCGGCTGACGCAAATGAAGTCGACACCGGCGATATGACGGTCGGGGAAGTGGTCGACTGTATCGTAAGGCATATTCAAGGCGGTATATAAATGGCAAAGCTGAATAAATTCGAAAAATGGTTCAGAACCCTTCACCGTCTCGAAAGAATATTTTTCCGTCCGTTTTTTCCCTATAAAAAATTCGGGCATACCGAAACCTTCAACGACCGCCCGTATATCTTCGTGGGAAATCATTTGGGGCTTCTCGACGTGGTTTATTCGGCGGTAGGAACCGACAAACCAGTGCATTTTCTTGCAAAGAAGGACTTGTTCGAAAAGGGGTTAATGAAGAAATTCGTCACCAAATGCCAGTGCATACCCGTGAGCCGCGACGGTACCGACGTCAAGGCGATTATGCAGGCAATGAAATACCTTAAAAACGGCGAATCGATTGCGATTTACCCCGAAGGTACCAGAAACAAGACGAAGGAAATATTTCTGCCGTTCAAAAGCGGCGCGGCGGCAATTTCCATAAAGACAAAAACACCGATAGTGCCGATAGTTCACCTTAAAAAAATCAGATTTTTAAGAAAGGAGAACGTAATTTACGGCGAGCCTTTGGAATTTTCCGAATATTACGATAAAAGGCTTACCGAGGAAGATATTGCCGTGTGCGACGAGGCGCTGAGAAACAGAATGTTCGAATTGCATGCCGAACTTACCGAGCTCACCTCTAAAAAACGGAGAAAATCCAAATAATTATGAAAGTTTACGTTGCGGAGCACAGCGGGTTTTGCAAGGGCGTGGAGCACGCCGTAAATACCGCGCTGAGTCTTGAAAAAGAGAACGCCTATATACTCGGCGAAATTATTCACAACGCCGAGGTCGTAAAGGCGATAAAGGATAAAGGGCTCAACGTGGTGGAAAGCCTCGACGAGATACCCGACGGAAGCACGGTGGTGTTCCGCTCGCACGGAGTGCCCGAAAACTATTACGGCGAGTGCGCGAGGCGCAATATCGAAATTATCGACTGCACATGCGGCTTCGTCAAGCGCACGCAGAAAATAGTTGCCGAGCAAAGTTCGCTGGGAAATCTCATAGTAATAGCGGGAGAACCCACTCACCCGGAGGTTGTGGGGCTGATAGGCTGGTGCAAAGGAAATGCGGTTATAGTCAACGACCCCGACGATATTCCCGCCGAAATTGCCGATAAAAATCTCTGCATTGTCAGTCAGACAACCTTTTCTGCGGAGAAATTCGAAAATATTATAAAAAATATTAAAAAACTGAGTGAAAAAACAGTTGCTGTTTTCAAGACGATTTGTTATACTACTATCGAACGGCAAATTGAAACGGAAGAACTTTCCAAAAAGTGCGAAGCGATGATTGTGGTCGGCGGCTTGAACAGCAGTAACACCAACAAGCTTTACGAAATCGCTTTGAAAAACTGCGGTAACGTTTTTCGGCTTTCGAACGCCGACAATCTGGATTATTCCAAAATAAAAAAATTCAAAAGTGTAGGTATTGTTTCAGGGGCGTCAACCCCGAATGCGCAAACCCGGGAGGTTCTCTTAAAGATGGAAGAAAACACAGAAGTTAAAGCAACGAACTCAATGGCGGACGTAGTTGCTAAAATCGACAACGAATCGAAGTTCAAGAAAGGACAAATCGTTTCGGCAACAATTTCGCAGGCAACGGACGACGGCTTGCAAATTCTTTTGCCTTTCTCGAAGAAAGAAATTGCATTGAGCAAGGACGAGTTGGACTGCGAACAGTATAACGCCGACGATTATGCAGATAAAATCGGCGAATCAATCGATTTACTTGTCGTGGAGCTTAAGCCCAGTCTTAAACTTTCTCAGAAAATGATTAGGACTTTAAAGGAGGAAGAAGCTCTCAGTGCCGAGATCGAAGCCGGCAAAGAATTTTCCGTTGTTTGCACGGGTACCAACAAGGGCGGACTTGTAGCCCAGCTCGGAACCTTCTCGGTATTCGTACCCGCGAAGGAAATCCGTCCCGGATTTGTTAAAGATTTGACGAAGTACGAAGGCAAGACCCTTCGTCTGCGCGCGCTCGATATAAGAAAGACGGGCAGAAAAGAAATCGTTGCTTCGCAGCGCGTTATTTTGCAGGAGGAGCACGACGCTAAGGAAGCCGCTAAGTCTGCGAGAGAGGAGGAATTTTTCGCAAACATTGCGGTTGACGACGTTGTCGAAGGCAAAGTCGAGAGAGCGACCGATTTCGGCGCGTTCGTATCGGTTAACGGTTTTGATTGCCTTGCGCACATCTCCGACTTGTCGTGGACGGGCGTAGACGCTGTTAAAGACGTACTTGAAATCGGCAAGACCTACAATTTCAAGGTATTGAAAATCGACAAAGAAAACAAGAAAGTTTCTATCGGATATAAGCAGTTGCAGCCTCAGCCTTGGGATTTGGCGGAAGGCAAGTACCAGGTCGGCGACGTAATTCACGGCAAGGTTGTAAGAATTGTTCCTTTCGGCGCGTTTGTCGAGGTTGAAAAAGGCATTGACGGTCTTGTTCACGTTTCGCAGATCGCTTACGAAAGAATCGAAACTCCTTCGACCGTTCTCAACGTAGGCGACGAGGTTGACGCGAAGATTATCGCGCTCGATACCTACAACAAGAAAATGAACCTTTCTATCAAGGCAATACTTCCCGAACCCGAAAGGGCGCCTCGCGCACCCAAGGGCGAAGGCGAAGAAAAGCCCGACCGTAAGTCGCGCTTCACGAGAAGGGCTTCGAACGACGACGAGCTTTCGACTTGGAACGAGGGCAGCATAGGCGGAACGTCTATCGGCGATTTGCTTGCAAACGCGAAAAACAATAAGTAAATAATTTTTATAAGCACTCTGCAATTTTTGCAGAGTGCTTGTTTGTTTAACGGCAAAAATTTGAGTTTATAAATAAGTCAGTTAATACTTTATCGAGGTGACGAAATGAAAAGAGAAGGCAACATTAAAATATCAAGCGAAAATATGATGCCGATTATTAAAAAATGGCTTTATTCCGACAAGGACATTTTCCTCCGCGAAATAGTCGCCAACGGCATAGACGCAATAACCAAATTCAAAAAACTTGCCGCAATGGGCGAAACGCAGGAGGACGGCAACGAATACTGCGTTAAAATTTCGGCGGACAAGAAGGCAAAGACCCTGACCGTCGAGGACAACGGCATAGGCATGACCGCCGAAGAGGTTGAAAACTACATAACGCAGATTGCGTTTTCTGGCGCGTCTGACTTCCTTGCCAAGTACGAAAAGGCGGGCGGCGACGGAATAATCGGACATTTCGGTTTGGGTTTCTATTCGGCGTATATGGTTTCCGAGAAAGTCGAAATTTTCACAAAATCATATAAGGACGAGCCCGCGGTGCACTGGGAGTCGGACGGTAACGCGACATACAGTATAGAGGACTGCGACAAAAAAGAACGCGGTACTAAAATTGTAATGCATATTTCCGCCGAAGAAAAGGAATTCCTCGACGAAAACAATATTAAAAATCTCGTTAAAAAATACTGCTCGTTTATGCCCTATAACGTCTACGTTTCCTATAAGGGCGACGGCAAGGACGAGCCTTTGAATTCGGTTTTGCCGCTTTATGCGAAAAATCCAAAGGATTGCACGGACGAGGACTATAAAAAGTTCTACCGCGATACCTTTATGGACTTTAACGAGCCTATTTTCTGGGTTCACCTCAATATGGACTATCCTTTCAATTTGAAAGGCATACTGTATTTCCCCAAGGTTAGGAACAAGGTCGAGCTGGAACGCGGCAAAGTCAAGCTGTATTGCAATCAGGTATTTATCGCCGACAATATTAAGGAAGTCATTCCCGAATTTTTGATGCTGTTGAACGGCGTTATCGACTGCCCCGATATTCCTCTGAACGTTTCGAGAAGCTTTTTACAAAACGACAGAGAAGTGCAGAAGATAAGCAAGCACATAACGAAAAAGGTCGCGGACAAGCTCACCGCGCTGTTTAAAAACGACAGAGAGAAGTACGAAGCGTGCTGGGAAGATACCTCGAATTTCATTAAATTCGGCTGCATCAAGGACGAGGAATTCTATAAAAAGGTCGAAGATATAATCATTTACAAGGACCTTGACGGTAAATTCGTAAACTTCAAGGAGCTTTTGGGCGAAGAGGAAATCAAGGAGCCGAAAACGGTTTATTACGCTTCGGACGAGTTACAGCAAGCGCAATATATCAAAATGTTCAAGGACGCAGGACTTAAAGCCATAATGTGCGATACGTTTATCGACCCGCATTTTCTCAGCTTCATAGAATACAAGACCCCCGATAAACTGAAATTCACTAGAATAGACTCAGGCGTGGACGGGGCGTTGAAGGACGGCGAAGGCGCGGAGGATACCGTGCTTTCGGAGATATTCAAAAACGCAATCGGGAAGGATAATCTTACCGTCAAATTCGAAAAGCTGAAAAGCAACGTTCCCGCGATAATCATAACGGACGAATATATGCGCCGTTATACCGAGATGGGGCAAATGTACGGTATGAGTAGTGGCGATTTGGCGCAGACCATGATTGTGAACACGGCAAGCCCCGTTATCGGGAAAATTAAAGAACTCGACGAAGAGAAGCAGAAATTCGTCGCGAATTACGTCTATTCGCTTGCGCTTCTTTCGTTTAAAAAGCTCGAAGCGGACGAGCTGGATAAATTCGTCAGTTCCAACCTCGAGTTGCTTGAAAACTTCATTAAATAAGATAAAACGGCGCGGCGTGAAGCCGCGCCGTTTCTCTTGTCTTAATTCGCTTGCCATGCTATAATTAAGCAAACGGAGTTATTATGAGCTTTATTCGAAGTTTTGACGAAAAACAAACGTCGGCGCTGCTAAGCAATAAAAATACAGAACTTTTCAATCTTCTGAAAAAAGATGTTTTATCGGGAGCGGTTTTTCCTGCTGTCAGGAAAAATCAAATTTACTTCTATTACGAAGGCGGGTGTTTGTATAAATTTTCAAACCGTAAATTTACGAGAGATAAAGCCTTTGAAAAATACGGTTGTGAAAACGATTTATCACCTTATGAAGTCGCAAAAAAACAAGTTGAGGAAAAGTTTACAAATGTAGCAGGCAATGTCAAAGAACGTCGATTGCTAAATTCGTTGTATAGCTGCACGTTTGATAAAACACAAACTTTCGATACAGTCGTTCTCGATATCGAAGTTAATTTGAACGGCAATATCGGAGGAGGGAAAAAGTGCGACTTAGTGCTGTATAACGTGCCGTCAAGCACGCTTATGTTTGTTGAAGGCAAGGTGTTTTCCGATAGGCGCGTAAATGTCAAGCGCGGCGGCACGCCAGAAGTAATCAATCAGGTTAATACATATTCGGCGGCTATTGCCGAACAACACCGGACTATAATTCGCGAATATGCAAATCACGTTGAGATTATTAACCGCCTATTCGGAACACAATACCCGATACCTCAAAAACTTGTACGGCGTGCGAAATTGCTTGTTTACGAAACGCCGCCAGACAAGACTGAAAACAATTCTTACAGTATAGAAACTATAACTTCCGCGCTCAGTGCTGATAACGTAGCTTTCATACGGCAAAACGAAGCTCCGTCAACCGACGAAATTTGGAATAGCTTATGCAAATAAAAATATATCGCGGCACACATCAAATAGGGGGCTGTGTTACCGAAATAAAAACGGCAACCGCAAGAATTATAATCGATATGGGCGAGGAATTGCCTTCATATATTCACGCCGAACAAAAACCGTTTGAAATAGACGGCGTAACCCACGGAACACCCGATTGCAATGCGGTGCTTATTACCCACTACCACGGCGACCACGTCGGAATGTTTGAAAAGGTATTACCGCATATTCCGATTTATATGGGTAAGGTTGCCAAACAAATTTACGGTGTAATACAAAACACCTTGAAAGCAAAGTTCAATAAAGGTAATCCGCAAAAGGTGCAGGACTTCAACGAATATGTTATCGGTAAACCGCTTCATTTCGGCGACATTAAAGTAACGCCTTACACGATAGACCACTCGGCATATGATGCATATATGCTACTGATTGAAGCTGACGGCAAACGAATTTTACATACCGGCGATTTTCGCATGCACGGAGCCCGTGGTAGTAAAATGCTTGCAGTGTTTGAAAAATATTGCAAAAACATAGATGTTCTGATTACGGAAGGCACTATGCTTTCACGCATGAACGAGCAGATTTTTTCCGAACACGAACTAGGGCTTAAAGCCGAAGAACTTCTGCGTGAAAACAAATATGTTTTCGCAATTTGCAGTTCTACAAATATAGATACGATAGCTGAGTTTTATAATGCGGCGCTGAAAACCTGCAAGCCGTTCATAGTTTGCGAAAGAGATTTTCAATCGGAAATACTTAAAATTGTTACACAAAACACATTGTCGCAGTTTTATAATTTCAATCGACGAAAGATATATTCGTATGCAAAAAATCTGCATACGCTTATGAACGAAAAAGGCTTTCTTTTTTTGGGCAGAACGAATTATGCAACCCAAACAGCTATCGAAGCTTTTCCCGACAGTCTATTGATTTATTCAATGTGGAGCGGATATTTGGACAAAACGCACCCCGCATTTGACGAATACAAAAGCAATTTTATAAATTGCGCAGTGAGGGGTGGTTGCCGATTAGTAAATTTACATACGAGCGGACATGCGGGCTCTGATGAAATAAAAAAAGTTTGCGAAGTGACGGAAGCAAAAACCGTTATTCCGATTCATACCGAAAATCCCGAAATGCTGAAAGAGTTGGGGATTAGCGGTAATATAAGAATATTGAATGACGAAGAAGTCCTTGTTGTATAAGCTTTTTCCGTGCTTTTTTATAAGGTCATTAATTTATAAAATTTTTCCATTTTTTTTGGTTTCGGTCTTGAAAAACGCATTATAGTGTGATAAAATAATGTATGGATATGGTGGTGAAGTATGACTGAAAGTTATTCGCTTGACGGCTTCCACAACGGAACCGATTGTTTTGCTTATAAGTTTTTCGGTTGCCACAAAATTTCCGAGTCCGAATATGTATTCCGCGTGTGGGCTCCGCATGCTGAAAGCGTAAGACTTGTTCGTTCCTTCGACGATAATGACGGAATTGTTATGCGTCGGCTTTCCGACGGCGAAAGCTTCGAGGTTATAAAAGAAGCGAAGGCGGGAGACACCTACGGATTTTGCATTGAGACCTACGACGGCAGAAAACTGTACAAAGCCGACCCGTATGCTTTTTATTCGGATATACCGGGCTCGTTTATGTCTAAAATATGCGAGCTGCCCGCGGGCGAATGCCGACGTGAAGAACCTGCCCGAGGCGAACAGCCTATTAACATTTACGAGGTCAACCTTTTGTCCTGGAAAAGGCACAAGGACAATTCCTATTATACCTATGACGAGCTTATAAAGACGCTCGTTCCCTATGTCAAGAGAATGGGGTACACGCATGTAGAGTTTATGCCCGTGACCGAATTTCCTTACGACGGGTCGTGGGGGTATCAGGTAACGGGATACTTTGCGGTTACGGCAAGGCTCGGCGCTCCCGACAGATTTAAGGCGCTGGTCGCCGCATTTCATGACAGCGGAATAAAGGTAATTCTCGACTGGGTGCCCGCGCATTTCCCCAAGGATGGCTGGGGGTTGTATGAATTCGACGGACAGCCCCTCTACGAGTGTCCGCTTTGGGACAGAATGGAGCACCGCGGCTGGGGTACGCGAAAATTCGATTTCGGCAGAGGAGAGGTAGACAGCTTCCTTTTGTCGTCCGCAGTGTTCTTTTTGGACGTCTACGGCGTGGATGGTTTGCGCGTCGACGCGGTCGCTTCGATGTTGTATCTCGACTATGATAGGGCGCAAGGGGATTTCACGCCCAACATTTACGGCGACAACAGAAACCTCGAAGCAATCGAATTTATAAAAAAGTTCAATTCGAGAATAAAACAGCTTTTTCCGTCATCGATAATAGTTGCGGAGGAGTCGACGACCTTTCCCAAGCTTACGACTAAGGTTGAGGACGGCGGGCTGGGTTTCGACTATAAATGGAATATGGGTTGGATGAACGACGTATTATTCTATTGCAGACAAGACCCGTATTTCAGAAATTATCACCACAATAAAATTACGTTTTCGCTCGTTTACGCGTTTTCAGAGAAGTTTATATTGCCTCTTTCGCACGACGAGGTCGTGCATGTCAAGGGCTCGATTGTAAATAAAATGTTCGGCGAATACGACGATAAATTCGCCGGCGAGAGGGCGCTGCTCGGCTTTATGTATGCGCACCCCGGAAAAAAACTGAATTTTATGGGCTACGAGGTCGCACAGTTCAAGGAATGGGATTATACCGCGGGTATTGAATTTTTCTTAAAAAAATTCGAAAAGCACCGTAAAATGAGCGCGTTCGTCAAGACCTTGAATTTGTTCTACGCGGCGAATAAACCCCTTTACGAGATAGAGGACGGCTGGTCGGGTTTCGAATGGCTGGTTGTCGACGACAGGGCGAGCAATCTTCTGGCGTTCAATAGGTATTCGCTCGACGGCGAGTGCATAACGGCGGTTATCAATTTTTCGGGCGTGGATTTACACGGTTACGGAATAGGGGTCGACGAAGGGCGCTACAGCGTGGTATTGAATACCGACAGCAAGGCTTTCGGCGGCAACGGCAGTTGCGGAAAGAGAATATATAAGACGGAAAATAAGTCAAGTCAGGGAAAAGCTAACTCGATTTACGTTGATATTCCTAAACTTACTTGTATATATTTAAAAAAATCAAATTAATTTTTGGGGGATTTTAGCAATGCTAAGAAAAAAAGAGTGCGTCGCAATGTTGCTTGCGGGCGGACAAGGCAGCAGACTTTACGCTTTGACGAGCAATATCGCAAAGCCCGCCGTATCGTTCGGCGCAAAGTACAGAATTATCGACTTCCCGTTGTCAAACTGCATCAATTCGGGAATCGATACGGTCGGAGTTCTGACGCAATATCAGCCTTTGGTGCTGAACGAGTATATAGGTAACGGTCAGCCGTGGGATTTGGACAGAACCTTCGGCGGCGTTCATATACTTTCGCCGTACGAGGCGAAAACGGATACATCTTGGTATAAGGGTACCGCGAACGCAATTTATCAGAATATAAGATTTATGAAGATGTACGACCCCGAGTACGTTATCATACTTTCGGGCGACCACATTTATAAAATGGATTACGATAAAATGCTAACGGCGCACAAGGAAGCGAACGCAGATTGCACCATTGCGTGCATGGAAGTTCCTATGAAAGAGGCGTCAAGATTCGGTATTTTAAATACTAATCCCGACGGCACGGTCTATGAATTCGAGGAAAAGCCCGCAAAACCGAAGAGTAATCTCGCCTCTATGGGTATTTACATCTTCACCGCGGCAAAGCTTTTCAAATATCTCGAACTCGACGAAGCCGACCCCAAATCGGAAAACGACTTCGGCAAAAACGTGCTTCCCGCAATGCTGAATGCGGGCGAGAGAATGTTTACATACCGCTTCGATGGATATTGGAAGGACGTCGGAACGATAACTTCGCTGTGGGAAGCGAATATGGACCTTTTGGGCGTCGTACCCAATTTCGAGCTCAGAGACCAGGACAGAGTTATCCATTCGAGAAGCCCGCTTGCGCCGCCCGCGTATATCGAGGGTGAAATAATCAATTCGATTGTTGCTACCGGCGGAGAAATCGAGGGCAAGGTCGTCAATTCCGTAATAGGAACGGACTGCATAATCGAAGAGGGCGCAGAGGTCAACGATTGCGTTTTAATGGGCAATATCGTTGTTAAGATGGGCGCGAAGCTCAATTACGCGATAATAGACGAGGAAGTCACCATCGGCGAAAATGCGGTTATAGGCGCGCCGCGCGAAGAAGCGTTAAAGACGAGCAGTCTTACGGGCGGCATCGCGGTGCTCGGCAGAGGGGTTTCCGTCAAGAAGAACGGCAAAGTTCCCGCGGGCGAAATTCTGGATAAAAGCGTATAAGGGGGAGAAAAGAAATGGCTTCGACAGTTGGCGTAATTTTTTCAAGTTTGAATGAAGAAAATATTCCCGAGCTTATCAAGGTAAGGTCGGTGGGCTCGATACCGTATGGCGGAAGATACCGTCTGGTGGATTTCACGCTTTCGAATATGGTTAATTCGGGCATTACCACGGTGGGAATGATTACAAAAAATAATTATCAGTCGTTAATGGACCACCTCGGTTCGGGCAAGGACTGGGATTTGGCGAGAAAGGAAGGAGGGCTGATTTTATTACCCCCTTACAGCGACGAGTCGGAAACTCTCTATAAAAACCGCCTCGAAGCATTGAAAGGCGCGACGGCTTTTCTTAAAAAAGCAAAGGAAGATTTCGTCGTAATCGCGGACAGCGATGCGGTTTACAAGCTCGATTACAGCAAGGTAATCGAATTCCACGAAAAGAAAAACGCGGATATTACAATGGTCTATCACGAGCACGAGGTTAAAAAATCTCATTACTATATGACCTTTGAAACCGACGGCGACGACAGAATTACAAGCCTCGAAATCAATCCGCAGGGGCACGGCGTCAAGAAAAACTATATAAACGTTATGGTCGCGCGCACGTCGTTTTTGATAAGGCTCATACAGAACGCAATTCAGCACGGCTACACGAGCTTCGGGAAAGATATTTTAAGCCCCGGACTTGAAACTTTCAATATGTATGCATATAAGCTCGAAGGCTACTATGCGAACATAGATTCGCTGGCTTCGTATTTCAAAGCGAATACCGACTTGCTCAACAAGGACATTAGAAAAGAAATTTTCGGCGACAGAGACGTCTATACCAAGGTAAACGACAGCTCGCCCGCAAAATATACCGACACGGCGAAGGTGAAAAATTCGCTCATTTCGGACGGTTGTTTGATTGAAGGCACGGTTGAAAACTGTATTCTTTTCCGCGGAGTTAAAATCGGAAAAGGCGCGGTTGTCAAAAACTGCATTTTAATGTCCGAAAACATAGTAGGCGAGAACTGTAATCTTGCGTATGTCGTCAGCGACAAGGATTCGGTTATCCGCGATAACCGCGTGCTCGCCGGCTGCGAAACGCAACCTTACTTTATTAATAAAGGCTCGCTTATATAAGCGAAAAGGAGGAAATATGGCTAACCGGAAAACAACCAACGCCGCGACAAAAACAACGGCGAAAACCGCACCTAAGACTACGGTAAAGAAACCCTCGGCAAAACCGCAGGAGAAGAAAAAAATACTTTTTGTAGCTTCCGAATCCACGCCCTTTATTGCAACGGGCGGCTTGGCGGAGGTTATAGGCTCGCTTTCGAAGTCGCTTGCGGCAACGGGCAAGTTCGACGTGAGAGTGGTTATTCCGCTTTATTCGGATATCAAAAAAGAGTTGAGGGATAAATTTACATATCTCGGCAATCTCTATGTGCATCTTGCCTGGCGTAACCAGTACTGCGGAATTTTCTCGTGCGAGCAAGACGGCGTTACTTTCTATTTTATAGACAACGAATTTTACTTCAAACGCCCCGGCTGCTACGGATATTTCGACGACGGCGAGAGGTTCGCGTTCTTTTCGAGAAGCGTGCTTGAAATTATGCCGTTCCTCAATTTCTATCCCGACGTTATGCACTGCCATGACTGGCAGGCGGCGCTCGCGGCGATTTATTTAAAGACGAATTACTGTTTCAGAGAAGAGTATCAGTTTATAAGGGCGCTTTTCACTATTCATAACATAGAATATCAGGGACAGTATTCACTCGATTTGCTGTGCGATTTGTTCGATATCTTCGGCGAGTACAGATATCTTGTCGAATATAAAAATTCCATTAACCTTATGAAGGGCGCAATCGAATGTTGCGAAAAATTCTCGACGGTAAGCCCCAGATACGCGCAGGAAATCAAGAACCCCTATTTCGCGCACGGGCTTGACCGGATTATCAGAAATAACGAGTTCAAGCTTGTCGGCATTTTGAACGGCATAGACGACGTGGGCTATAACTGCGCGCTTGACAGCCACTTGTTTGCAAACTTTACTGCTGACGATTTTTCCAATAAAGCCGTTTGCAAGAGTGAATTGCAGAAGATGCTAAATCTTCCGCAGAAGCCCGATACTCCGATTGTGGCAATGGTTTCCCGCCTCGTGTCGCATAAGGGGCTGGATTTGGTTACAAACGTTATAGAAGAACTTTTGCAAGACGATATACAGTTTGTAATTCTGGGCACGGGCGACGCACATTTCGAGGGCTATTTCAGCGATTTGGCGAGAAGATATCCCGACAAATTCAGCGCGAATATCGTGTTTAACGGCGATTTGTCAAGAAAGATTTACTCGGGTTCGGACATATTTTTAATGCCGTCCAAATCCGAGCCTTGCGGGCTTTCGCAAATGATAGCGTGCCGTTACGGCACGATTCCCGTCGTAAGAGAAACGGGAGGATTGTACGACAGCATTAAACCGCTTGAAAACGGATATACCTTTACGAATTATAACGCGCACGACATGATGTACGTTATAAGGCAAGCGGTTTCGGATTATAAAAACAAAGAAGAGTGGTCAAAACTTATGTACAGGGCGGCGACTACCGATTTCAGTTGGAGCCATTCGGCAAAAGAATACGAAGCCCTCTATCTCGATATGCTGAAATAATTTACTATGAGGAGAACTAAATGAGTACTACCGTCACCGAAAAGGAAGTCAAAGAATTAATCAAGGGCAAGCTTGCGCGTTATTTCGGCGTAAGCCCCGCAGAAGCTTCCAAAGAACAGATTTATAAGGCTGTTGTTATGTCCGTAAGGGATATTTTGCTTGAAAAAAGACAGCAGTTTCATAAAAAGATTAAGGCAAAGCGCGCAAAGAGAGTATACTATCTCTGTATGGAATTTTTGCTCGGGCGTTCCTTAAAGAATAATTTATATAATTTAAGCGCGACTTCGGCATACGAAAAAGCCGTTTCGTCATACGGACTTTCCTTGGATGATTTGTACGAGCTCGAACCCGACGCAGGCTTGGGCAACGGCGGCTTGGGAAGGCTCGCCGCATGCTTTATGGACGCGCTGGCAACTGGCAACTATCCCGCAATGGGCTATTCGCTCCGCTATGAGTACGGATTATTCAAGCAGAAGATAGTGGACGGCTGGCAGACAGAATTGCCCGACACATGGCTTCCCGGCGGTGAATCGTGGCTCACACAGAGAACGGATAAGTCGTTTATCGTCAGATTTAACGGACAGATAGAAGAACGGTGGACCGAAAACGGGCTTGAAACCAATTACATTAACTGTAAGGAAATCGAGGCTGTCGCTTACGATATGATGATTTCGGGTAAGAACAGCGAGGCGGTTTCGGTTTTGAGACTGTGGAAAGCTAAGCCCGTGCAAGACTTCAATATGAAGCTGTTTACGCAAGGCGATTATTATCAGGCAATGACCGAGGATAATGACGCCGACTTGCTCACGAAAGTGCTTTATCCCGCAGATAACCATACGGCGGGTAAATCTCTGCGCCTTAAACAGCAATATTTTCTGTGCTCGGCGTCGATACAGAACATCGTGCAAGACCATAAGCACAGATACGGTGATTTAAGGGATTTGCCCAAGCTTGCGGCAATTCACTTAAACGACACGCACCCTGCGTTGGCCGTTCCCGAGCTTATGAGAATTCTCATTGACGAGTATTTCTACGATTGGGAGCAGGCGTGGGCTATTACGACTGCGACGTGCGCATACACGAACCATACAGTGCTTGCAGAGGCGCTTGAAACCTGGTCGGAGGACTTAATTCAAAGAACAATCCCGAGAATTCATTCCATAATCAAAGAGATAAACAGAAGGCTTTGCGAGGAGCTTTGGAATAAATTCCCCGGAGAGTGGGCTAAGATATCGAGAATGTCCGTAATCGAGCACGACCGTATTAAGATGGCAAATCTTTCTGTGTATGGCGGACACAACGTAAACGGAGTTTCGGCGCTTCACAGCGAAATTATCAAGAATTCGGTTTTTAAAGATTTCTATGATTTCTCGCCCGAAAAATTTACGAACGTTACAAACGGCATAGCGCACAGACGCTGGCTCAACCAGTCCAACCCCGAGCTTTCCGCACTTTTGAACGACTGCATCGGCGACGGTTACGAGCTTGACGGCGAGAAGCTTTCCGAGTTCAAGAAATTTGAAAACGATAAGACCGTTTTGGCAAGACTTGACGAAATCAAGGCGATTAAGAAGAAGCAGTTTGCCGATTTTGCAAAGGCGAAGCAAGGCATTATAATTAATCCCGAGACAATCTTCGACGTTCAGGCAAAGAGGCTTCACGAGTATAAACGTCAGCTTTTAAATGTTTTGAACATTATCGATACCTATATCGCGTTAAAAGATAATCCCGACCTCGACGTTGTGCCTAAGACGTATATATTCGGCGCAAAGGCTGCGCCCGGATACGATATGGCTAAGAAAATAATCAAGCTTATCAATTATATAGCGGCGGATATCAAAAAGCATCCGAAAATTCACGAAAAGCTCAACGTCGTATATATGGAAGATTACAACGTTTCGATGTCCGAAAAGCTGATGCCCGCGTCTGAAATTTCCGAACAAATTTCACTTGCTGGAAAAGAAGCGAGCGGGACGGGCAATATGAAGTTTATGATTAACGGCGCCTTGACA
Organism: uncultured Christensenella sp.; assembly: GCA_910578195.1. Classification (GTDB taxonomy): domain Bacteria; phylum Bacillota; class Clostridia; order Christensenellales; family Borkfalkiaceae; genus Coproplasma. The sequence continues at coordinate 324,012 of CAJTOY010000001.1, read as the reverse complement.
ATCGGAACGCTTGACGGAGCAAATGTTGAAATGGCTCAGGCTGTCGGCACTGAAAATATATTCATTTTCGGTCTGAAAGCAAACGAAGTCGACGATATTTGGAGTACGGGATACAGTTCGAGCAACTATTACAACGAGTCTCCCAGATTGAGAAGAATTATCGAGGCGCTGATAATAGGCTTTAACGGACAGTCGTTCGCCGAAATTGCAAATTATCTTCTGACTGACACGCCCGTAGCCGATCCGTACATGTGCATGGCGGATTTCGGTGCGTACACGAGCACGCAGCACAGAGTTTCCGAATTATACCGCAACGACAAATTAAAATGGAATCAAATGTCGTTAAGAAATATTTCGGCAGCCGGCGTATTTGCGGCTGACAGAGCTATAAACGAATATGCGACCGGCATATGGAATTTAAAGCCTATTAAAACAGAAAAATAATTAAATTATAAAATCGGGGCTTAAATGCCCCGATTTTATTTGAGTTATGTCAGACATAATAATAAAATTGACTGATTGTATTTAACAGAACGGTTAATTTTATTATATTAGCTCGGTCAAATTGATTTTCTGCCTTATCAGAAAAAAATCGAAATTTTTAAAATTTATTTGAAATTTCTATTGACAAAGCTATTTTTGTGTGTTATTCTCTTATCGAAGGTGTAATTCTTCGTAAAAGCTGCATTTTACGAATAGTTAAATATGTTTCAGATTACCTCTTTGGAGTAAGAATTATGGGCGACGACTACTATTTAAAAAGGAACAATAAAAACTTAGACGCAATCGACAAGTTGTTGGAAAATGATTTGCCGTCCTTTTGCTATGACTATTTTTTGTCGATAGACAGCCAGACAAGCACTTTGACAAGATTGAACTACGCGCACGATTTAAAAATCTTTTTTTATTTTATTCAAGAAAAAAAGTTTCGCGGTAAAAAGATTGTTGCCGACTTCACGCTGAACGATTTAGAACAAATAACAAGCAATGACATAGAATACTATTTAAGCTATCTATCCCACTATCGATACGGAGGAAAAGAACATAACTGCAACGACAGAGCGAAAGCGCGCAAACTATCCTCCGTCCGTGCAATGTTTAAGTATTACTTTAACAAGGGACATATCAGCGTTGACAATTCTGCAAAGGTTTCCACGCCGAAATTGCACGACAAGCCGATAATCCGCCTCAATTCGAGCGAGGTTTTTAATATAATCGATACCGCTGAAACGGGAAACGGTCTCACTGCGCATCAGCTTGCCTATCACGAGAAAAACAAGGTGCGCGACAGCGCTATTCTCATGCTGTTTTTAGGCACGGGAATTCGTATAAGCGAGCTTGTCGGGTTAAACGACAACGATTTGAATTTTAACGACAATTCGTTTATAGTAACCCGCAAAGGCGGCAGCAAATCCATATTATATTTCGACGACGACGTCGCCAACGCATTACTGCGTTATATCGATTACAAGCAGCAAAACGATATTCTCGAAGAGGGGGCTCCACTCTTCCTTTCCAATCAAGGAAAAAGACTGACCGTTCGCGCAGTTGAAAATCTTGTTAAGAAATACGCGCAGATAGTCTCCCCTCTTAAAAAAATTTCGCCTCATAAGCTGCGTTCCACTTACGGCACTCAGCTTTACAAGGCGACCGGCGATATTTATATTGTTGCGGACGTTCTCGGACATAAAGACGTCAACACCACAAGAAAGCACTACGCCGCAATCAGCGAGGATAACAGACGCGCCGTCGCGGGCAAAGTTAAGCTTAAGCGCGACGAATAATTAATTCGAATGTAATTTAGCATATTCGATAAATTCGGGAGTTTTAGACCAGTATTTTATTCCCCAGTTTTCAAAGTTCCACTCGCCAGAATACTCGTTACATTCATAATCAATATAATATAGCTCGTCGTTTTGAACTATGAAATTTGTCGGGAAATAATCGATATTGATTTTGGCGGGATACAGTAAGCCGCACATTGCCTTTATTTGTTCGAGGTAATCGGGCTTCATTTTGCCATTCAGCACATATTCGTATATCGAATTTCCCTCTATGTATTCTTTAAGAATTCGCTCGTTTTCGATGTCCGCTTCTATAAGGCGCGGCATTCTCAGTCCGATATTTTTAAGTGTGTTATAATCATTTATTTCGGCTTCAATCTTATTGCCGAACTGATAATAACTGCAAGGCTCGTGATGGATTTGTTTTAAAACGTAATTTTCTTTACCGTTCGTAACAAGATAAGAATACCCGCCCTTCCCCTTGCCGAGCAGCTTTATAACATTGAATTCTTGTCCGTTGACCTTCATAAAACACCTATGTAATGATTTTATCAATCTTGATAACCGCGTCGTCTTTTATTTCAAGGCATTTGCCGCAATTGTCGCAGATTTTATTCGGGTCCAAATCACAGATTTCGCATTCCATACAGCCGATACATTCTCTGTCATACAATACACATTTTTGATTTTCCATACTTTAATTATATAACAAATATTTAATAAAAACAAGTTAATTTATACGGAACAAACGTTTGATATTTTTTTTGTTTTATGATAAAATATATTTAGGAGGAAAAAAATATGAAACGTGCACAAGATAAAAGCGAGATTGTATTCGATTTTATTCAGAAATTTATCGCAGATAACGGCTATTCGCCGACGGTCAGAGAAATTTGTAAGGCGTGCGATTTGAAATCCACCGCCACCGCTTTTACTTATATTAACGAGTTAACTAAGCGCGGAGTTTTGAACAAGGCGGACAAAAAGAACCGTGCCGTGTCATTAAAGCAAAACGTTGTAACCGTGCCGTTGATAGGAACGGTTGCCGCGGGTCAGCCCCTGTTCGCGACAGAAAACTATGACGGTTTCTATTCTATACCCGGCAATTTCTTTTCGGGCGATGATTTGTTTATGCTGAACGTGTCGGGCGATTCTATGATTAAAATCGGCATGTTCAACGGCGATAAGCTCGTGGTAAAAAGACAAGATACCGCCGATAACGGCGACATTGTCGTCGCTTTGGTTGACGACAGTGCTACGGTTAAAAGGTTTTTCAAGCGCGGCGGTAAGATAATCCTTCACCCCGAAAACGACGACATGGAGGACTTTGTATTCGACAACGTTTCCATTTTGGGCAAGGTTGTCGGACTTATGAGAAATATATAAAATAAAACACTCTTGAAAATTCAAGAGTGTTTTATTTTATAGCCCCATAAGATAATTTACTTCGTTTCTGTTCAATTTTCTGTAAGCGCCTCTGTCGAGCCCGCTCAAATTGATTTCACCGACCTTAATTCTTTTAAGCAAAGTAACCTCTTTGCCTATCGCTTCAAACATTTTACGGATTTCTCTGTTCTTGCCTTCGGTCAAAGTGATATGAATTTTAGTGTAATTTTTGTTCGTTTCGACGATATGCGCCTTGCATTTTTTCGTGACGTATCCGTCTATTTCAATCCCGCTTCTGATAGGGTTGAGCGCCGCTTCGGTCAAAGTTCCCTCTATCTTGACAAGATAGGTTTTCGGCACGGCGTTCGAGGGGTGCGTTAAATGCTGCGCAAGCTCGCCGTCGGTCGTCAATATCAAAAGTCCTTCGCTGTCGTAGTCAAGGCGCCCTACGGGATATATTCTCCCTATATTAGGCGGCATTAAATCGAGTACGGTTTTCCTTCCCTTATCGTCCGAGACACTGCAAATATAGCCCTTAGGTTTATTCAGAATATAATATTCGTTCTTTTTGACGGTGACTGGACTTCCGTTTACCGCAACCTCGTCGGTTTCGCCGACTTCGAGCCCCAGCACGGCGACCTTGCCGTTTACTGTGACTTTGCCTTCTTGAATAAGTTTATCGCATTCGCGCCTTGAAGCAACACCCGAAGCCGCAAGGAATTTATTTATTCTCATGCATTTATACTATACAATTTTCCCGAAAAAATCAAGCTATTTTCATTATATATTTCAAGTTCCGCTACGGCGTTGTCTTCGCTTTGTATCGGAGTTACTTTATAATCAAGATTTCCGTTAGTATTAACAACAATATTAGTATCATTACTTAATTTGCAAGGTATTCTGTCACACATAAATACCTTATTTTTGTCTATTTTTAATAATTTGAAGTTCTTAAAACAATAATCGAAAATTTTACCGCTGCGCTCGTACATGTCGGGACAGTTCAAAACGACGCAAACTACGTTCATGTCGTCCCTTTTAACGGAAGAAACAAGACATCTGCCGGCTTTTAAGGTATACCCCGTCTTTATCCCGTTGGCGCCTTCATAAAGGTGCAGCATCTTATTTTTGTTGGCGTAACTTCTGTATTTTCCGTTATAGTTCGTTGTGGAAACAATTTTACCGAAAACTTCGTTTTTCATTGCGTGGCAAGCTATTTTGCATAAATCGCTCGCCGTCGTATAATGTTCATTGTCGGGAAGTCCGCTCGGATTCTTGAAATTCGAATTTTCAGCGCCGTATTTTTTGGCCCTCTCGTTCATTACTTCGGCAAATTTTTCTATGCTTCCGCTGTGGTGAATTGCAAGCGCCGCCGCACTGTCGTTGCCCGAGCGGAGCATTAATCCGTAAAGCAAATCGCGGATATCGATTTTCTCGCCTTTTTTGAGGTAAATGCTCGATCCCTCCGCACCGACGGCTTCGTCGGGAACAACTATTACTTCGTCAAGGTTGCAATCCTCTATTATGATAATCGCGGTGAGAATTTTCGTAGTGCTCGCCATGGGAAGCTTTGCGTCGGAATTGCCTTTAAGCAGTACCTTGCCCGTCGAAAGCTCCATTGCGATTTCCGCTTGCGCGCTTGCGTAAGCGTTCGGCTTGTTCGCTACGGAAAATGCGCCGACGGCAATAAACGTCGATAAAATTATAAATAATATACCTTTACGCATTGTCTGAAATTTTATGAACTAACTCCCCCGTTTTGTCTATGAGCGAATCGAGCGGGCTTTCGTCCATTTTCAAAAGTCGGCAACCGTTGCCGTCGTCCACAAGAAAACCCTTCGGCTTTACGGTTATAACCGTGCCGTTTCCGCCCGCGAGCTTGAACCCGTCCGATTCTTTAAATGTTTTGATGTCGCCGTATTCTCCACCGCCGCTCAAATTGACGACGGTTACGGAGGATAAAGGAATAACCTCTGAGCCGCTGACGGTAATAATCGATTTACCGATTACGGTATCGGCGTCTGCCACTTTGTCGATGGATAACGCGGGTTCGTTAAAATCTTTGTCTCTGTTTCTTTTTATTTTTGAGTTCATACAATTTCTCCATTATAATAATTAAAAATATTTTTGTTAAAACCAAACCGTTAATCACGGTCACAGCTTTTGCATAATATCTGATTGACGAATGTTCCTCGTTCAGCACGGTATAGTTTCTCAGCTTTGCGTAGTTCCCGTTTACCTGCAACAGCTTGTAAAGCGTCGTTGTAAATCCGTTTTGCGCCAACGCCGCGTACGCGTTCGACTGATTTTTCATTCCGAAGTCGGACAGCTGTATCACCTTGCAAACACACAGTTTGTTGAAAATTTTATAAAAATTCAGTTTAAGACTGTTCCAGTCCATTTTCTTGTTTTTGCCGTTAAACTGAATTTCGTTGGGCTTGTTTTTGACGGTATTTATGTTGTAAAGTCTTAAAAATCTGAATACAGTTACATTGATGCTTGCAAATTTTTCTTCGGTGTTCACATAAATATAGTTAAAAACGTGAACAGGAAAAATCAACAACATAAACGAAATTGCGGAAACGTACACCAGTGCTTCATTCACAGTAGTATTATCTGTAAAAAATTGTTAAATATGCAAAAAAAATAGCACACTGCTTAGTGTGCTATAACATTTCAACATCATTATTAATCGATTTTAATTACTTCGTCCTCTTCGGATATGAAGTCTGGCAGCTCGTATCCGTCCTCCGTAACCTTGGGCGCTTCCTCCGCCTTTTCCTGTTGCGCGCCCTTATCTTCGACGTAAACGTCCTTTTTGTAGAGATAATTTGCGTCCTCTTCGTCGTCGGACAGAAGCGAACTGTTAAGCTCCGCAATCTGAGCCATAAGTTCTTCGTAATCGGGCAGCTCGTCGATTGAATTGAGTTTAAACCGCTTTAAGAAATTGTCGGTCGTCGCGTAAAGTATGGGTTTTCCCACTGCGTCCTTGCGCCCGCAAGGCACAATCATTTCAAGCTCCAACAAGGTATGTATCGCGTAGTCGCAGCTGACTTGCCTTATATCTTCCAGTTCGGGTTTGGTTATCGGCTGTTTATAGGCGATTATCGCCGCACATTCGAGGATTGTCTTTGTAAATTCCTTTTCTTTAATCGGCGTCAATACGTCCGAAACGGGCGCCTTGTATGCGGGGTTAGTGGCGAATTGCAGCTTGCCGTTGAAGGTCAGAAGATGTATTCCGTTCTCGCCGCTGTATTTTTCTTTAAGCTCGCTGACGCTCGCGTTTACCTCTTTGAGCGTACAGTCTAATTTTTCGACTATGAATTTTACGGGAACCGCTTCCCCCGAGGCAAACACAATCGCCTCAATTATATTCGTCAAATTGTCCACTTGTTACGTCCTTCAAATCTCCGTTGGGATTGATTTTTATATTTATATTTCCGAAAGATACTTCTTGTTTTACCATTATAAACTGATGTTTCAGCATTTCTAAAAGGGCTTGAAACGTCGTGATTATTTCGTTTCTCGAATAGGTTACGAAAAGGCTGTAAAATGTAATTTCGCCGCTTTCGAGAAGCTTGTCTCTGATATATGTAACCTTTTCCTCGACGGTGTGCTCGTCTTTGGGAATTTCCCTTATCTTCTCCTTTTCGCGGTTCATACTCTCGTTGCGGAGCATAAGGTTTGCAAACGCCTCTAAAAGCGCGTTGATATTGAAATCGGTGTAAACGATTTTAACTTTACTGAAATCGCTTTCGGGTTCCTTGAAATAATAACCTATCGTTTCAAGGCTTTTCAATTTGGGCGTTTCCTCTTTTATAAGCTCGTATTCGCGCTGTTTAAGCTGTTCAATCAGCGCTTGTTCTTCCGCGTCGGAGCCGCCCATCTCTTCGCCAGCAACCTCGACGACGGGCAACATACTCTTCGACTTGATATAAATAATCTGTGCCGCGAGCGCCAGATACTCGCTTTCCTTGTCTACGTCGCGCCCGGGCTGGGTCTTCATGAATTCTATGTAATCCAAAAACTGTTCGGTAACCTTCGAAACGAACACGTCCTCTATCCTGATTTGCGCAATGTTTATAAGGTGCAGCAAAAGGTCGAGCGGTCCTTCGAAGTCGTCCAGAACAGTATTGTAATCTACATTAGATTCAAAATTTTCGTAATTTTCGTTTGCCATAAATTCATATTCCAACGGGCAACCCGAATACGGCGTTCCAAAGCGCCGTTATGGGGAAGCCTATGATATTTCTCGCAAACCACTGAACGTAGCCGAGAATATCAAAATATTCAAAAATCGATAAATCCGTGTACTGCACGAGCTTATCGCATAAAAAGCTTTCCAGCACGAGAAAAATCAGGATATAATATCCGTAATTTCTCAAAAAGCGTCTTACGGGGTTTACTTCCCTTGTCAGCGATTCCACCACTCTGAACCCGTCCAGCGGATAAAGCGGAAGCAGATTGAAAATAAATACCGAAAGGCTGTATAAAAAAATCAGAAAGAAAATTCTGTCGAAAAACGAAACCAGATAATAAAGCGACGTCGCCGCCTCTATTTCGGGCAACGCATAGACCGAAATCACCAGATAAAGCGGATACGCAATGAAAGCAATAATATAGTTGGTTATAACTCCCGCAACCGCGGTCGTAAACAAGCCCCTTCTGTAATGCGTGAAGTTGGCGGGGTTTATGGGAACGGGCTTTGCCCAGCCGAACCCCGTAAAAATACACAGCACGATACCCAACGGGTCGATATGCTTTAAGGGGTTGAGCGTAAGTCTGCCGTACATTTTTGCCGTGTAGTCTCCGTTTTTATAGGCGACGAACGCGTGCGCTAATTCGTGCGGAATAAAAACGAACAATACTGCTATTACGGAAGCTGCGATTGTTATTAAATATGACATTATTTCAACCTGTCGGGAACGACGTCGTTTCTGACGATATCCTCGTAAGTCTGTGGTTTTATTATGTACTCGGCTTGACCGTCTTTTACGAGAATTGCGGGCGGAACCGCGTTTCTGTTGTAATTGCTCGCCATCGAGTAATTGTATGCGCCCGTCGAAAGCACAGCCATAATATCGCCGCTCTTCGCTTTGGGTAGCTGTACGTCGACGGCGATTATGTCGCCGCTTTCACAGCACTTTCCCGCTACGGTGACCTTCTCGGTGCACTCTTCTTTTGCCCTGTTTGCGAGTAATGCAGAGTACTTCGACTGATATAACGCATACCTCGGATTGTCAAACATGCCGCCGTCTATCGCAACATATTTTTTTATGCCCGCAATTTCCTTTATCGCGCCGACCGTGTAAAGGGTTATTCCCGCCTCGCCCACTATCGAGCGACCGGGTTCGATAACGAGATAGGGCTCGTTTATGGAATATTGTTTGGCTTTGGCTTTTATCGCCGTTATTATACAATCGAGATATTCGCTGTAATCGGAAAGTTTCATTTCGGGGTCTTCGTCGTTATACCAGATACCGAAGCCACCGCCGATATTTAGCGTTTGCGCCTCGAAGCCCGACCTACTCTTTATTGAAGCAATGAAGTCCATTACTTTGTTTGCCGCAAGCACGAACGGCTCCTTCTCGAAAATCTGCGAGCCTATGTGACAGTGATACCCTTTCAAATTGAGAAATTCCTTTGAAAGGACGTGCGCGGTCATTTCCTCGGCGGCGCCGTCGGATACCGAAAAACCGAATTTGCTGTCCGTCCTCGCCGTCTGCACGAATGCGTGCGTGTGCGCTTCGACGCCGGGATTAATTCTTATCAGCACGTTTTGCACGGTGCCGCGCGCTTTACAGACGGAATTCAATATATCCGCCTCTCTGAAAGAGTCTAAAATGATTGTGCCGACCTTATTGTCGACTGCCTCTTCGAGCTCGTGCACAAGCTTATTGTTGCCGTGCATATAAATATTTTCGGCGGGGAAACCCGCTTTGACGGCGGTATAAAGCTCGCCGCCCGAAACGATATCGATACTGATTTTTTCTTGTTTGGCGATAGCATAAACCGCCTTGCACGAAAACGCCTTCGAGGCATATGCCACCGTGCCGTTTCCGCCGTACAAGTTATCGATGCAAGCTTTGTAAACTCTCATCATGTTTCTGATATGAGCTTCGTCGAAAACGTAGACTGGCGTTCCGAATTTCCCGGCAATTTCCACGGTATCCATTCCGCCTATTTCAAGGTGACCGAGGCGGTTGATTTTTAGCGTATCTCTTTCGTTCATATAAATATTTTATCAAAACGCTTGTAAATAGTCAAATAATTTGCAAACGAAAACGGCGCCCGAATTTCGGCGCGCCGTAAAAATTTATTTCGTTAAATTGCCCATTTTTCCGATATATTTTTGAAGTAATCGCCAAAGCCCGCCTTCTGAACGTCCTCAGCCGACACCACGTTGACCGTATCGTACAAAACGCCCTCTTTGTAAACTTCGATTTTACCTACAACCTGTCCCTTGGCTATCGGCGCTTTAACGTCGTAAGCTACAACGTTGTGGGTGACGTCGGGCGAAGCGTTTGCCGCCGTAAAGACGTAACAGTTGCGCTCGGGGCACACGGCAAAGCTGTTCTTTTTGCCGCCGCGGACGGCAAATTCGTCGTTGAGGGTCACCTCTTTGTCGAGTACAATCTTATTTTTGTAGTTTGCAAAGCCGTAGTTAAACATGTTTATAGCGGAAGCAAATCTTTTATCGCTGCTTTCCGCGCCGAGTACGACCGAAACAAGGCGCATATTGTCCTTTTTAGCCGTTGCGGCAAGGCAGAAGCCTGCTTCGTTCGTAAAGCCCGTTTTTCCGCCGTCGCAGTTTGAATACTTTCTTATCAGCTTGTTTGTGTTCGTCATAGAAGTCGTTCTGTTGTCGGGGTGAACGAAGTCTTCGAGCCAGATTTTGCTGTAATTGAAATAATTTTCGTACGACAGCAGATTTTTGAACATAATAGCAACGTCGTGCGCGCAAGAATATTGCGGTTCTTTCGGCAATCCCGTGCAGTTTGCAAACAAGGTATCATTGCAGCCCAGCTCGGAAGCCTTTTTGTTCATTTGCGCGACGAACGTATCCTCACCGCCCGCTACGGCTTCCGAAACCGCTACGCAGCTGTCGTTTGCCGAGCAAACCACTATGCTTTTTAAAAGCTGGTCCAAAGAATATTGACAGCCGCTGCCGAGGAACACTTGCGAACCGCCCATACCCGCGGCGTTTTCGCTCGCCGTAATCACGTCGGTCAAGGCAAGCTTGCCCTCGTTTACCGCGTCAAGCGCGAGCGTTAGCGTCATAACCTTGCAGACGCTTGCGATAGGAACTCTTTTAAACTCGTTTTCTTTATATACACATTCTCCGGAATTGTAGTCCATAAGGTACGCCGACTTACAGTCGGTCGTTAACTTTTCTTTGTCGGTCTGAATTGTAAAACCGTAAGATGCCGTACTTCCCGCTATTATTCCCGCGGTGCATAAAAACGTTAAAACCTTTTTCATACAAGTATTATGTGAAAAAGAAGTTTAATTATACTATCACTATAACTACTCTGAAAACAACATTTACAAGCAACAGAAAAATTACAGTGTTAACCGCCGCTAAAATCGCGGGTGCGAAAAATACAACTTTTTTGTTCAGCGCTCCGCACGATTCGGTTAATACATAACAAAACAATAAAGATATAAGCGACGAAGGAATAAACACCAGCACGGCCACCGTTATTCCTCCAAGCGCGTTCAGCTCGATAAGAATTGCCGTATAAATCGTAAAATACGTCACGCGGATAAAAACAAATATCAGCGTGAGATATTTAAAGCGCGTGAGATAGCCTATCAGAAAGAAAAGGTAAAGATAAAAAATCTCGCTTAAAATATGTGAAATTATTAACTGGCCGTTATTGAAAGTAAATATAAAAAATATGTAATCTTCCGCGTAATTGCAGAAGTAAATAGACACATTTGCAAGTTTATAAAGTACTATGCCAGATATAATAGCGCATATCGAAGCTATAATTACGGCAATTAAATACTTTTTATCACACTTTAACCCTTTAAAAGACAAATTCCTCATATACAATTATATGACGAATTACGAACATATATGAACATAAATAAGTTTGACAATAATCGTGTTAAATGATATAATCTTTTCGGTAATTTTTGAAAAATATTTTGTAAGGAGAAAATTTATTTTGATTCAATCGAAAAACAAAAAGAGCCGTTTCTATACGTCGGCAATTTCGTTTGCTTTGGTTGTTGCCATGGGCACTGGTATGATGTTCGGCGCGACGGCGTGCAAACCAAAAAATACTCCTCCCGCGGTTACAGACCCCGGTGAAAACAGGGTTGTGGACGACAACCCCACCACCAACTCGGCTAATTCGATAATTTCGCCCGTTGAAAGCGTTAACGGCGACAAATACGAATACGACTATTCCGCCACCACCGCCGTCGGTTTTTCTTCGAAGGTAATCGGTAACGTAGACAGAAAAAAGCCCGTTGCGGAGGTCAGAAACGAAGGCTTACCCGAGTATCCCGTATACGGCTATACTTTAAAGAGCGTTATAGGCACTGGAGCGAATGAAGTTGCGGCAAGAGACGCGCTTATCGCAGAGTCGGTTTACTTAATGGCAAAATCTTCGGGCGACGGTCAAAAGGGCGACTATACCTGGATGGATGAGAACGGTTATCTCTATACCGGTACTACCGCTCAGCCTGTGCAGTCGGTCAATCCCGACGGTACGCGCCGTCAACTCTATGAACACACCACCGCGAAAGGTATGTATCTGGGCGGCTTAAACGGCACTGACGAGCTTCTCGATTCCGAGCCCGGTATCGTAAAAGAGGTTACAATCCGTCCCCGCGGATACAACAGCTATTCGGTTACGGGACTATACGCGCCCGCGGGCGAGGTTATTAAAATTGAGATAAGCGAAGCCGACATGAAAGCTACCGGCGGGCTTACTATACATATCGGTCAGGCGCTGTATAACGGACAGTCTAATAATATCTGGACTGCAAAAAACCAGATGCAACGTTTCCCGAACGTGCTCAACACTATGATTGTGAATAAGAACACCGCAACGCTTGAAAACGGCGTTTACACGGCGTATGTCGGCTCGTTTGTGGGCGGACCTATCTATATCCGCAACACGTCCGCTACTTATACCGCTACTATTTCGGGCGGCGTGGCGTACTCGCACTTTATACTCGGCTATACCACCAAGGAAGAGTTCGAGGAAAACAAAAAGACCTCCACTCCCTATTTCGATTTGGAAGTTTGGAACTACGGCGTGCTTCATTCGGGCCCCAAATATTACGCGAGAAATTTCTCATACGAGGACATCTATAAAGCGGCTATCGTCTGGGAAAAGGTTTCCAGCGTTACTACAACCGGCAGCAGTCAGGGCATCGTATTCCTCTATGAGCCGTTTGTCGCGGCGGGCGCGGCGGTTGCGTTCCCCGGAAGAAGCTCGGTCAACTGTCCTACTGACTGGATGACGGGCTCGCTCAACTATAACCAGATTGTCACTTCGGGCTCGTGGGGTAACTTCCACGAATACCACCACAATTTCCAGAACTATGGCGTAGGTAACGGCGGCGAAGTCACTAACAACGGTATGACGCTCGTTTCGTACGCGCTTTTCACGAAGATTTCCGCAAAACGCGGTATGGAAAGCTTTGGCGGGCAAGGTCTGGGTGGCTGGAACAATTACACCAGCGCAACCTGGGCGCTTAATGACCTTTTGAGCATACAGCGCGGCGGTCACCCTTCCAACGGTGACCGGGGACTTGCGATATACTCCACTCTCTTACATAACTTCGGCGCAAACAATTACATTCAAGCTAAATATAAGCAACAAGTATCGCATTACGGACAGTCCTATCAAGGATATTTAAGGGCTTGGCAGGATATAACCCACAACGATATGACCTATTTCTTTAAAGACGTTTTAAAAGGAATTGACCAGACAGTTGCGGACAAATGGCGTAACCCCGACTATCCTGTGTTCGTGCCCGTTTCTTCGGTTTATCAGACCGGCAGAAGTTATATGTGCGACGGCGAAAAGAAATACTTCCACACTATGCAACCGTATGTAATTCCCTACGGCGAAGAGTTCACCATCGATTTGAATCAATATTCCGCTCCCAACAACCAGTATGCTGGCGGCAGTATAGTTATTCCCGACGGCTTCGATTATAAAATCAAGAGTATTTCCAAACCCGCTCACGGTTCGCTCGAAGCGATAGACGATTACAAATTCAAGTTTACTCCCGACGAGACTATGCGTTCTGGACAGATTATCGTCACGCTGGAAATCACCAAAAAAGACAAAGCTTTCAAGGTTGACGACGTGGATTTGGTACTCGAATTCGAGCAGTCGCACGAAACGAACAAAATGACGCTTGAAAGGACGACCTACACCTACACTGCCGAAAATATGTACGCCGACGCTACGGTCGCATACGACAACAATTTCGAAAATTACACTTCGGTAGTCGAAAAGGCAAACCACACCAATCCCACCCAGAACTGTAACACGGACATTTGGTTCTATCCGAACGACGATAAAACTCACGAAGCGCACCCCACTTCGCCCGATTCGCACTTTGTGCACCCCAACACAATAGAAGTGCTTGACGGCAAGTTGTACTTCGAAGAACAAGGCAAATACAGAATTTATCTGCGCGGCAGAACTAATTGCGCTGTGTACTACTCGCTTGACGGAGGCAAAACTTATGAGCTCGGCGCAAAAGTCACAAAAGGCAGCGGCTCGGGCTTCTATCTGAACAATCCCGAAACGTATTTCGATATCGAGCTTGAAAAAAATTCGTGGGTATATGTGAAAGAAGTGCTTATAGTGCAAGATAAACCCGTTATAAGCTACATAGGTCTCGGCTACGGCAAGTGGTCCACTCCCATGTTCACGATTGTCGAAAAATATTTCGATAAGGCGGGCAACGAGGTTTCCTCGCCCGACGACGAGAATTATTTCAGAACCGAAACGCATTATTACGACCTCAACGGTAATGAAGTAACCGAGGAAGAAGCGAACAACGCTCAGCCCATTGCTCCTACTAAAGCTTCCTATATCAACGCGTACAGAACCAATTATGAATTCCCCGATAATGCGGGCTTCGTTTCGGATTATTTCTATACGAGGAATTACACTTACAATTATTCTGATAACGTTTGGGCAAACGAAAACGCTAAGCAGACAGTCACTTCCGAAAACTATAAGCCTTGGGATGCGAATGAGCATAAGCTTGAACATTTGGCAGACGGCGACCGCACGACTCGTTCGCATACAAACTTCACTCCTACCGAAGCTAAACCTTTTATATTCACAGTCGACATGGGCGAGGAAAAAACCGTAAGCAGAATGGTTATTTACAGTCAAAACCGCTCAGATTTGATGATAGTAAAAGCGTTTACGTTATATGGCAGTAAAGACGGCATAAACTTCTTTGAAGTTTACAAGGAAGACGACGCGCCAAACAAGGGCTCCACTGTTACCGTAAACTTCCCCGAATCTACTTTCCGTTACTATAAAATGGAAGTTACGCGGTCCAGCGGCAGATACATTATTATAGATGAAATCGAGATGTGGAAGATATTCGAGATTAACGGCGGAACGCAGTTCACTCCCGATAACAAGGCGTTTACTTACGGCGGCAACTGGCAGATAAAATCAACGCAGTCAACCTTCGGTCACGTTTTCGTCGGTTCGAAAAACGCGGAAATGGCGTTCAAATTCAAAGGCAACAGACTTGCCCTCCTTTCCTCCGACGCATTCGGCATAAACTTCGAGGTTACTATCGACGGCAAAAAGGTAACTTCAATTGACATTAAAGCAATCACCGGCGGATACGGCGCATCGTTCATATCCGACTTGCTGGAAGACACCGAGCATACGGTTGTCATAAAGTGTCTCGGCGAAGCCAACTTAGACTCCATAGTAATTTACAAGTAAATAAATATTTCGCGGTTAATGGAATTTGTTTAGAGATTAACTTGCGGATAATGAAATAACGCACTATCTTCGCTTACGAAGCATAGTGCGTTATACTTATTTAATTTCCATATTTAATTTGCCGACATTTCTTCCAAAATGCCGTAGGTGTTTTTGTAGAGTACAATAGTTATGATTTTCTTTTGCTCTAAAAACTGCGCTTCCCTTTTAGTAAACCAAGCATAAGACCACTTTTCTTTTGTTGCGCCCTTATCGTCAATATACTTTACCTTAATGTAACTGATTATAAATTTGCGGACTTTTATAACTTCGCCTTCTTTTGGCAATTTGCCGCTTCTGTCGATTTTATTATCCAAAATTATTGGATAAAAAGCAAACTTTATAGATGCGAACATAACCAACGGCAAAAGGCAAGTAAATACAATAGCACAAGTCAAATACTCTGTATAATGAAACCCGTCAGCGAGAATTTCTGCTTTTGTTTTATCAACCACCCAACTACTGTTAGGATCAACTGTAACTGTAAATTTTTCGCCCATATAAGACAAAACTTCTTCTTCGGTTCTTAAATAGCCGTTAGGCGCAGTTCCCCAATATCTTCTGCCGTTATAATAACATTCCCAAATATAATACCAACCCGATAAGTGATTACTATCCCCGTCCGAATAACTTTCGGAATGATAATCATAATCGACAACGGTTGCTTCTACTTCGACACCGTTTTCTAAAAGATACTCATAGTCAAACTCGTCGCTATAAAACCACCAAGAAACTATGACGGCAATTATTACAGAAAACGTACATATAAGAGTTGCTGGTATAAGCCAAACTCTATCTTTTCTTATACCGATAGGCTTTAATTTCATTATTACTCCGTGTTATTTCGATATGGACATTTCTTCCAATATGCCGTAGGTGCTTTTGTAGGGTACGATATTGATTGTTTTCTTTTGCTGTAAGAACTTCGCTTCCTTGTGTGTAAACCAAGACCGCGCCCATTTCTCTCTCGCCAAGCCGTTCTCGTCTTGATATTTTACCTTAACATAGCAAACTATCCATTTCCAAACTTTCGTTACATCGCCTTGCGTAACGGTATTCGGTATCAGCGTATGAATAATTCTGTCGTTGTTATATGTACTGCCGTAAACTTTCTTCTTAATTTTCTTATTGAGTACATTGCGGTAAATGCAACGATATATAAGCAAGTACAATACAATGGGAACGGGAATACTGAATATAATTGCAATACTTAATCCTTTCGCATAATCTGCAGGTGTTGTTATTATATCTTCTAACTTTAACCCCGAATAAGATGACGAACTATTAGGGTCGATTATAACTGTTATTTTCTTACCCAAATACTCTTGCGCGACACTTTCGGAAGAATAATGTCCTATGCTTTCACGGTACACCGTTCCCCACTCGCTTTTGTATTCATAAATCAATACCCAATTACCCGTACTATGATTTGCTTCTCTATGGTATATGCAGTCAACTATTTCTGCTTCGACCTCAATGCCATTTTTGCTTAAATATTCATAGTCAGACAGATGCCCGTAATTACTCCAAACAAAGAAAGATATTATACCAAAAGCAACCGTCAATAATACCAATAGAAAAGATATTAAAACTCTGTTTTTCTTTATACCTATATCTTTTTTATCCATAGATACTCCGTGTTAGACTGTTGAATTAATGTTTATAGTGTTTTCATTATAGCGCAACCGTAATTAAAAAGCAAGGACTTATTGTCCTTGCTTTAATACATATGAAATATAGTTACCTTTCGGTTTTTTATTAATAAGAGTTCAGCATTTTGTCTATGGCAATTCCGTATCCCCTTGTCGGGTCGTTAACGAATACATGCGTTACGGCGCCTATAAGTTTTCCGTTTTGTACTATGGGGCTTCCGCTCATTCCTTGAACTATTCCGCCCGACGCTTCGATAAGCGCGCTGTCGTCGATTTTAATGACGAAGTTTCTGTTGTCCTTGTTCGACTTGTCGGTTTTGACAATCGAAATATCGTAGCGTTTAACTTCGTTGCCGTGCAATGTTGTATAAATGCACGCTTTGCCGATTTTTACGTCCTCGATATTGCCTTTTTCGATTTTGGTGAGTTTGGAAACGTCGTAGTTTTTATCGAGGTCGCCGTATATGCCGCAAGGGCAATTCAGACTTGCCTTTCCCAAAACTGTTCCGTTTTCAAAAGCTCCGCGAAGTTCGCCCGGGGTACCCTTTACGCCTTTCTTTACGTCGTATATGATACACCCGAAAACCGTGCCTCCGCTTATTTTAATCATGTTGTTGTGGATATCGGAAACGGGGTGACCGAGCGACGCGAATTTGTTGTTCGCCTTGTCGATATAGGTTACCGTGCCGACGCCGTTTATAGTGTCTTTAACAAGTATGCCCAAACGCCTCGAACCGGTCGAAAGGTCCTTTGCGGGAGTTATGTCGACGGTCATACTTTCACCGTTTCTGAGTATGGTTGCGTTGAATTTTTTGTAATTATCGTCTAAAATCTTATTGATGTCAGCGGTACCGTTAACTTCAATGCCGTTGATACTTTCGATTATATCGCCCGTTCTGATGCCGCTGTCCTTTGCGGGAGACCGCAGACCTTCCGTTGTTAATACGTCGCAAATACCTACAACCTCAACCGTTGTGGTTTTCAACGTAAATCCCGCGGGAAAGCCTCCTAAATACATAGAATTAGCGTCCGCGCTGGCAGTCAGCGGGCTGAATGTAAAGCTGAAAAGTACAACTGCAAAGAATATTAAAAACGTTCTGACAATTTTTTTTCTTAAAAGCATAACAGTATTGTGTGCAAGAAGGCTTTAAATATTCAAAAAAACAGCGGCATTTTTGCCGCTGTTTTCAGCTTCGTATTTGTTTGATAAGCTCCTCAGCGTGCTGCCGCGCCGCGTCGGAATTGACGCTTCCCGTAAGCCGCATAATCTCGTCGATTTTTTGACTTTCGGTAAGTCGCTTAACCTTAGTTATTGTCTTTCCGCCTTCCTCTACCTTATATATAAGAAGTTGGGCGTCGCTTGCCGCGCAGACCTGAGGAAGGTGCGAAACAGCTAAAATTTGCGTTGCTTTGGAAATATCTCTGAACTTCGCCGCGACCGTACCGGCTGTAAAACCGCTTATACCCGCGTCGATTTCGTCGAATATGTAGGTCGAAATGCCGTTCAGATTTTTAAGCTGGGTCTTGATTGCGAGCATAAATCTGCTCATTTCGCCGCCGCTTATGACCTTGTTTAAAGGCTTTAACGGCTCGCCCTTGTTTGCGGAAAACTCAAAGCAAATTTCGTCGCTGCCGTTTGCCGACTGCAAATTTGCCGAGGCTTTGTCATATTCTTTAAAGCGGACGTTGAACTTAGCATTTGCAATATTCAAGGTTTTCAGTTCGTTTTCTATATTTTTGCAGAACTTGTCCGCCGCGGATTTTCTCAATTCGGTAAGCTTTACGCACAGAGAATAAATCTTACCGTCGCAATCGGCAATATTTTTGGTATATTTTTCTATGATCGCGGCGCTGTCCGAAATGGCGTCGAATTCGTTTTGCGCGTTCTCTTTAAAGCGAAGAATTTCTTCCTCGTCGGCGCCGTATTTCTTTTTAAGCGCTTTTATAAGGCTGAGCCTTTCCTCGACGCTTTGTGCCTCCGCCTCGTCGAACGTAAGGCTGTCCGCCAAATCCGAAAGCGTTTCGGAAACGTCCGTCGCTTCGGTATAAAGGTTTTCAAGCCGTACCGTCAATTGCGAATACTCCTCGCCTATGTCCGAAATTCTGTTCATTTCACGGATAGATGCGCTGAGCCCGTCCATACAGCCGCCGTCGGAAGCGAGCGCGTTTTTAGCATAGTTTAAGGAAGCGAGAATTTTTTCCAGATTGAAAATAATATTTCTGCGTGCGGTAAGTTCGTCAAATTCGCCCTTTTTAAGTCCTGCTTTTTCGATTTCCTTAATCTGGAAATCGAGCAAATCGAGCTTTCTCGCCCTCTCGCTTTCGTCGCCGCCCAAAGCCGCGATTTTGTTTTTCAAATTTCTTTTTTCGGTTAGCTGTTCTTTGAGCGCATTTTTGATGTTTTCGGCGTCGCCGCCCAAAAGTCCGTCGAGCACCTTTAACTGGTTGTCCTCGCTGAGAAGGAAAAAATGCTCGCTTTGACCGTGCACGTCAACAAGATGCGCCGTGACGTTTTTAAGCATTGCCGCCGTGACCGTGTTGCCGTTTATCTTTATCGCGCCTTTGCCGTCAGTTGTCAGCCGTCTTGAAATAATGACTGTGCCGTCGGTTTCTATATCATACCCGCTGAGAATTTTAACCGCCTCGCAGTCGGCGGGCAGGTCGAATTCGGCTTTGACGATAGCCTCGTTTTCGCCGTATCTTATCATTGTTCGGTCGGCTTTGCTTCCGAGGACAAAATTAATCGAGTCGAGAATAACCGATTTACCCGACCCTGTTTCGCCCGATAATACGTTAAGTCCGCTGTCGAACTCGATATCGGCTTCCGAAATTAAAGCTACGTTTTTGACGTATAATCTTTGTAACATTTAAATAAACTCATTCAGTCTGTCTGCAATAACCTTTGCATTTTCGGCGGTATCCGACACAATGAGAATTGTATCGTCGCCGGCAACGCTTCCGAGCACCTCTTTCATTTGTAACATATCGACGAATATTGCCGCCGTCGAACCGTTCGCGCGCAACGTCTTTATAACGACCAGATTATTAGCCGATTTTATCGATTGCACGCACTCGCGGAACAAAAGCTTCATTTTGCTTTGCACCGTGTCGTCGTTGTTTTCAAGGCAAGCATACTTATATTTTTTGGTGTTGCCCGAAACCTTGTACAACTTCAATTCTTTGATATCGCGTGAAACCGTCGCTTGCGTTACGTTAAAATTAAGCTTTTGAAGCTCGGCGCAGAGTTCCTCTTGCGTATCAATTTCCTTTGCTGTAATAATTTCCAAAATTTTTTGCTGTCTGTCGTTTCTGTGCATCATTTACTCCATATGTTAAGCTTGACTAACAATTTTTCAAAAAAATTTTTATCTCCGCGGGATATGAACTCGGCGCAATGATCGGATTTTTTTACTTTTATTGCGACGTGGTTGTTTATTACGTCCACTATCCTTCCGTCTACGATAATGTTCAAAGGCGTTTTTGTGTTTAACGG
The DNA here is from genome assembly GCA_910578195.1 of uncultured Christensenella sp. Classification (GTDB taxonomy): domain Bacteria; phylum Bacillota; class Clostridia; order Christensenellales; family Borkfalkiaceae; genus Coproplasma. The sequence continues at coordinate 303,701 of CAJTOY010000001.1, read as the reverse complement.
AATTATTTCAAGCAACGAGTTTCCGTTATATACAACCGGCTTCGAGTGAAGCGAATGGGCGCATATCGGCGTCATTATAAACGCGTCGATGTCGGGGGTAAGTATCGAGCCGCCCGCGGACAGTGAATATGCCGTCGAACCCGTCGGCGTGCTCACGATTATTCCGTCCGAAGTGTAGTTGTCGACGGTAACGCCGTCGATAGCCGCGCGCAGTCCCACCGTGTTGCTGAAATCGTGACCTCCCGTACTGCGTTGGATAACTAAATCGTTCAGCGCCGAATACTTGCTTTTCCCGTAAGATATTTCGAGCATGGTGCGCTTTTCGATAGAATAGTTTCCGCCGCACACAAGGGATATCGCTTCGTCAACCTTTGCCGGCTCGAACTCGGTCAAAAAGCCCAGATGCCCGTAATTAATTCCCAAAATCTTTATTCCGCGCTTCGCGCAATCTGCCGCAACGTTTAAAATAGTCCCGTCGCCGCCCAGCACGAAAAGAACGGCAAGACCGTCCAAATCGGACAATTTGCTTACGATTTTGCAGTCAATTCCGTTGCTTTTAAGGGAATTGCCTATTCGTTCTATGTAAGCTTTGTTTTCGGAAAGATAATTTTTATTAAAGTAAATACCCGCGTTCATCCAATAATAATTATACAACTTTTCAAATAAATATGCAAATAAAAAGTCTGATAAATCATAATTTAACAGACTTTAACATTTCATATCTATCGACGGAAATATCCGTGTTTTTTTCAAGCAAAATTACATATTCCATATTTTTGCCTTGAACTATGGGCGCGTTGGTAAGCTTCAAGGGCTTTAACCCGCAGTTTATGGCAAAATCCATAATTTTAATGATTATTTTTTTGTGTAAATTCGCGTCCTTGACTATTCCGTTTTTTCCTACCTTTTTACTTTCGCACTCGAACTGCGGTTTAATAAGCGCAAGCACGTTGCCGCCGTTTTCAAGCGTTCCGCCCACTGCGTCCAGAATATAAGTCAGAGAAATAAAGCTGACGTCGATAACCGCGCCGTCAAGATTCTCGGAAAATAAACTTTTGTTGAGATTTCTTGCGTTGTAATTGTCGATAACGACAGTTTTTTCACTTATGAGCGATTTGTCGAGCTGACTTTCTCCCACGTCGATACAGTAGATCTTTTTTGCGCCGTTTTGCAAGAGACAGTCGGTAAATCCTCCCGTGCTCGCGCCGATATCCGCAAAGATTTTATCCTTGACCGAATAATTAAAATCTTTCAGCGCCTTGGCAAGCTTATACCCGCCCGCCGAAACGTAGCTTTCTTCGGCTTGTAAAATTTGTAAATCGTCCTCTTCGCGAAATTCGCAACTCGGCGAAGCCTTCTTGCCGTTGATTAGCACGAGCCTCGCGTTTATCGCCGCCGCAGCTTTCGTTCGCGAACCGAATTTTTCGGATAAGTATTTATCTAACCGCATTTTTGATATATTCGACTATTGCGCCGCAGCTCACGCCGTGCTCGGTCATAAGCTCGTCTATGCCGCCGTGACAGATAAAGCTGTCGTCGTAGGCAAAGTTTTTGATTATCTTTTCACGGTCGGAGAAATAATTGTTTATCATTGCCCCAAGTCCGCCTATAAGCATATTGTCCTCGACGGTCACCAGATATTTTTCGTCCAAACCGCCGAGCATTTCGCTGTCGAGCGGCTTGACAAATCTCGCATTTATTACTTTGATTTTAATTCCGTCGCCCTCTAAAATCTGTGCCGCGGCAAGCGCGAGCGTAACCGCGCGTTCGCCGCATGCGATGACGGCGCATTGACCGCCATTTTGAAGAATCTCCCATTTCCCCGCCGTAATTTTGGATTTGTGCTTGAAAACACGTTTTCCCTCTCTGGGATAGCGTATCGCGAGCGGCGCGCCGAAGTCCTTGCTGAATTCGAGCATTTCTCTGAACTCTTCGACGTCCTTCGGAACGGCTATCGTCAAATTCGGAATAGGGCTCAAAAAAGACAAGTCGAACACACCCTGATGGGTTTCGCCGTCCGCGCCCGAAATTCCTGCGCGGTCGATACAGATTGTGACGGGCAGCTTCTGACTGCAAATATCTATTATAATTTCGTCGAATGAGCGCTGTAAAAAAGTCGAATAAACCGCGTAATACGGCTTTAAGCCCTCCGCCGCCATCGCGGCGCAAAGTATTGTCGCGTGCTCCTCGCATATGCCGACGTCAACCGAGCGTTCGGGGAATTTCCCGAAGAATTCGCCCAAGCCTAAATTCGATGTCATTGCTGCGGTGACGGCGACGATTTTACTGTCGCTGTCGGCAATCTTTGTCAATGTCTCACCCAGAACCGACGAGTATTCAACCGAAATTTTGTCCGAATTCGATACCGAAATGCCGTGCGTTGCTTCGGGATTTTCTTCGCAGAATTCGTATCCCTTGCCTTTTTTGGTTACTACGTGCAAAATGACCGACTCGGTTTTAAGCCTTTCCTTGACCTCGGTCAGCTTTTCGACCATTTTTGAAATATTGTTTCCGTCGTAAACGCCGTCATACTTAAACCCGAACCGCTCGAAAATTTTTGCATGCTTGTCGCGCTTCGCCTTCTGTTCGGTGTTTTCGCTCAGAATTTCGAGATATTCGTGCATGCTTCCGACGGTCGGCGAAATCGACATGCCGTTGTCGTTTAAAATAACGAGTATCCGCGTATTGAGCAATCTCAGACTGTTGAACGCTTCGTAAATAAGCCCGTTATTGAACGAGCCGTCGCCGATTACGGCGATAACATTATAGTCCTTTTTTGCTAAATCGCGGGCTTTAGCTATACCCAGCGCCGCAGAGACAGAAGTCCCCGCATGCCCCGTGTTATAGCAGTCGTATTCGCTTTCCTCTCTTTTTGGAAAGCCCGACAAACCGTTCTTTTTCCTTATGGTGTCGAATTTATCCCCTCTGCCCGACAAAAGCTTATGCGTGTAGCACTGGTGTCCCACGTCGAACACGACCTTATCCTCGGGGAAATCGAATACGCGGTGCAGTGCGACCGTCAGCTCCACCGTTCCGAGGTTAGAGGAAAGATGTCCGCCGTTTTTAAAAACCGTGGAAATAATTTTTTGCCGAGCCTCCTCGCAAAGCGCGGAAAGCTGCGGCAAACTCATTTTCTTTATTTTTTGACTGCTTATATTTTCAAGCATTATTTTTCCTTTTTAAACAGAGTTGTAAATTTGGCAAATCCGAATACAATTTGTTTGTTTAATTTCATAGCGAAATGCTTGAATATGGCCTTGCCGCCGACCGTCAGCGCAGCGATAACGGCGCTTACGCCGATAGAAGCGATAAGCTCGACCGTGGTTCCGCCCTCCGCCGCAATGTAAACGACGAGCGCGGTGCTTGCGGCGCCGCTCACAATTCCGCAGATATCGCCTATGATATCGGCAAATACACTGCCGAGCTTGGTTGCGTTTCTGCAAAACGTAACCGCCCTTTTCGCGCCCTTGATTTTATTCGACGCCATTGCGTGGAATACGTCGGGGTCGCAGGTTATGATTGCGTTAGCCAGCATGTCGCAGCCTATATTGAGAAATAAGAGCACTATCAGCACTATTACGCAGATATATACGGGACTGCCTTTTATTGAAATTTCCGTAAGGAAACTGAACAGCACCGTAAGCGCAAATGACAAGACAAGTACGCTCAATCCCCAGGCGAGCCAAGCGGGCACCCTTTTCTTATGTTGTTTTTTCTTTTTGGTTTTCTTTTCTTTTTTGTCTGTTTTTTCTAAACTGTCGTCGCCCATATCATTCAACTTTTTCTAAAAAATATACGCACAGCTTTCGTGCGTAAAAAAATGCAATATAGTGGTTTATATTAAATAAACTTTGCGGCTTAGGTTCGGTAGGATTTCCCTCAGTCCCACTTCCCGTCGCCGTAGAAGCAGTTTCCTTTTAAGAGGCTGAACGCATTTCTGCATAACCGAATCACCACTTAGTCCACACCGTAATCTCTAATATAAAAACAGTCTAGAAGCTTTCCTTGACAACTTCGATTGAGCTTATCTTCTTTTGCAAAGAACAATTTCAAGCGGCAATAGACACTCGTTCGCTGGCCACACTCGCGGTGTCGTGAACCGCTATCCGCTGTCTTCACTCAAAGCAGGCTACTCTGTACCAAGCTTTCGCCTGATAGCAGGTTTATCCGACAAAAAATTATTTCTGTCGGCCTCCACGGTAAATGGGTTGGGCTTTGATATGCCATATCAAGCTCCCATAAACCTTTACTCCCAGCATTCACCCACTTTTGGCAAAAGCAAGCAAACACCAGAAACTTCATCGATATGCCCTTTGACGGTATTTTACCCCCGCCTTTGCATCAACCGAAACTGACTAGAATACTGCACCACTATATTAGTCGTGATAATTATATCATATGCTTAAATAATTGTCAACAGCTATCAATTAATTCGTTGACGCACAAAATAGGTCAATTCCCGCAAAAATTCGGTGTCGCCGTCGAAGCTTTCCAAAATTTTGAGGCACTTGTCGGTCAGAAGGTCGGCTTTCAGTTTGCACCCGTCAAGCCCGTAAAGCCTTACTTCCGTATACTTGCCCTCGGCGTTATCCTTGCCTACGCTTTTACCCAGGTTTTCGAAGCTACCCTCCACGTCTAAAATATCGTCGGTTATCTGGAAGAGAAAGCCTATGTCGCGCCCGAACGCCGAAAGCTCGGAATAAAATTTCCCGCCGCACAAAATCGAGGGCGTAACCACAGCCGCAGAAATCAGCTTTGCCGTCTTGTTTTCGTAAATGAAGTTTAAGATATCTTCGTCGACTTCGCCGTCGTTTTCGTGAAGCAAATCGGCGGACTGCCCCGCAATCATGCCGCTTATGCCCGCGCAGTCGCAGATATATTTCGCGGCGGAAACGTTTTCTTCTCCGTTGAAGCACTCCCTCAGCAATATGGAATATGCGGTATTCAAAAGTCCGTCGCCAGCCAAAACTGCGTTGCCGACCCCGAAAACCTTGTGATTCGAGGGCTTGCCGCGTCTGAAATCGTCGTTATCCATTTCGGGCAAATCGTCGTGTATGAGAGAATAAGTATGTATAAGTTCGAGCGCGAGCGCGAAATTTAAAAGCTTTTTACGATTTATGCCCAATAATTCGCCTGCGGCGAGCATTAAAACGGGTCTTACCCTCTTTCCGCCGAGCTGTAAGCTGTATTTGAGACTTTCGGATAAAATTTTCGGCTTGCAGTTAAGCTTGTTGCAAAATTCAGTCAAAATTTCCTCGAAAGCTTTCCGGTATTCGGAATATTTATCTTCGAATTGCGTCAATTTAAACTCCTTACGGCGGCTAAATAGGTATTGTACATAAGCATTGTAATGGTCATAGGGCCCACTCCGCCCGGTACGGGCGTTATATACGAGCATTTTTCTTTGACGTTTTCAAAATCGACGTCGCCGCAAAGCTTGCCGTTTTCGTCTCTGTTCATGCCCACGTCAACGACGACGGCGCCCTCTTTGACCATATCCGCCGTTATGAATTTCGCCTTCCCGACCGCGGCGACCAGAATATCAGCGTTTAAACAGCACTCTTTGAGATTTTGCGTCTTGCTGTGGCATACCGTGACGGTTGCGTCGGCGTTGAGAAGAAGAAGCGCGACGGGTTTGCCGACTATGTTCGACCTGCCCACCACTACTGCGTTTTTGCCTTTGATTTGAATTTTCTCGCTTTCGAGCATTTTCATAATGCCGTGCGGCGTACACGCCACAAGGCACTCTTCGTTCATGCAAAGTTTCCCGATATTGTCGGCGGAGAAACCGTCGACGTCCTTTTCTACGGGTATGAGCTTCAAAGCCCTCTCGGAATTCAAATGCGCGGGCAGCGGCAGCTGCACTAAAATGCCGTGAATATCGCTGTTGTCCGCAAGGCCTTTCAATAATTCGTCAAGCTCGCCCTGCGTGGCTTCGGCGGGAAGATAATACGCATATGACTTAATGCCTACTTCCTCGCACGCCTTGATTTTATTTTTGACATAGACCTGAGACGCGGGGTTGTCGCCCGCGAGAACCACTGCAAGCCCTATTTCTTTTTTGAATTCGGCAACGTCGGCTTTAAGCTGCGCGCGCATGTCGGCAGCAAGCTTTTTGCCGTCGATTAATTTATACATTTTCGCGCTCCCTTATAATCTCTGCGAGTATTCCGCTCACGAACGATGCGCTTTTCGCCGAAGAGTATTTCGACGCTATGTTAGCTGCCTCGTTTACCGATACCGCCGACGGAATTTCTTCCATATATAAAATTTCCGCCAACGCAACCAAGAGTATGCTTTTGTCGGCGGGGAACAATCCCGACGCGGGAAAAAGCCTCGAATGACTATCGAGAAGCTCCTCCAATTCCTTGCCGTGCTCGCCGATTATTTTCAAAACGCCGTTGCAATATTTTTCGTCGTTTTCGGTTAAATTTTCCGCCTTGAAAAGCGCGCGGCTCAGACCGTGCTCGGGCTCGGTAAACTGAGATGCAAATACTATTTTAAAGGTTGTTTCCCTTGCGGCAGTTCTCATTTTTTTATCTCCGTTAAATACAAATATTCCCTTAAAAACTTTTAAGGGAATAACGTAATATTACAATGCCGAATTTTCGGTGAAATTTACGTCCTGAATATGAACGTCAACTTTCACTACTTTATAGTTCGTCATCGACTCGACGTTGTGCTTTATAGACTGCTGAATTTTGAACGCCAGGGACGGAACGTTGTAATTTGCGTCGACCTTAACGCTTATATCAGCTTCAATTCCTTGTTTCTCGAAATTGAGTTTTACGCCTTTATTTTTTGTGTTGAGAAGAGAAACCCCGTCGACTTCGTTTATAGCGAGCGCGACAATACCGCTTACTATACCCGAATTATAGGTTACTTTTCCCTTTTGAGTTGAAGTAGGGTCGTGCCTTATATGTGCCATTTCTAATCTCCTTGACATTAGTATAACACAGTATTTTTAATTTTGCAACTACTATATTATATTTGCGAGTAAACCGGCATAATAATTATGTTCAAAGGGTCTACTCCCGCTTCGTCTTTGAGGCAGTTGTAAATTGAAAGCGCGGTCGTCATATCAAGCTCGTTCGAGTTAATGAAAACGTTGACGTTGTCGGAATCCATGCCGATGGAAACTACCGCGTCGGAAAATCCTTTCGATTTAATCATGGTTTCGAGAACGAGTTCTTTTTCCATGATTTCAACTATCTTCATTTTAAGGTTTACGGCTTCGGTGTATTTTTCGCTGGACTCGTCATAGAGTGCGATTACACTGTCAAGCTGAACAAGCTCTTCGCTTCTGGTTGTCGTTCTTTCCGAACGGTAAGTCGAGAAATAATTCGACGTGGCGATGGTGTCGCCCTTTGCGGCGATGTTTTTTGCAAGTACCACGTTGAGTACGGCAGTTACCGCAAGTAAAAGAACGAGTGATGACATTACGATAATTTTTTTGGTTTTAGACATAAATATCTCCTTATACGGTCATTGAATAAATTGCAATAATTTTTTTGTCGATTTTGAGCGCTGTTGATACGGCGTTCAATATGTTGCTCCTGGTCATTAAATTATTTGCGCCTTCGCAAACAATAACCACTCCGAGTATTTCTCCGTCGTTTTCCGTAATCATTACGTCGGTGTTCCCCACTCCCTCGATATGCGACAGAATTCCCGTCAGCTTGTTTTCGGTTTCGCTTCTGGTCGAATTACCTGCCGTATTCGTAGATGACTTTGTGCTTTTGTTAATTAAATAAACGGCGCCGATTAGTATTGCGATTAGCAAAACTACAATTATAATTTTTTTATTTTGTTTAACGTAATCAATCACTTTTCGCATATACTGTTATATTTATATATCCCAACTTTTCCAAATATGCGTAAATACCGTCAATAATTTTCTTATCTTCGGAATTTGTTTCTACCTTCACGCTTCCGACCTTAAAATTCCCCTCTATGTAGTTAATTTCGACAAAACAGTCGCACTCCTCTTCAAATTCTTTTAGAAGAAGCTTTTCAAGCTGTTCACTCTGGTCGTCGGAATAAACCTTACATATATATACATAGTCGAAAAGCGGCTCGTCTATGACCGTCGATGTTATTTTGAAAATTCCCGTAATCGGTTGCAAAAGCACCAGAATGCATGCCATACGCATAACGAATACAATCGTTTTGTTCAGCTTGCCGTTGGGAATTAAAAGCGAGACGATAACCGAAAAAAATATAACGCCTGCGGCGGTCAACAAGTAGGTTTTCATATAAAACTGTTTGCGGAATTTATTATAAGCATTATTACAAGCGCATACATAAACGCAACCGTCAATAACCCCGCAATAAAATATTCTATATCTTTGGACAAGTCCGAAAGAAGCTGATAAAGCACGTTTTCCCCTATCGGCTGCACGATTGCGCCGACCAGCTTTAAAATAAGCGAGAACGCGGCAAGCGCGATAATCGGGGCAATAATCTCGAACAAAAGCAATATAATTCCGCACAGCCCCACCGAGCTTTTGATTAAAAGCCCCGCCGACGACAGCATGTCGAACCCGCTCGAAAGAAAGTTGCCCACAATCGGCACCGAGTTGCTGACGACGTACTTGGTGGCTTTGAAAATTATGCCGTCGAACAGCGACGAAGCCGAGCTTTGCATCGTAATAAAAATGCTGAACACCGTGACGGTAATACCTATTACCCACTTCATAATGCTTTTTAAGAACGTTGTCACGCCCGAAAAGGACATCTGGGGGTTGAGCTTAGACATAAAGTTCAATACAATCACGGCAATCGCCGCCGGAAAAATAAATCCGCTGACAATCTCCACCGCTCCGCCCGAAAGGAAAATCGCCGATGGCTGGTAAATCGCCGCCGAGCTTGTCCCTCCCGTTAAAACGGTTAACGTTGCGAGTATGGGCGTAATAATTTCTATTTGCCTTTTTATACGGTTGACGCAAGCTATGCAGTTGGTGACAATCCCCGTCAGCATGGAAGCCAAAATCAAAATTATCAGCGAATAACACGCAAGGTGCACTATCTTCGACGTGGATTTGCCGAGTATATTCCCCTCCGCCGAGCTGACTATCGCAGACAAAAGCGCGACCGCCGTAATTTCCGCAAACGCGGGAATCAGCGCGATTATGTTTTTGAAGATTATCGAAAAAAGCTCGCTTAAATACCCGCCGTAATCGGTGCCGAGGTTGCCGTGGATAAGATACTCGACGATTTCGCCCGCTGTGCTTCCGAATTTTAAAAGATAGCTGTCGGTGTTCTCGTCGAGATATTTTTGAAGCTCGGACAAATCCAAATCCTTTAAAAGGTCGGCTATGTTCTGGTTTATATCTTCGAGCCCCGTGTCGTCCGCAAACGCCGCTATGCCCCCCGTCAAAATCAACGCGATTAAGCCCGCGGCGAGGATAATCAATAATATTAAGCGCTTTTTCATACCATATTTATAAGTGAAACTATGATTTTGTAGGTGCTGTTCAAAATGGGCACCGAAACGACGAAAATAATTATTTTGCCGCACAAAACCAGCTTGTCCGCCACGCTTTCGAAGCCGAGTTCCTTTATCGAGCTTGCCGTCAGTTCGACGAGAAAGCCTATGCCTATAATTTTGAAAATTATCCTTATAATTTCATTATCTATCCCAGCGCCTTCCGTGAACGACTTTATAAATTCCACGCTTTCGGTGAGATAGTCGAAAGCGTAAAGAAACATAATAATTCCGCCCGCGGTAAGGCACAGCGGCACGAGCTCGGATTTGTTGTTTTTTAATACAAGCGCGCTTATAGCCGTAATCACGGCTATACAGCATAATCTGAGAACTAACATCAGAAGATATCGAACAGTTGCCTGATTTGCGTAAACAAATCGGCTATCATGGAAATTACGACCGTAAGGACAATTATCAGCCCCACGAGGCTGACGAGGGTTGCGATATCGTCTCTGTCCGATTTTTTGAGCACCTGACAGATAATTGTTACTATTATGCCGACTGCGGCGATTTTAAAAATTATACTTATATCCATTTATGCCAGCAAAACAGCTACCATCACCCCGATTAAAAAGAAAATTTTGACGTACAGCGCGCTGTATTTTTTATAATCGGCGAAGCTTTCTTCCTTATATTTTTTTAATAAAGACTTTCTTTCGGAAAGATAATCGACTTGCGAAAGCGCGTCGGTCATTCCCAGATTTTCGGTATAATCGCGCAAAACGTCTCCGTCGTTGCCCGCAAGCAAAATTTCGCCCTTTAAAATATCTGGCACGAACTTGAACGGCGACGCGATTTTTTCGATAGAAGCCCTTGAAAATTTCAAATTTAAAATAAGCTGTTCGTTAAACTCGTAAAGTTCGGCAAAAATTTGCATACGCTTCTTTTTATTCGCCGACAGAAACGTCCCTATCGACGTCGTCAGCCCCACAACCGCTATAAGAATTAAAATTTTTATCATAAATTAACGGCTTCGCCCCTATCCCCACAAGTTCGACGTAAAATTCGAAGGGCATTTTTTTGAGTATTTCTCTGTTGCAGATATGCGAGGAGGCGATAACGTAAATCCCGCAATCGTCGGCGTATTGCATTGCCTTGATATCGTCCTCGCCGTACAGTTCGTCAGTTATAATAACCTGCGGCTTCATTGCCCTTATTGCGCTTGCTATGGCGCTTTTTTTGTTGTGACAGCGAACCACGTCTATTCTGTCGCCTAAATCAAAGCCGTTGCCCGCTCCGTCTATTGCCGAAATTTCGTTCCTCTCGTCAAACACAAGCACATTGTATTTTTTCAGTTTACCTATGTTAATTGCCATATCCCTGAGCATAGTTGTCTTGCCGAAACCGGGTTTTGAGTATAGCATAGTACTATGCAAACCGTCAAAATATAAGTTTTCACACAGAAAATCAGCGCAACCGACCACATTATGCGGAATTCTTATATTTATTGACGTCACATTCTTTACTGCCTTGACCGCGTTGCCTTCGGTAACGTATTCGCCTGCTATACCTATTCTCACGCCGTGACCTACGGTTATAAATCCGCTTTTCATTTGCTCGACGTAGGAATAGATGCTGCCGCCCGTCGCCGAGTTTATTATCGGCTCGATATCGTCAACCGAAATACAGCCGCGCAGTCCGTCGCTGATTCCGAACGGATTGATATATTTATATTCGCCCTTGTATTCGATAATAACGGGCTGTCCTCTTCTTATTCTTATTTCCGAAATGAAATTGTAATTAAGATTACTCAGCGCTTCCTTGACGTTTCTCGGAAGAAAGGACAAACTCATATTTTAATTTATTTAAGCTTGTCTGCAAAAAGAACCCTGCGCCGCCTTTTTATTTTACAAAAACATTTGTTGGTAAAATTTGGCAAAATATGATATAATTCTTTTACTATGAAAAAGTTGTTGTTGTCCATTTTAATAATTTTGGTTGCTTGTCTGATTTGTTCGTGCACTCCGACACCGAAAGGCTATTACGTCGTGAAATACGTTATCGACGGCGAGGAGCTTTATTCGTTTTACGCAAAGCCCGACGACATAATAGGTTTGCCCGATTTAGAGGAGCGCGAAGGACTTGTTTTCAAGGGCTGGTATCTGACCGACGAGTACATAGAAAAATGGGATTTCGAATATGATACGGTCAAGGGCAGCTTTACTCTTTACGGTTACTGGGTCAACCCCGACGAGGAAACTTTCAATATTCTCTATTATGAGGACGACGAGCTAATTAATTACGAACGTGTTTCAAATGGCGGGTTGGCAACCGAGTATTCCCCTACCGATAAAAAAGGCTATGAATTCAGCGGATGGTTGCATCGCGGAGATAAATTCTCTTTCGAAACGCCGATAACCGACGATATAATTCTTACAGCCGAGCGAACTGCAATTACTTACTTTGTAAAATTTATCGCCGACGGCGAAATTGTGGCGGTTTTGAATTATACTATTGAAAATACGGAAATAGAAATCCCCGATGTACCGCAAAATGAACACTATACTGCAAAATGGAGTGAATTTAAATTAAATTTCGAGGATATCGAAGTACATGCCGTCTATACTCCTATAAATTACAAGGCTAAATTCGAGGCTGACGGAAAAGTTATAGAAGAAATAAAATATACAATCGAGGACACTGTCGCCATACCCGACGTTCCGCACAAAGACGGTTACAGCGGCGAATGGCTCGGGCTTCCTGTTGTCGGTGGAGATATAACCATAACCGCCGAATACACTCCCATCACTTACAACATAACATATAAAGCCTTGGGCGAGATTGTCGGAACAATCGGGTATACAGTGGAAACTATCGCAAATATCGTTCCTCCCGCCGTTCCGAAAAAACAAGGCTTTTCGGGTGTTTGGGAGGATAAGCAAATCACCTTCGGCGACGTCACGGTTAATGCGGTTTACACAATACAAGTTTATACGGCAACTTTCGTTGCCGACGGTAAAGTTATCGGGACAAGCACTTTTCAATTTGACGATATGCACGTCGACGAGCCCGAAATCCCCGAAAAAGAAGGTTATACCGCCGAGTGGGAACCTTACACTCTCGGCTACGAGGACATAACAATAAAAGCCGTATATACGCCCGTGCTTTACACCGCCGAATTTTTTATTTACGGCGAGAAAATCGGAAGCTCCGACTTTACAGTCGAAGATACGGCTTTGGATTTTCCCGATATCAATGAATGGCAAGGCTATTACGTCGGCTGGGAAAAGGTTGAAATTTCGGCAAATAATCTGACTATAAATGCAATACTCACGCCAATTACTTATTTTGTCACGTTTTTAGCCGACGGGATTGAAATTGTAAAAGTCGAATACACGGTTGAAAATAATAACATATCCGTGCCGCAAGCACCGCAAAAGGACGGATTTTCGGTAAAATGGGAAAATTTCGTCCTCACTTACGGCAATATAACGGTAAACGCGCTGTATACTCCTCTCCCCGACTTCGAGGACGAATTTAATTATAAAACCGAAGCCGACGGCAGTCTGACGGTGACGGGTTATTACGGCGAAGAAAAATATTTATATGTTCCGTCGACGCACAACGGAAAGCAAGTCAAATCGATAGGAAATCTTGCTTTTTCGGGCAGTGATATTTCGGGCGTCAGCATTGCCGAAGGCATTGAAATTATAGAAGCCGAAGCGTTTTTGAACTGCAAAAGCCTTACGGAGGTTATTCTTCCAGACAGTTTAAAAACGATTAGTGAAAGCGCTTTTGCATTTTGCCGGTTTACGGAAATAAATATTCCCGACAATGTATTTGAAATCGGCAGTCAAGCGTTTGCTTTCAGTGGTATTAAAGAAATCTTGCTTCCGAAAAATCTGAGCGAGCTGAAAAATATTTTTTACGGCTGTACTTCACTGACAAGCATTACTATTCCTTCGAATATTGAGCTAATCGAAGCCGACGCATTTGCCGAAACCACGCTTGAAAGCGCAATATTCGAGGATACCGAAAACTGGCGTATTTACTCGTCAAGCGGTATCGAGATACAAAACATTGATTACACATTGTTGGCTGACGCGAAAATTGCCGCCGACTGGCTTACACGCATTTATATTTCAAGAGTATGGAAAAACACAACTCAGGACTGAGTTGTGTTTTCGTTATTATAGCCAGACTTTCCACTCGCCATAGTCGAATATTCCCGCGCCGTGATGCAATTTGCCTTGCGCTTTCAGTTCTCGAAACGCATCTCTCATTCTTATTGCAATTTCGGGTTGTATATCGAGCGAGTGATGAGCGGGGAAAAGTCTTTTTGACGGTAACGCTGCTATCGTTTCAAGCGAATGTAAATATGCTTCTGGGTCTGTTGACGGGTAATTGGCAAATAAGGTATCTTTGTAAATCAAATCGCCTGTAAATATGTAACCATGTTCTTTTTCCCAAAAGCAAAGATGTCCGGGCGAATGTCCCGGCGTATGCAAAATTTCTATTTTTCGCCCGCCCAAATCAATAATCTCGCCTCCGCTTAATATCTTTGTAGGCGTTCCTTGAAACATTTCATACTTGTCAACGTTAAATCCTTCGGGCAGTTCGCAGCGGTCTGCTACCATTTCGCGGACTGTCTGAATCGAAAGCGGGAATTTGCCGTTCAACCACTCCAATTCGGCTTTATGCGCGTAGAAATCGGGAAAGTACTTATGACCGCCTATGTGGTCCCAATGGATATGAGTTGCAACGGCTATGACGTGTTTATCCGTTAATTTGCGAACTTCGTCATAAATATTGCAAATACCAAGCCCCGTATCAATCAAAAGACAGCGTTCGCTACCGATTAAAAGATAGCAATGCGTTTCCTCCCAGTGACGGTATTCGCTTATGATATAAGTCGTATTATCTATTTTATCAATTGTAAACCAATCTTTCATTTGTATTTACAACCTGTCGAACAAAACGGTTTTTCCCTTCATAGATATTTTGATTACGGCAAAGCCGAAGTCCGCCGCCTCCTTTTTGTACGTTAAAAACGAGTGGTCTATCGGAAAGCCGAGAATTGAAAAAATTTCGTCAAAGTTCAGTTTTAACGGATACGCGTTTTTATTCGCCACGTATTCCCATAAAGGTTGATATTTGCTCAATTTTATACTCCCTTTAACCGCTCTTATTTCAGCGAATCGCTAAACGCTTTCAAATCCGCTTTTGAATTTCCGGAAAGACAGTTAAAATCCACGTTTCGAATGGCGGCTTCCAACGTGTATAAATGCACCAAACACACTTGCGGATATTTCATTTAAGTCTGAAAAAAGCTTGCTTTGCGCCTATTTCCACAAGTTCTTCGGCGGTGTTTATCTGCACGCTTTTTAGCTTGCTTTCCATTTCTTTACCTATATTCGGCATAGACGTCAGTTTTGTCATAGTATTTCTATTTACATTTTCGGCATAGTGGCATTGTAAAAGCCGAGCTTGTGGAAGTCATACCAACCCTTTATTTGCTCGTCGCTTGCAACCGACAACGCTTTCAAAACTTCCCGAGCAAATTCGAGCGTTGCCGTTCCGTTTGCCGTTATAATCATATTATCCGATACCGCTTGTTTGTGAACAAAGCCTTGTTCGTTGGTATAAGCCGAATACTGTTTTAATTCGTTCAAATCGTTTGTGGTATGCTTTGCGCCGTTCAATGCGCCGATAGAACCAAAAAACCGACAAGCGTCGCAAATCGCACCTAACACTTTGTTTTTCCCAATGCAATCGTCCGCGAGCGCTTTAATTTGCATAGCGTTTTCATTGTGCCAAGACATACCTCCTATGAGAATCAAAGCGTCGTAATCGGACGGTACGCTCTGCAAATCGTAATCGGGCAAGCACTTAACGCCACCGATAGACGTAACAAAATCTTTTGTAAGCGATACAGTTTTATTTTCAAAATTTCCGCCGCCGAGCATATTGACTGCCGACGAAATATAGGCGAGTTCCCAATCCGCCCACTGTTCCAAGATAACGTAAAGAATTGTTTTCATATTTATCGATTCCGTTTGTATTCGCTTTTAATAATATCGATGGTTTTGCCGCCGATACCGAAGTTTTTATCGGGCAATTCCGTAATGGTGGTTGTAAAAAATTCTTGCGGAATATTCATAATTTCCGCAGAGACTTCGGTTACGCGCTTTATAAGCAACGTTTTTTGTTCGTCGGTCAATTTACCGCTTTCGATTTTTATATAAGGCATTACTTACTCCTTTCTGTTTAGTGGCGCACAGCCGTTTCAAAATTATTCGTCATATAAACTTTTCAAGGTCGAACATTCCGTCCTTGTAAGATAAATCTCCGTTTTTATGTTCGTAGCCTAATTTGCGATAGAAAGGTATAGCCGAGATTGCCGAATGAATTTCTATTCGTTTTGCTCTTTTGGCATATTCGTCGTTTTCCAAATGTACTATGATTTTCCTACCGATTCCTTTATGTTGATATGATGGCTCTACAAAATTTGACGGAACGCTTTGTAAATCATAATCGGGCAAACATTTAACGCCGCCGATAGACGTAACAAAATCTTTTGTAAGCGATACAGTTTTATTTTCAAAATTTCCGCCGCCGAGCATATTGACTGCCGACGAAATATAGGCGAGTTCCCAATCCGCCCATTTTTCCAAGATAACGTATAGAATTTTTTTCATTCGTCATAACCTCCGATACACGCTTTCGCCCAATTTATTAAAAGCTCCGACATTTCCTCAAATTTCACGCTTGCGCCGTTCT
Source organism: uncultured Christensenella sp. (assembly GCA_910578195.1). GTDB lineage: Bacteria > Bacillota > Clostridia > Christensenellales > Borkfalkiaceae > Coproplasma. Next base: position 287,494 of record CAJTOY010000001.1, on the reverse strand, counting down.
TTAATTGCATTGCGGTAGTCAGCACGGCGGACGGCGGATTGATTGCTTTTTGTAATTGAGTTTTTGATTTTATGTATCTGCCCGTCTCGTAAAACCAAACCGCTTGAAGTACAAATACAGCCGATTTATAAAGCGAGCGCAAAATATCCGCGCTTTTCTCGTGAACGAAATTGTGGACGCAAGCGTGATAAATATTGCACGCACCGATTTTTATTGCACGCTTTACGGTGTGCTTATTTATCTTTTCAAGCAAGCAATCGAGAGTTCCTTTTATAGGTATGGTATCGTAATAAAATTGAAAAAGGTCGCTTGATTCCCAGCCGTAAAGCTCAGCTTTGCCAGAAATAAAACCGCAAACTAGTTCCCTGTTCGGTAAAGCGTCGAGCATGTCGCTATAAATTTTTAAATCGTTCGCCCTTAACTCGTCGAGGATAAAGACCACGTCGATATCGCTCGTTTCGGTTGCCTCTCCTCTGGCATAGCTGCCTTGCAGTCCTATAAACCACACGCGGTCAGAAAATGTTTCTTCCGCTTTATTCGTAAATTCCTTTATCCATGCTTCGATATCTATCATAATAACTCCTCTCATATAAAGAAAAAGAAACCGAACTTTCGGTTTCTTTTTCTTTGCTGTGGTGCACTCAACAGGAGTTGAACCTGCATGGGGTTAACCACAAGATCCTTAGTCTTGCGCGTCTGCCAATTCCGCCATGAGTGCGCTACCCTTAAAGCATAGTAATTCTATATTATTTTACTTATATTGTCAAGCTAAATAGGGTATTCTTTTTTAATTTTTTCAATTATTTTTAAAGTTTCCGACTGCAAATTTTTCAGATTACGGTTATTATGTATGACATAGTACTCTTCAAACTTGTTATTATCGTAATCAAACTGATTATTTATGCGGGAAACTACCTCGTTTTCGGTTTTATCGTCCCTTTCGGTCACTGCCGAAATTCTTATCGACTTGTCGCGCAGAATAACGATAACGCCGTCGAAAAGCTTTTCAAAGTTGTTTTCGAAAAAAAGCGGAACCTCGCAAAAGTAAATTCCTTCCCCCGACATTTCTTTAAGCGCGCGCTCCATAATCGCAGGATGGGTTATTTCATTTAGTTTGGCAAGTTTTGCCTTGTCGGAAAACACAACGGTCGAAAGTCGCTTTCTGTCCAGCGTGCCCTCTTCCGTTAAGATATCGCCGAACTCCGCCGAAAGTACGTTTACAAATTCTTTGTCGCTTAAAAGACGGCTGTAAATCGCGTCACAAGAAATTACCGTATAACCTTGCTTTGCGATTATTTCGGCAACAGTCGATTTACCGCTGCCTATACCGCCCGTTATCGCGATTTTTACGTTATTTTGCGTCATACCAGTTTTTCCCCGTATGCACTTCGACCGTAAGCGGCACTTTTAATTTTACGGCGTTTTCCATTTCGTATTTGAGTATTCCCGCCGCCTTTTGAACCTCTTCTTCGGGCGCGTCAAGCACTAATTCGTCGTGAACCTGCAAAATCAGCTTAGTCTTTAAGTCTTGCTTCTTTAACGCTTTGTAGACGTTGTTCATTGCGATTTTGATTATATCCGCGCTCGAACCTTGCAAGGGCATATTCATTGCCGCCCTTTCGCCGAACTGCCTTATATTGTAATTTGCGGACTTTATTTCGGGGATGATGCGCTTTCTGCCCGTCAAGGTCGAAACATAGCCGTGTTCTTTGGCGAACGCCACGTTGCTGTTCATAAAATCCTTTACCGCGCTGTAAGTCGCAAAGTATTTTTCAATATATTCCTTAGCGGTTGTAAGAGGAATATTCAGATTTCTCGAAAGCCCGAAATCGCTAAGCCCGTAAATTATTCCGAAATTGACCGCTTTCGCCTCTCTGCGCATTTTGGCGGTTACTTCTTCCACGGGCACGCCGAACACTTGCGCCGCCGTTACCGAGTGGATGTCGGTACCCGAATTGTAGGCTTCAATCAGCTCCTTACAGCCCGAGAAATGCGCGAGAAGCCGCAATTCTATCTGCGAATAGTCCGCGTCGATAAAAACGTTTCCGTCGCGCGGAATAAAGATTTTCCTTATCTCGCGCCCTTCGTCCTCTCTTACGGGAATATTTTGGAGGTTGGGGTTAGTGCTCGAAAGTCTGCCCGTTGTGGTAATCGTCTGGTTGTAGGTCGTGTGCACCAGCGAATTATTTTTGTTAATAAGCGGTTTATAGCCTTCGAGATATGTCGAGCGCAACTTCTGATAAAGTCTGTATTTTAAAATATCGTCGACGACGGGATTTTTATCTTTAAGCTTTTCAAGCACCTCCGCGCCCGTAGTGTACTTGTTTGTCTTTGCTTTCTTGACTTCCTTCAAGCCAAGTTTGCCGTACAGCACTTCGCCGAGCTGAGAGGGCGAATTAAGATTGAATTCGCAGCCGCATTTTTCATAAACCTTATTTTTATATTCGTTCGCGAGGCTGTCAAAACGCGCGGAAAGTTCGTCAAGCATATCGACGCTCACTTTAACTCCCGCTTCCTCCATGTCGAATAAAACCGACAAAAGCGGCTTCTCTATTTCTTCATAGAGTTGAAGCATATTCTCCGCTTTCAAAATTTCGTAATATTTTTTGTAGAGTTCGTGCACGGCAAAAGCGGAATATTCGTAATCGAACAGATAATACTCGCAAAGCTCCTTCAAGTTGAGATTTGCGGCGTTAAAGTCGCACAAATACTTCGCGAGGTCTATATCCTCGAAGTCGCACTTGCAATCGACGTCAAACTTCTTTAAAAGGTGTCTTACGGCTTTAAAACCGAAGGTTATGATTTTATTCTTTTCGTTTGAGAACAGCGCGCGAAGCACTGTGACGCACTCGTCAAAGCTCATGCCGAGCAGATTGCCTGCGATTTTTAAGGAATATTCCTTTTCGTCCGCATATATTTCAAGAAGGCTTTCGTTCAATACAACACTGAACTCGCTGTTTCTTTCGAGACAATCCGCAATATCTCCGTAGCCTTCGCAAGCAATCTTTTCGGGATAATTCTTTTCCTCTTGCACGGTTTTTACATCGTCCTCGAATATATCGAGCCCGAGCAAGCTGTTGAATTCGAATTCGGTAAAAAGGCGTTTAACGTCTCCGTCGTATTTTTTCGGCGCAACGCAATCCTTTATATCGATATCAATCGGGCAACTTCTGTCGATTGTAGCAAGCTTATAGGAAAGATACGCCATATCCTTGTTATCCGCAAGCTTCGTCTTAACCGCGCCCTTTAATTCTTCAAGATTTTCATAAACGCCGTCAAGCGTTTCAAACCTTGCTAAAAGCTCGTAAGCGGTCTTTTCGCCTATTCCGGGCACGCCTGGGATATTGTCCGACTTGTCGCCCATAAGCGACTTTAAATCGATTATCTGCGAGGGATTTAAGCCCGTTTCCTCTTTGAAATTGTTTATATTCAGTTTTAAGAGGTCGGAAACTCCGCGCTTTGTATAATAGACGTCGGTTTTGTCGTCGACAAGCTGAAAGCTGTCTCTGTCGCCCGTATAAATGTAGCTGTGCACGTCAAACTTAGCCGAAAGCGTGCCTATCACGTCGTCGGCTTCCAACCCTTCCTTCGAGCATATTGCCACCTTCATGGCCTTTAAAAGGCTTTTAAGCGGTTCTAACTGCGCGGCGAGGTCGTCGGGCATACCCTTGCGGGTCGCCTTATATTCCGTGTACATTTTATGTCTGAATGTAGGCGCTTTCAAATCGAAGGCAACAATTAAGTAATTCGGTTTATCGCCGTCGAGTATTTTAAAAAGGAGCTTTACAAAGCCGAAAATGGCGTTCGTCGGCATGCCGCTGCGCGTAGTGAAAATCGGCGTTGCATAAAATGCTCGGTTCAAAAGACTGTTTCCGTCTATTAATACAAGTTTTTCCATATTATTAATTTTACCATTTTTATTATTTAAAATCAATATTTTTAATCAGATTCAAAGTCACGTTTTTAGCCGTATCGGAAGCTTTTGCGCAGTTGCTTTCAAAATGCTCGTTACCGCACTTTTAATCCGACATTTCTTCTAAAATGCCGTAAGTATTTTTATAGAGTACTATATCGATTGTTTTCTTTTGCTGCAAAAATTTCGCTTCCTTGTGCGTAAACCATGTTCGCGCCCACTTCTCCCGCGGGGTGCCGTGCTCGTCCTTATACTTAACTTTAACGTAGCAAACTACCCATTTATACACTTTGGTTACTTCGCCTTGCGTAACCGGAGTATGGATAACTCTGTCGTTATTGTAGCTACTGCCGTAAACCTTTCTTTGTATTTTCTTGTTTAATGCGTTGCGGTAGATACAGCGGTAGATCAGCAAGTACAATACAATAGGTACGGGAACACTCCATATTATTGCATTTCTCAAAGCCCGTTCATAATTAACAACGGGAAATACATCAGAAGACCAATCACTATTTGGATCAATATATATTTTTATCTTTTCCCCAATATGTGCTTTGGCTTCATTTTCTGTTGAATATGTTCCATGATGCATAGTATAAACAGTACCCCAGCTGCTTTCATATTCGTAATACGTCCATACGTCCCAATCCCGCCTATCTTGTCCATGATAATGTATGCCATACTGTGTTATTGTCGCTTCGACCTCGATAGCGTTTTCGCTGTAATACTTATACTTGTCTTGACTTGTATATTCAAACCACATAAAAGCGCAAGTAATAACAAAAGCAAGTGCAACCAATATCAAAAAAAACGAAATCAGAACTCTGTTCTTTTTTATTCCTATATATTTAACGTCCATTACAGAAATTATATCATTTTTTTATTGCAAATTCAACTACTGCAAGATATAAAAAATAACGCAAGTCAAACATTCGGTTTAACTTACGTTATTTCTGGTGCACCGATTTACCGCAAAAACGAACACGGTAATATACAAGGTAAATCGATGGGAATCGTATTGCGCGGTGGAATTGCCGCTGTCGGACTATAAACTGTACGGCAAGCAATTATCGGCACGGTCCGATATGATTTTCAGTATTGTTATTTTGCCGTCCTTGATTTCTATTTGCAGTTTTAATTTGCATTTCGGACAATAGATTTCCGCGTTTGAACCGTCGCCCAACTTGTATAATTTATACCCGCAGTCGGGGCATACAACGTAGTTTGTCATAGCACCTCTATATAGTCGGAAAGATTACGCCGCAGTCCGCAGTTTGCGCCGTATTCGTCCACATAGCCCAACCGTAAAATCATTTGCACGGGCGCGGCAACGCCTAAATCGGTTTGTATAGACGAGCAAAACGGCTCGGTTTCCAATGCGGCGGAAAAAGGTTGTACGGCTATATTGTTTTCGGTACAGTCAAACCAAAATGCTTGCGTTTTTCTGCCCGTGTTAATCAATTCTTCAAAGGTATTGCCACCCATAATAACGGCGAATGCACCGCAATTATTCAGTTGCTTTTTTGCCGTGTCAATTCCTTGTTGCGCGAATTTATCGCCTTTTGCGTTTTCTCTTGTAGTCGTCCAATAGTAGAAAGTTTTTACTATGCCTTTTAAGCCTATCATATCGGCGGTTATGCCATCAAATTGGCTTGCGGCTTCCTTATCGGAAAAGCGCATCCATTCCGCTAATTCGTCGCGGTATGCTTGATTTGCCGATTGCACCGTAACCGCGTCCATTGAAATGCGCTTAATATAAGCAAAGTTTTCGTCGCCGTTTTGATACACCGATAGAGCGGAATATTTATCGAGTAATGCGCTTGCCGTTTCTTGCTTTATTTTGCTGTTTGAAAACGCCGATTTATCGGTATGCCGTTTGTCAATCAATGAAAGTTTGGCGGTATCGACAGTTGCGTTTTCGCGTTTTTGATATGTAACATTTACCGTCAAATCGGTGTAATTTACTTGCGTGTCATAGCCGTATGCGCCGAACGCAACGCTCATTGTTTCTACATAGCAACCAAGCGAAATATACGCCTCGCGCTTTTCACTATCTACCACATTTAATATGCGACTTTCGTCTATTGAAATTTGCAAATGGTTTTCATTCGGGTAGAGTTTAATGCTCCATATTTGCGTATTGTGAGAATTGGCCGCGATAGAGGAATACCATAACGCATTTTGTATATCGCCCTCAACGCCGTCCAATTTGCGCGACGGATTGACTTTTAACGGTCTGCCCATAATTGCCGCCGCAGTCAGAACAGCAGACAGCGCGATAATGACCGCGCCTAAAATTGAAAATGCAATAATCATAATTTTCTTTTTCCTTGTCATAGTTTTTACCCCTTATTTGCAAGCGCACAGCAGCCGTTCAAAACAGAACGTCGAAAAGTCTTTTTCGTTCAGTTGCAACATTTTCAAATAGTCTTTTTTGTGATTTATCATTCTGATAATACCCGCAACCGAACTCCAAACGAATAATAAAATTGCCGAATTGTCAAGCGCGGTATTGATAGCACCCTCGTCTTTTCCTTGTTGTAAAATGTTTAATAGTTTTTCGTTTAATACCTCGCCCAAGCGGTATATGTCTTTGTAAATTTGCGGTGTATCGTCGGCTTTTATGTTTACGTTAATCGTTCCTATTAGTCCCTCGAAATAGAGCGGGTAACGGGTGGCAAGCCGAAAAACGTCTTGACATATCTTTGTGAATATATCGCTAAAAACGTTTTGTTCGTCGATTGCTTTATCTACTTTGACGACTATCTTTTCCATAAACTCCAAAACGAGCGCAAAATACACCTCGTCTTTATCTTTGAAATATCCGTACAAGGTAGGCTTACTATAACCAGCCTCTGCCGCAAGTTGTTCCATTGTCGTCTTTTCAACGCCGTTTCTGCAAAATAGTTTGTCGGCGGCGTCTAAAATATTTCGACGGTTAAATGCTATCGTTCTTTCTGTTCTTGTATTCATAATTAACTCCAAATATTTACTAACGGTTAAATTATAATACTTTTAGTAAAGAAAGTCAAGCGTTTTGCTTGGCTTTTTATTTTGAACTTAATTTTTCCCTACTACCCCGACGGCAACGGCGGCGAGGTCGAAAACAGCGCAAAAGAAAAAGAAACCGAAAATTCGGTTTCTCTCTCGTCGGGGTGTTCGTATACCCCTATTATGGTGCCGCTGGTCGGGGTCGAACCGACACGGTATCGCTACCACTGGATTTTGAGTCCAGCGCGTCTGCCAATTCCACCACAGCGGCGTACAGCTTTATTATTATACATTACACAAATTTAAAAATCAAGTGATTTTATCAAAATTGCCGACGATATTTTATACCGTCGGCAATTTATTTTTTTACATTAAATTTTCAAGAATGAGCTTGTCCGCAACAAGAGCGATAAATTCGCTGTTGGTAGGTCTTTCGTTGCCGATATAGACCCGCGCGCCGAAAATCGAGCTGATTGCGTCGGTTCTGCCTCTGTTCCAGGCAACCTCGATTGCGTGTCTTATCGCCCTTTCGACTTTGCTTGCCGTCGTAGAAAATTTTTCACCTATTTTCGGATAAAGCTCCTTAGTAACTTTGTTTATGATACCGGGGTCTTGGACCGCCATTTTTATTCCTTCGCGCAGATATGTAAAGCCCTTGATGTGCGGCGGAATTCCTATCGTTATAAATATGTTGCTTATCTTTTCGTCAAGCGAAGCCGTTCTGCGTTTGTCGCGGATTTCGGCGGAAACCTTGTAATCGGACGTTTTGTCGTTCAACACGTCGTTTATTCTTTCGGCTATCACTTGCGGCTCGACGGGCTTGATAAAATAATAAATAGCTCCGTGATTGATTGCCGAGTTTACGATTTTGTCATTATCGAATTCCGACACCATAAATGAAATACAATCTGGTTTGTTGCTTTTAATAAGATCTAAAAGCTTAATTCCGTCTACGCCTTTGAGCGTAGGGTCAATGATCGCCACGTCGGGATTCACAACCTTTAAAGCTTCCAGTGCGGCATCGCCCGTCACTGCGGTTGCGCAGACGTTAAAGCCTGCCGCACCGTCAAAATAGTTTCTCAGTTCGTTCAAAAAATCTTCGTTTCTTTGAAATAGTGCAATATTTGCCATTTTCATATACTTCTCCTATGAATTTATCTTAGTGAAAAGAATTATACAGCAAAAAATTGCTAATGTAAAGTTATTTTGTAAAAATATCCAGAAAATTATTTAAAATATTCGTCAAAATTTGTCTTATTTTGTAAAATATTCTTTTTACTGCGTTATAAAGTCGAGATATTCGTCGTAAGTGACCTTTTTATCGAAGGTTTTTGTGCCGTTAATTTCAATAATTCTATTGGCAACCGTATTCATAAGCTCCTGATCGTGCGAAGTGAAAAGCATACAGCCCTTGAAATTTTTCATGCCGTTGTTCAATGCTGTGATGGATTCCAGATCGAGGTGGTTGGTGGGTTCGTCGAAAATCAGGAAGTTACTGCCTTCGAGCATCATTTTCGCGAGCATGCAGCGCACCTTTTCTCCGCCGCTCAACACCTTCGCCTGCTTTAACGCTTCTTCGCCCGAGAACAACATTCTGCCGAGCCAACCCCTCAGATATTCTTCATAGTGGTCCTTCGAATACTGGCTCAACCACTCGACGAGAGTATAATCGCAGCCTTGGAAAAATTCGTTGTTATTTTCGGGGAAATAAGAGGTCGTAATCGTTTTGCCCCACTTCACCGTTCCCGCGTCGGGCTGAACCTTGCCCGCAAGCACGTCGTAAAGCATTGAAACAGTCGTACTCTTGTCGCTGATAATGCCGATTTTTTCGTCTTTTTGTACGGTGAAAGAGATATTTTCGAAGTATCCCTTTTTCGTCAAGCCCTCCACCATTAAAATATCGTTGCCGATATCCTTCTCGTACTTGAAATCGATATACGGATATTTGCGGAGCGACGGCTTGAAGTCGGAAATGGTGAGCTTTTCAAGCTCCTTTTTTCTCGAAGTGGCTTGACGCGACTTCGAAGCGTTTGCGGCAAACCTCGCAATAAACTCCTGCAATTCCTTTGCGCGTTGTTCGTTCTTTTTATTCTGGTCCTTTTGCTGGCGCGCGAGAAGCTGGCTTGTTTCGTACCAGAAGTCATAGTTGCCGAGCATCATATTAATCTTGCCGAAATCGACGTCGCAGATATGCGTGCACACCTTATTTAAAAAGTGTCTGTTGTGGGAAACTATAATAATGGTATTCTCGAAATCGAGCAGATAATTTTCAAGCCAGCGCACGGTTTTAATATCGAGGTTGTTCGTGGGCTCGTCCAAAAGCAGTATATCGGGGTTTCCGAAAAGGGCTTGCGCAAGCAGTATTTTAACCTTGCGCTTCGCGTCGATTTCGGACATCAACGTGTCGTAGCACTCCTCGGTTATATCAAGCGCGTTTAAAAGGGTCTGTGCCTCGTATTCGGCTTCCCAGCCGCCGAGCTCGGCAAACTCGCTTTCGAGGTTGCTCGCGCGGACGCCGTCCTCTTCTGTGAAATCGGCTTTCGCGTAAAGCGCGTCCTTTTCGTCCATTATATCGACAAGCCGCTTGTGCCCGAGCATAACGGCGCGCAAAACGGTCACATGGTCGAACGCGTTCTGGTTCTGTTGAAGCACGGACATTCTTTCGGTTTTATCCATAGAGACGTCGCCTTTGTTGGGCTCGACCTCACCGCTTAAAACCTTTAAAAACGTCGACTTACCAGCGCCGTTCGCGCCGATAATGCCGTAACAGTTGCCCTTGGTGAATTTGAGGTTGACTTCCTCAAACAGTTTTTTGCTTCCGTATTGAAGCGAAACGTTGTTTACTTGTAACATAATATCTCCGTTAATTAATTTTTTCTATATTGCAAACTGACTGTTATAAAGCTTCGAATAGAACCCGCCCGTCGCCAGAAGCTGGCTGTGCGTGCCTTGCTCGATTATATTTCCGTTGTTCATAACGAGTATCAAATCGGCTTCCTTTATAGTTGAAAGTCTGTGCGCGACGATAAAGCTCGTTCTTCCGTTCATAAGCTTTGCAAACGCTTTCTGAATACGCTGTTCGGTGCGCGTATCGATTGACGAGGTCGCCTCGTCCAAAATCAGCATCGGCGGCAGACAAAGCATTATGCGCGTGATACAAAGCAGCTGTTTCTGCCCTTGCGAAAGGTTTCCGCCGTCCTCGGCTATCTGCGAGTTGTAGCCGTCGGGCAGCTGCATTATAAAGTTATGCGCGTGCGCCGCCTTTGCCGCGGCGATTATTTCCTCGTCGGTTGCGTCGGGCTTGCCTAACGTTATATTGTCTTTAATGGTACCGCTTTTAAGCCAGGTGTCCTGCAAGACCATACCGTAATTCTGTCTTAGAGATTTACGCGTAACGTCCGTAATGCCTTTGCCGTCGACGGTGATTTTGCCGCCGTCGGTGTCGTAAAAGCGCATTAAAAGATTTATAAGCGTGGTTTTGCCGCAGCCCGTAGGTCCGACAATCGCTATGCGCTGACCCGCCTTTGCGGAAATGTTGAGGTTTTCTATTAACTTTTTGTCCGCCGTATAGGAAAAATATACGTTTTCGAATTCTATATTTCCCTCAACCTCTTTAAGTTCGACGGCGTTTTCCGCGTCGGGAACTTGCGGGTTTTCGTCTATGAGCTCGTAAATTCTGCCCGCGCACGCCACGGCGTTTTGAAGCTCGGTAATAACGCCCGAAATTTCGTTAAACGGCTTTGTGTACTGGTTTGCGTACGATAAAAGACTTGTTAAAAGTCCCACGTTGAATATAACGGGCAACGGCGTTTCGAACACCAGCATAAGCGCTCCCGCCAAAGCTACGGCGGCATAAACTATTGCGTTGACAAAACGGGTGCTCGGGTTCGTCAACGACGAATAGAAAATCGACTTCAACGAAGCAGTCGTCAGACGGCTGTTAATTTCGTCGAATTTTTCTATGTTTTCGTCCTCGCGGTTGAATGCCTGAACCACTTTCAAGTTTCCTATCATTTCGTCGATAAATGCGGTCTGTTCGCCGCGGATTTCAGACGTCTTTTTAAAAAGCGAATACGTCCTCGACGCAATGAATTTTGCTACGAAAAGGGACAGCGGAGTTATTACGACTACCACCAGCGCGATTATCCAGTTGATTACAAGCATCATAACAAGCGTGCCGATTATAGTAAGAACGCCCGTAAACAGCTGAGTAAAGCCCATTAAAAGTCCGTCGGCAAACTGGTCTACGTCGGCAATATTTCTGCTTACGATATCACCGTAAGAATGTGCGTCGATAAATTTCAAAGGCAGTTTTTGCAGCTTTGCAAACGCCTCTTGCCTTACGTCCTTGATAACGTTATAAGTAATGTGATTGTTTATTATGTTCATAAGCCACTGCGAAACCGCGGTTATCGCGATACAAGCGGCGATTATTATGAATTTTGTGTAAATCGCAGTAAAATCGACGTCGCCTTTGCCCGCTATAAGATTAACAATCTGACCGAAGAACACCGGCACCGCGAGCGTGCCCGCAACCGTCACGACGGCGCACAGTATCGTCAAAGCAAGCGCAAGTTTATAATGTCTGAGCTGTTTCAAAACGCGCTTCAAAATGCCCTTTTGTTTGGTTGCCATACTTACGCGCCCTCCTTTTCATACTGTGAGTAATGAATTTCACGATAGACGTCGCAAGTTTGCAAAAGCTCGTCATGAGTGCCCGCGCCGACCATTTTTCCCGCGTCGAGCACGATTATTTTGTCGGCGTGCCGTATCGACGAGGTGCGCTGCGAAACGATAAATACCGTGGGCTGATAATCCAGATTTTTGATTGATTTTCTCAAATTTGCGTCGGTTGCGTAATCGAGCGCGGAAGCGCTGTCGTCAAGAATGAGAATTTCGGGTTTTTTAACGAGCGCGCGCGCAATGGTAAGCCTTTGGCGCTGACCTCCCGAAAAATTCTTTCCGCCCTGCTCGACCTCTTCGTCAAGCCCGTTATCCTTGGACTTTACCACGTCCGAGGCCTGGGCGATTTCAATCGCGGATAAAATCTCTTCGTCGGTTGCGTCCTCCTTACCCCACTTCATGTTGTCGCGTATCGTGCCCTTGAACAGCACGGCGCGCTGCGGAACAATGCCGCACATATCCCGAAGCTGTTCGTCGCCGTAAGAATTGACGTTTTTACCGTCGATATAAACTCCGCCCGCGCTCGCGTCGTAAAAGTGCGGAAGCATATTCACAAGCGTGGTTTTGCCCGCGCCGGTGCCGCCTATAACTCCCACGGTCTGCCCCTTTTCCACCTCGAACGAAATGTTGTTCAGCGCATCCATACCCGAGCCCGAATAGTTGACGCAGACGTTGTCAAACCGAATAAACGCCCCCGCCGTTGCCTCTTCCGAGCCGTGTTTAAGCGTCGAGCGCATGTCGAGGATTTCGTTTACTCTGCCGGCGCACGCAAAGGACTTGGTAACGGTGATTATAAGATTTGCAAGCTTTATAAGCTCGATTAAAATCTGGCTCATGTAGTTGTACAGCGCGACGACGTTGCCTTGCGTTAAAACTCCGCCGTCGACCTTGATTGCGCCGACGTACAAAAGCCATATTATCGCGGCGTTTATAATAGCGTATGTCAAAGGGTTCATTAGCGCCGAAATTTTTCCGACGAATTTCTGCGCCTTGGTAAGCTCGCCGTTGCGCTCGTTATACTTTCTGATTTCGTCGTCCTCTTTGCAGAACGCGCGAAGTACCCTCACACCCGTAAGAGTTTCGCGGGTCGACGAGGTCACCTTGTCGAGGCGGTTTTGCACCCTTTTGTACAGAGGAATACTGATAAGCATAATTCCGAATACCGCAACGCACAGCACTGCTATTGCAACGGCAAAAACTCCGCTCGCGGTAACGTTAATTAAAAACGCCATTATCATTGCTCCGAATACGATAAACGGCGAGCGCATAAACAGCCTTAAAACAAGATTTACGCCCGACTGTATCTGGTTTACGTCGCTGGTCATTCTCGTTATCATTTTCGAAGTGCCGAGCCCGTCGATTTCGCTGTATGAAAGGGTCTGCATTTTCGAGAATAAGTCGTGCCTCAGCTCCTTAGAAAAGCCGACTGCGGCGCGCGCGGCGAAATACTGCGCCGCAACTGCGCTTATCAAGCCCACCACTCCGAGCCCGACCAAAATCAGACACGCGAACGTGATATACTGCCAACCCTCGCCGCCGTTAATTCCGTTGTCGATTATCGCCGAAACCACGAGCGGAACGAAAAGCTCGAACGCCGCTTCAAGCAACTTGAACAGCGGCGCAAGCACGCTTTGCAATTTATAATGGTTTAAATATTTGAGTAATTTCCGCATATCGCCTATTTTACCAAATTATAAAATAAAAAGCAATTCTTATTGCATTTATTCTCAGTATTTGTTATATTGTTTTAAGGAGATTAAAATGGCTTACAAAGTTTATTTGAAGAAGAACGAAGAAAAGCGCATTGTCGCGGGGCACAGCTGGGTGTTTGCGAACGAAGTTACAAAAATAGAAAACAAGGACAAAAACGGCTCGCTTGCAGAGGTTTACTCCTACGACGGAAGATATATCGGCAAAGGGTATATAAACCACGCCTCGAAAATACTCGTAAGAATATTTATCCGCGGCAACGAAACCGACGACGAGGAATTCTATTTAAAGCGCTTAAAAGAAGCAAACGACTACCGTCTGAAACTTGGATATGATAACTGCTACCGTATGGTATTCGCCGAGGCGGACAATCTCCCCGCCCTCATTGTCGACAGATATGCCGACGTCTTGGTTATCCAGTGCCTTTCACTCGGAATCGATTTGCGCAAAGACATGATTTGCAAGTGCCTTGTAAAGCTTTTTTCGCCCAAGGGCATTTATGAGCGGAGCGACGTTTCGGTCAGAAAAAAAGAGGGCTTGACAGAGGTAAAACAAGTGCTGTACGGCGAGGTTCCCGACTATCAGCAGATTGAAGAAAACGGCATAAAAATGCTGGTCGACGTAAAAAACGGACAGAAAACGGGCTACTTTCTCGACCAGAAGGAAAACCGTCTGACCGCGCGAAAATATTGTAAAGGCGAGGTTTTGGATTGCTTTTGCAACAGCGGAAGTTTTTCCTTAAACGCGGCGACAATCGCAGACAAAGTTACCGCTTGCGACATATCCGAGCTTGCGCTTAAAAACGTCCGCGACAATGCGGATTTGAACGGCATAAAAAATATAACTACGCTTTGCGGCGACGTTTTCGAGGTCTTACGAAATTTTAAAAAAGATAAAAAGCAGTTCGATACGGTAATCTTAGACCCTCCCGCTTTCTGCAAGACGGCGGACGAAGTCAAAGACGCTTACCGCGGTTACAAGGACATAAATCTCACCGCAATGAAAATCGTCAAAAGCGGCGGGTTCTTGATAACCTGCTCGTGCTCGCACTATATGTCGGCAAGTCTGTTCGAAAAAATGCTTATCGAAGCCGCGCGCGAAAGCGGAAGAATTGTGCGCAGCGTCGAGATAAAAACTCAGGCGCCCGACCATCCGTCGCTTCTCTGCGCAGAGGAAACACAGTACTTAAAATTCTTTGTTTTACAGGTAATTTAAGCGGTTTATGTCTGACATAGTACTAAATAAATAACAAAAAAGCGGTCGAAAGACCGCTTTTTTATATATTTCATTAAATTACCCAGTTTCCGTCCTTGAAAATCTGAACACGCTTACCGTCCTTTTTAATGCCGACAATTGACATGTCCTTGCTTCCCATCATGAAGTCTACGTGTATCATCGAGCTGTTTATGCCCGCCTTCTCGCACTCTTCCACGGTCATATTTTCAAAGCCTTCGAGGCACTCGTTAAAGCCTCTGCCGAGCGCCAGATGGCAGCTTGCGTTCTCGTCGAACAGAGTGTTATAGAAAAGTATTCCCGTATTGTTTATGGGCGAATCGTAAGCAATTAGCGCGCATTCGCCGAGGTAAGCGGCGCCTTCGTCCATCGAAATCATTTTTTCGAGCAAGTCCTGATTTTTTTCGGCGTGCACTTCCACGACCTTGCCGTTTTCAAATCTCATGCGGAAATTCTCGATAAGCTTGCCCTGATAGGAAAGTGGCTTTGTCGCAACCACGAGCCCGTCCGCCTCTCCGCGCATAGGCGAAGTAAAAACTTCTTCGCTGGGAATGTTGGGATTGAAATATATTCTGCTACCGAGCGTCCACTCGCCGCCGCCCGCAAATCTTCCCCTCGGGTTTAAGCCTACGGTAAAGTTTGTGCCGTTCGCACTCTTGTATTCGAGTTTTGCAAACTTGTTGTCGTTGAAGAATTTACAGCGCTTTGCAAGATTTTTGTTGTGGCTGTCCCACGCCTTTATCGGGTCGTCGTCGATGCGCGAGCAGTCGAGAATATTTTCCCAAAGCTTTTCGACAGCAACGTCCGCTTCGAGGTCGGGGAATATCTTCTTCGCCCATTCCGTGCCGGGCACTGCCGCGATACACCACTGTTCTTTGTTTTCGACAGCATCACGGTAGGGTTTGATAATAGGGAACCTTGCCATATTCGCCTTTGCTATCTTTTCGCTGTCCGTTCCGTTGAGCCCGTCGGGGTCGTCGGAGTCGAGCCAAAGTCTGCATGGAAGCTTGTCGACGCGGTGTTGAAGCCTTGCCTTTTCCTCTTCGGTTACCTCGGAAAGGCTTTCAAGCGTTCTGTAATTGTAATTAAGTTTTGAAACGGGCATATATGTCCAGTCGACCCTGACCTTTGACGCGCCGCTTTTATAGCACTCCTCTACGACGAGTGCGACGAATTCGGGCTGGTCCAATCCGCATGTGATGCTGACCTCCTGCCCCTTCTTAACGTTTAAACCGCACTTGACGATAAGTTCGGCATATTTTTTTAATCTTTCTTGCTTCATTTTAATATTCCTTTTAGTTTTAATGGCAAAATTATATCATTATTTACGCTTATATGCAAGAATTTAGCTTTACTTTTTCTTTTTGCTTTTCATAATTACTATCACGACGTATGCTGCGATAAGCGCCGCGCAAGTGCCGAGAAGAATTCCGTACATTGCGCCGAGCGGTATCCGGTTTCCAAACGCGTATAAGTTGGCGTCAAAGGCATCTTTTATGCCCTTAATCATAGCCTCGGCTTTTTCGGGCTCGGTTATATTTTTAACTATCTCGTTGACGTAACCGTTCATATAATGGTTGCGCATAATGCCTACGCCGTATGTACCCGGCAGAATTGCCAGAACGTTTTTCAGCCCTTCCGAAAACTGTGAAAGCGGCATATACGCGCCGCAGATAAAGCCGTACATTGAAGATACGAGCGTCGACACCGCGGAAGCTCCGCCTTGCGTGGAAATAAAGCTTTCCACGATACCCGCAAGCAAAGTGCCGAACAGAATTCCGCAGATACAGTCGACGA
Organism: uncultured Christensenella sp.; assembly: GCA_910578195.1. GTDB lineage: Bacteria > Bacillota > Clostridia > Christensenellales > Borkfalkiaceae > Coproplasma. The sequence goes on along the minus strand of CAJTOY010000001.1, from coordinate 271,167 downwards.
TAATCATAAACGCGTCGCCGACGGAGATATACCAGCCCACTGCGGCAAGGTAAATGTGCCCTATCAGCATGACTGTAATAATAACTAAAAACGTTACGAAAAAGTTCGATATAAAATACGAAATCGAAATTGTAGTGCTTTTGACGGGCGAAATGTTGAAGTCGTTTATCGTCGAATTCATTTTGTCCTCTATCATAATGATATTCGAACAAAAAGCAACGGTTACCGAGCTTACGCTTAGTATCGAGGACATAAGCCATGCGCCCGTTATGCCGTTTAAAACACGCGGCGCAATCTCTATGCCGAACTCCTCAGAAATTTTGTTAAAGCTGTCAACGTAGACGTTTTTAAGGAACGTGACAAACAGAATAAGCAGTATCAGCGGCGTGATGAGCGACATGAAAAACGTGAATTTATCTTTAAAATAGCATTTTGTATTCCTCGTAACGAGGGCAATCATTTTTCTGCATTCAAGCATTTTTTAACCTCCATGTAAATCCTTACCCGTGACTTTTAAAAATACGTTGTCCATATTGCCTTTAAGCACTTCGAAATCCTCGAAAAGCTGCGGTTTTTCCTTGAAGAATTGCGCCGTCTGCGCAGTCGACGTCAATTCTATTTCGGTGAAATCGCGCTTGTTTATAACGGTATATCCCAGCGAAGAGAAATATTTTTCCGCCTCTTCTCTGTGGTTATACATCTTTATAAAGTCGCTCGCGTAATTGTTTTTAAGGTCGTGCGGCGTACCCTCCGCGGCGATTTTACCGGAATCGATTATAACGACGTAATCGGAGTCCGCCGCCTCTTCCATATAGTGCGTAGTCAAAAATACCGTAAGCCCGTTATTCTTTCTCAGCTTTTCAATCACGCTCCAAACGGTAATTCTCGTTTTAGGGTCTAGCCCCGTAGTAGGTTCGTCGAGTATTAATAGCTCGGGGTTATGTATCAGCGCGCGTGCAATGTCAATGCGGCGCTTCTGTCCGCCAGAAAGCTTTATAAGCGGGCGTTTCAAAATATCCTTTAAATCGAGAAGCTCGGTCATTTCTTCCAACCTCGATTTAAACGCGCTGCCGAAAATGCCGTACAAGTTCGCCCTGTATTTTAAATTTTCATAGGCGTTTAACTTTTTATCGAGCACGGAATTTTGAAAAACAATGCCGATTTTGCTTTTAATGCCGTTCGGGTTCTCGTCGATATCATAACCGCACACCTGTACTTTTCCGCTGTCTTTTTTAAGCACGCCGCTTATTATATTAATAGTAGTGGATTTTCCCGCGCCGTTCACGCCGAGAAAGGAAAACAGCTCGCCTTCCTTGACCTTGAACGAAACGTCGTTAACGGCGTTTACGTCTTTAAAAGACTTTTTGAGATTATCGATTTTTATTATCATTTATTTCCTCCGTTTTTATTTCCGGTAAGACTCAAAAACACGTCGGACACCATTTCGTCTACGGTATCCCAGTCCCAATCAAGGTAGCCCGTTGCAAACATAGTCGCAATTCCGTGCACGAACACCCACATTTCCGAGTGCAGTTTATAAGCCTCGTCCTTATACAAGCCGTAATTTTTCATAATCATGAACGTCGCTTCGTCGTAGCTTTCGTCTTCGAAGTTGTGGTCGTCGACGCGTCTGCGCATAAAAAGATATTTGAAAAACTCCCTTTTTTCAACCGCAAAGCGAATATAACCCATACCGATTGCTTTATATTCGGGATATCTGCCCGACTTGATTTCGTTTTCCAAAAACAAATAAAATTCTTCTAAAAGCTTTTTCGCAACCTCTGTTTTCAACTCGTCCATACCGCTGAACGCGTGATAAATCGGCTGTGTCGAACAATTGCACTCGTTCGCAAGAGAGCGCATGTTTAATGTCTCCATCCCCTCCCGCTCCACTAATTTCAAAGCAGCTTGCAAAATAATTTCCTTTGTGACGATTTTCTTTGCCGGCATTTACCCTCCTTAAAATAACAACTATTATTAATAACAATTGTTATTTTATCATATCATTTATTGTATGTCAACAAAAAGACGCGGAAAATTTCCGCGTCTTAATTATTTTTTCAGAATATGTCTTGCGACGTAAACGCCGCTTGCCGAGGCGTGAGATAAAGAATGCGTTACCCCGCTGCCGTCGCCTATTATATATAAACCCTTGTATTTGGTTTCGAGGTTTTCGTCCGTCTCAACTTCCATATTGTAGAATTTTACCTCAACTCCGTATAAAAGCGTATCGTCGTTCGCCGTGCCCTTTGCTATGTTGTCGAGCGCGTAAATCATTTCAATTATTCCGTCTAAAATTCTTTTAGGGAGAACTAAGCTCAAATCGCCGGGGGTTGCGTTCAGGGTCGGAACGACCGCCCCCTCTTCTATCCTCTTTTGGGTGCTGCGTCTGCCGCGCACAAGGTCGCCGAAGCGTTGAACGATTACGCCTCCGCCGAGCATATTCGAAAGCCTTGCAATGCTTTCGCCGTAGCCGTTGCTGTCCTTGAACGGTTCGGAAAAATGCTTCGACACAAGCAATGCAAAGTTCGTGTTGCCCGTCTTTTTATCGTCGCCCTCGAAGCTGTGTCCGTTAACGGTTATAATGCCGTTTGTATTCTCGTTGACGACTATGCCGTGAGGGTTCATACAAAACGTTCTGACGTTATCCTCGAATTTTTCGGTTTTATAAACTATCTTGCTTTCGTACAGCTCGTCGGTCAGATGTTCGAAAATTTCCGCCCTCAGCTCTACGCGGACGCCTATGTCAACCCTGTTCGAAGTCGTAGGAATTTCCAGCTCGCGACAGATTGTTTCCATCCACTTGCTGCCGCTTCTGCCCGCGGAAACTATGCAATATTTGCAAGAATATTTTTTATCGGCTATTACTTCGAAGCCGTTTTCGGTCTTTAAAACCGATTTAACGGGGTTGTTAAAGCTGAAATGTATTTTATCTTTCAGCTCGTCGTAAATATTTGTCAGAACCTCGTAATTTATATCCGTGCCCAAATGTCTGACTTTGGCGTTCAACAGTCTCAATTTATTCTGATAACAAATCTTATGGAATTTTGTCGCCGCGGTAGAATACAGTTTTGTCTTGTGCCCGCCGTGCTTTACGTTGATTTTATCGACGTATTCCATAAGTTCGAGCGCAGTTTCCTTGCCTATATGCTCGTAAAGACTGCCGCCGAAATCGTTTGTAATGTTGTACTTTCCGTCCGAAAAGGCGCCCGCTCCGCCGAAGCCGCACATTATCGAACAAACCTTACATCCCGCGCATGTTTTTACTTTTTTGCCGTCGATAGGGCACTTTCTCTTCGAAAGCGCATTGCCCGCTTCGAACACGGCAACCTTTTTACCGCTGTTAGCAAATTCGTAGGCGGCAAATATACCGCCCGGACCCGCGCCGATAATAATTACGTCAAATTCCATTTTTTCTCCTTTCGGGCATAAAAAAAGCCCCCATAGTTTGATTATAGTCAACTATTAAGGCAGTTGGTAGAGACGCCCGACCGATTTCGGGCATATATAATCTTCTGCATTATAATACAACAAAAACGGCAAAATGTCAAGATATTTTGCCGTTTTTGATTGCCGAGGAAGAAATCCCTTCCGTTCTTTCGAGACGGACAACTTCTTTACCGTGTGATTTGCTCCATTCTATCGCTTGCATTATTCCCGAATGATTCTGGTCGCCGCCGACGACAAATACGTCGAAATCGATATTTTTTATATCGTCCGCTACTTGATAATAAGGAATTGCTTCGTTGACGTATTTGATTGCGCCCACGAATTCTCTTCGCTGCTCGAACGTGTACAGCACCTTTGCGTCGGGCTTTGTTCTATGTATTTCCTCGTCGACTTGAACGGCTACGATAAGATAATCGCCAAGCTTTGCGGCGCGTTCGAATAGCTTCAAATGACCGTAGTGCAAATAATCGAATACTCCGAAAGTTAAAACCTTTTTCATGTGTTACTTCTCTTTTAAATATTTTATAACGCTGTCAATCGGGTCAAAGACAGTCTTGTTGAGTTTTAAGCATTTTTGATATAACACCGGAAGTTCGGTGCAGCCCAAAACGATGACGTCAGTGTCGATATCCGATATAAACCCGGAAAATTTTTTGACAGCGTTATCTGTTATTGCGTTTTGTTTTACAATCTCTATAAATTCGGCAACTTGCTTTTGCTTTTCGGCAGATGGCAATTTGATTGCAATTTGGCGGGCGTTCAACGCCGTTTCGTACATTCCCAAATCAACTGTGGCGTCCGTTCCCAAAAGCATAGCTTCCTTTACGTTTTGTTTTGATAAATCCTCAGCGCACTTTTCTATGATATTGACAATGTATTTACCGCTTTCAGGCGTAATTTTTAATATATCGTTTAAAAACAAATGCGCGGTATTACTGCCGAGTATAATAATATTCGCACCGCAATAAATTAAATTTTTAACTGAATTCGCAAGCCCGTTTATTACAACGTCCTTTTTTTCGTTATATAAAAGCGCACGCGAACGTGACGGCAACGTGCAAAAGTTATCGATTATAATTCTCGGACGCTCCCACTCTTTTTCGGCGTCAAATGCGTTTAAAATGCGCTCGAAAATGTTAAGCGTGGCATATGATCCCATACCTCCCACAATGCCGATTACGTCTTTTTTAATGTCCATTTTTTACCTCGATAAAATTAAAATCCCGTTGAATTTGCTCAACGGGATTTCTGGCGCAGAGAAGAGGATTTGAACCTCCGGTACCTTTTGGGTACACACGATTTCCAATCGTGCGCCTTAAACCGCTCAGCCATCTCTGCATTACTCTAACATTGTACTTAAAGCCGAGAAAAAAGGCAAGCCATTTTCAGGCTGTTTTTGCAAATTCCGTATTCAAAATTTCAAAAACCCTATTCAATAGGGCAAAAATAGGCTAAAATAGCCCAAAAATGCGGTATGTTTGGAAATCGTGTGACGGCTAATACCCGTCCGGAGGTTCAAATCCTCTTCTCCGCGCCATATTTAACAAAATACTTTAAAAATCAAGCAGTTTTACCAACACACGATTTTCGTACCCATTTTGTACCCAAAGTTTAACGATAGACAAAATCGGCTCATTTGAGCCGATTTTTTTCATTACAGCGACAGAAAAATGAATAATCGCCGCACGATTAGGCGCGACGACTATCCGAGAGAATATATGACAACCTTGGGGGATATGGGTATGCAGATTATCTTAAATGCAGCAAGAGTTTATTTAGAACTTCTGTGGACGGCTTTTCTTTGTCCATTTCGTAAGCGAGAATATCTTCCTGCGGTATGTCTGTAATCTTTGACAGGGTTTCAACCGAGAAATGCTTTTGCTGGCGCAGAGTACGCAGTTTTAAAGCCAGCGGCGACAGCTTGACATTTATGAGAATTTCGTTTTCGTTATCCATTGTCCGATTCCTTCTTTTTCTTTTTAGATAAACCGCCTTCGATTATTGTAAACGCAGGCAGATTTTCTTCTAATTGATTTTTGAATGTTGGACAGTACAACCAAGACGACGGTTTGAGCTTTGAATTTATTGTTTCGGAAATGACAAACAACGCTTGCTTTACACCCCTATTGTAAGGTGTATCTTCGGCGAAGTCCCTCTCGAAAGTTTCGGCGGCAGGCACCATAACCTTTTTAATCTCGTAAAGAATTGAGCATAGTGCATCGTTTTCTTTACAAACGCGGTCATAAGCCTGTTCTAATTCTGCCTTGGTCATTTCTATTTCTGATAGGTACCGAGCTTTCCGCTTTCAGCTCTGTCCTCTGTCCTTTTATTCATCCACATAAGGGCTTCTTCAGTGGCTGTAAGCGCAAGAGCGTTCTCTCTTGTCGCAAACTCGCCTTTTTGAAAGCATTGAAGTCTGTGGCGGACGATTTCAAGCAGATCCGCCTCTACTACGCCGGGAATGGAACCCTCGACGTTGCGCGGTCCGTTCTGGAACTGAATATTCGCTACTACTTTGTCGCCCCTGCGGACTTCGTAGTAATGGCGACCATTGCCGGGACCTACTTCGTCTTCATAGTAAACGTCGTTAAGGTTATTGTTGCGCTGAATGCGCATATTGAGTTTTTCCATAAATTTACCCCTTTTTTAAAATTGATTTATCTTCAACGAGAACCCAAGTAGTATGTTCTGCGTTACAAGCAAAAACATATTTGTGGGTTTCCGCCAAGTGCAAACAGTTTGTTAAGACGTGAAAATCAACGTTGGTCTTCTTATTCTTCTCAACTAAACGCTTTAAGCGTTCCGTAGTTGAAGTGTAACCGTTGGTACCGTCAATTTTATGTGTCCAGTTATTGTGCTGGCGCACAAGTCCCGTACTTTCAGGGAATTTGTGGGGCGCATCTTTCAGCTTGCCGTCCCAGTAGTAAAGATATACCATAAGCCTACCGCCTATTAAATTCTGTGGAGCTGGTGACTGGAATCGAACCCGCAACCTACTGATTACAAATCAGTTGCTCTGCCTGTTGAGCTACGCCAGCGTTACGGAACTTATCGCTGTTCCCGCGTCGGACTGGGTACCGAAGGGCTGTACAATCCCTGCTATGATTAAGTAGTCTGAACCTTTCTCGGCTATTTACCATAGACCGTTACGCTGGTACCCGCGCCCTTAGTTGAGAAAGTTTCATTTGGCTCCCAGAGCAAGACTTGAACTTGCGACAGCCTGATTAACAGTCAGGTGCTCTACCTACTGAGCTATCCGGGAATATAGTGGCTGGGGTAGCAGGATTTGAACCTACGAATGCGGGAATCAAAATCCCGTGCCTTACCGCTTGGCGACACCCCAATGTTGGTGGTGATTCTTGGGGGAATTGAACCCAAACCATTTGCAGAGTGAAAGTCTGCTGTCCTAACCAGTTTAGACGAAAGAACCATAGAGTAAAACTCGCAGTGTTGCCTTGCCCCCACCGCGAGTTTTTATTTTTTAACGGAAATTTTCTGATGCGCCAAACCTTGGGGCAAGCCTTGATAGGTTCGGCGGCACTGATTCTCAGTGCGAATACCTATACACCGCGCGCAACTTATCTTATAAGCGTACAGGACCCGATAAACTTCCCCGCCTTTTGACGGCGGGGCGCGCAAACGCCCTTTTTATGGGATTTGGTGAAGAATGAGAGTGCTAACCTCTCTAACGCTATCTTTTCCGACAAGCGTTCTGCCCGGCATTTCTTCATATAACCGCGCCCAGCTACACTGGATAGGCGCGGTATTAAGTTTGTGGTAGCCCCACCGTTCAACCGAAAACCTATAAACGGGGACGAGCGGGGCTACCGAATGGTGCAAAAGGCATTCTGCTTTACTTTGTCATACCGAATCAGTTTGGCGACTATCTGGGGAAATGTTACCCTTCAATTTGCGCGGTTGACCAAATTGCTACTTTCTTTTGACGGTAGGCGATGGATATTACGCCCACCGATAAAGTGTCTTGCCTAATGCGTTTCGCATTATATCACGAAAAATTAACTTTGTATCAAAAAGTATTCAAAATTTTTTAGTGCAAGAGCGTCCAAGCTAAACTTGCCGCCGTAAAGCCGTTTGATAAGCAATTTTCGACTGCCGCATCTGTCAAATACTTTTCAATGTATTCTTCGGAAGCTCCGTCAAGGCGCATTAAGTCGGCGGTTTGCTTACGCAGTTCTGCACGTTTCTTGTTGAGTTCCTGTTCGTTTATGGTTTTATTGAGTGATTCGTTACCTGCCATATCTACTCCGTAGCCTTGTAATTGTGGACGGGCTTAATAATCTGTTCGATATATACGGTGTCTGCAACAAGTTCAATAATTTCGTCCGACGGCTTATACGCGAAAGGTGCTTCGTCCAACGTGTCGGCGGAAACGGAAGTTGAGTAAATTCCTTCCATTGTCTTTTGGAAGTCTTCCAGTTTAAGGTTTTTCTTGGCTTCGGACCGCGACATTATACGACCTGCGCCGTGCGGTGCAGAATAGTTCCAGTCGGGGTTTCCCTTGCCGATACCGATTATGCAACCGTCGCGCATATTGAGCGGAATAAGAACTCTTTCGCCGTCTTTGGCTGAAATTGCGCCCTTGCGAATGTAACCGTCAAGGCTGATATAGTTGTGGCGCGTAGTAAACGAAATTCTTTTCCAGTCGAATTCCCACCCGTTTCTGCGGTGTAAAAGCTCTCGCCCCATTCCATTGCTTGCGGGTTCTTTCCGTTGGCATACCATTTTGCCGCATAATTGCTTATAATGCGTTGAGCGATAGTTTCGCGGTTCAAATCGGCGAAGTTGGTACAGATTTGCATATCGTTAAGGTATTCGTCCATAGAATCGCCCTGCAAATAGCATAAATCTCTTGGAAGTTTCGGTTTTTCGGCTTTCATTACCTTTAAAACGTCTGCTATTTCCTTTTCTCTGCCTTGCGCTTTGAGTTCGGCAATTACTTCCGTTGTGGAAGCTGCACGATATTCCTTCGCCGCACGGTCTTGGTAGTAGTCCGCCACTTGCTTGCCAAGATTGCGAGAACCGCTATGTATGACGAGATATTTTTCGCCGTGCTGTCCTTCGTCAATTTCTATGAAGTGGTTTCCGCCACCGAGCGTTCCAAGCGAGCATTCGAGCCAGTCCCTATTCGTTAAGTGGTCCTTGCAACGCAGTTGCTCTATAAGCCCACGCGCCTTGTCCGAAAAGGTGCTTACATTTCTACCCGACGGAATGCGGTTCCTGATAATCTCGTCAAGTAATTTATAGTCAATGTCGATTTTGCCGAGATTTACGCAGAGCATTCCGCACCCTATATCAACGCCGACAAGGTTCGGAATAATTTTGTCCTTTACGGGCGCGGTAAAACCTATTACACACCCTGCCCCAGCGTGGCAATCGGGCATAATGCGGATTTGAGATTCCGCAAATACGCCCGTTTTGTCAAGCTCGTGCAACTGTGCAAGGGCGGGCTGGTCGATATTGTCCGTAAAGATTTTAGTGTTGTTGAATTGAATCATAATTTTTACTCGCTTTTAGAGCCGTAATTCTCTATTCTCTTAACCTGATTCCCAATACCGTCTTCGGCAAGTGAAATGAATTCGAGAACCTTTTCACTCCACCCGGCGATAATGTTTGTATTCTTGCCAATAAACTGCTGCGTGCCGTAGCCCTGTAAGTCTATCGCATGCACCCAGAAATCGGGGTTCTTGTTTTTGCGGTATTCGTCGGCAAGGGGCTGGCAAGTTCTTTGATAGCCGCCGTACCAACCGCTGTTTATTTCGTTGTCCGAAAGAAGAATAAGCCTATCCACCTTGTCGGGCAAGTTGAGTATTTTCCTAAGCGGTAAGGTCAAGTCCGTTCCGCCGCCCTGCACGGGAATACTTAATGCCGAGTTGATAATTCCGTTCTTACTTGAGAAAGTAGCCTGCCAAATATCTGTATCAAATGTATAGACTATGTATTCTTCGCAAATTTTACTTGCAAGCACGCCGAGCAAACGTGCTATGTCGCAGCACTTGATAGCCGATTTACCGCTTATAGCGTGTCCCATAGAACCGCTTGTATCTACCGCGATAACGGTTCTGCCCTTTATCTTGGGCATATTATCAACGGAATACTCAAGGGCGGTTTCAAGCGTATCGAGCACTTTATTCGTTATGCCGGGCACCTTTACAATTTCATTGTACGCCGAGAAGAAACGGAAAGGCAACTGTTTTGATTTAAGCACCTGCGCCTTATCTGCAAGTTTGGTATAAACTTTGTCGATATTTTCGGGCGCGGCGTTAATGATATTACGCAAATTGCGCAACATTGCCATATAGCCGAGTTTGTCTTCCGCAATGAGCTTTTCCCACGATTCCTTGGTATTTCCGTTCGCTGAAAGCTCGGTTTCCCAGCGTTCTGCCGTAGGAAGGGCGTCATTTATGATTGCGTTAAAGAGTTCTTCCTGCTCTTTTGTCTGCGGTTTAGTATGCGTGAGTTTTAATACATCCTTAAACTTAACCGTCTTATTTCCGCCGTTGTACTTGCTTATCTGATAGGTGCTGAACTTGCCGACTGCTGCGCCGAGTGCCTTTTTCAAGCCGTTAGGAATAGGCTTCCCGAACATAGTAAGGTAGCAAGCCAAAATTTCCGTAATATCGTCGGGGCGTTCTACAATGTCTGCAACGACTTCCTTTATGAATTCCTTACTGTTGACGTTGTTTGCAATGAGCGCGGTAAGCGCGTGCGATACCGAGCGCAAGTGTATTTCCTTTCTTGCGTAACGGGCGAGATTTGCAACGAACTTGGGTGCGCCGCCCAGTACTGCAGTAGCCGTTTTGATAAGGTCGTTCGTAGTGTCGCCGTAGTACTTTTCTTCGCCGAAGAAAGAAGTAAGCACCTGAGTTACGAGTTTGTCCTTGTCTGCCATTGAGTAGGCGACGTGTCCGCTCTTATTCTGGGTTTTGATAGTGTTGGTCTGATTAAATTTGCTCATTGTTATTTTATTCTCCTGAAATTTTTTATGTGGTTAATTCGTTTACATAGCAAAAGTGGCGCGGCGGGGTTAAAAGAACTTTTTCGTAAGTATTATAGTTTCCGTACCCGCACGGCAATTTGATTTTTCCAACTCTGAATTCGTCAATTTTTTTCGGTCTATTGTAAATTTTAATGTTGGAAATTTCCAAGCCATAAATGGGCTTACCTTTTGCAATCATTTTAATTTCGTCCCAAGAAAGTCCTGTACGCTTTATTGTGGGAAAGAAACTTTCAAACAGTTGTATGGGGGCATTATCAAATGTAACTTCGCCGATAACCTTTTGGTGGGCTAATTCCCATCCGAATGTGCTTTCAAATGCGCCATCAATCCATTTTAACTGTCCGCCTTTTGAATACAAATGCGGTTTGTATTGCCAGTCCCAGTCTTTTTTGGGGTTCGGAAGCGGGCAATAGAGATAGATTTTGTATGGCGATTCCAACTTAGGCAAAACCGTGGTCAATAATACCGAGCATTCGCCGTCAGCGATTTTTTTACAAATCTGTGGCGCGACTGGTTTCATTATTGCGTTCATTTGCCGTCCTTTTCAAAAGGTGTTCCGCGTCCGTACTCACCTTTGATATGCTTTTTGATTTCTTCAATATCACGATTTTTCATTATGTCAAGCGCGAATTCGGTGTCGCGCCCGCAGCAGTCGTTCCAGAGAATGTACAAATCTGCACCGCGTATGCCTGCATTAACCACTCTTGAAAATGCAGACTCGGCTTTAAAAGCGTTGCTCATACTACCGCCCATATAAGCCTCGGACATAAATGTTAATGCGCCGGGGTTTCCTTCGCAGTCGTCAAAACTTACCATTAGTTGTTTCCTCCCTTTTTCGATTTTAAGAATGCCCACACTACACCCATATCCCTATCTTCAACGGTGTAATGGACGAGTTCGGTGCCGTTGTCTGTGTCAATGCGCTTGTAAGCAATAAGCGGTCTTTTTCTGCCCAGCTTAACGGCTCTCAGTACTTCCCATTCGCCTTTCGGTTCTTGAAGTTCCCAGCCGTCCTGTTTAAGCCATTCCTTGAAGTCGTCCAGCTTTGATACGGCAAGCGTACTTCTATTTGCCATTGTTATCACCACCGTACATTTTTTTTAAGAGCGCGGTAATGGTTTCCCTTATATTCGCGCCACCGTAGTCGCATTCGGGACAAAACAGTTCGCTCAATTTGTTTGCAAAGAGTTTTGCGCCGATCCGCTGATTATTTTGCTGAACGTTCAGGCAGGACTGTGGAATTTTGTCCTTGTTATCAACTATGCCAGTTGATTCAATGCCGAGTTTAATAAGTTTCTTTGCCAGTCGTTTGCTTATATCGTAAGTGATTAAGCAACCATTAAGCCAAGTAATGTTGTATCTACGTTTTGAGGGTGCAACTTCGATAAAGAAGTTTCCTCCATGAATCTGTACATACTTTGTTAAATCGCGCCAGTTTTTAATCGGTATTATAATTCCACCCATTTAAACCCTCTCTACAAGCCCAGCCGACACAAGTTCAAATATACCGTCTTCGACCAGCGTATCTTTCGGTTGCCACTTTATGTTTGCGTGTAAGCGCGTGTCGCCATTAGGAAAATGCGGTTGCGGCTGGCAGATATTATCTACGACCACTTCGCGCTTTATGTTGTTGATTAAAATAACCTTTATTCCGCGTTTGACGGCGAAATAGTAATTTGTCTGTTCACGGCTAACCTTAAAGGTCTTAAAGCCGATTTTGGTTAATTCTTCTATGTTTACGTTATCTTTAAGTTTAAGCATTCTGTTTTTACCCCTTCCTTTCTTCGTAAATTTTTTTAGCTTCCTGATATGCTTTACAGTCCGTGCAGATTCCGCAGTAGCGTTCGCAGGCTTCTTTTTCTTCGCAAATCGCCTGTGCAATCTGACAAACAGCATCGTGTTTGCGTGCGGCTTCTTCGGTGTGTTTGGGGCAGCCAGTTTCAAAACTAAACCCCTCGCAGTTGCACATAGGTAATACTTTTTTGCCTTCTGTGAGCTGTTTGCGCATATAATCTCTTATTTCCTTTACCGTGTCGAGTGTTTTTCCGTCAACAGTAAGACAACCTTTAAGGTCTTTGGCATTGCGAATTGCCCCTTCTATGCTAAGGCAAGTATGTATAATCATTGTTTTTAGTCCCCCTTACTGAGCAGTTCAGGTGTGTCGTAAATGTTGCTGATTACTTCATAGTTTTCGTCGGACCTTGCTACCATTTCACCGCGTTTACCGTCGATTTCGCCGTAAACCCCGATAAACTTATATCCGTCACCGTCGATTTCGCCGATTCCGACTTTCACAATACCTACTGCGTGCTGTCGAGGCGTAACAACTTTAACAATGTCGTCCTCAAAAATTTTCTTTCCGAATTTATCTTTAAAACCAGTAAATTCGCAGATGGTTTCGGGGTCAACGTCAATTCTGGTTACACCGTCTTCGTTGGTCATTTCCGCACCGTATTTGTCGAGCTTGGACAGTAAGCCGAATACCCAGTCGCCGTTTTTGTATTCCGTGCGGTATGTTCTGTTCGGGTCGCGGTTTATTGCCTTACCGCGATATAAATGCTCTCTCATATTCCCTCCGTCGTGTTGTAAATATCGCCTATGATTTCAAGTTTTCTGAAACCGTTTCTTTCGCAATTATCAAATTGCCAAAGCGGGAAAATGTCACCCTTTTGCATAAGGGAAAGTTGTGTCTTAATGACTTTTACTGCAAATTGGTATCGGTCAAAAACAATCTCGTATAAGTTCTGCCCGTCAGTGCAGGTATGCCCCTCAAATATCTTCTTGCCGTTCTTGTCGGTTAAACCTGTGTATTCGCAGACGGTTTCAGGTAGTATTTCAAATGAAAAGAATTTTAAGCAACCTTCTTCGTTCACTTTGTCGCTTTCATTTGCGCTATCGCCATAAGGGTGAATAAACTTTTGCCCGGTGCAGTAGTCGGTTACTATATCGCCTTCTACCCACCAACCAAAAATTTCTTTATCGTTAAGTACAATTTTATTCGTACCGTTATCGTTAGGATAGAACCCTTTTAATAAATGCTCTCTCATAAATTCTCCTGTAATTCTTTTAATCGAGTTTCGGCTTGTTCTTTGGTGGCAAACATATCTTGCGGTTCGTGCCACTCGCTATCACAAGCACATTTGACTAAGAGCCGATTGTGTTTTAAGTACATTGTTACTTTGGTTCTACTTACTACCCATTTAAGATTTCGATTTCGGCGTACAAGATAAACTTTTTCGCCAACATTAAAAGGTAATTCCAATGCTTGCCCGCTTTCCAACTTATCTTCGAGTTCAGCAAGGCGGCAAAGTACATTTGCTCTTGTTGTCAGTTGCCGTATTTCTCCGCTTTCAGTTTTTTCTGTTAATCTCACTTCTTTTCCTCCCAAGCAATAGGCATAAACAAGTTTTCGCCCGCGAGCTTTTCTTTTACATAGACGTAAGCACCTTTACCTAAGCAACCGAAAAGACCGTAAGATTTCCAGTTGCAGACAGCTTTATTGCTGTTCCGCGTTACTTCAAGTCCGCTATCGCATTCGTAAGCGTTTTTCGATATGCCACCGCAGCAGGGACAACGGAACCCTTCTTTACCTATGGAAGTCAGCAAGTCCTGAATTGTATCAAATACTCGCGTTCCCTCTTTAAGTTCAGGCTGGTTGCAGTCCTGATAGTAGTTCATATACCAGTAGTTGCGTTTTTCTTCCCAGCCTTTCAGTATCTCGTCGAATGTAAGCCCCGTTTTCTCTGCGTAGTGCTTTGCTCTATCGACAACCCACTTGAACTTTCCGCAGTATTCGCAGTTATGTTCACAAAGTGTGCCGCCGTTGGTCGCGTAGTTTTTCATTTTGTTCAGACAGTCGTCCGAGAAGAATTTACACTCTCTGCAACTGTGTTCCTTTAAATCGTGTAAAATCGATTTCAGTAAGGAATCTAAGCCTTTATTTATCTGTTCCATTATGCCACCGCCTTCATTTCAAGTTTCAGTTGTTCAACAAGATACTTTTTGAATATCTCTGCCATAATTTGCGCCTGCATGGGGAATTCCTTAACGAAGAATGAGCCTTCAGACAATTCGGGGTTGTGATCCGTCATAAAGTCGTAAAAGCGGACTTCGTTTTCGTCAACCCTATCTATCTCATTGAGAAATTCCTTTACGCGCTCTTTATCGCCGTTCGGGTCGCCGCCGCATTGAAAGTAAAGTTCGCGCGCCCGCTTTTTGGTCTTCTTCCAGTTAATCACGCTCTGCGACGACATTTTCCTTAAAAGGTAGTCCGCACTTACTCTGCACATTAACTGTTTAAAGGTTTCGTAGTCGTTTGCGCCCCAGCGGTAACAATAATTACCCCAGTCGCATTCTATTGAAAGCGTATAGGTTTCCGTATCGAGAATAAATACTGCGTGTCCACCGCTCAGGTGGAAGGTTTGCTTGTCGATTGTCAGTACGTCGTTTTCTTCAAACTTAAATGTGTACTTTTCGACGGTGCTGTGTGAGAATTTCATATAGGTTTTTCTGCCTCCAACAAATTTTTTTATCTTACCGACATTTGTGTCGGGATGATACTAAAAAAGGCTACCAGCTTTAACAGCCGATAGCCTACCCTCTGAATAGGGTGAATTGCTTGCAAGAATAATCGAATGCGGAAATTTTTAGGACTCGAACCTCAACTTCGGATAAAACTATCCGCCGTGTTACCAGTTACACCATTCACAAAAATTGCTGGCTTGTAAAGAAGTAACCGCATTCTGCACTATGCAAGTCGATTCTCTCAAAGGAGGGTGCTATCGGAAGAATTGGCGAAAGCGGGAACGTTTACGTTGCTCTAACCATCTGAGCTACGTCCCCAAAATGGCGGGGACGGCAGGACTCGAACCTACGACCTACGGCTTACCCATGCGAAGTAACCGTTTTCTACACTGTCCGACAGTGCACTTTCAAAAATATCGCGGAGAATGGTCGCGCCCGGCTCAATTTGGGATTAAAAGTCCGAAGTATCCGAGCACTGCACTACCGCGCTATAAAAACAAAATCGCCCGTCTATTGTGCAGAGGACGGACGCTTGTTTTTGACAATATGGGGTGTCACCTGCACTTGACGATACGCAGTGTAACACGCTTTTTCAGTTTTGGATTAAAAGGTATTCACATTTTTTTAAAAATTTTTTTCGGACGCGGAAACGGCTTTACTTAACATTGAATTCATAGCCGATAACCCCTTAATAAGTTTTTCGGAAGTAATCGCGGCGGCTTTTAAACTCTCATTAAAAAGTTGAACGCTTTCTTTGGGGGTTCTTTTGTGGCTGTTTACGATAGTGATTCCGCAAACTACTTTATCTTCATTATCACTCATTCTTGGGGTTTCTCCTCGATTAGTTTTAGGGCAAGCTCGCCCGGCGGAACTTTCTTTACGATTTCAGCTTTCACGCGCTCGTCGCTCAGGGCGTTTATTATGTATTCCTTGTCTTGGCAACCGAGGCTACTCATTACGGCGGACACCTGCGCTTTGTAATTCAAAGTATCAATCGCAACTTTCTTTCCCTGCATTCGCGGAAGGACTACTTGATACCCGGCGGCACCGTCTATTATTCGAGAAAGTACTTCCTGCTCAGTTAATAACGCCCCCGCCTTACCTTTCTGTTCCCAACAGTCGCAGACGTCGCCGACACCGCAATTTACTTGCTGGGAAGGAAACTTACGGCACCAACCGCCCGGCGCAGCTAATGGCTCTGTGTCGAACCATCGGCAGGTCGCGCAACTTTTTTTGACGTTCATTCCGTAAGGGTCGCTTTTGCTGGCTTGGCGCAAAGTCGGGACCTTGTTCTTAAAAGGGGGCGCGGAACTTGCTTTTCCGTTTTCTGTATGGGTATTCCCTGCGGGGGTATTCGCTTTACTCATATTTCATTTCCTGTATGCCGCTTGCGGCATTTTTTATTTTTTTGAATCGGGGTTTCGGAACTTTTTGTACTGATTTTTCAGTTCGGGGTGCTTATTTTCGGCATTCGGAACTTTTCTCGCCGCGCGTTCGTTTTATATGCTCGCGCATTTTTATCAAAACTTTGATTTGCCATTTCGGAACTTTCTTTCCCGATGCGATTGTGAGAAATTTTTCGATTTTGTCCCTGTCCATTCTTGCCCCACTCGGTTTGTCATTTTCTTGCGCTCATTCTACCGCCATTTTTTGAAAAGCGCAACCTTTTTTCGGAACTTTTTTCAGTGGAGGGTTGAAGTACACCCGGACTATACCTGCACCGTACCTACTCGCTGGTCGGAACTTTGCTCGTTGTATCCCAACCACTCTCTTATTATTATCTGAACCGTATGTGTGCTATGTGTGAGCAATGGCTTGTGTTGTGGTGCCCCGACTGTTGCGAAATCGAAATGGCGAACAAGATTAGGCGAGGCGGTGCAAAGGCTCGCTCGGCGTTCCGTTCTCGGTTTTTTGCTCGAAAAAGTACCCCCGCCGCCGTGCTTGCGTGTAAAGTGCTTTACTTAATGCGTTATTATGTAAAGCCCTTTGACGGCGGGCGGCGCGTTGTGTGGCTCTGGGGCTGGGGCGGTGCTCGGCGGGGCCTGCACACAAAACAAACGCAAACGACGACGGGCGCGGATAAAATAAAAAATTTTACTTTTTAAAATGGTGTTTTAAAAAATGAACAAGCGCGGCGGGGTCTGCCGCCTTTGCCTTTTGTGCCGCCGCCCTTCTGCCTTGTGCCTTGCCTACCCTTTTATATTTATTTCGTTTGTTTTGTGTGTCTGCTTTTCGCTTTTAATGGTTGCGGGGTTTGCTGGGGTCTTGCCTTGCTGGGTGCTGGGTGGCTGGTCTTGTGGTTGCCTTGTCTGCTGTCGTGGTTGCTTGTGTTGCTGTGCTTGTTGTGGGTCTGCTCTGCCTTGCTATATGTTTATAACTCTTTTAATTTGTTTGTGTTTTCTGCTCTGGTGCTCTGGGTGCTTATATTAAATAAAATATTATACTTAAAAAGAAAAGAAAATAAATAAAAGAAAAGAAAAGCCCGCAAACGGTTTTAAACGCTCGCGGGGCTGTTTTGCCTTGTTTTGGTGGTCGGCTCTGGCGGTGTTTGGTTGCGCCCTGACTGACTGCAGAAAAATTGCGCCGCGCTCGCTGGGTTTGGCTGGTCTGCTTTACCTTTGCGGGCGTGGCGCGTTTTGTCTTTTATTCTCTTTTCGTCTGCTTGTGCTGACTTGGGCGGGCGGTTAGGTCGTCGCGGGGTCGTCGGTGCTCTCGCTGTCGTCGTTACCGTTACCGCCTGCGCCCTGCTGGGCGGGCTGAAGCGTATTGCTGGCGGGGTCATAGTCGCGGCGGAGGTCGTCGCCCTGTTCCATTCTGACGGCGGCGCGCCGTATTACCTCGGCGGGCTTCATTCCGTGCGCCTTAAAAATTCCCGTGATCCGCTCGGCTTCCGTCTTTGGTAGTGTGGCCGCAACGTTTTTAAAATTTTGCTTTTGCTGGGTTGCCTTGCTTTGGCGGTTGCGGTCTTGGTATGCCTTATCCGCTTTAATCTGCGCCGCGCTGCGTGTCGGTTTTCCTGTGCTGGCTGTTTGCTTGCTCATTGTTGCGCCGTGCCTCCTTGCGCCCTTTTTCGCCGTCTGGCGGGCTGTTCGGGCTGTTCTGTTCTTTTTTTGGTTTTGATTTTATCACGGCGGGCGGGTGTTTGTCAAGCGGTGCGGGGTTGTTTTCTTAATTCTGTTATAAATTAACATTAATTCTGATATAAAATAACAAAAATATTTTTTCTTAATTCTGTTATAAATTAGTTGCTTTTTATTCTTAATTCTGATATACTTTTATTGTAAACAAAGTTAAGTAAATAACTTTTTACAACGCTTTAAAACTGAATTTAAAAAACGTTCGCGGCTGTAGCTCTACGGCGCGTCGCTCCCTCTCTGGCGGTCTTGTTCCCCCTTCGGGCTTGGTGTCTTGCGGTTTGGTGGTTGTGTGAGCGGGTCAAGGTTGTTAAACGGTCAAGCCCTCCGCCCCCTGTGCGGTAAATGGATTTATTAACAGCGGCGCGCAACGGCTTTAAAATTGCGCGTTATGGCTGGCGGGTTATCTTTTCCCCTGCTGGCTGAATCGAAAAAGAGAAAAAGAACGGCGGCGCGCTTGCGCTGCCGTGGTCGGTCTGATGATGGCGGAATGGTTATCCGCCGAAATAACGCGCGCGGCGTTACTGCTGAAGGGAGCGGTTGCGGCGCGTGTTATCACCGAAAACCCAAAAAAAACGGAGGATTTAAAAATGAATCGTATAACATTATTAAATTTAATTAAAAACGGCGGCGCAACTCTGAACGCGCGCGGCGAGTCTGTCAACTTTTCGCGCGGTTATCAAGTAAGCAAAAAAGATTGCTATATTTTGGAGGTTGGCGCGGTCAATAAGATTTTAAAAGCTGTAAATAAACTTTTAAGCGGTCTGCAGTCTTGCGATTTTGTCGGGCTGTGGTGAAAATGGTTTAATTTATATTGACATATCCGAACGGATCGAACGCTTAAGCGCGGCGATGGTTGCGGGAATTGCACGCGGTCAAAAATCAATTTTTGATTGGTGCATGGGTCGTTGTATCGGTCTGGGGGTGTCGCGGTAAACGCTGAACAGATTAAGCGCGTAAGCCTTGACCGCCCGCAAGGGCGGCAAGCGGCGCGGAGGTTTGATTATGACAGAACAAGCAAAAAAATCACTTGAGAAAATAAAATCCCGCAGCGTTGATTTTCAATTTACTATGCTTGGGCGGTTGCTCTCTGATTGTAAATATTATTTAGGCGCGGGGAACAGATACGCGCCGAATCTCTGGGCGTGGAATGAACGCGACCAACTGGACATAATGCGCGAGCTTTGCGCAACGCTTAAGCCTGACTGGTTGACCCTTGAACAAATCGACGAATTAGAAAAACAGATGATAAACCCCGAACAGCCGCGCCGGGCGGAAATTCTGAACAAGCCGACCATGGCAACGTGGCGCGGCAATACTGACAAATTAAAAGTTTTTGTTAAAACTGTAACGCATACGGACGGCGCGCCCTATGAGGTAGTAACAGAACAGAACGGAAAACAAACGGCGCATTTATTAAAATTAAGTTACGACGAAAAGCGCGGCGACCTATATTTTAAAGTTTGCAACCGTAAAATTTATTTATCCGCTTGCATCGTTGACAAGCCCGCATATTTAGCGGCTTTAAATCTGAACACTTAACGCCCTGACGAGTACCCCGACGGCAACGGGGCGAAACGGCGGCGAGGGTTTACCCCTCCCGCCGTCGGCGATAGCCAAAAATTAAAAAACGAGGTAAAAAATTATGTGCAAGACAAACAGCAACCCCGAAATTATTAAAACAATTAACGAGGGAATCGAAACGGCGCGCGGCTACGGGCTCAAGCTCACGGTTGAAAACTCTGAACAGCTTGACGCGGTAAAAGCTGAGGACATTTTAAAAAATGCGTTTTTTAATAAACCCCTGAAAGATTACGCGCTTACAGCGGTTGAAACCGTCGGCGGCTATGGTGCAATAGTTGCGGTAATTTTAAACGATAAAATTATATATAAAGATTTACAACTTTATTATAACGCTTGGAAGCCCGAAACCGCCGAAGCGGTTGCGTATATGCTTGGCAAGGCAGAAAAAAGCGTTTTCACGGTTGCGGAAATTCTGGACGATCCTATTAAAAGCTATGCAGAATTTAGAAATAAAAGGGATTTTGTTGTAAATTTATACCCGAAAATTTTCGGGTATGTGTCGTCAATATATATCGGCAAGCCGTCTGAAGAACAGAAACAAGCCGCCGAAAAAATGTATTTATGCCGCGTAAATTGGGCGTATTTTGCAAATAAAGAACACGTTGAAAAGGTTGAAAAACTTTACGACGGATTAAAAGAAAAACACTTAAAACAGCTTGCGGAAGATATGAACTATTTTAAAACCGCCGTAAAATCTGAAATGTATAATTATGAATGCTATTACGGCTGGCGTTATGAGGAAGCCCTCGCGGAAATAGGCTTGACTTTTGACGGACTAACGCCCGAACAGTGCAGCGCATACAACGCCGCAAAAAAGGAATATATCGACGAGAGAAACAAGGGCGATTATTAAATTAAACAATGAACAGCCGCCGGGCGCAATACTTCGGCGGCTTAATTATTAAAAAATAAAATATCACGGAGAAAAATTTATGAACAGCGTAAAAAAGAACTTTGAACAGATAAGCGAAAAATTGGCCGCATATATGAACGGCGAAGACGGTAAAAAAATAACCGTCGTTATGTTAAATGACTTCGGTTGCCCGTGCGTTATGCAGATGAAGATCCACGGCGTAAAATTAACAAGCTATGCACAATATAGCAACGCTTTTGAAATCGTTTGCACGCCGAAAAACAAGCGCAATAAATACGGACTCACTTTGCACGAGGGTAAAAATTTTGCGATTTTCGCGGACTGGGTAAACTCCTCCTTCTCTATGCCTAACATGTTTATGTGTTTTGATAAAGGATTGTTTTACAAAACGGTTGACGGCGTGAACGGCGAAAAGCTGGGCGAACAAAGTGAAAGGCTTTACGAGCAGGAAATTAAAGAAAAAGGAAAAATTTACAAGGTTGTTGAAGCCTTCGGAATGGACGGAACAAAAATTTACAGAACAGAAGATGAGCTTTTAAACGCATACGAAAAAACGGGCGAGCATCGCGCAAGTTATACAAGGCTTGAACTTCAAGGAACCCCCACCCTTCGCGGGCTTTGTGGCCCGATGTACGACGGCGACGAAGACGGCAACGCGGTTATACGTTACGAATCAAGCGCAGTAAACCGCGCTTTTGATTAACGCAAGGGCGCAATTAAATATAGGAGGCAATTATGGAAAATAAAATTGACGAACAGTGCCGCGCGTGCATATTTTTTGATGGCGGTTGTAAAAGTGCTTTACTTGCTGGACTTAGAAAAGAGCTTAAAAAGTGCAACAAGTTTAAGACCCAAGAACAGAAAGACGAAGAAACAAGGCGGAGCGCGGACAAGTCGCGCGCCTATAATCGCACGCATAAAAAGCGCGCCGGGGTTGTAAATATATGCACGCGCCGGGCGAACTGGAACGCCTGCCCCTATATTGATATGGACTATCAAGAATATTGCGCCGAGGGTTGCGAGTGCTGGAAACAGGATGCGCCGTCGGTTTGTGTTGGTTGTGTGCAGGTTGAAAGACAAAATAAAAAAGGCGAAGTTTAATTATGTGTACCATTACCAAAAACGAAAAATTTAACAGTTTTGAATTAACTTTTGACGGCAAGCCGTCTGAACAGATCCGCGATATACTTAAAGCGAACGGCTACCGCTGGAACGGTAAGCGCGGAATCTGGTATGGCTATAAAGACATATCCGCCCTTCTAAATGGTGAACAGAATATTACAGTTACGCCCACCACTACCGCCGCCGATAATACGGCGGCAGAACAGACAGAAGACAAAAGAACGCAAGCCGCGCTTTTAGAAGAATATTTAAAAATACTTGCGATTGAAACGTGGACGAACAACCCTAAAATGATTGATTATGAACGCAAAACAATCGCAAGAATTTATCAAACTGAGCAGGGCTATTTAATAGCGATTAACAAGCCGAAAATTGAAACTAATTTCTGTTTTGGTTACGGACAAAACGGCGTAAGCTCTGGGGAAGATTATAAAGAAGCCGAAAAAGTGCGCAGCCATGCCGCCGCAGATACAAACTACTTTTTAAGCGAGAACACAAAAGAATTATGCGGAATTATAGAACAGATTCAAAAGTACGAATTACGGACAAGAACTCATTATATAGGCGCGCCCGAACATAGCCGCGTAAAATCGCTTGAAACGATTGACGGCTATTTTACGCGGCTTGAAACCGCTGACCGTAACGGCTGGGAAGTAATTAGCGAAAAAGACCGCGCCGGGCTTGTGGATGCGTATAAAAAAGTTTTAGCAGACTTTGAAAAGCGTTTGCAAACGTATTTAAAGCGTTACGGCTTAACAAAATTGAATACTTGGACTTATTTATCTGATTAACTTTACAGGCGAACAGATGCCCTACCGACTTTACGGGGAAAATATTTTTCTGAGGTGAAACTATGAACAGACCTATTTTATCTTATAACGGCAAACCCGACCACAACACGGCATTTTTAAGCGAAAAAACACAGAACGCAATTTACGATGCGTGCGAGCTTTTGGAACAGCGCGGCTTAGAATTCTTTTACGCGATACAGAACGGCGAATACAGCAACGGCGACTTTGTTTATATCTACAACGGCAAAAAGAAAACTTTGAGCTGGCAGCCGTCGGCGCAGGCTGAGGAATCGTTTTTAAGCGAAGTTAAAGGCGCGTTGTTTGATATGGTTGCCGAAATCGACGAAGAAAAAAAGAATCTGAATAGATACGTTATAACTATAACGGAAACTTTTGCGAAATCGGTTGCGGTATATGCGGAATCGCCTGAACAAGCGCGCGCTTGGGTACAGAAAAAATATGATGACGGCGAAATAAAACTGAACAGCGACGATATACAGGACGACGAACTTTACGAAAATACGGAAAATTACGAAACCGAAGAATCAAAAGGCTTGGTTGACTTTTTCCCTACATACACCGCCCCGGCGTGCTTGTATGAAGTGCACGAAATCGAAGATGAGTTTACAGGTACCCCCGCCACCGTCAACACCTACGAGGACTACGCTGAAGCCTTAAAACTCTACAACGATATAGACAAGGAAGGCAAGCCCGCAAGACTTTTAAAGGTTGACTACGACGGCGACCCCATCGACGAAATTAAAAGCAATTACTGAACAGGGACAGAGAATAAATTATGATTGACACAAAAGAACTTTTGGCGGCTTTGAAAGCTGAACCGCTTATTAATAAGTATATGTATAAAGATACTTGGACTTCTGGCTCATCTACTACGGTTTACCCTATAACTTTTTGGAAAAGCGAAGTTGAAATACAAATTAACACAAAAAAGAATGTGTTTGAAAAATTCATTGACCGTTTTATCAAGCAGCACGGCGATTTAGTATTAGCTGGCAGTTTTTGTAAAATGGACGATAGCTGCCCCGCCACCTTAACATTTTGGTATAACATACCCGAAAATGAAGGCTATCGCAAAGGGCACGCCATAAATAAAGCTACAAGGCTATTTTGGAAAACACACAAGCCCGAACTCATAGAGCAAGCAACAGACTTAAAGGACTTTATGCGCCGCGCTGAACAGGCATATAACGCGGCGTTGGACGGGCTTACAACGTTTAAAGAAGAAACCGCCTACACCGCCGTTGATTACTGGAAAAAGAAGAACAGTTTAAGCGACGACGACTACTCATTTTTATTGAATGAGTACGAATTAGAGAAACGAATTATTGACTTATAGGAGGCAATATGAACAACAATATCGCAGGCTTTGACAGTCAAGGTTTTTTTGACTATCTGAAACAAAACTTTTCGGGGTTTGAAAATCATTATTTATACGAACTTGTCGAAAATATTCTTGAAAGCTCACCTAACTATATGAGCGGAACAGACGAATTGCTTGAGTACTTTAAAGCTATATTCCCCGAAATCGAATTCGGCGAAATTGCAATTTTTGTTGACGATGACTATTTGACGGACGAAGGAAAAAAGCAAAAGCACATATACAGAACAGCTTACGAGGCTGATGAACTCTGGGAAAGGCAGCGCGATATTGAAAGCGGGCGCGATTCTGAATATCAAAATATGACGGAATTCTTTAACGGCGAATTCCCCCGCGCTTGCGGTAAACGTTACACCTCCGTCCAAATTCACCAGCTTTTATGCTGGGTTGCAGAACTTGGACAGCATACCGCGCGCGATAACGTGCAGGCATTACAAGAAATCATAAATAATTAAAATTTTAAAAGGGGTTAAGTAAATGACTATTGAAGAATGCGAAAAGCGCAACAAGGCAGTTGTTAGGGCTTGGAAAGAATGGAAAGAAGGTAAAAATTACCTCGAAAATCTGGACTGTGCTATACTTGCAGAAATCTTTTCTATAAAATATCCGCTTGCTTGTCAACGGTATTTAATATGTACAGACAATCCAAACGATGCAAGAACAACCGCGCCGAACAAAAAGACGCTTGAAACAATATTTAATTTTTTACAGAAACTATCAAAAATCACGGAAATTCCTAAAGAATATCAAGACTTTTCGGAAGAAAAACTAAATACTGAACAGAACTTTGAAACAATAAAGGCGGCGGCGTGCTCGTATTATTTAAACGCAGCAGAACAGGCAAAAGCGAAAGGTTTGGATAGGTTGTACGACTATTACACCGAACTTGCCAAACAAACAAAAGATTTTAAACCTGAGAATATCAGCAATAACAGTCAAACAAGAAAGACCCCCTGCCTATTCCATTTTGCGACAAGCAAAAAGAAAACAGAACAGCCCGAACACTTAAAGGTTGATATAGCGAATAAAGAACTTGCCTTCGGACAAGACTTCACCGACTGCGGCGAACCTACCATTGTTAGCCGTAAAGCGTTAAACGAAATCGCTGACGGTTACAAGTGGTTTGGTTATAAAGAACTTACGGGAGATAATCAAGTATGAAGAAAGAACAATTCTTTATGTTTATGCGCGGCTACGACGAATCGCAGGGCGGTTTTGTTATGGGCGAAGGTAAATACAGTTACGGCTGCCACTTTGAGCAAGCCGAAGGCTATATTCACGAATGCGCAAACGGCGTTAAAGTTGCGATAAGCAAAGCTCGCAAATATGGCGGTTGGCACGCAACGGAAATTACTACGGGTTACTCTTTAGGGCATACCTTTGATAAAATTGCGGACGTTATCGAGCACGCCGAAAAGGTTGCTGAAGTTACTACAAAAATGCTTACAGAACAGCGAACAAAAATAATTATTGACCACTTAAACAAATATAAAGAAAAATTAAAAACGCCCGCTTAAAATTTGGGGAAACTCAAATATATTCGGGGGTCAACCGTGAAACAGAACAGCGAGAAACAATTAAAAATATTAAGGTGAAACTATGAAAAAATCAGAACTGTTAGCCCTTGCAAATATAGGCAAAACTGAGATATGCGGAATAAAATTAAAAGTAATTGTGCGCCCCTCATCTGTGGACGGCAAAGACTGGCTTGAAATTTTTGTTGACCCGCTTACGCCACTTCACCAACCCTTGTGCTTAGGCGAACAATGGGTTGAATTTATTACGGAACAGGAATGCGCCGACTTTGAAAATGCTTTACTGCAGTATAAAAAATCTGCCGATGAATTTTATGAGAAAGCGCAAAGAATTGTAAAAGCTACCCTCACAAAGAACGGCGAAATTCTTATAATTGATATGCCAGATTCTGTCAAGCAAGATTGGGAACACTACCCCCGCTCTTTAAAACTGATGCTGACAACTAAACATAAAATCCGCTTTCTTGATAAAAGAACAGAAAAGGGCATTGAAAACTGGTTTGCGCTCGGCAACTTTGCGCTTGACCTTGACGGCGAAATTTTTCAACCGCACTGGTCTTATTGGTTAGAAAAAGCCTATTATATTTCAACCGAAAGAATTAAAGATATTGCGAGGAATATATGAAAAATTCAAATAATGAACAGCAAAACGAGCTTATTATAGACGGCGTGCAGCATTGGCAATGTAATAAATGCGGTAACTATTTGCCCGCAACCGATAAATTTGGGCGGGTTGAAAGCGATGCTGGGTGGCTTTGCCACGACTGCATAAAGAAACTCACAGACGAGGACGTTCCCCTCACCTTTGAAGACGACAAGCTCGCCAGCTTTGAGTTTGGTGGTTATACCTTTTACCCCGAAAGAAACTTTACAAAGAAAGAAAAGGCGGACGACGAATATTTGACCCGCTTGCGTATTGACGAAAATTTAAAACTTAATATTAAATTTACCCACAAAGATTTTTATGCTGAGGCACCTAAACCTTGGAAGGATTTATACAGGTGTGAAGAAACAGGTCGGCTTTATTGCCCTACGGCAAGATTTCTTATGATATACGAGTAATAAAGGTGAATTTATGAATATAAACGAATTAAAAGAACTTTCAACACTCTGTAGTACGCTCAAGATTAAAAGCTGGGGCGAACTGCAAAACATTAAAAACAAATACGGAATTCAAAGCAATGGTGAGTTACTCTCATTGCTTGAAACTATGGCGGCCTACAAGGTCGCCTAAATCATTTCTTGGGAGGAAATTATGGAACAGATTAAAATAAGTTTAACGCCCTATCAGGACAAATATACAAAGAAAATTAACGCGAACAGGTTTAATATATTTGCGAACGGTGAACGGATCGGCGACCTTGAAGGCAGGCTCAGTCGCATATCAAATAAAATGACTTGGGATATAAATTATGACCGCGACAAAATAAGCCGTTGTAATGATAACGCATCGTCGATTATATTAGCTAAAAAGGCAATAATCGAAACCTATTCGCAGTACAGAAAAGCCGCGTCCGCTAATAGTCAAAAAATTCACGTCAAGGAACTTCCTTTTGGTGATAATTCCGATTTCTTCCCTACCCCTTCCGCTCTTGTCGGAAGAATGCTGAACCGCGTAAACTGGAAAAGACTTAAAACAATTCTGGAACCTTCCGCCGGGAAGGGCGATATTGTTGAGTGCATCTTGGCTTACGGCGATAGTAGCGTTAAATACGACGGCAGATATTATTCAAGGGGAATACACCCTGATATTGACTGTATAGAGATTGACGCAAACCTGCGCTATATACTTATGGGCAAAAAATTCCGCGTTGTTCACGATGATTTCTTGACCTATAAAACGCAAAAACGCTACGACCTTATCATAATGAACCCGCCCTTCTCAAACGGCGACGAACACCTTTTAAAAGCGTTGGAAATGCAGGAACAGAGCGGCGGTCAAATTGTCTGCTTGCTCAATGCAGAAACGCTTAAAAATGCTTACACGAACCGCCGTAAAGTGCTTATGCAAAAGCTCAGCAAGTACGGCGCACAAATCGAATATATTAAAGACGGCTTTAAAAAGGCGGAAAGAAAAACCGATACAACTATTGCTTTGATTTATATAAATATTCCCCGCTCGGATGACCGTTCGGAAATATTTGAGCGTATGGAAAAGACAGCAAAGCAACGTATGGAAACGCAGGGTGATACCTACGAAGTTGCCCCGAACGATAAAATTGAAGCTCTCATTCGCTCTTACGAAATCGAAACCGCCGCAACAATCGAATTCTTTAAGGAATACAACGGACTAATCGGAAAAATATCAAAGAATGACGAACAGAAAGACGGCGACAAGGAAGTAATCGGCTTTGCGCTTACTGTTGGTGGCCGTAGTTATTTCGGTGATGACGGAATCGGAACAGAAGAAGTCAACGAGTATTTAAAAATTGTTCGCAGGAAGTACTGGTACAAACTGCTATCCCTTCCCCAGCTCACAAGCAAGCTCACAAGCAAAATGAGCAAGGACTTCTTTAACAGGCTTGACGAAATGAGCAACTATGAATTCTCGCGCTTTAATGCAGAATGGCTGGTGCTCTCTATCAATGCCGCGTTATGGGACGGAATCGACGACGAACTTTTAAAACTCTTTGAAAAATTCACCACCGAGCACACCTATTATCCTGAATGCTCAAACAACATTCACTACTATAACGGCTGGAAAACAAATAAGGCGCATAAGGTAAATTACAAGGTAATCATACCTTCCTACGGTGCGTTCGCAAGATATAGTTATCATGGAGTGCTTGACGTATATGCTTGTTATGATTTGCTTGCCGACCTTGAAAAGACCTTAAATTATCTTGACGGAAACAGAACAGCGGAATGCGGCTTACACAACGTATTAGAGTGCGCAAACGCACGCGGGCAGACAAAAGATATATGCTGCAAGTACTTTAGTGTAACTTTCTATAAAAAAGGTACTTGCCATATCGTATTCCACAAGGAATGCTACCGCCTTATCGATGCGCTGAACATTTACGCGGCGCGTAACTTCAAGTGGCTTCCCCCTTCCTACGGACAGAAACATTACCACGAAATGGACGACGAAGAAAAGAAAGTTATTGACGAATTCCAAGGCGAACAGGCTTACGAAACTGTAATGCAGGACAAAGCTGGGTACTTGATAGGCGATGCAAAGCCCGCCGTGCTTATGCTTAACTAAGCAATGAACAGCCCCTTACGAATACTACTGCGTGAGGGGCTAAACTACTTGAACTTTTAATCAAAATTTGCTATTATGGAGAATGCAATGAATAGTTTAGATAAAAAATTTAAACATAGTATCTGGTTTAAAGGCAAAGATATGACTGTGCGCGAATTTTTAGAATACGCGGCACACGCTTACGGCGCGTTCGGGATTGTTAAAAGGCCGTCGCTTAAACAGTCGGAAAACCTGCTTGACGAAGTAAAGTATGACTTTGTGCTTGTCGGTGATGAACGCGGAAGTTATCGCCTTACGGTTGAGCAATACAACTACTACGCAGAACATTACAATAAGCGAGTATCTGAGCTATTCGCAAATGACAAAGAAACCTTGGAAAAACTCTTACTTCCTTTGTCAGTTTTAACTTAATTAGTCAGGTTGGAGGAATAAAATTGAATATTATAGATTTAACCCAAATTATAAAGAATAACAGACACAGCGAAGAAAAAATGCTTAAAAAGGCTTTAAAGTGTCAAGGTTGTATTGACTGCGCCAAAGATAAAGAAATGCGCCGCATTAACCTTTGCGATATAGCAAAAGGCTGTACCGCCCATACGGAAGTTTTTCCTATCAAGAACGGCAAATTTGAAATCTTTGTCGATATATGCACTAACGTCAAGGGGTATGAAGACCACGAATTTATTATCATAAATATAAACAAGGTTTACAAAGATAAAGACCTCTCTTTCCCTTACAAAATTTTTACTTACGCAAAGGCGGTGAAATAATGAAAGTTGAAATCGGTTACACGTTAAGAATTTACAGCATGAAATGCGAACCGCAATATAGCGGCAAGGTTGGTACTGTCGAACATATCGACGATGCGGGTCAAATTCACGGTACTTGGGGTGGTTGCGCGCTTATTCCCGGCGAAGATAAATTTGAAATTGTTATGAACGAAAACAAGACCGCAACCGACAAACGAATCGATACCGAAAAGCTGACAAAAATCTTGCGCAATGTTGACGACTGTCAGTGCAACGGAAATTGCGATAATCGTTGCTGTAAATGCGCCGAATACGCGAGCGCAAAACGGGCTGTCGATATGGGGTTCGGCGACATTAAAAAGGCTAAGGCAGATTTCGCTGAACAATTATACGACAAGCTCGACAGCGCGTCAATGTGCTTTGGGCGCGAACCTGAACGCGACGCTGGCGTTTATATGTCAGACATTAAAAACGTGATTAAAGAATTATTAGGGGAATTTGATATATGACATCTTACGAAAAATTTAATAAGGTTATGCAGACATTCCTTAAAACGTCTGAAACCGTTTCCAAAAGCAAAGATACTTACGAAAAGTATCGCATAGTGCTCACCGACTTTGGTGCATGCTTAAAAGCAAACGACGAACAGCGCGAAGACGTAACTTCACTTATGGTTCTCGAATATAAAAAAGCAGTCAAGTCCCGCAACGTATCGAGTAATACGGAGCGGGATTATCTTACAATTCTGCACGCATTCTTTGTGTGGGCAATCGAGCACAAGTTTTATACTGAACAGCCCATTCTCGCCCACGATAAGCCGGGCAAAGAAAAGGTTGAATATGACCTACTTTCAAATAACGAAATAAACACTGTGCTTGGCGGCAAGATTCCCCGCTACTCTGCGCAAGCAACTGCAGTCCGCAACCGCGCTTGGGTATTTCTCTTAATACAAACAGGCATTAGGACTTCCGAGCTTTTGAACTTGCGTTACGGCGACTTGGACTTCACCAACAATAGCATTCGCATCGTCAAAGGAAAAGGCGGTAAATCGCGTTCTGTGGGCTTTCCTGCTATGGCAAGGCGTTTTGTCGAAGAATACATTGAAAGCGAAAATTCGCGTATTTGCGGCGACGAGAACGCGCTTTTATTTGGTCATTACGACAAGAAAGGAAATTTCAAGCCTTTCACCCGTCAAAATTTCTACCAAGTCATAAGAAGTTATATTCGCCGCTCGGTTGGACACGATAAAATCGGCGGACACGATTTGCGCCACTCAAACGCAAGCGTGCTGTTTACCAACAACGTTGGACTTGCCACCATACAGCAGGTATTAGGGCACTCGAACCCCGAAACAACGCGAATATATATCGAAAATCTCTGCCCCGAAAGCGCACCTGCGACAGTGAATGCGGTATTCGATGCAAGAGCTTAAAAAAATAAAGATTATAAATTAAAATTATTAAAAGGCGCACGGCGAAATTGCCGTGCGCCTTTTTTCTATTTCTCTAATAAATAATTCTTTTCAAGGAAATCATTCCACCTTTCACAAGGTGAATCGCAAGGACCTTTCCCGCAAGCCGAGCATATATTTTCAATGGTGATTTTTGGCTCGGCTGTCGTCGGTTTAGGTGTTACCGTTTCCGCCAACATTGCCCGCGCGTTCCTCCTCAAGTTGCTTTTCAAGCTGGTTGATTTGGTTTCTTGCCGCAATTCTCTTTTGGTAGTACTCTTGCATTTGCGCGCTTGTATAGGGCGCGGGAAGTCCCGCCTTAATGTATTCGTCCTGCTTAATTCCCTTCCAGTCACCGATAGGGCTTTGGTGGCTTGATAAAGACTGCTTAAGGTCTGCGATTTGCTGTGAAATCGTAATTACACCGAAGTCTTCAGGGTTTCTTTGTTGTTTGTTCATAATAAAGGTTCTCCTTATATTTTAATTTTTATTTTTAATAAATTGTTGTAGAATTCGTCAAAAGAACGGACGGACTCGGTTTCGCCATACCTTGCGAGCTGACCGCGTGTTGATTTGTAAATCTGTTCAACCTTATCCAGCGTAATTGTTCCTTCGTCGAGTTTTGCTTTCATTGCCTTTAACTTTCTGCAAGTTCTTATACGTTGCGATTTGTCTGGTTTTCTGATTATTCTACCGTCAGGCAATAGTCGATATTGAGTTTTTAGAATTGTAAACGGGTGATGTAGGCTTACTATTTGGGTCTTTCTTTCGTTTAGAAACAGACCAAGTTCAGCGCATAGTTTTTTCAATTCGCTCATTAGTTCCCATAAAAACTCTTTACTTTTGTGTATTATGTAGAAATCATCCATGTAGCGAGCATAGCCTTTAATTCCCTTAACTATCTTGCAATAATTATCAATTCTGTAGGGATAGACAACGCCCGCAATTTGCGCAATATGACTGCCGATACCCATAGACTTATCCATTAGCTTTTTACCAGTTTTAAGGGTTGCGTCTATTAAGGCATTTTCAATCGAGTTGAACGGTGTATCCATACATTCGGCGTATTCTTCGTCGGTCATATATGAAACGTCTATTTTATGCGCATCGATAAGCAGTTTTGCAAAGTTTATTACTTCCGAATCCGCTCCGAGTTCTTTTAGAATTTGCAGGAAAACAGTATGACGAAGATTATCAAAATATTTTCTAAAATCGCCTATAACGATAAACCCGTCGTTACCGTTTTCTTTTGCAAAATCCGTTAAATGTAGTTCGAGCCTTGCTCTAAAATGGTCAGTCCCGCGCCCTTTTAGGGATGCGGAATTATCATATATTAGTTTCGGGCGAATGAGCGGAAGCAAAACTTTGTTTACGAAGCACCATTGTACAATTCTATCGTCTATAATATACGATTCTATTAGTCTTAATTTACCGCGCTCATTGTAGAGAAAACAATACGGCTTTGTTGGTTTATAGGTGCCGTTGATTAGTCTTTTGTGTAAATCAAGTAAGTGAAACAGTAAATCTTCTTCGTAGCGTTGGGTGGTTTCTTTCCACCCGCTCGCCGCTTTGACTTCCAAAAACGCTTCGTATAAATTATCTAAATTATACAGGGCTTCAATCATAATTAAATTTTTGCCATCGGACGTATCCGGGCAATAAGTCCCTTTCGGGCTATTCACCTTTTAATAAAGGATAGATAATCGTTCCTTCCAAATCAAAAAAAAATCTATTATCCCTTGATAATAAATATCTGGAATCGGGGGCGAAGGTAATTCTCGTTGTCCGCGTTGTTGTAGTTCGCATTCCCGTTGTTGTTCACATTGCAGAAGTACTCAGCCGAGTTGTAACGATTACCTCACAAAATGTCTTTACGACAGTTTTGTCAAAATTTGATTATCGCTTTTTCTGACTCCTTTCAATAAATTTATTTCCTTTTGTAAAAGCTCACCAACAACCTGATATGCACCTACGCTTACTTTAATTGTTGATAATATTTCGTGAAATTTGTCTTTCAAAGCGTTACAGTATCCTATGGCTTTATCCCACGCAATTCTGCGCTCAGAGTATTCTTCTTTACAAGTTATATAAATTGAATTTGCTAACTCGATTTGTACGCCGAGATTTGTGAGAATTTCTCGCGTTTCGTTGCGCCAAGCATTTACAAGCCATTCAGAATATTTGTCTATCAGCACCGAATCTATTCCGTACTTTAACGTTATTTCTTCGAGTGTCTTTTTGTCCTCTTCGGACAGTTCGTAAATATCTGTGATTAGTGCTACGGTATATGTTCTTTTCTTAATTCCAAAGTCGCGCATTAAAATGACATTCACTTCTTTGCGCAACTTATGGAATGTTGAAAGAAATTCTACCTTTGACGGTGTTTGTTTATATTGAGGTACACCCATTTATTCCTTCTTTACCCCACCCGACGCGCGGGTGGGGATTATAGATTAGGCGATTACGAAGCGGGGGCGAAGGGAATTCCCGCCGTCCGCGTCGTCGTGGTGCGCAAACCCGCTGCCGTACACACTGCAGAAGTACTCAGCCGAGGCAACGTCGCGCAGCCAGTAATATTCGCTGTTTATAAGGTCTGCGGTGTTAAGGCGGAAAATGGGAAGTTGGTTTTTAGCAGTACCTATATCGTAACCGCTTGAACCCCAAACAACCGAGCCGTAAACTTCGATTTCCGACATTAAGATTGCCTGAACTTCTATCCATTCCCAGCTTGACGATGCTCCCGTAGCCTGACCGAAACGATTATAGCGCGCGGGGTCCATTGCCGAAGAAACAAGTTCTCTGTATGTTTGCAAGTGGGAACCGAATATGTTGTAAAGCTGTTCGTTTATTGTACCGTTCGGATTACCTGCCGTTGCGGGCACGCCGATAATCGTTTTATTCATCTTGCTGTTTTTATAACCGCCCGTAGTATCGCTACTGTCATTCATAGGCTGACAGTAGCCGAAGTTTCTGTCGGGAACCAAATCGATATGAGGTTTGGTGAGCATATTGCCACTCCAGTAGTTTTTCCAGTGGCAGTTAAAACCTGCGATTTTAACAATATCGGTACCTGCATTGTCACAATCGTCGCCAACAACGCAAACTTTTCTCGGCATCTTAATGTAGTCGCCCACATACAAATCCTCAAAAGTTGCGTAACCGTTGGTACCCGCGATTCTGTCATACAGAGAGCCGTCGTTAAAATACTCCGTAATGTCTTTGCCGCGATAAATTGAATTGTGGAAGCCTGCGGTATTGATATTTGATGCACCGATAATGGCGGCAAGTAAATCGGAAAAAGCGATTTTCTTTGCGCTCTCCGCACTATCAACCACCACCGAATCCGTATTTGTCGGTGCGTCCGCAGAATAATCTGCCGTTTTGAGAACCGCAGAAAGCAACTCTGCAAATTCGATTCTCTTTGTTCCCTCTGCGCCGTCGTGAACTAACGATTGCGTTTTTGAGGGGGTGCCTTTTTCTAAGTCTTTAATAGAAATAAAATCATCCATAAAAACTAATCTCCTTTTTTATTTGATTTTTAATTTGAAGTTATATTGAATAGTGTTTCCGTTGCTGTCTATGAGCGTTTTACCATCTGACGTGTGAAGTGGCGCGGATAGCCCCTCACCGCTCACGCAAGCCTTATAAATATCGTCAACCGTTAAGCCGCCGCAGTCGGGAATTTCTATCGGCTTAACAAACCAAGGAAGACTGTCCCATCTTGTAACGCCGTCGCCGATTTTTGCCGAATTGTCGTCTGTAACATAGCCGATTACGCCGTCTTCGAGTATCGAGTTTTGTTCTTGCCATTCTTTGAGGCTTGCTCGACGAATAAACACCTTTTCTTCTTTGGGTTGCTCGTCGTCATTTTGGCTGACTATTTTGACGTATTTCTTATCTATATCGTTCCAGTAATACGCCTCATTCGCGGTAGTATCTATGTACAGTAAATTACCTTTGCCTGTGGCGGGAAATTCTGAAACAGATTTCGCTTGAACTATGGCGTTATAAACAATGGTTGTGCTACCGCCACCACCCGACCCGCCACTGTTGCCTGATACTGGAAACGAATAAGGACCTAAAACCATAATTGTTGTACCTCTACTTCGCCCGTGCCTTTAAGGTAAATGGTTTTGGCTTTCGCTTGACCATTTAAGCCGTCTTTTTCGTTTATTACGCAAACCTGTCCGTATCCGTTTGAAATCTTAATAGACGTATCTTCCGAAACCGCATCTTCAAACGAAACATAAACGTCGCCACCCGAAAAGTTTTTGACAAGATATTGTCCGCCGTAAGATTCAAATTCCACCGCCGAAACGCTACCTGAAAGCTGTACTCTTTTTACACGTTGTACAGGCTGATTATTCTTTGCCATATCGGTATTCTCCTTTAATTTAGTTTGAATTTAAGAATTGCAGACTTTAATGTTCGCGTATATGTGTTTTCCGTTGATTGTTAAATATCTACCATCGCTTGTTGAAAGCGGGGTACTTAACTCACCCTTTAATATGAGTGCCGCCAAGTCCACAAGCCTTACACAATCGTTGTTTAGAATGGGTTTTGAAGATTTGATATTTTCCGCGTCGTTATAGCGCGGTAATGCGCCAGCAAGCGGCGATTCGCTTATGGTTACGTCGTCGAGCCTTGCGCCCGTAACGCCTTGTGGAATCTCAATATCTAAAACCATATCGAGTGCAGTGCCAACATTTTTTACTGTCGCGGCGTGGTCAGGCGCAACAGTAGTTACTTTCCCGATTTTTATTGAAGGGTTTTGTCCTTGATAAGCAACCGAGTAAACTGTTGAGCTGGAATTATCCGTATAAGTCGTTACGGTTTTAGACCAAAGGAATTTACCCTGCGTAATCGTTGACGGAATAGATGATACCCACCCTTCTTCGGGCGGCGTTGCGCCTGTATCGCTAACCGCATAATTTATTATCGTGGTTGAGATGCCTATACCGTTATATCCGACTGAATAAAATATTGCGCTTGTGCCGTCCGTGTAGTTGATTTTTGTTCGCGTCCACAGAAATGTGTTTACCTTGACTGCGGGAATTGTTTTAGTCCACGCCGCATCGTCAGTAGGAATATCTGAACCGCTGGAAGTGCGTTGATAGTCAACTTCAGTTGATTTTACACCAACACCCGTAACACCGCCTGCACCCACAGCATACGAAACGACTTGCGCACCGTCGGTATATGTAAGCGTTATTCTCGTCCACAGAAAGTCGCCCGGCTTAACGGTTGGAATGGTTCCGCTCCAACCTTCTTCGGGCGGTGCTGTTACGTCGGGTTTTGTTGTGATATAGTCTGTTGTGGTTGATGATATGCCCCTACCCGACGCAAGTTCCATCCAGTAATTTTCCCAGTTCTCGTCGATTGTGGGGCGGACATTTATGCTACTTTTTTTAGCAATATAAGTGCCGAAATTGTGTGTAACAATGTTGAGCTTTTGGTAAACGGTTTTTGCTTCCCATTTACCGCGCGCTACGGGTACCACAATTCCAAGTTCGCGTTGGTCAATGACTGTTGAACCCATTAAAGAAATACCTCCTATTTTTTTTAGTTTTATTGAAAAATAATAAAAGGCTATAAGCAGACAAAACCTTTTGATTCTGTAACTGCTTATAGCCCCTTTTGGCTTTCCCTATCGTCCATTTACGATAAGATAAGTATTAAGTTGTACATGCATGGTTCGACGACTATATCGACCAAGAACCGTTCTGCATAATAATTCCGTTGTTTATATCTTGCGAGTACCAAACACTGACCGTTTTTCCTACAGCTAACGCAGATACTGGCATTCTTGAATTATACGGCAATGTAATAGCCTTTTCGTCAAAAGGAAAATGCACCTTAACCGTTTTTTCTGTAGTGTTGGGCGGTTCTGCCACTATCATTTTTCTTGCTTTTATGGCCGCCCTTACGACTGGGTGATTTTCTATAACTTCGCTTACGAAGTCTGTAAGCATATATTTAAACGCTTCGGCTTCTTTTAATTTATCACTCATAATTATTCTATCATATTCCTTGCGATAAGTCCAAATCTTTAACCGTAACTTTCGGAAAATCATTTGTCGAGGTTGCGGTAATACTCATACTGCCCGACGAAGAAAGCGGAAGGCTGTATGACTGTATTAAATGCCTTTCTAATCCGCCGCCCTGCTTATCTGACCTAAGTACCGATATAATGTTGTTTTCGCGTAAATGGAAAAGCTGGGGGCACGAAATCGTAATTGATTTTTGTAATACCGTCTTCTGTTTTAAATACTGGCTTGTAAGGTCGCGGCATTGCTCTACCGAGTAGCAAGTATTTGAGCTTTCAAAATAGGTCTTCTTGCCTATAAGGTTTGCATTTGTGTCGCTTGCCGGGTCAAGGTTTGTTGCTCGTGCGCCAACCATAGCCTCGTCCAAAGTTTCACCGAAAACGATAATATCGTTAAAGACATTTGTCGGTTTTGCGCTTTCGGAAATAGAAAACGTTGTCTTCCCGCCTTTTACTGTGAACGTCCACAAAACGGGTTTAGTCATATCGTTAATATCTTCCTGCGATGCGTCAACTCTTAATGCGCCTGTTTCGTCATAGCCTATCCAACTAACAAGTAAAGTATTCAGGTCAAGCAAGACGTTTGAATACGCACCGCCTGACGACGTTGTAACGGTGTGCGGCGCAAGGCACATAGGCACGATTTGTCCGTTAATTGTAATGGTGCGGTTGTTGTAAAAGCTCGTAAATATAGGCTGCACACTGTCTATCATTTCCGCCTTATTTTTGGTTTCCTTGTGAGTAAACTTCGATAGACGCAGAATTCCAGCCATTGCCTCAAAAATATTCGTTCTGTTTAAGATTTCGTATGTGTTTTCGAGTTTGCCGAAAAGAGATCCGTCAAGATATGCCCATTTGTCAACCAGTGAATATGACGATTTTCTGCTGTTGGGTTTTAATTCGAGTTTAGGGTCGTCGAAATAAAACACGCCTTGCGATAAATAGAAATCTTGTTCGCTCTGCAAGCGGATTCCCATTGATAATCTTACCTTGTTACCGAACCATATCTTGTTGACCGCATAATCAAATGCGCCGTCAAGATTTTCAAATGTTACACTCGCCTTTCTGCGCTGCCCATTGTTTAAGGAAACGCTAAGCGAGCCGTCCTGAATAAATGCTCTACTGTCGGCGTAACCACCGTAACCGCGCTTAAAGTTATTATCAAGCGCGAATGCTACGGTGTTGTCCGGGTTAAGAAATTCAAGTTTGGTCAGTTTTTTGTATCGTTCGGGATATTCAACTTCCCGAAGGTATTGCTGGTATGGTGTTAATGTTGCCATGCGGGTTTAGTCCTCGTCTGTGGTATTCTTTATTACCTTAGCTGTCAATATACCGAATTTACCCTCGTCTTTCTCTGCCGAATCGGGTAATTCAAATGTGGGCGCACTCATAACCTTTGGTGTCTTAGCAATAAGGACTTCCCTATCCTCGCCACCGAGAGCAAATGTTGTTCCGTTGTAAGGTAAAGGATATTTTGCAATAAGTTGACCAGTTGTTAAATCTACGTCGAAATCTACGCCAAGAACATCCTCGTCAACACGCCAGCCAACGTCTGTTGAAAGCTGAATAATTGTTACCTCACTTGCGTCGCCTATCTCTACCCAAGGCAAGGATATTTTCTTTTGCATTTGACGAGTTTTAAGGTTGGGCTCCATAGTAACAGCACCGTTCGTGTGTACCATTCTTATATGCCCTTCCATATCACGCATAAACAGTGTGTATGTGGTCGTTGAAAGGTCTTTGAGTTCTCTTTCAAGCTCTATACTGTCGTAGTACTCATCGTCGCTCACAATACCTATAAGGGCTTGCAGTGTGCCACTGTCATAATTCTGCACCGAACCCATTCTTGTCGGATAGCGCGTAAAATTCGCGGTTAGAGAGGGTGAATTGTTGTTTGATACAGAACCTTGCGAAATGTTGTACTCAAATATGTATTGCTTTACAACGTGATAAGCCTCGTCTTCTTCGCTGTATTCCGTAGCCAACAAGCTATAATTTTTAAATCTCGGCGATATAGTTTTTTCTATTTCGACTGAAGACATAAGCGCGCCATTGTTATCGTAGGCAAATAAATGATAGCGGTAGCTTTTGCCGCTCACAATACCAAAGTCTTTAAGGCGCGTAACGAGTGAACTTGTTTTAGCAATCACTTTTAATTCACTGCTACCTTCTTCTTGTCTATATATACGGAACCCCCTATTTGTTGAAACAGTACCTATACCACCCTCAATATTGTAAGTGAAGTTTGCTGTCATATATAGTTGGTAGGTTTCGCTATTCCAAGACGGCTCAAACGTTGCGCCGCCACCTGCTCGTAATTCGTTCAAAATCGTATCGCCATTACCCTGAATTACGGAAATACAATCGCACCCTGCACCATTCTCGCCACCGTCTATCATTACGGAAGTAATCGCGTCCTGCGTGTACCGCACCGACGTTCTGGTCCAGTCTAACAACCTGTCGCCTTCGTATGAAAAAGCGTAAATATCTGTAGGCGTTATTAAAAGGGCGGTTTCTGAGTTGTCTGCTGCGATATTTAATTCGGCTTGAACATTGCTGCCGTTTGAGTTAAGAATATTTATCGCAATAAAGTTGCCTGTAACGTCTGAGTAGTCGTCTGCTATATCTATTACCCTGATATAGTACCCGACAAATTCTTCATCGTCCCACTGCTCTCTAATTTCGCAAATATACCCTTCTTCTGTAACGCACAAATCGCCGTTTTGGGGTGGCGGGTTAGTCGGCGTAAATTCGTTTAACGTTAAGTCATATCTTTGCTGTCCTACGCTTAAATCGTCGTAAGGGTAGTTCCAAGTATATTTGATTTTAGGGGAAATTCTTGACGCGGTTATTCTGCCGTTATTTATATTCAAGAAATTGCCCTTGGGGGTAGCGTCATTTATTCTACCCTTCCATAAGACAGCCCACGGTCCCGTGAAGTTCATAGGGTTGTCTGTAACCTGATTCCAAGTTATTGTTGTATTTGCGGGTAACGTAACCGAGCCATTAGCCAGTGTATAAGTCCCGCTGGCGCGCGCCGGGATAATAGTTGCATTATCAAGCACATCCCACGCAAGACCGACACTGTTCTCCGAGCGGTAATATTCTGCTGAAAATGAACCTGAATAAACGTCGGCTGTATAGCTCACGCTAAATCCAACCCAGCCCGAACTGATTTGTATGCCTGATTCTGTTTCAACCGTACAGCGCACTGCATAGTCTGTGTTGTTGAATAAGCCGTCGAGTTCGTAGGCAAGCACTGA
The DNA here is from genome assembly GCA_910578195.1 of uncultured Christensenella sp. GTDB lineage: Bacteria > Bacillota > Clostridia > Christensenellales > Borkfalkiaceae > Coproplasma. The sequence continues at coordinate 231,023 of CAJTOY010000001.1, read as the reverse complement.
CGTATAAATGTTGCCCGTGTCCGCTAAGTGGTTACTTCTATCGTGCCCGTCAGCAAGTTCCCACCGTACCCACTTAATCGCATCGTCTTGTGCTTGACTATAATCTGCCGTAAACTCTGCAAATGCAGTATTCAATGTTTCGCCGTCATTTACGCTTAACTGCAGTGTGGGGTGTGTCCTTGTAATTATTGCTGATTCTGAAATCTGTTGTACGAAGTCAACGCCAAAATCGGCATTATATTGAGGCTGGTCGCCCCAAATTCTTATTGCATTTTCGGGCGCGGTGCCGTTTGCATTAAAGCCCGCAGTAGTAAGAACTATGCGTTTTGTGTTGCCTTCTCGTGTTTCAATCCACCCAACGCCGTTTGTAAAGCTGTAATAGAATGTTATGCTGTCGTAATCTTCGTTTACTGCAAAATAGACCGCGCCGTTAGCGTACTCGTCGCTGTACTGATCCATAAGGAAATAATACATTTTGCCTCTTTGTGGCGCGGTGAGAGGTATTGAAACTACGCTATTTTGCGCTTTAAACCATTGTGTAATTCTAAACTTATAATCGTTGCCGTCTGCCAGTCCGAATTCACTTGCCCAAGTTCCGCCTGATATGTAAGAAAAGTAAACAGATTTACCGCGTTGGTCGGTACCGTTAAAGGGGCACCTTGTTGTTAAATAACCTGTCGATTTAATAAAATTAGACTGTGCGTTGTTGGCGTACATATCAATTTGAAAGCCTTGTAACGCGCTATTGCCGTTTACTTGCCATTGAATATTTACTTGGTCGCTCGCCGAAATCGTACCGCTGTTTGTAAATGTTGACGGTATTATTTGATTAGGCTCGTAAATCGCCATAATTCTCTGCTCCTTTTCTTATTAGTTATTTGTTAGGAATAATCTTTGCAAGCGAAAACAAGTCCGCTACGGTCATTGTCTTTGCGTCTTGGCTGACAGTCATTCCGTTTACAATTACTTGACCGCTATTATCGACACTATTATTGGTATTACCGAAGTTGCTCTGTGTCATCGGCGATTGACTGTACTTATGAGCTTTCTCGAACATAATTCCCATATTATTTACATACTTATCCCATTCAGCATTCCGTCTGGGCGAAAGTATCATTGAAGTAAGGTCAGGGTCGTTTACGGTTTCGGGACGGCTGGTGGGTTTTGCCATATAGCCTGCTCCCCCAGCAATACCACCACTATCGAATGTGCCATAAACACTTGTAACTGTATTTTTTAATGCCTCAAAGTTTGTGTTTTTGTTATCTTTCCAGAATGAACTCCAACCGTCAAGCCCTCTTAACTTAACGATACCGCCATCAAGGTTTCCGTATAAGTCGCCGTTGTAACCAAAAATCGCCCTATCGCCTAAACCTAATGCGTCAACGGCTTGTTTCAGAATTTCGTCGTTTATTTCGCCAGCGTTTTCGACATTGTAATCTACGCCCGCCCATTTAACATTGCCATTGTCGCCTACTTTGCTTTTATTGATACCTCTGCCTTCCGCGCCTTTAAGGACGACGATTTTATCTTTGGCAATATCAACGTCGCTCTTTTGCTGTGGTTGATTCAGCGAAGGTGTAGTTTGGGTAATTGAGGGAATCGGCGTGTAATCGCCCGGCTCTGTTTTAATCGGTTGAGTAACGTCAACTTTGGTTACTTCTTTTATTGCACCGACTATATCAGTGAAGAAACTCGGCAATTCGCCAGTATAGGTCCTTATATCAAAGGCAACACCCAAAATACTATCCGCAACACCCGATATGCTACCCGCAACACCATTTAGTTCACCAGCGAAACCTGCCATTTCTCCCGCATAATCGGTGTTCAACAGCAAGTAAGGAGCAACCTCATTGAGAATTCCTATTACTTCGTCGTTTGTGGTTTGACCAGATTCAAGCAACTCAATAATTTTGTTGTAGGCAGCCTCTTGAAGATTTTGCTGTGCCTTTAATAAACTTGCCTCCGCGCTCTCTATTTTGTCTTCGGCTTCGGCGATTTTCTTTTCGTCAGTCTGCCATTCCCACTGCCCAGTTGCAGTATTAAAACGTCTAACGGTGGCTTCGTTTTTGGCGTTTTCAAGGGCTTGTTGCGCCTCTAATACTTCTTTTTGGGCTTCTAATACAGAGAGTTTCTTTTCTTCCCATTCGTTGCTTGATTTTTCAGCATCACGCAACGCTTTAAGTTTGTCAATAAGGTCGCCGTAAAGACTTGTAACCTTTGAAATATCGTTCGCCCATTCTTCGACGTGTGCCTTATATTTACCAATATAACCTGAAAGACCTTCGTTTATGAATGCGATTATAGCGTTCTTTTGCTCGTCAGTGTACTCGGTAGTTTCTTGGATTATTTTCTTTAACTGGTCATAGGAATCGCCCGCCTCTGCCGACGTGCCCATAGCACCGTAATAAAGACTGGAAAGTGTTTCGTTGTTAAGGACTTGCGCCTTTGCGAATAAATCAAGTGTGCTACCCTCAATATCTTCAATATCTTTAAGGGTACTTTCCATATCGTTCGCAACGTCACGAACCCCAGACCACGCTTTATAAAGTTCCTTATATTTACTACTACTTTTGCCGTTTTTAGCGGCTTCCACTTCAAGGGCGTTAGAGAGTTTGTCTTGCCAGTCACGCAAAAGGTCAAGGTTTTCTTGCGAATAGCCGATTTGTATTGTATCGTCGTTTACAAACTTATCGTAACCCTTTATCCCGGCATAATCGAATGAATCTTTCAAGTCCTTCATTTCGTTTTTATCGCCGTTGCCCATTGTGTTATCAATGGCATTGCCGAGATATTCTTTTGCGTCTTCTAATTGCTTTTGTGCATCTTCGTAATCGCTTTGCGCTTTCAGCGCAGCCGCAGTACGGACTGATTCGATATACTGATTAACCGAACTTGTTAAATCGTCATAGCCAACGCGCAATGAAGTCAGATAATCGTTTTCAACGCCGTAGCTTTCTCTTAATTCGCTTGATAATTTTATTAAGTTGTTTAAAGCATCTGTTCTTTCTTCTTCGCTTGCAGAAGTATCACCCAAAACGTCTGCATACATTTCCAAGGACGCTATATTGTCCTGTAAGGCTTCATTGGCTTCATTCAGGGCTTCTACTGCGTCATTTATTGTTTCAATCGCTTGTACGGCTTCTTCTGTGGTTGCCTTTATTTCTTCGCGGGCTGCGTCCGCATTATCATTACAGCATTGAACTATCGCCTGAATAATCTCAATAACAGCTGTAACCGCAAGCAAAATCCAACCTATAATGGGTATAGAGGCTAACAGCGATTTAATGCTTGCGGCAACAGCTTTAAAGCTCGCGGCAAGACCAGTGTTTGCCGTTGTTAAGCCGAGCGACGTTATTATTTCTGCGCCCTGTGTCGCGGTTAATGTTCCCGACGCAACAGCTTCCTGAATTGTTGCTTGTAACTTTGCTTTTTTCTTGGCAGACAATTTGGTTAAGGCGTTTGAAAGACCAGCCTCAGTTATAATCTGCTTAGCTTGCGCACCTGTAACCTTACCACTTGCGGCGGAGGCTGCAATATCTTGTACTACCTGCTGTTTTTGCTTTGAAGTAAGTTTTGAAATAGCAGTAGCATCGGAAATTGTTGCCGTCTTGTTTTTTATTAAAGCGGACGAATAAGCATTTACTCGCGCAGCAGCCTCTGACATTGCCTTGTTGCGCAATACGGTACCAAGCACTACTGCGCCCGCCGCAACCAACGGCATTAAAAGGTGAACCTTGTCAAGAGCATCAGCAAATGTTAATAAGCCACTGGCCGCGTCCACGCCTAATTTCTTTAATGTTAATATGCTTTGCGCACCATTCAAAAACTCTTGCCATTGCGCATTGAGCGAATTCAGTTTTGCCGTATAAGTATCGAGATAATCTTCGTTCTGCAACATTGAATAGCCGTCCGAACCATCCATGTTTGAGAGCGAGGCTTTAACTTCTTCCATATTCCCCAAAAGGGCTATGAAGTAGTTTTTACGGAATGTGTTTGCTGTGGTATAAACACCAGCGAGGTCGTCGTATATTTCTTCCAAGTCGCCCGCAAGTGCGTCTTTAAGAGCAGAACCGTCTTCGGTGTCGAAGTAAGCGTCGAGCTTATCCGCCTGCTCAACTGTCAAGTGTTGAATTTCGTCGGAAACTGCATACCAAACGTCGAGTATGCTTGCGGCACCCTTCTTATACTCAGCCACAACGTCTGCAACATTATCAGAGAGCGACGCGAATACGTTAAGTGCACTTGATTTGCTTGAATACTGAATTAACGAGTTAAGCGCGGTACCAAGGTTTTCACCGCTACGTCCAGTCGCCGCAGACAAAGCGGTAATTAAAGCGATTGATTCCTCTAACGTTAGATTCGCATTCGCCGCAGATGAACCCATACGTTGTAAGGCAGTTAAAAGCTTGTCGGTTGTAACAGCAGCATTATCCTGAGTAATATTTAGTTTATCAATAACGCTTTCGAGTTCGCTTGCTTCAATTTTATACTGCGTTAAAATTGCAATAAGACCCGCGCTTGCGTTAGTTGCATCCAATTCAGCCGTATTAAGACCGAGCAGAGCCGCTTCTGTGGCTTTTATCGTATCTTCCCAAGAAAGACCTGTACGCGCAAAGTCAAGGGCGATAGCCTGTACATTTTCAAATGTCTGCCCATAATCTTGTGCCAAGCCATAAAGCGCACTCGATATTTCCTCGTCGGCAAGACCGGGCATTACACGCTGGAATGCAATAACTGTATCTTCAGTTTTTACAAGAGTTTCATTGAGCGTGGAAATAGCACCCGTTATTGCCTGTAAGGGCTTCATAACGAGCGTTGCTGATAATTGCCATACTAAGAATTTTTTAATAAGGGAAGTTATACTGTCGCCGCTCTTGTTTACTGCGGCAGTATTTCTCTCTACCGTCGTTGTCTGCTGTTCGGTTTCAGCGCGAGTTGTAGCAACGCTTGTAGATAAATTATTGTAGCCGTTCGCAAGCTCGCGTATTTTAAGCAACATTGCTTCGTTCGCGGTTGCGCCGTTCTTTAACTTACTGTTATAATTTTCCAGCGTTGTAAGTGCACTCTGCGTTTCAGTTTTAAGACTGTCAAACGTCCCAGCGGGGTACTGCTTTTCAAGCGACTTGATAGTTGAAAGCAAGTCAGCATATTTCTTCTGTAAGCCGTTTACTTGCGATTGTAATGTCGTAGCAGACTTAGTGCTATTATCTTGCGCCTTTTTAAGACGTTCTTGTGCTGACTGTAAGTTGACAGATGTTATCTGTGTTTGCTTTTGGGACTTTGTAAGACGCTCTTGGGCGATAGCCAGATTTACGGACGCGGTTTGAGTAAGTATCTTTGCTTTCGCTAACCTTTCCTCTGCCGTTTGAAGATTTACAGTCGTTATCTGCGTTTTAATTTGCGCCTGAGTAAGTCTTTCGTTCTCTATGGCTTGCTTGGCAGTCTTTCCTGCAAGTCTGTCCGACTGGTCCGCCAAAGTCTTAAATTTCGCAGTAAGAGCTTCTATATCAGAAGTAAGTTTATTATTTATTGTAACAGTAGATAAAGACTGGGCAATCTCTCTAATCTTGCCTTCTAATTCACCAAGCCCCTGTTCGGCTTTCTTTTTTTGTATATCTACCGAAAGAATAATTTTTGCCATAAACTAACTCTCTTAATTGCTAAAAATAAAAGGCTATAAGCACCACACTACTGCAGTACTCATAGCCCCTTTTGGCTCTTGCCATTGCCCACTTGCAACGGCGATATGATTACGACTATTTTTTGTAGTCGATTGTATTCAAAAAATTAAAATGAAGTTTCGTTACCGTCTGCGGTAATTTGCCCAGTCTGAATAACATTCAATTCTTTATCGGCATTATTCATACCGCCAACGAATGATATTTCAGCTTGCTTGCCCTGTATCATATCTGTAACGAAATTGTCCCAGAAAGGACGAGGCGGTATCTTACGCTTACCAACATACCACTGATACCCTTTGCCAAGTTCGATTACTCGTATAAGGTCATCGTTGCCAATTTCTTCGTCGTAAAGTGAGTGTTCACCTGTCGGCACATAACCGAATATGAGCGTGTTATCAATTACAGTTGCGCCAATATTTTCGTCCGAGTTGAGCGGTGTACCGTATGAAGGGTTCTCGCTTCTTCTTAAATATACTTTTGGGTCGTACATTGCATAAACGTCTAATTCGATATGCTGTTTTAAAACCGCCGACATATCGGAAGAAACGGCGTTCAAGCCTGCGCTTACTGCCTTATTTATTCTTGGCGTTAAAACTTCAAAATCGTTTGTTATGCTCTCTATGCCCAATATAGTAAAGTCCAACATAATTGCACCTGCTGATTATGCGGGGCGTTGTTGAATTCGCCATGCACTTCTATCTGTAAAAAACAGTTCAAACCTTTCACAGAATGGTTGACCTTGCGTTACTCGAATTATTTCACGCACGGTAACTTCTTTGTCTGTGCGGTGTAAACTTTCAAGGAATGATTCCGAGCCTTTTCTGCACGCGCTTGTTATCGTCCTATACATAACAATAACTTCGCTCATTTTGACGGTAGAATCGAGCGTATAATCGCCGTACAATTCTTCCGCTTTGTCGCGGTTCTTTTTATACATAACGTCAAGTATTCCGCTTTTAATGCTTGAGCAAACGGAAAAATACTGTCCGTCAACTACCACATTTTTATCTTTATTCGTGCCGACATATATTGTATAGCCGAGCTTTTCGGTTACTCTCTTGAATTCTATCAAGCGTCGACTACAGCAGATAAATCTATCGAATATCACTTGTCGTTCGTATATACGCACACGGCGCGTCTTTCCATTCTTCTCACCCATTAAGGTTGAGCAAAAGAAATCACCCTTTACAATTAAACTTTTGGGAATATCGCTTAATTGTGTTTCGTTAATATCAAGAAAATCTTCTACTATAAGATTTTCGGGAAGTTTCTTTACCTTACTTCCCCTTAAACTTAAAAAGCCGTACACAATCAGGTTGTCGGGCAGATACTCGATTTCACTTTCAGTCAAATCAAGGCTACCGCCGTCTTTTTCCATTAACTCATATATCGTATCAATAGAATTCACCATTTTGCCACGCTTTTGTTATCCTATGCCCCCGACCAAACATATTCAGTCGGGGGAAGGATACCTATTTTATTTTGACTTAGCCTGCTTGAACCACAACCTTGCAAACCGCCGAAACGGACTCGTTTGCTGAAAGGGTAATGTTCATTTCAGTTTCACCTACGGTTACGCCTGTAACTACGCCGTCTTCGTCAACCTTGGCAATCTCTGTAGTGGGTACGGGTGCAGGTTCTTCCTCACCGTCTGCGTTCACCGCCGCCGTTGCTTGCTTAATCGCAAATACAAGGTCGGAATAGTCGGGGGTAACGATGGAATTGTCGGGCATTACATAGTAAACGGGGGTCTGAACTTTGCCGCCTACCTTTACTACCACCTTACCGCGCATAACTATAAGGTCTTTGACTGCCTGCGTTGTGTCGCCGCAAGGTACATAAACCATATAGCCGAATACGCTCTGGTCTTTTGCGCATTCCGAGCATTCCGTGTCGGTTTCGTCGTAAGCCAACGCCGAGAAACTCCACGTCGTGTTTGCGTTTGTGGTCTGCGAACCGTCAACGCCTGCGTCGCCGTCAATGAACTGCGCACGAGGAATGAATGCGTACAAGTAACCCGCAAGCGAGCTGTTCTTGTCCGAATTGCCCTGCGCCTGATATACAGCCATCTTGACCATAACGCGCGCTACGACGGGCGAGAATGTCGTAGGAATGGAAAGTTCCTGAGCACTTGCAACTTCAACGTAGTAAAGTACGCAATAGGTCTTGCCTTCTTCTGCAACAAAGCCCTGAATTTCTCTCGATTTGGGGTCAACGCCGTAGTTCTTGCCGTCGTTGCCGACATAGCACGAATAATACTCGTTGTCAACGCTTTCACCGTAAGCCGAAACGGGCTTTCTCGAAACGACAAGTTTAGAGTCTTTCGCTACGATATTCTCTCTGAAAGGAACCGTACCGTTATATCTGAGCGTGCCACCCGTTGCAAGCTGTCTTGCTTCAAGCGAGAAGTCTGCCGCCGTAACTTCGCCCTTAAATGCGGACGAATCGGGAATGTTGATAACTACGGGCGCGCCGATACCTGCACGGATTTCGCCTGCGTTACACGAAGTGCTTAACTTGGACGAGTCAATCTTGTTGGTGTAACCTATCAAATCGCCCGTCTTAACGTCGTGTGCCCACATATCTGCGGTGCCCTTAACATACAATGACGAATTGTTTAATTTCATATTTTATCTGCTCCTTATAATTTTTGGTTTCGTCTTTTTAATTACCGTCTTTGCCGACGATTTTATCCAAATCGCCTAAGCCAGAAAGTTTTCCACGCATTTCGCCGAAAGAAATAAGTGCCGCCGATCCGTTCTCGTTTCTATCGAAACACCACGACGGGAAAGGATTGCCTTTACTGAATTTAACCATTCCGCTTAATTCCGCTTGTCCGAACATATCAAATCGTTTTCCGCGCTCTATTGCTTGTCTTCTTCGCTCAAACTGTAATACTGTCCATTCGTTCAAGTCTTTCTCTTGCAGAAGGCTTTGGTAGGCTACCGATGCAATCATAGTGTCTGTGTCGATTTTTAATTCGCTCGCACCTTTGGCTGCTAAGTCTTCTTCGGCTCTTACGAGGTCGGGGTTGTCGCTTTCGTCTGGAAGTTCAATCCCGTTTTGTGTTGCCAGCATAGGTCGAATATCAATATCGAAATCGTCTGGCGTAATTTCGACGGTGTTTCCGTCTTGTGTAACAACTACTTTGTCAAGAATTCTTTTGTTGCCAGTTTCGGTGTAGATTGTTTTGAGAGCGTCTTCTCTTTTGTATTTGAGCCGCAATGATAAATACAAAAATCTGATTATTCTCTCAAAGAAACCTATCGAACTTCCCGTCGCAAATAAGCTATCGTAGTCGATAGCCCACATTGCGGTAAGAAACGGCATACTCAAATACTCAAACGATAAGTTAGATAAACTCGTCATTCGGATTGCCAGCGCATTCCTTACGTCCAAAAATTCTTCGTAGTGTTCCATTTTTATGGGGTAGAATTTGAGCTTTTTCCAAGTCAGGGGTTCACCCTTTCTTATGCTTGCTCGCATTTCCCATGACATTGCTGTTTCATTGCCCATTATTTGTTCTCCTGCAATTATTTTGCAATGCTATATATCAACGCGCTAACCGCGCGATTGACGCAGTGTACAACTCTTTGCATACTCAGAGTTGATTGTTTCACCCTTCGTCGGGCAGTACCTTTGTAAAGGGCACATATACTCATTTACAAGCGTATCAGGGTCGGCGGTGTTAATGTCAACCCCTTCGTCCACCATTTTCTTACAAATGAATGGCTTTCTTCTGTCCTTTTTTACTCGTACCGCATTCGGGCATAACATAGTCTATTTTTTCCTTTTAATTTTAAAGTCCTTCGAGTATCAACTCAAAAGATATGAATTGTCCCTCGCATTCTGCTGTTACTTTCAAGGGCGTATTGTCTGCGCCGATGCAGTAAATCGTTAATGCGTTATCGTCAATAGTCGCTTTGTAGTTCTTCTTATTTGCACCAGAGAACGACCAAGAAACTACTTTATCTGTCTGCTGTGCATTCTCGAAGTATGCAGCAGTAACTGTAATGCTTTCATACTGCTCTACCGCCGACGGCACAACGCTCATAAACGCCACATACGGTTTAAAGTTGGTTTCCTTGACAACCAACTCGGCCGTCGCCGATATTGCCGTATTTTGCGCCATTCTCGCGGTAATTTGAACGTTTCCGACCCCTTTACCTAAAACAACACCGTCCGCGTCGACTTCGGCAATATCTGTGTCCGAACTTTCCCACAGCCAAGTAACCGGGTATTCGTCCGTAGGCTCTACCGCCTTATCGTCTTTAATGAATACGGCGGCAAGTTTAGTGGTTGAGTTTTGGTTCAATTCGCTTTCGCCGATTATGTCAGCTTTAAAGGACCTTAACTTTCCGCCAGCAATTCGATTTTCAATATCGTCATTTTCTGTCGGCTCTTGAATGCGCAGAGAGAAGTTTAAGACGTGTGAACTGTCGTAATCGCCAGTAAATTCTTGTATGAAGTCTGTAAAGCCAGTTACCTTAAAGGCTTTGCTACCGAGAATTATTATGCGGTCCGTATTCAGTTCGCGCTTAGTAACTTCGTTAAGCTGGCACATTGCATTGAAATAGCCATTGAGAAGTACTTGGTCGCTCGGCGCAACGTTATCGTTGCCTTGCATAGCCACTTTATCTATTACTAACGGCTCAGTCTTTATATTGCCGTAATAATCGTAGTAGTTAAATGAAGAATTGCAACGTCTGATTATTGCCGTAGCTTGCGCGCCCGAAATGTTTGACGGGTTAGCACATATCCAGATATTGCCCATTGTTTCAACCTTTGCGCCTATCGGGAAGTACTCAATCTCTTTATCTTCAAATAGAACCGTTTTGTAATCATCTATTTGCGTTGTTACGCTTGAGTTTGAGCGAACGTCTGGTAAACGTATATAGGTTGTTGTCCATTCGTAGAAGTCTTCCAGTAAGCCCTGTACCTGCGCCTCTACGAAGTCGCTTGAATATTTTGCGCGCGCTTCGGTAAATTGCTGTGTACGAATAGCGAGATACTGCCCTTGTCTATCAACATATTTTTTAGGCACATTAGTCTTGCCTTGCGGTATTCCACCGCCTTGCAATATTGCGCCCTGTATGTATTTTTCGCTATCGTTTGCCATAAGGTACCTCCACGCTTTGCTGTTTAACCGAATTGACCATTTCCAAGGCGCGGACCGTTATTCTTTATGGGTTCATTTTGCGTATTGCTCTTTACTTCCAAACCGAGAGTAACTCTGCGCCCGAAATTGCTCTTACCGTCGCCCAAAAGTAGGGTTCCGCAATCGGGGTGTTTTTGGCGGTTGAAATAGAATGTACCGACACCGCCCATATCTATTCCGTGGAAAGCCTCTATAATGGCTTGTTCCATAGCGAATAGTCTTGAATACGATTCGTTAAGTTTTGTGTTAGCTTCTTGCGTGTTATGTGTCCATATATCGAACGTTACTGCCAGCTGGACGTGTAAATCGTCAGATGCTATCGTTCTGCCCATATACACATAAATGCGCGTTTGAGCCACCTGCTCAACGCCCGGCGCAAAAGGCTGGGGAATAAGTCTGTATCCCTTCTTATCGTCCGCAGGTTCATCAGGCTTATCGGGGTTAAACAGTACTTGCTTTTTCTGCTGTGGGGTAGGTAAAGGGTTGTCTATCGGACGCGCACCGTCGTAATAAAGATATTTCCACAGGCGCACCCTTGCGCGCTTGTTATCGTCCTTGGGTTCGTATGTACCGTCGGGCATATCTAAAAGGTAGTCCATTACTCTGCGGGGTATCTCGTCCGTATCGGACAAGTCGTAAAACCCGCCGTAAATTTTATCGTATGGATACCATTGCGATTCAATCGTTGCCATATCTCTTAACCCTTTCTATATAAATGAACTTTGCCAGTCCACAGATAGACGAATATGTGCTCGAATAACCAGCCCGCAATATCACCGCATACAAGTGAAATTTCGCCGTCGTCCTTAACCTTTACTTTAAAGCAAGGCAGCACAACCCAGCCAACGCAATCCGCGTCAATGTCTTTAGTTATTTCGTCGTCCACCTTTGGTCCGTCAAAAAGCTCGTCAATTTCGTTGTTCATATTTATGATTTCTTCTCGCTCACAAATTTCTTCGTTTCCGCGTTACTTGCTTGCGTTTCAAGTTTGCCTGCGGCAACTTGAAGTTTCGCTATGTCAGCACCGCGCTGTTGAAGTTGCTCGGTTGCTTGCTTTAAACTCGAAGTCAACGCTTTAAGGTTATCGGGGGTAGAAAGCAAATTCACGCCCGCAAGGAAACGTTCAAGCGCATCGTTTCTTGTCGCTTTTAGGTTAAAGATTTTTATGTCAAGCAATTTCTTTAATTCCTTGTAATCGGCAAGCAAATCGAAAATAATATGTTTAACTTCGGTATTGCCCTTAAACCGTTCGAGTTGGTTCATAGGGTGTACCTTGGCGTATTCGTCGTAATCTCTTGTGCTGAAATTATCAGGAACTTCAACACGCAAATAATGTCTTAAAAACAACTGCATGAGAAAGAGTTGTTTCTTTTGGGGGTTTTCTTCCCAAAGTTGCGGAAGGGTGATAACCTCGTCGCTCTGTATTTTCTGCGCCGAAATTTCGACGGGTTCCAACACAGATTCGGCAACTGCCTCCGCGAACGCCATTTTATCTTCAAGCGGAATGTACGTCGCCGCGCCCTTAATAAGTTCTTCCGTTATTTCAAATTTCTTTTTTTGTGCCATAATGGGTATCTCCTTTCCAGTTCCGAATTATGTTTTTTAAAATTTATATTAACCCCGATGACGGGAGTATTTTTCTGATTGCAAGGTTTCTTTCCAAAGCTCTCATTGCACTGTTGAGGTCGCTTTTGTACCGGGCAAGACGTTCAGTATCCGTCTTTTCCTTGTTCGCCCTGTTCTGTTCGCTGAATGACCTATCTTCCACTTTTGAAACGTTTGAAAGCCAGTCATTGTTAAAGCGCGTCTGCCATACAACTTGGAAACAAAGCCCAAGTATTCGCATTATTTCAACGGAAAGGTCTTCTTTGAAGTAACCGTCCGTGTAGAAGTCTATATTAAATACGGTACCTTTTGGTATCGGGTTTTCCGCACTGGCCGTAAAAGTAATTATGCCGTTTTCGCTATCGTATTTTACAAGATCCGTCGGCGTTAGAATTACACGTTCGCGCTTATCGATGGTTTCTATTTTACAACTGAAAAGTTCGTAGCCTGCGCCGTTCTCTAATGCAACGTTTGTTTCTTCCGTAATGTCTTCTTCGAGTATATATTTTGTGCTGCCGTATATCGGCTCAATAAGTTTCGGTGAATCGGGTGTACCCATTAAATAGGGTATCATTCCGCTTGGTGTAGTAAAGTTAGGAATAGCGGCTTGCAGATATGACCACATACGGCGAGCATAAAGCGGCATATTCTCTCTTGCTAAAGCGTCGAGATTTATGTCGTCGATAAGAATACTGCAGTATTGAGTTATAACTTTTAAAATGGGTGTCGCCATAATTATTTCCCTTTATATTGGGTTGTTTCGGGTGGGGCATTGCGCCCCACCTTTAACAACGCTTTAGTTAAATGTTTGTAGTGGTTGTGTAGGACGCGACGGGCGTTGCCTGCTGTTCCGTTTTATCTTCTGTTGCGTTCGCCACTTCACCAGCAATGAGTTGGGGTAAATCGCGGTTAATATTGATAAGATTTACTGCTTCTTTTACATAATCAGTCCAGTAAGACTTATCGTAGGTAATACCTTTTTCGGCGCACATATCTTTAATATCGTTGAGTACGTCTTTGAGTTTCAGGGTGCCAGTTTTCTTGTCCGACACGCTCTTAAACGCCACTTCCGCCGCGCCAACCAACGGCATAACCTGTTGTGCTATTTCCGCCATTGTCTGAACGACGTTGACGGACTTACCGCTTTGCTTCTTTTTGATTATGGCTCTTATAACCAGAACCACATAAAGAATGGCAAGAAGGCAGCCACCGACTATGATTGCAATATCTTTAATCGCCATAATTATTTCGATGACCTCCTTCATTAGTAGTTATTCACGGAACCACCAACGCCGGGGGTGCCAACGGTTGCGTCCGCTACTTCCTCCCCTGCTGTTGTTTCTTGAGGCACGCTTTCACTGAGTTCGTCGCTCGCGGGCAATTCGTCCGCAACTTCTTCTATGTATTCGCCGAGAACTTTCAACTTAGCAACTTCCTCTACGGTAAGTCCGTTGTTGGGGTTTTCGGAAAGCACATAGTCAACGAATCTCTTTGTCTTTTCTTCGTCATAACCGTGGGACTGTGCGAACGCTACCGCGTCGCTTTCCACTACGGTCTGGCCGTTTTCCTTTTTTGCCACAAGCTCGTTATAAGCCTGCAACAGTTCCTGCTCTTTTACTTTAAGCATTATTAAGTTCCTCCTGTTGATAATAAATTGATAATCCACTCGCGCGTTATGGGTATCGAGAATAATACGACTAAAATTAAGCCGACTAAAATCACCCATTTTAACGCTTTAACGATTGCAGTTGATACTGTCCCCAAACCATCGAAGAAACTTTTTACGCCGTCAAAGAATAAAAGCATTGAAAGAATAAATGCGTTAGGCACATAAGAGTATTTCATCTTAGTGAGTTTATCTTTGTACAGTTCCCACTTAGCTTGCTTATTGCGCGCTTTGTGGTCAGCCTTTTGCTCTTTATTGAATTGCTTTTGCTCTCTTTTAAGGCGGTCAGCTTCCGCATTCAAAACGATAAGTTTATTCCTTATCTCTTGCTTACGAACCTTATTATCCGCCTCTTGTTCTTGGACTTGCAGAGATGCCGTTTCTGCTTGAACTTCAAGGGCTTTGTCCGCAATATCGGCAAGGCTTTCAGCGTGTTTCTCGACAATTTTCTCGTCGGTAATTTTCACCTTTGCCTTTTCCAGAATATTGCTTTGTACGCTACCGACAACCGAAGAAAACCCTACGTTTGCCGTTCCGTTCGGTTCGACCAACGCCTTGGGGTGATCCGTTACCACAACAGATAATTCTTCCGTTTCGGTTTCGGGTATGATTTCGTCGGTTTGCTCGACAACGTTTTCTTGCGCGTCAAAGTCCTGCGCCAACTTCTCTAAGTCCATTGCCATGTTTGTTTCCTCTTGCTTTATTCGGAAAGTTTTCTACCCATATCTTTCAATATCGGTGTAAACATTCCGTCGGGGTCTGTTTTCTTTGAAAGGTTATTAAGTACTTTAACCGTATCGGGGTGAATACGGTTATCGCCGTCTTCGTATGCCGAAATAAATAACTTGGCAACTATGCGCTGGTGGCTTTCGCAAAGTTTAGGAAAGATTTCGTAAAGTACCTTTACGTCAAGGTCCAACAGCTTATAGTACATATCCGCCGAGAGCAATTCTCCCTCTTTGTAGTCAAGTCTGTAACGGCTGCGTTCTTCGTCTGTGAGTCCGTTAATTACGATAAGTTCACGTCTGCGCATAAGTTTATCAACCTTAGCGTCTATACCCTGAAAGAATTCCTTTTTGGGAATGTCTAAGGTTCCACCTACGCGGTTTATCTGTCCGAGTTTGCCGAGAGTTAAAACTGACGTATCTGAAACTGCATCCATATAGAGCAATGTTACATATTCGTCCTTTTTAATTTCGACTACGGGCTGTTCACCTTGCGACTTAATGTATGCCGCAACTGCGTCCTGAGCTGCTTTCTCGCTAACACTTTTTACAAGTGCTTCGACTTCTGCTGCTGTATATGTCTTTTCTTCCTTTTTCTTGGAAGGATTTTCCTGTTCCGTTACTTCGGGGGATTCGCCGTCCGTAACTTTCAGTTCTTCGTTCTCGTTGTTTTCGGTTTTGGTTGCTGATTTTGCCATTTTCTTTACACACTCCTTTCAGATTTAATTATTTGACAAATATTTCTGTCAGCAGGGCAGAAATTCCGCCCTGCTTCCAGTTTTAACCTTAATGCTATTAGGCAACGTTCTTGATAAGACCGACCTTGCTTGCGAACATAGGCGCAATGTCAAACATTGCTTCCATGTTGATTTCAAGCGTGAAGTCTTCCGTCTTGCTGGGTTCTGCCGTAAGGGTGATAGGATGACCCTCTGCATATACGCCATACATAGGCTTGTTGCCTTCGCCGCCCTTTGCAACCATATAGATTTCGTCCGTAGGGAAAATCTTGGTGAGCAAGTTGTTCTGTGTACCGGGTACAAGTACGGGACGAATCGGGCAAAGGTCAACGCCGCCAACGTTACCGAGATGACCCTGCGTAGTCCACTTCTCGCCCAAGCCGTACTGCATACCGAGAATTGCGCCGCCCGTACCGTCGGTGGGAACTACCTTGCTTAAAGCGGTGCGCGCACCGAAAGCCAAAAGGTCGTTTGCATCTACGCCGTTCGCCGCCGAAAGGTCGTCGATAAGGTTGTTCCAGTTGTCGGACGTGTAGGACGAATAAGTGAGCTTTTTGGGCATATACTTCTGATTCTCTTTTGCGGTTTTGAGTGCAAAAGCAAACTTCGCATATACCTTGTTCCAAAGACCGCGAATCATTGCGTTGTAGTAATCACCCGCGTCGCCCTCGAACATTTGAGTCCACTTAATCTGGGTAATTGCCGCCGTTGCCTTGGGGGTAAGCGTAATCGTCTTATTGTTAAGACGGCTGATGGTAACGTTGTTAAAGCTACCTACGCTTGTATCCTCGAAGATAACAACGTCGTTGGACTTGATTTCGATTTCTTTGTAGCCGAATGCGGGGGCAGATTCCCACTGCATAAGACCGCCCATACTTATATCGTCGAATACGCGGAAAAGCAAAGGCGTAAGAATATCTCTGTCAAGCGCGGACATTGTGCGCAGGAATACGGGGTCCCTCATAAGCGACAAGTCGCTCTTGACTTCACCGATATTCGCGGGCATTTCCTGACCGCTTGCTTTGTACGCTTGAGCCGCGCAGAATAAGAGTTTCTTATCCCTGAATGCTTTTGAGAAAGACGCATAGTCAACGTTCTGTGCTGCAAGACGGGAATTGTATTTTTCCAAATTCATCTTGTTTTCGTTTATTGATTTACCGATATACTCGCAAACGACGAGTCTGCCCGTAGCGACCAAATCTCTGCGGTTGATTTCTGCACCGCAGACCTTGATTTTGGTGTCGCTGGTGTTAGAGGCTTCAAATACGTCGTTAGGAATGCAATTTAATTTCAACATTTCTGTTATCCTCCTTCCTTAATTACCTGCGCCCGGTGCGCCTGCGCCACCGTTAGCGGGACTTGCTTGTGTGCCGCCTGCCGTTACTGCTGCTCTGCAAACGAGTAAGCGATACTTGGTACCCCAGTCTGCGGAACCTTCGGTTACACCGAGTTCGCCGAGTATCTTGAAGTAAACTTCACCGCCCGAAGTGGGTGCGGCTGCCGCAGCAACAAGTCTGCCGTCCTTTATGGTTGCGAACTTGTGCGTATCGTCTGCGGGTGCGGTTGCAAAGTTACCTTTTCCGAGGAAGTATTGCTTACCTACGAAAAGTTCTTTGAAATCGCCGCGTTCGCCTGCGGGAAGTCCTATGCCGAGCGTGTTTCTGCCCTCGACCCATACGTTGCCGTTGCCGTCAACTGCTCTGTTGCGAGCGTAGTTGTTAAACGCATAGATACCCGTTGCGTCGCCCGTATTGCCGCCCACTTTACCGTTTGCGGCTGCGATATAGTTCCAGTCGTTGCCGTTCTTATACTTCGCAACTTCGTAGCCTTCGTTTTCCGTAAGAGAGTGCTGTACGCAAAGCATACCCGAACTGCAGTCTTCGGGAACGAGTTTTTCGTCGTCAAGTTTATTGAATTTACCCGAAGTGTTTTTAACGCCGTCGGGAATGGCAACTTCAAATAATGTTTCTTTAATGAATGACATTTTTGTTCTCCTTATTTATTATTTCATTACTCTGGATATTGCGCCCAGAATGCCTTCGTTCGCTTTCTGCGGTTCGCCGATGGGCTGTTCCCAAGCGAAGGTCTTTTTCTCGCTGGCGGTCTTGATTTCTGCCTGTGCTTTCTGATACTTAATTTGTTCTTCCATACACAAAGCGTCAACGTCCCTTGCCGCTATGCTTGCGCCGATAAACTTGCCTTCCGCGTCAACCAAGTTTGTGTACTTGTCTTCTGCTGCGGCAGTAAGCAAGTTTGCACAAATTTCTTCTTTGAATTTGCAGTCTTCGGGGCGGTCCGCGTTAATCTGAGCAAGGCGCGCTTTGATAGCCGTCGTTGCCTCGTCGCGTCTGCGAACCTTTTCCGCTGCCTGCATAGTTTCCAAAGCGGTTGTCGCCGTCTGACACGTCTTGTGTTCGTCCTCGTACTTCTTTTCAAGCTCTGCGCAACGTGCCTGTAAACTTTCGGTAATCATTGCGACGGGAAGTTCTATTTTAAGTCCCCCCTCGTTCGCAAAAAGAATTACGGGGGTGATTTCCGATTTGCTACCGCAAATTATTTCGCCGTTTTCGCTTTTTGCCGACGAAAGGAAAAATTCGCCCTTTTCCGAAAGCAACACAACATTTTCGTCTTGCACCGCAAGAACCTTAAAGCCGGGGAATTTGCCGTCTAAGTCTTTGACTTTCAACTTATTCATGCTGTCTGTTCCTTCCTTTTTTAAATTTTTATTGTTTTGAGTTTGCGGCTCACTATTATCTACCTGCTCGTAAGAGGCAGCTCTTATTTTGAGTTGTTCCAGCTCGCCTATACTTGCAGAAAGTTTTCTGATATTTGCACCTGCGAATGCGGGCGGCACGTCAGTACCCAGAATTGTTACACCGACTATGCGATATTCTTCTTCGTACTCAACACCGTCAACAATGCGGTTTTTGTAAACGTCAGCCTCAATACTGACATTCATTTGCCCACCGTTACGCTCAATTTCGTCAATGAGTTCACGGTTGTAGAAATACCACAGCGTACCGATAGCAACTATCCAGTTCTTGCCGTCAATATTTTCAATGTGAGGGTTAAACTTGCCGTCTTCCGTTTCCTTTATCCAGCCTGCGGGGTGCTCACAGTTCGCGCCGATATATGACGGGTAGAGCTTTCCAGTCTTCGGATCTCTTACCATTTCAAAATCGTGCCCGTTTGCAATCTTTCCGTTAATTACTGAATAGAGAATAGGAATTTCGGCAACGTCGTTTAAATGGTCTTCTATGTGTTCAAACAACCAGTTATTTCTGCATACTGTGTCATTTAAAAGCATTAAAACGACTTTGCGCAACATAGGGTTTGAAGTTTCGCAAAGTTTAAGCTGACCGTCTAATATACGGTGAATAGGTTTTTCGATAGGTTCGTCCATAGTGTTACCTCTCAAAAAATGAATTAAGGGCTACGGGTACCACACCACTGCAGTACTCATAGCCCCTTTTGGCTCTTGCCGTTGCCCACTTGCAACGGCGATTATTTATTTGGTTGCAGAAGGCGGACTCGAACCACCAACCTCTGGGTTATGAACCCAGCAAGCTACCATTGCTCTACTCTGCGATATGGGCGGGCGCAAGCCCGCGTATATTATTGATTATTTATTTTTACTGTCGCAACCAGCTTTTTGCTGACCTCAAACACTTTAATACCGTCTTTTGAAGAATGCACTTCTATGTGATTCCCTCTTTTAAGCGCGGCGTTAGCTGCCTTTTCTATGCTTGGGTTTTTCATAACTTCTTGCAAATCATTCATTGCCATCGGTACTTTCACCCTCGCTTTGTTTCTGCACCTTAGTTTCTTCAACTTCTTGCTCAGTCTTCTGTGGTGCACCCGTCTGTTTGGGTGTTGCCGACTGGTCGTTCGCCGA
Organism: uncultured Christensenella sp.; assembly: GCA_910578195.1. Lineage (GTDB taxonomy): Bacteria > Bacillota > Clostridia > Christensenellales > Borkfalkiaceae > Coproplasma. The sequence continues at coordinate 211,553 of CAJTOY010000001.1, read as the reverse complement.
CTGTGTATATGAAGTTTTAGGCGGTATTAAGTAATCGAGTAAGCCACTTTCCTTAACCGCTCTGCTCATTGAGAGTTTATCAAGGATTGACTGTCCGTCAAGGGCCGCAAGCACAAACCACGCCGAAAGGTCGCCTATGTTTAACTGTTTCATTGCGTCTGCACGCATTGTAGCTTCCGCGTATATATCGCCAAACATTTGGAAGTGCCACTCATATTCAAGATTAAGACTCTCAAATAAGTGGTTGACCATATTTTCAAGCGTTCTATATATACAGATAGGGAATTGCGCTTCGAGCTTTGCGGAATACTGCGATATGCCTTGGTGCGGGTTCTCGTTTGCAGGAATTAGTGCGGTCAGCCCCGCCTTTTCCATTACATACGAATTGAAACTCGAAGAAATATCGTTTGCGTTTGCCGCCTCTGCGTAATCGTGGCTCTTAATGTTTTGTACTGGTGCCGTAAAGAACGCCGTACCACCCGTGTTGGAATTTGCCATAAGCATATTCCAGTAAATTTCAAACAGCTTTCGAGAGTCTAAGGAAAGACTGAAAGCGTCTTCTTCGGACGCACCGTCATTTTGACTGCGGTAAGGAATTTCGCCAGTAAAGATTTTAACGAGCGGGTTCACAACTATGCTGAGCTGTGCCGCCTCGAAGTCCGCTTGCTGTGTAAATGACTGCATAAGTCCCGACATAGGCGGCGCAATGATAGGTGTTGTATCGTCTATCTCGAACGTCCACACGCGGTCAATAGGTAACGTAACATCGTATGCCCAGCGTCCGTTCTGCATAAACATTTTTGGGTTGCCTGCGCCGCTACTGTTTACATTGTCGATATGCAGACAATATTTGCGGTTGCCGACTTCTATATTGCAAGTTCTGTCGGAAAGCTCGGTTGCACCATCTGTGGGTTGACCGCCAATTTTTTGACATTCGCTTGCGTAAACGAAAGCACGGCTTTTCTTCTCGTCTTTCTTCTTTTGGAAGATTGCATCGAAGTCTTCCATATACGGTTCAAACAGGTCGCCGTATTGCCGCCAGTCTGTACCGGGCTGAAGAAAGTACATTAAGTTGAAAGAGATTGTATATTTGGTTATGTTGTTAAAGCCTATGATTTTACACCACTCTTGAGGAAGTTGTTGGTAAAACATATACTTAACTTTATTGTGTGAGCGGTCTATATTGTGCCGCAGTATGTAAAATGATTTGCCGAATATGTTTGACTGTCCGTTTGCTTGATGCCCAAGTTGTTCAACTTTGACCGCTTTCTCGATTTTATCAACTAAACGGAATTCGCGCCAGAATTCGTCAGACTTTGCGCTGTCCTTTTCGAGATACTGGGGAATCGTGAAATGACGATAGGTTAATATGTCGGCATATAGTTTAGTTATTTTGAAGTACGGATAGACCGTAAACCTTAACGCCTGCGATATTTGCTGTAATTGCTTTTCACTTGACTGCGGTGCCGTTAAGAATTCGCCGAGTTCGGCTTTGCTGTAATCGGCAGGAAGTGGCGAAATAGTTTTTACACGTTGGTTCTGAATGCTCGCTTGATTTGCCATAGCGCGCCCCGCCCTTGTAAACGCGGAATAAATCGCGTCGTTGGGCAGAGAGCCAAACTTAGCCGCAAGTTGGTGAAACCGCTCTAATGTGTCGGCGGTATATGAAGTTTTAGGCTTGGGGGGCGGTGTATCTTGCGGTGCAGGTAATGTAACCGTTTGACCGCTCGCACCTCTCGTCCCTTTCTTTTTATTTCCCACTTGCGTCCTCGTATTTATTTACTTATGGATTACTGCTTTTTCTTTTTGGCTTTGGGTTTAGTGTTGTCGTTATTACTATTATTATTGATTTTTTCCTGCTCGGCGGCGAGTTCTTTCTCAACGTTGTCAAGGAAATTATTCAAATAGTTTGTATAAGATTGTTGGTTCTTTTGAATGGCTGCACTGTTTACTGCGTACTTGCAACCGAGCAACCATTCGTGTTCTTCTCTTGAAAGCTGGTCTTCGGGAACCTTTACAAAATCTTCGCCCGGCTTAGTGTCGGTATATAAAAGTAAATACTGCATGTGGCTCGGTATAAACGAATACTTTACACCTTTCGGCACTTCAAGGGTTCGCCCCGCATAGAGCTTAAATTTTTTTACTCTCGGCATTATTTTCTTCCACCAGTCCTTAAACCTAAAAGCCTGTTCCTTTCCGATGCTATTGTTGTTGGCGCACCGCCGACACCTATCGAACCGCCACCGCGCACCTTTGCGATTTCGTCTTCCCAAGAGCTCTTGCGCTTGTAGTTCGCGCTCTTTAATTTACCTTCAAGGATCTGCGCCATTCTTAACCCGTACTTTAAAGCTGACCAGTCGTCGCGTTGTACCGCTTTTGACTTCCTTTCTTCCTTTACGGTTGTACCTGCGGTTGATGCGCGCAGGTTTTGAATTTGCTGGCAGAGTTCGTCGGTTTTCTTGTAGGGAATAACTATTCTGGAATCTGCAAAATTGTCTTTTATATTGTGCTTGAGTTTGTACTGTTCAATGCCGTCGTAAATATTTACGGTGAGCAATTCAACGTTGCCTTGTTCAAACTCAATCTGTGCATAGCGTATCATTTCCGCATCTTCGTCGTGAGAACCGCGAGTACCCGCTTTTAAGGGATATATGACGGGCAATGCGTGTGGCTGTTCAAGTTCACGATAGCGCATGTGCTCATAACAGCAGAGCGGTAACGAACCGTCATTCGTGGGTTTCATAAGTTCTTCTATGACACTTTTGCCGTAGGCTTGTGCGTCGATAACAAGATATGTCGTGCCCGCCGAATTGCAACAATATTTGCGCCATAACGCTTTAAGTTTCATAGCTTGGTGGTAGTCGGTTGCGGGCGGTGCATAACTGTCCACATATACCACTTGCTTTCTGTACTTGTCGCGCTTATGTACTTGCGTATATTTTGTAAGTTTGATTACAGTGTCGGCGCACTTTGCGTTTTTAGCACCATCTTCATAAGATACGTCGTGCGCCACAATGTAGATAACTTCAGGGTCGCCGCAATGACTATCTTCCATAGCAAGCAGCTTACGACTTTTAGAAAGCGTTTCATCGGTTACTATCGGGTTATCACTCGAACCCGTATATGTACCGCTCATTTGGCGCAAGAAGTCGTCAATGGTCATTGTTCGGCGAAGGTCTTCAACATATGAGATACTTCGTATGTTTGTTATGACTGAGATTTCCCAGCTCATATCAATTACAAGCGCAAGTCCCATTTCGCCGCTTATCATTTGCTGTAAAAAGTTATTATGGTATTTATAATACGCTGCGTTGAGCCTACTGCTCGCGTTCGTGATTATCTTAATCTTGTTGTTAATATGTACGGGGTCAGGCATTTTATTGACGGACCTCGTTAAACGATTTGTAGGTAATACCTTACTTTCAAAATCGTTAAAGTCGAATTTCGGGTCGGTTTCCTGTCCAATTTCTTCCGCGTTCAACTGCGAGCAGTTACCGCCCTGAATTGCACCGATGGCAAGTTCCGAACCATATATCGTGATAATCTTGAATAGGTCTTTTGTTTCCGATTTGATTATCCAGCAACTTGCGAGCGCGGGGTAATTCTTTTCGATTTGGTGAAATGCCGTTGCTGCGAGTTCCGCACCTTGTTTAAGTGATGGTGCGTAGTATCTGATAACTTCACCCGGCGACAGTACACCGTCTATCATATCCGACAGCATAATGCAGTACGTTTTGGTTATGCCACGCGGACCAGTAATCATTGTTTTTTGGTTTCGCGCAAACGCTCTTAATATAAGACGTTGCGGAAGTTCCAAAGAATAATCGGAATTGTCGCTTTCGATTATGTCAAGAAAGTAATCGGGGTACCAGCGGAAAAATGAAATAAGAAGTGCCGACGATTCTTGGTTTATGCTTTCATAGTCAAATGCTTGCTGGGTGTCCTTGTCTATCCAGCGTCCCATTTGCTTGCTGTAAGTCTTTCCAGTCGGCATTATTCTTCACCGCCGTCGCTGTTACTGTCATTCTTTCTTATCGGGGTTAAATTCGCGTACTTTTTACGTTTCTTCTCATCGTCCGTTTCTTCTGACGAGAATTCCCCAAGTTCGTCGTCAACCGTCAATTCAGCAGGCAACTCATAGACTGCTGCAAGGTCAGCGTTCTGTCTTACACAGTTGTACATTTTAAGCATTGACTGGTCTAACACGTCAAGAGTGTAGTTGTATTTACGTTTGCGCAATAGATTTTTGTCTATTGCCGCTATGGTATCTGCAAGGTTAAGGAATTTTCCGTCAGCCATTAACCCTGCGCGTTCGAGCGCAACAACCCACGCATCGGGTCTAAAATGCTCAACAGGCTTCTCGTCTTTTTTGCGCATACTCTCGGCTGCGAGAGTTTTATCTATCATATCGGTTAGAGTTTTTGCGCCCGTAAAGTTACCCTTTTCGATTAGCTTATCTAACTTTAAACTCCACTTTGCAACGTTCATAAGAGCGTTTTCTTGTTGAAGTGTTAAGGTCTGCCCCTTAAAACTGCTTTCACGCGCCTCATAAAGACGGTCAAGTTCATCGTAATCTTCACTGGTCTTCCAGTCAGGGTTTGTGCCCCACTTCGCTCTTTGTTCGGGCGTGCCGGGAAGTTTACTGAGCTTTGCGCGCTCGTTGACGATATGTTTTACGAAATCTTTCTCGGTTAAATCTTTACCGAAGATTTCGCGCATATTTGTAACGCCGTCAAAAAAGGTAAGTATCTTTCTACCCTTGCGGTCTTCCTTTTTCTCAGAAAGGCAGTTAATATAGGTTATCCAAGGGTCTTTGCAAGTATCGAAATCTTTAACGTCTTCAAGTACAATCGGCTTGCAGGGCACATTCAGCGCGGCGCAAGCGTGGAAAAGTGCAATGTATCTTCCTTCGGTGTGAGCCAGCTTTTCATAAAAGTCTTGTTCACAGCTAATGCAAAGGTGGCTAAGTCCATTCACGCTAAAAGACGCAGAAACCTGCCGACAGTTATCTTCTGTCAGTTCTGCGCCGCAGCAATGGCAATATTCGGTTGTTGAAAAGTTTCTCTCACTCTCATTGTTTGACATAGAAAAACGCCGTACAGCATTGCTATACGGCGTGAATTCACAAAAACAAGTAAACGGAAAGATAGCAACACTGAATAATCAATGTTCGTAGCCAACTGCTTTGCAACGCATTCGCGGGTGGAAAATACATTCCGATTTACTGCATTAGTATGTTGTTGAAAATATTTAATTTTATTATATATTATCAACATTTATTTTTTTTGTCAATAGAATTTTTCCTAAATTCTTGCACATTTTAGGAAATTTTTTAATTTTTCTTGACTTTCCAAATAGTTTCGGACTCAATTTTATTTTTTTGTCCACACCGTTCGCAGGTAATTGTAACACTGCCACCGTTCTCTTTTGTTGAAATTTCGACTGAACGTCCGTGCCGGGCGGTGGTTATTTTTCCGTCAGCTTGTATGTAAGCTAATATATTCGAGCACGGCTTTTCATTTAACTTTCCGCAACACCTTATTGCTATTTTTCCCACGATAGACCCCCTTATATGGCGCAAATAACGCAAAATTCAAGAATAAAAACTATTACTGTTGATATTGATAAGACAGACTTCATTTTTCTTAACATTGACCTTTTAAACCTCCCTAATATGACACCAAGGCGTGGGTGCTTGTGTGATATTCGCGCCGCAACGAATTGATTCGAGTGGGCTATCATTCAACTTATATTTGCACTTTCCGCATTTTTGTTTTTTATTCGGGCAACGGTGCTTAAATTGCCCAAGGGTCATAGGTTTATCAAGTATTGTAAGTTCTGATACATTCCAAGCATAATTGAAAGGATGCTTGTCGCTCTTTTCAAGTTCGTTTATTTTATCGCAAATGAAACTGAGTGGAACCTTGCCGTTTATGATTTCAAACTTCAATGACTGGTTAGGACTTGCAGGTATTCCTTCGCTGATATATGGCGCGGAATCGCCGTCCTTGATATGAAATAAACGTGGCAGTATTCCGTCAACTTTGAATGTTTCGTGGCTACTGCAGTATGCGTAAACCTTAAACGGCGGTTTAAGATAATGATGAATTACCCACGGAATATCCTTGATTTCCCCGTCAATCAGTCCCTTAATTATTCCTATCGGCAAACATAAAAGTATTGTATCCATAATCACTCGTCCTTCTTTGATTTATACGCATCGTCGTCTATCTTTAAGAATATAGGGTTGCAGAATTGTAACCGTGTTCCGTCCTGCTCTATGTAAGCACAAACAGTAGGCGAAAGAATTTGAACTATGTAAACGACATTGTTTGTCTGTTTATCTATTACCTTAATTCTCACTTTCTGCCTCCGTTGGCTCACAATTCTTATCTGTAAAAGTTATCTTTCTCTTTAGACGTTGCCAGAGCGTTAATTTTTCCTCTACTTTCCCTGTTCCTGTAATAATCTTGCACGGTAGCCCTATAATGGACTGTAATACGTCTTCAACGTCGTCAATAAGCACCTGCCCTTGTTTGTGCCTGTAAGAACTTCCAAGCTCTATCCCCCTTGATACGCAAGAGTATATACTTAATGGTGTAGGAATGTTTCGGTTTAAACGTTTAGCCATTTGTTCTATGAACTTACAGCGTTCGCGGCTCGCGCAAACAATAATGAGTTGGTCTTTTTCTGCCTCTTTTATAAGCTCGGTGGTCTTCCCTTTACCCCTGCGCCATATAATAAATTTACTCACTTTTAGCCTCCACGCCGTATTGTTTTTCGTATTTGTTTACTTCGTCTTCCGTAAGGTCGTATTGACGGAATACATTGTCGCAAAGTTCTCTCAATTCCTTAAAGAAAGCTATACTCTTTTCTTTCAGACTGTTATTTTCCGCTTGCAGATCCGCCAGCTTTTCGGCAGGGGTCTGCCCGTCCGTTTTTTGAATAGTTAAGGCATATCTGGCACCCTTTCGATTATCAAGCTCAACCGTAGTGGTGAAGAAATTCTTTCCGCCGTTCTGCTCGAATATCTGAATTATAGTTGCCATAAACGCTTTGCAGTGTTCGCTTTCAAGCGACATATCGATTGCGCCGTTTTGCATATTGAGCGCATAGAGTTTGACCGCCTGAGCGTCTTCCACCCTTTCTTTAAGAGAACTTATGTAGTCCCAAATATCTTTTTGTGTTCCTTTGGGAAGACCGCCTATGTACCGTTTAATTTGTTGTTCGCGTTCTTCGTCGGTGGCGGTCATAATATCCGATTCTCTGTATTTGCAAATCGTATCGTTTTGAGCGACGGGGCAATAATCGGTGCAGTAGGGGCACTTATCATTTGTACAGAATTCGTCTTTATACCACTTACACATTATCGTGTTACCTCTATATAGATTCCATTAAAAAAGTTGAAATATTTAATGGGAATTTCCCATTGTTGCGCGAGAAGTATTTCGTCTTGCATTCCCGCACTTATGTAAGTGCCGAATACCCAAATTTCGGCGCAGTGTCTTAAAATTTGCCTACCCATCTCTAAGGCTTTTCCTCGCTCGTCGGGGTCATTATCGTCTAAGAATTGCGGAAAAATTATATGCGGCGCAAGTGGTGTATGTCCTTGGTCAAAAACAAATCGACTATAATTTATAGCATTGGTAATATTGTCGAATTGACTATGCCCTTCATATTCTTTTAGGGGCGAACACACAAATACCAAATCGCGGGGTTTTCCATTCATTTTATAATGCCGACCAGACGAGCCAAGTAAACACGATTTGGGTAATGTGAATTGACTGGTCTGTAATAAGGTTAATTTTTCGCCTGTTTGCCTTGAAATCGTCCACGGTGGCGTGTATTGCCATATTTACTGCAAGCATTAAATAGACCGCCCAGTGTGGGTCCCAAGTCGATGCGTATAGTATCGGCAATGTAATCATAATAGCCCAGCTAAGCGCATGCACTATCAAAGCCGCTATGTAATCGTGTTTGTAGAGCTTATCAGGCGCATTTGCTTTCCACCAACCCTTTTGTTTCATTGACGCGAGAATGCCTTGCAAATAAAAGTCGTCAACTATATGGGCTAAAAACATTAGAATTAAAACTACGAATATACTCACTTTAATCTTCCTCCGTATTAAAAGGGTCTGTTTCGTTTTTGTCAGCTTTTTTCTTGCATTTGGTTTCTATAATTTCAAAGTCCAAGAAACTTAATATCGGCACAGTCAAAAACCATAAATAGTTCATATTCCCGGACCATATCGAAAGGAATACACTCATTGCGATAAACGCAAGATTTGTAATGCACCAGCAGATGATATATGCTATTTTCAATTCAGTTTCTCCTTGGGAATACACTCAGTGATTTTTGCACCACACTGGGGACAGAAGTGCATATTGTGACTTTTTGGTGTTCCACCTTCCATTAAGGTCCAAGCCTCGCCGCACTTATCGCATACCCAAGCCTTATCTTCGTCGCTGTTGCCCATAACTGTTTCTATGTAGTTGCAGGTTTCGCGCTTTTCGTAGCCTTCCTCTATTACAGCCTTAGCCAGAAAAGGAATGAATGCTTGTTCAAGAATATCGTTTATTACCACAGCCGATTTATCGTCCAAGTAATGTTCCTTACCTTCGCCGTCAGTGAATACGGGTTCAACGTTTGCGGAATTACTTTTCTCAAACATAAAGTTGTGTAGTTCTGCAATAGCTTTTTCTTTCTTCTTATCTTTAAAACTGCTCACAATTATTCCTCCGTTTTTATTTTGCGGTAGTTCCGCTTATACAGACCGTTGGCAAGCGTTGTGCTGTCGCACTGTCTGAAATTGATACCCATAATCTCGGTTATGTCCTTGACCAGTTCTTCAATTTCCTGCTCGCTCTGCTCGTCTATAATTTCTTCCATAGCCTCTCCTTTTCAATTAAGTAAATCAAATATACTCACTTGCGCGGTTTCCTGCTCGAACCACTTTGTCCCTTTCTTGAAGTAGCCTTTTGAAATCTCAAAACCTATGTATCTTCGTTTAAGTTTATGACAAGCAATTCTGAGCGATTGAGAACCAGCGAAAGGGTCAAGAATCAAGTCGCCTTCTTTGGTATAGTGGTTGAGCAACATAGTCCAAAGCTGGGTCGGTTTTTGCGTGGGATGAAAGCGGTAGTCCTTATTCGCCATATCGCCTTGTAGCATTCCGTTAAACATATAGTGGAATACTCGCGCCACACCTTGACTGCACCACGCAAGTTCACAATCGCTAAAACTGTTCCGTAGTTTATCGTCGCAACGCTTGTCCCATACTACCCAAGACTTCGTTACTGGAAGAACGTCTGTATAGTAGTTGCCACCGAAAAGAATTTGATTACCCGAAAGCTCAAATATCAGGTCGAAAAACTCTTTCCCGATTCTCTCGTTGTCCCAAAGATTATCTTTGCAAGTGTAGTCCCGGCGCGTTGCCGCAGCCTTACCCGCTATCGCCACGCCGTTCGTATATGTCATTGTTCCGACACCTATTCCGTAGGGCGGATCGGTTATGCACCAGTCGGCTTTTATGCCTTGCTCTTTCATAAGTTGCATACCGACCTTACAGTCCAAGTTGTAGCACTGGTTTACTTCGAGTTTCAACTTACACACACTGAACCTCGCTCTGCGCTATCGCTTGGGCGGTGGTCGCAATTACCTTTCGGCTTGTAATGCCCCCCCCCCGTCGGGCTTATGTCGATTTTAATGTACTGATTTTGTTTCATTCTTTTACGCTTTAATATTTAATAAAGTCCTTACCAAAAACCTTGTTAATTTCGTCAATGCAGTGCGCCATTCCCAAGCCGCCACCTGCGGGTTTCCAAAAGCCGTCCGAATCATACGCTCCGCCATCCATGCAATATTCATACTGACGCGGGTGAGTGCGCTTTAATCGCTGAAAACGCCCCTCACCTTTTTCCTCATACGCCCCGAACGCACAGTAGACGCACCCGGTTCTATGACAACCAGTAGTACAAAGTTTGCCACAGCCGTCGCATAGCGTACTGCCGTACAAATTGCCGTCCGCCCCACGCGTTACAACTTCGCCGTAAACGCTTGCTATCGGCAAATCGTAACGCTTTATGTATTCTAAAACGTCTTGTTCAGTCCAAAAGCTCATCGGTTTGCTCTTTGGCTTTTTGCTATTGAATGCGTTGCAGCCAGACTGTAACCAAGCCGTGCGTCTTAACATACTTTCTTCGGTCATTGTTGCCAGTATCGGCTTTTTCTTTAAATGACTTAATGGCTTTTTCTTCATTTCGCCGCAACAGCGGTGTGAAATCAAGAAGTCCATATCAAGCAAGGGTTTCCACTTTGAGAAGTCGTACCTTTTGCTAAAGAAACCCCCAGTCCCCAACAGTTGCCTTACTCTGACCGGGTAATTCTCCTGTGAGTTCGTAGTAGTGCTTGAAATAGCTGCCCCCCCCCCGCAATACAAAGTCTGGAATTATAAACACGCTCCGCAACTTCCTTGCCTATAAAGGGGTATCCGTATGTTTTTATAACTTCGTCAAAACGCATTTTAGGGCGCATAACTGTCACATTATCAAACGACTTTGCAAACTGTCTTACTTCGGGGTATTCAAGCCCAGTATCGCAGAATACAGCCTCTACGTCGGGAAATATTCTACGCGCTATATGTAAAAGCACTGTGCTATCTTTGCCGCCAGAAAAGGACACATAAACCTGCCCTTTAAATTTGAAGTACCATTCCATTATTCGTGTTTGCGTTATTGCAACCTTACGGTGAAACGGCGCGGCTTGTAATTCTTTAAGAAGTTCTATTGTAGGCATTCTCTATCCTTTTGGTTTGTCACCCTCGCTCGGAATTGAAATTCCAAGTTTCTCAAAATAAAACTCTACTTTATGGGGATTTGGCACCACCAGTCCAAATCTGACCGCATTCTTGTATGTAACGCTGTCGCGCATTAAAACGCTCGGAAACCGCTCTATGTTTTTGCGGAAATTCTCCAAAGTTGAACTTCCTTTATAATGGTTGCAACTGCGACAAGCGGGCAAATAATTTGACATTACGTCTAATTCTTCAGCGGTCTTGTGTTGGCGGTAACAATCAAAGCACCGTGCCATAGGCACAATGTGGTCAACCTGCATATCTTTTAAGGCGATTTCACAACCGCAGTAAGCACAGTGTCCGCCACATTTGTCGTAAACTTCCTGACGTTCCGACTTTGTTAATTGCTTGCGCTTGGGTGGATTGTAATCGTTTATGATAGGCATTACTTACCCTCTTTTAATGCTTGGATAGTTTTCTCGCATTCTTCTCTCGTTTTATACAAGTCACAACCTTGAATCTTGTGAGAGTCGCTCCCTTTCTTATCTTTTACCCATGCACAAGTAATAAGTTCGTAGCTAAAATCACTATCATGCTTAATAACTATTGAGCCATCGCTGTATTTTTTAATATGAGCGTCAATTTGTGTTACCGTCGCTTCCACAATCTCATATTCTCTTTCGCCTAACACTGTTCCATAACCATTGCAAGTAGGACAATTAAGCTCGCAATCTAACGTCGCATTATTAGCACTTTCAACTTTCGCCTTGACTTTTTTGTTGCCGTTACAGGTAGGACAAACGACACGTTTTTGTCACGTCCTTACGGTAATAGACAGTATCGCCAATATCAAAAGCTAAACCGAGTTCCGTAAACCATTTTGCTTTGAGTTTTTCATATTGAACTTCTTCGGATTTGGCAAGTTCAGATTCGCGCTCTTGCAATTTGAGTTCCTTTTCCCTTAAAGATTTCTCGCGCTCATTTAATAGTTTTTCTACTCTTGCATTGTTTTCGCTTGCACCTTGAATATTCTTATATTCATTTACAAATGCTTTGCGTAAAAATTCTTCAAACTTGCCAGAAGCCTTGTCTATGATTTCTTCAACTTCTGGATAATTCGGTTCTTTTTCATAATCATAATCGCAATAACTCATTATTTGTTCCCCTTTAATTCTTTTAAGCGTGCTTCAGCTTGGTCCTTTTCGGTAAAAACTGATTTACCGAAGTCTTCAAGCCTGAATGAGCGCAAACTGTTTGACGATGCCGTTTTTGCATTTTGACAGTCTATAAATAAAATCTTTCTTCCGTCACAATGGAAACCCCAGCATTCAAGTTCTTCAATTTGCCACTTCCCGAAGACCTTTTTATGGGTGTAAAGCGTATCGTGAATCGCGCACGGCAATTCAAACGCTTGTCCGTTTTCGAGCTTGTCTTCTAACTCTGCAAGACGATTACAAATATCTGCATTGTCAACCCCTTCTTCGGGTTCTGCATATTCGCCTTTATAATCTGTCGTTACTCTATATCTTGTTAATCTTTCCATAATTACCTCTATCGCTTTTAGAATGGAATATCGCCGTCCGGGTCGGGTTCGTAGTCCGCGCTCTTACCGCTTAAACCGCCGTCCATAATCGGCATTGTTCCGTCCCCGCGTGCGATTATTTGAATGAATTCGAGTTTTACCTCGTAATAGTTCCGTTTATGTCCCGTGGCTTGCGATATGTACGACGACTTGTCTAAAACGCCGTAAACAAACACAGTATCAAACTCTTTAAGTTGACTTACAACCGCCGCCAGCGGGTGGTTATCCCATAGTCCAAAGTTCATTAACTGTCGTTGCCACTTGTCTTCTTCGAGCTTGCGGGATGCGCCGTTCGCTCTAAAAACGAGCTTGTGCGCATTTGTGTATGCGCTCGGTTCAGATATTGTCAGGACGTCGCCGTTTTGGTTGCTAAGCACCGTTCCAACGCCCATAACAATCGTTCTGCGCCACTTGTCTTTATGTTTTATGAAGGACATTACTGCGTGTCCTCTGCCAACCCTGCGGTCTGCATAATGTTAAGCGACTTCGCGGGGTTTTCTTTATACTTTTTTTGTATCCAGTACTTTTCTCTTTCGAGAATGTTCTCACCTTTGGGGACAATCTCTATTACTTCAAATTGATAGTCAAGAATTCCCTTAATATTGAACCTTTCGGTTTTAAGGTGCTGCGCCCACCTGAATACTGGCGCATATATTGTTTGCCCGACATAAAATTCGCCAGTCGTCTTTTTGGTTATAAGGTATATGTATCCAGCCACTTGCTCGGTAAACATATCTCTTGTAACATAAAATTCCTTATCATCATCGGGTCTTATTCGGGCGAGTTCTTCTTGCTCGTATTTCCACTTGCACCCTTCACTGCAAAACTGCTTTTTTCTGTATTCCTCTATACCGAAAAACCTGTGTTTGATTTCGTAATTACCAAACTCAATTTTATTTTTCAAGTATGTTGTAATCGTGTGTCCACATTGTGCACAGGTGAAGGTGTGCTTTTGGAAATACCGCTCGGTATCGTAGCAATGCTCACCGATAACAATACAGTAAAGGTCGCCCGCCTTCATCTTGTCTTTGCGGTAAGCAAAAGCAATTTTCTCGCCGTACTCAGCTCTTATAATCTCTTTAAACTGGTCGCGGCTATCGCACACTTTACAATCCATAACCAGTTCAGTGTTCTCAGCCTTGCTGGTTGAAGAAAAGATACCGAAATTCATATCGTTTTCGCGGTTCTTTTTTGCGGTTTCTTCGTCCGCTACTTCGTAAATTCTATATAAGATTTCAAGCATTCTTTTTCTTCCTTTCGATAAGCATTGAAACCAGCGCGTCAGTACATTTTGTGATTACGGTTGCCGCAGATTCGCCGCCCTTAAATGCTGCCTGCGCCCACCATTTAATTTCGGACTTATCTATTCCTACCGAGTTAAAGAATTTTATAGCGAGCGTATATACGTCGTCTAAGGACATTTCCTTGACTTTGTGTTTTAATTGGAAACGCCTTATTAAAGCGTCGTCCAGCGAATCGTAGCGGTTGGTTGTGCCGATAATGATTACGCCATTTTTCAAGGTGTCAAGTTCCTGCATAATGGCAATAGTAACGCGCCCCATTTCCGCTACGTCGTCCCTTGCACCCCTTTTCATTCCGACAGCATCTATCTCGTCAAAGCAAAGCACGCAGGGTGCAGTTCTCGCATAATCAAATATTTTCGCAATGCTGTTTTGTGTGCTGCCAAGTGTCGACGTTATAAGATTTGAGAATTTGACATAAACGAAAGGCAGATCCGCCTTGTATGCTATGTACCGTGCTAACGCCGTTTTTCCTGTACCACTTTCGCCGTGAAGTAAGAGCGACGGCACATATCTGACGTTAAGGTCTGCAAGCTCATTTGAAACTTCGTAAGCGTCCAAAAGCTGTTTTACTACCATTTCTTCGCCTTCTCTCAAGATAAAGCGATTTATAGGGAAAAGCGCACTGTTTTCCGCAGTCAAAAGTCCACGCATATTATACGGCAATTCTATAAGTTCGGCTTGTTTAGTATTCAATTTTTTAAGTTGATATTCCTTAAATCTCTTATCTTTTTCGGTATTCAAACTCTCTAAAATTGTCCGCACCTGCGCTTGCGACTTTTTTATGTCGCCGTCGCAGATATATTCAATTAAAAGTCTTTCTGCGTCGTTCATATTTACCTCTCTTTTTAGAATGGAATATCTTCGTCGTCATCGTCAGTTTCCGTCGGCTGTGCCTTATAAATCGTCTTTCCAAGTTCGTCAAGCGCGAATACTTGGGGAAGAATTAAGTCACACACAACCTTTTCGTAGGTCTTGCCGTTATACTCTGTTTTTTCGAGTGCGCCCATTAAAAATACGGTGTCGCCCTTTTTAAACGATGCCGCAAAGTCGGCAAGTTCTCGCCAACAGGTGCATGATACGAATTCTGTTTTAGAACCGCCGTCTTCATCCTTTGAATAGCCAGCAGATATGCTGAATGACGTACACGAAATGGCGTTATTGCCAACTTTTTTGTACGAAGGGTCTTTCACTATTCTTCCGCTTGCAAGCACATAGGTTACGCCGTTTTCGTACTCTTGTTTTATAATCGCCATTAAATCATTCCCCTATATAATCCGTTCATTTTTAAACGTCTTAACATAGCCGTTTGTTTTTTAGTCATACCGCTCTTGCCGAACATATAATGGCAGTTCCATACCATTACTGCGCCACAAATCGAAAGTAGCCATTCGGGGTAATCATTGATATGTCGTCTTCCTTTTTGAGCGAGCTTTTCGGGTGAAATGTTCAGCTTTTTACAGCAAAGTTCTTCCGCTTTTCTCTGGTGCGACGGTACCGCATATACAACCGTTCCGTCTTCCAAAATCAGCACTTCAAGATAGTCTATAAATCTTTGCTTGTGCTTTTTTATATCAAATTCCGAATGAAGTCCATATTCTTCAGCCATTCCGAATCTCCCGAATATCTGTTCCTTATTGTTTTAATTTTGCGTTTTAAGTTCTTTATGCGCCGTCTTATCCAGCCGGGACGAGCCTTATGGTATCGCCAACTTTGCAAGGCTCTTAATCGCCTTTCTGCATAAATAAGCGTAAACGTGTCCGCTGTCTTCTTATCAAATAATGCCCTGCCACCCATTTTCAACTTCGGATAAACGAATCCGCACCCAGTTCTATCGGGACCTGTCCCCAAATCAACCCCTACGAAAAGCGGTTTTGTGTTGACCGCCATTAACGCGCCACTGAATTCTTGAGTATTGCCGTTACTATCAGTTAAAAATATCTTGGATTCGTTGTTGTTCACTGTACCTTACCTCTATTCTCTCTTTTGCCGTGTTGAAACTCTCAGGGTCTTTATCAATGCCGATAAAGTTTCTGTCCGTATTCCGCGCCGCTACGCCCGCTGAGCCACTTCCCATACAGTTGTCGAGCACTGTCATTCCCTTGTTGGTGTAGGTCTTTATGAGCCATTCACAGAGTGCTACGGGCTTTTCTGTTGAGTGTTGTGCCTTACTGGGGTGCGGTTTAGCTACTTCCAGAATACTCGTCGGGTATTTGTCGGTTGAACCTGCCCTATCGTTCGCGGGCGCACCGTATTTGCCGTAGTTGTTGTTGGTCTGTGCTTTGGTCTTATACTTGGTGCCTTTACTGTGCAGGGGCTGTCCCTTGGTGAATTGCGGATTGTACACGGGCGGTTTCTTATAAAATATTGCAACCTGTTCGTGGCGACGCATAGGCATACGCTTTGCGTTAAGGAAACCACTCGTCAACTTCTTATCCCATATCAAGTCGTATCTGAACCACTTGTAATTACTCATTGCAAGGTCTATGTAAAACTTCCCTTGGGCGAATAAAACTATGCAGCCATTGTCCTTAATAATGCGCCTATACTCTTTCCAGAGAGCCTTTAAATCAATGCGCTTGTCCTTTTTGTTTTGGGTTGTACCATAGGGCAAATCGCAGAGAATCATATCAATAGATTTATCGGGAATGCCTTTCATTACTTCAAGGCAATCGCCGAGATGCAGTTGAATTTCGCTCATTATTTTTCGCCCTCTTTTTTAAGAGAGAGTATAGCTGCCTTTATTCTTTGGACGGTCCACCAAACACCGCGCGCCCACTCACCGTCGGGCTTTATGTTGTTTTCAATGAGTTTTGCGTCCTTATCGCTAAGGCTTGCTAAAATCTCGTCCATAATAAGATTTTCAACTTCGTCAAGTTTGATATTTGTTGATTCGTGTACGAGTTTTACAAGCGTTTCTTCCGTAAGCGTTAATTCTATTGTTACTTTATTTTCCATACTTTTACTCCGTAAATAAACTAAGTTGTCCGCCTGCTTGGATATTGTTAAGTCTATCGGTTGCTACCTTGTGCCACCTTTCCGAGATTTCAAAGCCCAGATAGTGCCTTTTTAGATTTCGGCTTGCGACAGCTGTCGTTCCGCTACCGATAAAAGGGTCGAATACCAAATCGCCTTCGCTACTGCTGTTTAATATAAAGTTTTGAATGATATGTACTGGTTTTATCGTGCTATGGTCGAACTTCTTCTTATCATTCACATTCATTGTCGTAACATAGAATGTTTTTTTGCTTTCCGAATTACCAAACAACGGTACACCCTTTTCGCGGAAGAAAAAGCAGTATTCCGTATCATTCATATACTTGTTATTGCAGGTCGGGCAGACATTCGTTTTGTGCCAAGTGATTAAATTCCAGTTACACTTGCGTTGGATAACGAAGTATTGCAACAGCGCAGGGATTTGACTTTTACTGCACCAAATATACAGATTTATGCGGTTTAATACTCTTACGAATTCGTCGAGTATTTCCGCCTTAAAACCGTCTGATATTTCAACGTATTGTTCGTAGTGCAGGTTCTTCTTTTCACCGAATTTACCTGCGCTATGCTTTACGCTTTGCTCATACGGCGGATCTGTTACTATTAGGTCGACGCTCTTATCGGGCAAATCTTTAATTGCTTGATAACTGTCAACGCAGTTTATTGTGTCAAGGTCAAACTTCAAGCCGCTTCCTCTGCAATTTCTTTTAAGCCTTCCATAACATAGAGAATGTTCGGTAAAGCCATTCCGTTGCCCCACATTTTGTATTCGGGGGAATCGTTGTGTTTAATATCTTTCGCCCACCAGTCAGGCATTCCTTGTAATCGTGCGCATTCTGTCGGCGTAAGACGGCGGACTATTAACCGCGCATTAGTAATTTGGCAAATCGCATTGCCGCCTTGATTTTTTGAAGGGTCTGGCACAGAGGTATCTAAGCAACGCGCGATTTCTGTTTTATGTATTCCGCTGTGAGGGTTCTTTGATTTCATGCTGTTGGAGGCGAGCGAATCTAACGTATAAGCCTCGCTGTAAACAACATAGTTGGGGCATTTATAGTCGCGGCTCTTTAATGTTGGTGATTTTTCTTCTTCGATTGAAAAATATGTTTCGTCTGTTCCACAGTAACAAACCGCGTGTCTGTCGATAGTATTAAGCGTGTAACTTACGCCCTCTTTTACCCCTTTACCGTTACACCCCGCCGTATCCGCACGGTCAATACAATTACCTTGAATGCAATAGACGGGAGGCTTAGCCCCTATAACCAATAACGCCCGTTCTGCACCCGTAGCACACAACGTACAGCAAGGGTCGCCATTCTTGGGGTTGCTTGCATTTGTTTTGCTGGTTATGGTTTCTTCATTGTAAACAACTACTGCGGTGTAGTCAGTGACGCGATTTTCGTGGTCGCCCGTTATTGTTGGCGCAATAGCCCCATTTCCGTTGCCTCTTGCATCGAAACATTGCCCTGAATTATGAGCGCAATTTTCAGCAACGTCGGAAGAGTCTTTCCACGTTTGACTGACCGTCTTAAAATTCCGCGACAAGCCGTTTCGCTCAAATAATATTTTGTCGGCACGTTCTCCTCTAAAATCTGCGACAAGGTAGATTCTTCTACGACGCTGGGGCACTCCCCAAAATTGAGCATCGAGCGTTCGCCACGCGAGGGAATATCCTCGACCCAATATGTATCCTGCTCTGTTCCAGCGAGTAGATTTGCCCCCCCCCCGCGAAGGTCGAGGAATAACGGCTGAACCGTCTTTAACTCTGACGATTTCTTCAAGGACTGTTCGGAAGTCTTCGCCTTGGTTTGAACTGTATGCGCCGGGGACGTTTTCCCAAACAACGAATCGAGGAAACTCATTTGCTGTTGCATTTCGCATCTCCTTAATAATTCTTATAGCTTCCATAAAAAGCCCTGACCGTTCACCGTCTAACCCTTCACGCTTACCTGCTATTGAAAGGTCTTGGCAGGGTGAGCCAAAAGTTATTATGTCAACGGGTTCTATTTCTGCACCATTAATCTTTGTAATATCGCCAAGTTGTTTAACCTTTGGAAATCTCTTTGCCGTTACTTCGAGTGGAAATTTTTCTATTTCTGAACTCCATACTGACTGAATTCCACAAAGCTCTGCCGCGAAACAACACGTTCCTGCGCCGTCAAATAAACTACCCATTCTCATACTGCTAAGTCCCTCACATAAAACCAACTTTGGGGCGCAGTAAGCACCGTCCTATCGCAGTAAACTTCTTTGGTTGAAGTCCCCTGATATGCGTAGCGACAGCCTTTGCAATAAATGTCTGTGTTATAGTCGGTCTTTCCGTTTTTGCACAGGAATTCAAATTCGTTAAGTTCTTTCGGCTGTTCGTAAACAGTAAGTTCGGAAATATGCAAGCCGTAAAGATAATCTTCTTTGCCGTATGCACGCGCCTCGCTCTCGGTAAGACAACTGCCACCCCTTGCGATAGCTTCAAAACCGCACTCGCCATAAAGAATTGTTTTGTCGCAAATAAATTCGCCAACAACCTTTCCGCGAGCCTTGTTTGTAAGAATTACGCTGGCTGCGCTCAAATCGTCGCAGAGAGTAATATCAAACTTACTGCTCGTAACGTAAATGTAAACCTTAAAAGGTCCGTTAATGTGCGGTATTCTTTTGCGGATCTCAACTGTCTTTAAACCGCGTAATATAAGTTCTACCCACTTGGGTTGAATTGCTATTAAAATCGCTTTCACTTTCTACCTCTATAAAGTCGGCTCTTTCTTTGCTTTTTTGTTTCCAGTACTAATGGGCAATCGAATTCGCGCCCATTGTCGTTCGGCAGCGCGGTTTCCCTACCTGTTAAGCAACAACCATAGATTAAATCACTATCTTTATCAAGTTCGTTTACCTTTCTATGATAGGCAAAATCGCATCCTGTACAGGTAGTTGGAATCTCGTCAACTATTACCGATAAAACTTTCACCTTACAATTCCTCTAAATACCCGATAAGTTCGTCCGCCGAGCAGTCACCTTCCAAGTAAGCAATTACCTCTATGATTCTGTCATCGCCCAAATCGACACCCATTTTTTCAAGCTCGGTATTAAGTTTTAAATTTAATTCCCTTTGCTTTTCTGCGTTTTTAGCAATGCAATTTGCAATATCTTTAACTTTTTGTGATACTTTCACTTTCTTGCCTTCCTTTGCTTTTTTCGGGTCTGTCGAGCAACCTTGTTCCGCTTATGGCGTTTGTTCTTAATTTTTGCAATGTGAGGACCTTTGGTATAAGGTCTTGATTTGCGCTGTTCGGGGAATCTGAAATTATCAAATATTCCGTCCGAATAAATATGATTTCCGAGTATAAACATTCTGCTTCCTATCTATCGCTCTTATAAATTTTTAGTAGTTTTCGTTTTAACTTTTTAGGCATAGGCATTTTTAGTATTTCTTCCATCGGGGTACCGTGGCGGTAATGCCACTCAATGTCGTTCACTTGACGTTGCTTTTTTTGAATGTCTTTGAGTTGACTATCAAGTATCAGTAACACCAAAAGACATATTAGAACGCCCAGTATCAGGCTCGCCATAATAAGTCCGAGAATTGAAAATACGTTCATTGCCTGCCTTTCCTATCAAATTCACGAATTGCTTTGACTTGTGTTTGTAGATAATCAAAGCATTCGTTCTCTCGCCGCAATACTCTTTAACCTTTCCGTTATCGAGAAGTACGGTATCAAAATTCCTTCTCATAGAAAGCCGTTTGAGCTTTCGCTTTTTTCTGTCTAAGTTAAATTTGTTAGCCATTAGGTATTACCCTTTACTCTCCGTATGACATTTGTGTCGTAGCCGCTATCGACAAACTTTTCGCAAAGCGGGCGGTTGATTCCGTTGCCGAGATAGGTGTATATGTACAACCATTCTTCCTGAGTGAATTTCGTCCCTAAGTACTGGTTGATCCCTTCGCGCATTCTGGTTTGAAAAGCAATATTCTTCTCTATGCTTTTCTTGCTGCGGTTTCCGTAAGGTTCGGACTTACTTGCCGCGCGGGAAATCTGCTCTATAATTTTGCACCGCAGTGTAGTTAGGCTCGTTATGGAACTTAATCCAAAATAGGTGTTTGAGTCACGGTCCAGTATCAGCTCATTTGACGAGTTAATGAAACTGCCGGGGAATAACCGCATAAACCACAAAATAGCCGCCGCGACTGTTACAGGGTCTTTATCGTTCAATTTTGCTTTTACGGATTCAAACTTATGGAATTTGATTATCTCGGCTGCACAATAAGGACAGTATTTGTAGGGCATTGTCCGCCCTGCGTGAACTTCTACCGTTCCGCACGCCGAGCATTTCCAAGTAGAACCTAAGTCCTTTTCAAGTATCTCTGTTTGTGTGTATTCGCAAGTTTTCATAATGTTGTTTCTCCCTTTAATTCTCTCTCAGCATCTTCGTAGGTTTTAAAAATATCAGCCTGCTTGCGTCGTATTGTTTCGCCGTAAAGCGTGTAGGAAATTGCGTGTTTGCCTGCGTGAACCTGTCTTATCTTCTCGCTTGAAATGACCTTTGAATCGTTCATGCGACGCAGTATGTAAACGTGTTCGCCAACTTTGAATTTTGGCTCATTACTTACCATTTCAAAGCGTGTAGGAATTACACAAGGTTCAACTATTCTAATCCCGTAATACTCAAACGGTCTTGGTGTTCTTGGCTCAATTTCCATATCTAACCCCATTACCTTTGGTTTAATATGCGGGATATATTTTTGGCTATCCTTAACGATTTCCTTTTGTAATTCTTCCGTTACTGCGTTAAAAAGTTCGTCCTTAATCGCAAGTATAAGATTTTGAAATTCTTCTTCGGTAAGTTCGATTTTTCCGTTTGCGTTCTTGGTTAAAGTAATCATAAATTGCTATTTACCTTGAAATATTTATTGATAACTTTTATTGCTTGGGCTACGCCGTGGCAAACCGTAGCGTAATAGCCTTGCTTGTTCAGATATTCTATCCATTCAAGTTGTTCGGGTGTTGGCTTGGCTTTCTCGTCCCTTTTTAGTTCAATATAAAGTCCGTGGTAGCCATTAAGCGGTGTAGGAAAGCTCAAGTCGGGGAAACCCGGACGCATTCCGAGCTTTTTAAGTCTGCCGCCATAAGACTTCGACCTCTGTCCTTCGTTTGGGATATGTACGACTGTGATTTTGCAGAGCTGACAATACTGAATTACCGCTTCCTGAACTTCATCCTCGGTTACTCTCTGCCCAGCAACCTTTTTAGGTGCAGCCTTTGATTTTTTTGTACTCTCGCCTATCGGCGGAACCTTAAAGTAATCGCACTCGGTACTGCCGAAGTTGCAACCTTTTTTATATTCTGAGCACCGCTCGTTGGCGCATTTCATTAGACCACTTTCTCCCAGTAGAAGTTTCTTTCGCAAGCGGCTTTTGCATCTTTAAGCGTTTCTTTATGAAAAGCGAATGTGTTATAACCAACGCTGGCCGTATAACGCACTTCCCATCTGCTACGCTCTTTCCAAATCACAAATGTGCCTTTCTTACCTTTCGCCTCGTAACTACCGTCGTCTTTCTTTTTCCATTCCATAGCGTTAGTCCTCTCTTAAAAGTTCGGGGTTATCGTGTATATTGCCGATAATTTTAAAGTCTTCAAATTGTGTCCAGTAGTTAATAGATTTTTTGTGTAACTTGTAGTCTTTGGTGCACCAGTTAATATAGAAACCCGTGTAACTATCTTCGTTGCTTTCAAAGAAACTACCAAACATAACCCGTCCGCATATCTTCTTACCGTGTATAGACACGCTTACTTCGACAATATCACCCTCGCAGTATTGTATATTTTTAATTTTTAGTACTCTGCCGACGGTTTCAGGCTTAACAATGCGCCAGAAACCACCGATATAACTTCCACCTATATAGGCGTGTTCGGACGGTTCAAATATTTGGTGCGAGTTCGGCTTTTGCAGTTTAGGTCTGTTATGAAACTGACCATAATAGCCATAAACCCATTCGCCGTTATCTTCTCTTTTTCCTCTGAAAAGTCCGTCAACCATTCGTGCCGTCCCCCAACCGCAGTTGTTTGTTTACGAAAAGCTGGTACACAGTTTCGCCAGTCGCAAGGTTATTAAGCATGTAGGGGAAGAAAATCTCGCTCATTGTAACCATTTCGCTTTCGAGAATTGCCATTTGAGCGTCGATCCAGTCTTTTACAATTCGCCACGCTGTCATTTCCGCCTGTGCATAGTTCGCACCTGACACCTTTTGTTTCTGTAATACCAGCAAGACCTTTTCGACATTCGCGGGCAAGCGCACAGCCTGTACCCCAAACGGCGTGTCGATTTCAAAGCAAACGGCAACGACCTTTCCGTTGTCGTAATCGTGAGCAACGCGCCTTGCGCCGTGCTCGGCTAAAATTCCGCTTATTTCGCTGATTGTTTTGTATGCGCTGACTTTTGTCGTGTAATTTTTAATAGGCATAAATTCCTCTCTTTTTTGTGTTTTCTCTCACACCGCAAGGGTGTGAGATTTTAGATACCGATTTGGAAATGGGGGCGAAGGTAACACTCGCCGCCCGCGTAGTTGCAGAACGCAAGCCCGCGGCCGTCCACAACGCAGAAGCACTCAGCCGAGGCAACCGAGCGAGTCCACTGCCATCTGCCGTACTCTCCGTCACGGCAACCCGCAATGCGGTTGCGCCAGTCCTCTTTATAGAGTTCAAACTGTTCGCCCTCCTCGTACATTGCATGAATCTTTCTGCCGTGCAATTCAAACTCCGACGGAATGAATACTTTGTCTTCCAAGAATTCTCCGTTGCCTACGTCAATTTTGGTCGGAATTATGTATTTTGCAAGGTCGTCGGGTAGCAACGCAAGGAAGTCTTCGTTGAGCCACTTGCGAGCAAGTGTCTTTGCATATCCCCCTTTAGTGGTACAACTTTTGTTCATTGCAATTCGCCCGTCGCCGTCGTTTGTACCATACAAATCTAAAAGATTAAGAATAACCGCGTTGTCTTTTCTGTGAGTAATTTGTACCGTATAAAACTCACCGTTTTTTAAGGTAATATTCTTTTTTGCGCCTAAACCTAAAGCCTTTCCACTCTTAGTTTTTAAAATCTCAATAATCTCGTCCCAACTCTTACTGTTAAGGTCTATGGCAATAGCGGGTAGTGGATGGTTTACCTCTATGAGCTTACTGCAGGTAGGACACTTTATTGCTGGGATAATATCCGACTCGTCAAATTCCATTGCTGTAAGACAGCCATTACATGTTGTTACATTCCCTGTGATTACTTTCATAAATTCTCCTTGTTAAAGTAAATTTCCCTTATTGTTTTTCCGTCCTTGCGCGGCACATAGTCCATGAATTCGCAAGTTCGGAATAGAATTCTGTTGTTGCACCACCGTTGCAAATCTCTTATGATTTGCGGGGCGGTATTTTTGCGGTAAATTCTTATGTCGGGCAAAAAACCCAGTTTTCTCACAGCTTGCACACGGTAAAGGTCTTGCTCTATCGTTGTGTTGAAATTTGTTAGTATGTAAACGATTTGCTTACTGTCGCCACCACCAACAATCTCTTTGTAAACCGAAAGACCTTTAATGATTGCCTTTTCGTTTTTCATAAAGTCGAAAGCGAAGTGCGTCCGCTTTGCCTTAATCTTTTTTAAGAGGTCGGCAACTTCTCGCGTAATAAATCTCGCATCGAGTCCTTGGTTGAAATTCACGTTCGCCTTACTATCTGCGAGCTGTTGCAGAAGTTCCATTCGGTCTTTGCAAGCAAGCAGGTTTGCGTCAAGCAGTTCAATATTTTTCTGCCCTTTCCAAAACTCTGACAAATCAGCAACCTTTTGACTGCATATTCCCTCTTTCTTGCTCACAATGCAGAAGTCACAGTTGTTACAGCAACCCCGTGTAAGAAAGCCGTAAGCGGTATCCTTAGTGAGTTCGGGGTATAGACTGTAATCGGGGTAAATGTGTTCTATCTCGTCGGGTAGCACGGGGTCGCGGTCTTTATGGTAAACTTCTTTTCCGTTCTCAACCGTTATTGCAAAACCAGTTCCGCCGTAAACTATTTCGTCGGCTTGTAAGCAGGAAATCGGCATTTCCGAATACTCGTCGCCAAAAACCTTGCTGACATAGATTTTGTCGTAATGTTTTAAAGGCAATACAAACTCTACCGAATCGCCACGCGCCTTGTGCCACGCTGATATTTTCATTAAGGGCAGGTTCGGGAAGTTATGACTATCAACGTCGAATAAACCGATATTCATTAACTTTCGTCCTTTTTATTTCCGAGCAGTAAGGTTAAACCGTTTGCACCTGCCAGTTTCAAAAACTGTTCCGATGCTTGTCTGTTCTTTAAGGTTTCTTTTATACGGGGCATTGCTTTTAAAAATCTGCCCTTTTCAAATACCCTGCTTTCGTTGTCCATTGCCGCAATTTCTCTCAACCCCGATATGTTTACACAATAGGCTTTAATTTCTTCCGACAGCTCGGACCAGATTTTACTCAACTTTGCCGTTCCGCGCCGATAGCTTTCGTCGCCGTACCTCAAATCACAGCTTGCGTCGTGAGTTTCATACAATACGCTTACTAACTCTGCCCAAAGTTCTTCGTCGGTCTTTTTGTTCGCGTTTACGAGCTTATCCACCTCGTCAAGAATGTTCTTTATTTTGGGTGCAAAGTCGGACGTTTTTATTGCATTACTGACAGATTGGAATACTACCTCTCGCGGGTAATCTTTCAAAGTGTCGTACCAGTAAGCAATAAGCAACCTGCCTTCTTCTTCGCTTTGAAAATTGTACGCATTCTCAAAGTTTGTTCTTATGAGCATTATGAGCTGAGGAATATCTGTTTTTTTAAGGTTTGCCATCGTTGTTTTCTGTACCGTCGTCGTCCGCATCTTCTTCTGCGGCGGCTTGGTTAAATAGGTTTTTTAATATATCAGTACCACGCTCTCGCGCTGCACCTTTACCTTTCTTCGTGGAAGGGTTCTCTTTAAAGTCGTTATAATAACCTGTAAGAATTTTCTTATAGTTCTTACAAATCCACCCAAGGTTTTTTGCGAAAGGTCTGTCCTGTAAGAATGTTTTGCTGTCTTCATAGAATTGAGCAAGTAAGGTAAAGTCTATATCTGAAACTGTACCGTCATACCCGTCAACTGTTATGTTGAACCTTTCGCAAAACTCTTTCATTCCCACAATCTCGTCGCCTATACGCGCGGGCGCGGGGGGGGGGATAATATCTATATCTTCATCTGCATCTCTATCTGCCTCTATTGGAATTTGGTTTGAATTTGGTTGTAATTTTTCCAACCCGTCCCCTGTTCCAAGTTCAGCATTTTGTTTCTGTCTTCGCTTATAAACGTTGTTATATGTTTCACTTCCGATTGAACCTGCGGCTTGCGGCAAGAACCCGTCGCCGTCATTTTTTTCAATTAAAAGCCCTTGTATCCGAAGATAATTTATCGTTACGCGAACGTTTTCTTCGTCTTCGTCCAGCTTGTTAGCCATTTCAGCTTCAAACGTTTCTTCGATTCCCTCGTAGATTAAATATCCGTTACACTCAATACTTAAAAGCATAAGTTTCAAGTAGATAATCGTGTATGTATCTCCGCCTGCAATACGGCGCAACTTCTTAATGCGCGCGTCGCGGAAAAAGTGTCTGTCGAGCTTTAACCAGTAGTACCTTTTGTTGTTAATCTCGTTTCCGTGTGCCATACACACCTCAAAATTCGTTATTTGGTCGCGGGAAATGCCCCTTTTTCGCGTTTTTCAGCGGACCGCGACTATTTACCCGCCAAAACCCTTCGTGTCGTAAAGGGGCATTTAAACGCTTAGTTGTTGATTAGTTCTTCTTGTTGAAAAAGGCATCTTCAACGGTCTGCTGACCTTTGGTAGATTTGCCTGTTTTCTTGCCTTTCGCCGGGGACTGCTCTGCGCCGTCGGTTTCCGAACCACTTTCTTCGTCTTCGTTGTCAACGCCTGCTCTCTCAGCCATAGCCGCGATTTCTTCGTCGTTGGGTTCGCCGTCGATAACGATAACGTCGCCAAGGCTTTCTTCGTTCTCGTTTCTGCTGTCGGAATAATGAATAGGCGCGTCGGGTGAAAGTTCTTCTCTGAAACCGCCGTCCGATTCGTATGCTTTCTGGAAGTCAACGGACATTACGCCCCATTTACCGATAAGCTGGCGAATCATAGTCTTTCTCGCCATTCCGTCGAAATCAACGTACCAGAAAGAGCTGTACTTCCAAGCGTCTTCGGGCGGATATTTACCTGCAAGGTAGTCTTCATATGATACACGCGCAACCTTGGGGTTGTTTGACTTAACCGCGTCGAGCTTGAATGCCTTGCTGTATCTTGCAGCGTGCCGTAACATTTTCTTCTTTGACCAGTAGATAGCCTTGAAGAAACCGCCGTGCGCTGCGTTGTAACGGAAGAATGCGTAATAGCCGACTGTGGGAGTCTTCTCGCGCTGTTCGTCGTCTTCAATGGGTCTGAATTCATAAACTTCGTTTATGTTGTCGATTTTTACGACTTCGCCCTCTTTGATTTCAACGACGTTTAACTGCTCGTAATAGCCCGACCTTTCCGCAAGCTGTACATAACCTTTCCAGCCAAGGACGAAAGTTGCAACCGTGCGGTCATTCTTCTTGTCCTCGAAAGGTAATATGTAGCAGTGCCCGATAGAAGGCGACATAGAGAGCTTTAAGGCGTTTGCCAAAAGTCCTGCGCTTACAACCGTCGGGAAGTCGCATTTCTGCAACTGGGGATTGACCGCTACTGCCGAGGAAATGCTACTTATAAACTTTCCCGCCTCGTTCTCGTTACCTATCATTGAAACGATAGAGTTCTTGTTTTCAACCTTCTGCAACCACGCCGAGAAACGCTTGGGCTGTTCCTGCGGGGCGGGTTGCTGTTGAAGACTTGTTAAAGTGTTCTTACCTGCCATAATGATTTATTCTCCTTAATTTTTAGTCTTCGATTTTTCTGTACTCAATGTTGTTTTCATTGAGGAATGCAGCCAGTTTCTGGAAGTCTTCCGCCGAACCCTTAACTTCAAAACGAATGGTGATTTCGGTTTCTTCGCTGTCGCTGTTTTCGGCTCTCTGCGCCGCGTTCAACTCTGCGACCTTAGCGCGGTCTTCTTTAAGCCTTTTGTTTTCTTCTATTGTCTGCGCCAAATTCAGAGTGCGGAAGTAGAAAAGTTTCAAGCCGTCGGTATCTGCTGCGCCGAGCGAGTCAATAACTGTTAAGTCCTCGCGGATCTTACCTACTTTTTCGTCAATAGCCTTTGCTGTTGCCTTGAATTTTGAAGTAGCGTTGTACCACTTGGTGTCTTCGATTTTCTCGTAAGGCACAAGGTCTGCAAGGTCGCCGATAACTTCGTTGAAGTACTTGACTATCTCGGCTTTCTTTTCCGCTTTCGCCTTATTGTCGTGAGTGGTAATAATTTCGCCGATTCTGTCTGTTGCTTGCTTGACGGCGGCGATTACTTCTTTTACTTGCTCTGTGAATTTGTCGAGCGGTCCGCTGTAAATCTTTTTAATTTCCAGTCGTTTCTCGTCGAGCGATTTAATCCAAGCGTTAAGTGCTGCCCTGTCCTCTTTTGCTTGGGTTATATCCTCGTCGGTATAAACCAAGTTCATGTAGCGCGGTAAAATCTCATTTTGCACACGTTCCAAAAGTTCTTCGTTGTTCCACGCTATCATTGCGGGAATCATTTTTGCTACGTCATCTTTTATAATGACTTCAAGCTGTTCCATAGAAATCTCCTTATATTTTTTTTATTTATATCGGGGGTAATTTAAGTGGCGGTTCTTTTTTTGCTATCACATATTGCCAGAATTCGTCTTCCGCCTTTTCAAGCACTTTGATACTTTCTTCTTCTTCACTGCGTTCAAACTTATATTCTCGTTCCGTGATAACAAGTTTTTTCTTGCCATTCTCGTCGAGCGAATAACTTTTAAAGCGCACCTTTAATATGTAAAAGTCCCAGCCTGTCGTACTCAGATAATGAAGTATTTGACAGTAATAGTAGTCTGGTATTTTGTCGTCCCACTGCTCCCAAGCCTTTCGGCTGTTCGGCTCAGTATGCTTGATTTCAAGTCCACCCTTGCGCCCGGTGGCTTTTTCAATAAGCCCACCGTCAACCGATGCGAATCGGTGTCCGCGTTTGAATACTGTGTCCTTATAGTCAACGAATTCATATTCGTCCGCATGCTCAATAGCGAATAACTGTGCAATAGGGTCTTCCGCCAAAGAACCTTCTTCCATTCGTTTGTTGGTTTTAAATGACGACTGCACCAAGCCAACCTTTTCTTTCCAAAGGTCTGTGTTCTTTTTCCAAGGGCTTAACCCAAGAACCGCCGCCGCGTCGCTACCGCCTATCCCTTTTGTGCGAAGCGCGTACCATTCGGGCGACTTATATTTGATTTTTAATTCTTCAACTACCTTTTCCATTTCTTTACCTGACACGCAATTCCAGCGCTTTCGGCTTCCATAAGTCCGTAATTGTGCCAGAATTCATCCCACCATTCGGTTGAAAGTCCACCCTTTGAAAAGTGCTCAAAGGCTCTATGCGGTGCTTGGTTAGCTATATAATCAAGGCTCTTGTGCCTTGCTTCAATGGCGGTATATACCGCACTACTGATAGGCTTTCTTCTTGTTTTAATCTTAATGGTGGGCTGCTTGATTATTTTTACAAAAATTATTTGAAACATTGTTTTGCTCACTTGAAAGTTTTTATTTTATGCCGCTATCGGCACCCTGATTAAAGAGGTTAATCTGTGTACCCCCCCCCGCGACTCTCTTTTTGATAATGGGAATGTATTCGGGGGAAAGTTCTATGAGAATGAAATCTCTGCCGTTTTCCTTTGCTACTTCGCCAGTAGTCCCACTGCCTGCAAACGGGTCAAGCACCGTTCCGCCCACTCTACTGCCCGCAAGAATGCAGGGTTTGATTAAGTCTTTCGGGAATGTTGCGAAGTGTGCACCTTTGAATGGTTTAGTGGTTACGTCCCAAACGTCGCGTTTGCGCCGTGTGGGTCTGAAATCGTAAGCGTGTCCACTCTTTGTTCTGTAAAACTTATCGGGGTTCTCGGTGTATTTCTTACCGCCGTATCGAGGTAATTTTTCACCAGTCTGTTCCGTCGGCTCTTTAAAACGTTTTGACGTATAGTCAACAACTGGTTCTTCAATAGCCTTGTAATCGAAGTAGTAATGCGCCGATTTTGAAAGCAAGAAAATGTATTCGTGTGATTTGGTGCATCTGTCCGTAACGCTTTCGGGCATAGGGTTCGGCTTATGCCAAATTATGTCCTGTCGCAAATACCAACCATCAGCCCTTAATGCAAGGGCGAGTAACCAAGGAATACCCATTAAGTCTTTCGGTTTCATTCCGAGAGAAGACGGCTTTATAAGCTCGTGCTTGTGCGTTCCGAGAATGCCTTTGTTTGTTGCTTGTATCTTCGCAAGCGGGGTTGTTTGTCCTTTACCCTTTCCGCTACCCGCGTAACTGTCTGCTATGTTGACCCATAACGTGCCGTCAGGCTTTAATACACGTCGAACCTCGCGGAATATATCGACGAGCTTTTCTATGTACTCGTCAACCGTCTTTTCAAGCCCGATTTGCCCCTCTACGCCGTAATCTCTTAACTGAAAGTATGGTGGTGAGGTTACACAGCAATCAACGCTATTTTGCGGTAATGTTTTAAGTTTTTCGAGAGCCTCGCCTTGAATAATCACGCAGCCACCTTTTTCTTGCGCTTACCTTGCGCCGATGCCGTTTTGTCGAATTCCAGATTAAGGTCTTTCATTGTCGGTATATTGTCTTTAACTACCGCAAGTTCGGGCACATTCGCCTTTACAAGAGCCGTAGCAACGGGCGGACATACCGCATTTCCAAGCCTTGCAACCTGTTTTGATTTGTTGTACGCTTTACCGATTTTGCTTTCTATGTCAATGCAATAATCGGCGGGAAAGCCTTGGGCGAGTTTCAGTTCTTCGGGTTCAAGCATTCTCATTCCAACGTCGGAAATAAAGTACTGCACACCTGCAATTTCAAAAATAAGAAGTTCGTCCTTAGCTATGTTGTAACCCGCATAGTTGTTTAAAAGGTCGCGCACCATATCCCACTTTCCGAGATTTTGAGTAACGCCGACTTTCTGCAGATAAGTGCTTACTAAAACTTCGTGCGCCTTTGCAGTTACTGTGGGGAACTGTTCTCTTAAATCTGAGCACCCCATGTGATTACGCAATACGCATAAATGCTGTTCTACGAGATAGTGGCGAGGCTCAACAGTAACCGTTGCCAACGGGCTATCGGGACTGCTTGCGTGGTCTGCGCCACCGTAATAGTGCATTATGTTTGCTGTCATAAGGTGTTCGTGATTCGTGCCCGTAATGGTAGGCATAGGCTTGTCTGCACCGCTACCCCTACCGTCCGCACCGTCGCCGTATCTACTGGAAAGATTAACGGAAACCAAAGCGTTGTGGTCAATTCCAGTTACTGTCGGCGCAGGATCTGTTATGTCTGCGCCCTTCTGATAATCACCGCTGTAATGTTTTGCCAAGTACTTGGCTTCAAGTTTAGGCTCAATAAGGTAGTGGTGATTTGCGGAAGTCTGCGTCGACATAGGTTTGTCGGGGTCTTGCGCCGTATTCGAGTAGTTCATTTCCATAATGAACGGCTGAGGGTTCTTGATTACAAACTTATCAAGCCCACGCGCAATTCTGCGTAATGTGTTGGGGACAAGCACTTTCTTTCTTCCAAAAATGGACGGACATTCAAGCAACCAGTTGATGCAGTCTGCGGCGGTTCTGTAAGGTTCCAACCCCTTACCTTCGCCGTGTGTCGGTTCGGGCCATACGATAGGCTTTTTGTCGCAACGAGCAATAAGGTAGAAACGCTTTCTTATTGTGGGCGCGCCGTAATCGCAGGCTTTAAGCACTTTCCATTCGACTTCGTAACCGAGCGCGCGCAGTTGCTCAACAAATCTGTTGAATGTCTGCCCGGCGCGTTTTTTATCGGGTTCAAACTGCTGCTGTTCTGCCGAAAGCACTTCGCCTTTTTCGGCGGTTATGTACTTAGTTTTGCCTCCCACTTTTATGATTTCTTTTACACAACGTCCATTTACGCGAATAGTCTTTAAGGGTCCCCAAGTCGTAAATTCTTCGACGTTTTCAAGAATGATTACACGGGGACGGACCATTCCAGCCCATTTGAGCGCAATCCACGCAAGACCGCGTATATTCTTCTTGACGGGCGTATTACCTTTCGCTTTGGAAAAGTGGGTGCAGTCGGGCGAAAGCCACATAAGACCTACGGATCGCCCTTGCGTAATTTCTTTCGGGTTTACACCCCACACGTCTTCCATAAGGTGTTGCGTGTAAGGGTGATTAACTCCGTGCATTGCTATTGCATCGGGGTTGTGGTTTATCGCAACGTCAACAGGCACGCCGAGCGCAAGTTCTATTCCCGTGCTTGCGCCGCCGCCGCCAGCGAAGTTGTCAACTATCATTTCACGCAGAAGGTTGTCTTGATACATAGCATTACCCCCAAATCAACCTATCTCGTCTGAAATCGTCGCCCATAATCTTGCGAATGCTACCTTTCATAAAGACCCTTATTCCGCGCTTGTCGGCTTGCTCAACGATTCGGGTTATCCATTCCTTTTGCGGAATAACCTTACCTTTGCGGTTGCCTGTTTCCGCGCCGATTATAAGCTGACGCGTTCTACCCAAAATCGAAGACAAGTCAAGCGGTTCAAGTATCGGCTCAATGCTAAGGAAGTCCGTTATCTCGTCTTCACCAAGCGCGTCGACCTGCGACTGCATTGTTATGGTCTTTCCGATAAAGAGCGGAAGTTTGCCTCCGTACTTCTTGCAGAATTCGTCGAGAATTGCATAGTCAATTCCATTTTCAATGGACTGTCCTTCTTGCTCG
The DNA here is from genome assembly GCA_910578195.1 of uncultured Christensenella sp. Lineage (GTDB taxonomy): Bacteria > Bacillota > Clostridia > Christensenellales > Borkfalkiaceae > Coproplasma. The sequence continues at coordinate 178,961 of CAJTOY010000001.1, read as the reverse complement.
CGTTCTCCCCTTTTGGCTTGCTTTAACATTTCGCCGTAAGTCATTCCATTTAAAGCGGCGCGCGAATCGTCGTACCCCATAAGCCTTAACCGTTTCTTGGCTGTTCTCTCGCCAAGTTCACTGCTACCACTACCGCCTTGTTGGTACAGGTAAGGTATATCCGTGTAAATACAGTCAATACTCTTATCGGGAATGCGCTTTATGGCTTCGTATGCGTCAACGCATTGTATTGAGTTTTCTTCAAAGGGTCCTATCATACGCAAGCGGTAGCAACTTTGTAAAATTTAAGGTTCTGTTCGGAATAGGTAAATTTAACGTCAATTCCCTTTTTCTTCATTCTCTCGACAATCTCGTCAGGACCGTGGCGGCGAATTAAAGTCTTTATGTACTGCTCGGTTGTTCCGAGATATTCAGCCAACTTCGCACAAGTCAAGTTCTTTTCAAGCGGAGAGAAACTGCAACACTCGCCCTTTTTGCAAGGACGCACTGAGGGTTCACAGTTTACAATGCGCTGGCAGTTCCAGCATAAGTTTCCTTCCATTGCAACTAAACCCCCGTTACAGACTTCGGCACCTCGTCGTCAATGTCATTTTCCATAAACGGTTCGTAAGTGTCTTTGAAGAATTCGCCGAGCTTGATTTTCATTTGACCGTCGCGCCCAGCCTTTTTGTCCATAGTGCGAATGGTTTTTAAAAGGTTAAACACATGCTTGTACAAATGCGTAGTTACGGTGTCCGATTCTTCTTTCGTGCAAACATAATAACCGCCTTTATACGAGCCTATAACCTTTTCGAGTTCACCGCTATTGCGGATTTCCCGAATGTGTACACGCAGCGTGCGTTTAGACATACCAAACATTGCGCTCAAATCTTTTGCGCTGATGGCATTTTCCTTGCCGACGTGATTTTTCAGCTCGTCATAAAGACGGTAAGTGATACTTTCGTGGTGTTTAGTTTTAATCCCCATATTGTCAATCCTTTTAATAGTTTCTTTTGATTACCGCGCTTAGTCGTTCTCGGCGAGATAATCAATGCTTACCCCAAGCACATTTGAAATAGATTTCGCTATCACAAGAGAAGGTACTTTGTAACCGCTCTCAAAATTGCAGTAAGCAGGCTGAGAAACACCTATTGCTCTGGCTACTTCTCTTTGAGTTAAGCCTTTCTTTTCTCTTGCTGTTTTAAGTCTGTCGGAAACAGCCATTTTTTTGAACTTCCTCCTTTAAAATGTGCTTTTGATAACCTATCGGTTATTGACAAGTAGGGACTTTTGTGGTAAAATACTTTCGCTACAAAGAATTATCAAAAAAGCCTACTTGCCAATAAACTGCCCCCACTTTGCGTTTTCGGGGGTGGTAGGTTTTGGTTATCGTCTTTTTTGATAACCTTGGTTATCATTATATAGGAACTTTCCTGCATTGTCAACTATTTTTGCAGGAATTTTCCTAAATTATTTTTTTAGGAGAATTACTATGGATAAAGCAACTGAAATCATTATCGAACTTATGACACAACGCGGACTTTCCGCCCGCCAGTTAGAATCGTCGGCTAATTTATCGAATGCAAGCATTCAGGCGTGGAAAAGCGGAAAGGCACGCCCCTCGGTAGATGCACTTGTTAAGCTGTCGGACTACTTTGGTGTATCGGTTGACTTCCTTTTGGGTCACGAAGTGCAAGAAAAAAAGTCGTCCCTTACGGAACGACCTGCTTATGATATTGCCGAAAAGTTTGTTAGCGAGTTCGGCTCTCTGCTCTCGGAAAAGAATTTTATAGACTTCACAAAGCTCTACAATGTAATGAACGAGAACCAGAAGACGTTTTTACTTGCCAGAACGATAGGAATGTTGAATGGGCAAGGTATAAATACTCAAGCCATTGTCGGCTACTAATTTTTAACGGGGGTAAAAAGTATGAAATCTATGTTTAAGAAATTGTTAATTGTTGCTTTTGCTGTGCTGTCGGCTACTCTTACACTCTTATTTGCTGGCTGTACAGACAATGACGATAGCTTGCAAGCTGAATTTGCCAAGTACCTTTCACTCGATAAGAAAAACGGCACCTACGCAATGAATTCGGAAACAAAGGTTAGCCTTTTCTCTTTCGATATGACGGACGATACGCTTCCGAAGTTCTGCATTGAATTTAATATTGAAGATAAGCCCCTTTCTGAATGGCTCGAACTGTCAAACGAGAAAAGAAAGGGTGACTTGAAAGCTATCGCGGTGTCGGCGCAGAACTTTATTGTGTTGAAAGATTATAGCAACCGTTGTCAGATATACATTTCGGTCATATACAGTCCCGGCACGCAGTCCATATACGATTTGAACAAGGATACGCTGTACGTTCCGAATTGTGACAGTATTTTTTCGGAAATGTACAAAACCTACTCTACTTGCAGTCTAAATGAAGTAAGGGAAAGACCTACTGGACCCGACTGGCTCGCAAATAGAAACATTAAAGGTTCAAGCGACCTTGAATCAATGTGGGTTTATGTAAGTAATGGCGCACTGAAAATATCAGGCGAATCCAAATCGACAGCTGTTTAAACTACCCCACCGCCGTGCTTTATTGAGCCGATTACTCGATTAAAGTATAATTTCCCTTACGAATTTATTTTTGGAGGAAATTATACAAATGAACCAATTTATCAAAGACTGCTTATCGAACATTGCCAAAAATTCGGAAGCCATTTCTGCCGCCTCGCAGGGCATAAACACAGCCGTCATAGCTATTTTAGGCTATACTGCCGGGCAACAGGACGCGCAAGACTTTGGTGGTATCTTTAATGCAGCAGAATCGTTAAACTCTTTTACTCAGGTAGAGAATGGGTCGCAAAATATCGTTTCGGTAAAACCTTTAATTGAGGTGATAAAAGAAATGATAATTGAACTCAAACTCAAAGGCTCAGTCCGCGAACGTGAAAACGGGCTGATTGAATTCCGTAACCAACAACTCGGTTCGACTTACGGGAGGGACGAAAATGAAATAAAAGAAAAGTTATTAAGGAAAATTCGGGCACTGAAAAGCCACAGAAAATTACCGCAACAGCAAAATAAGAAAAAATTCCCTTTACTCTCGGAATTCTATACGCAACGCTACTTGCCTTATAAACAGAGCCAAAAGCGAGCAGAAAACACTTTAAAGGGAATTGAGTACAACTATAAGTACATAATTGAGCAAGGCTTTGATAAGCCACTCAACGAGTACACGGCGAAAGACATTAAGGACTTCCTTTTTGCGATAGATAAGACAAGGAAACGCCAGATTATTCAGGGAATGCTCAACAACCTTTTCAAATACGCAGTGTCGGAATCGCTCTTAACGGTAAACCCCTGCACCGCCATTGAAAAAATGGAGCATGATACGAATATGGGCACGTCCTTTTCATTTGTCGAGCAAGCGCGATATTTCAAAAGGCTTTTTGCGGACGAGAAAATCAACTACCAGCTTAAATGCTATTATATTTTTACATATTTGGTCGGCAGTCGAAGAAATGAGGGTCTTGACGTTATTTTTTTGGACGCGGATATGGAAGAAAAGCTCTTAAAAGTGAACGGCACCAAAACCGACGGATCGCTTAGACAAATTCCTTTATTTCCGTTCGTTGAAAAACTGCTCTCTACTCTTACCCCCAACAAGAAAGGTCGTTACTTCCCTTTTACCGAGCGGGCCGCAGATGGTGTGTTCAGTAAGTTTATGAAAGAATTAGGAATGGACCATAAACTTCACGACCTGCGCCACTCGTTCGGCACTATTCAAATCTGCTGTAATAAAATAGACGTTAAAACCGTTTCGCTTTGGATGGGGCATTCCAACATTGAAACTACTTTAAAGTACTATACCCACCCTGAGCAACTCGATAAGGCGACTTTTTTACGCGGCGATTTGTCGGAAGACGAGAAAACGGTCATTTATAAGGGTAAATATGCCGAAATACTGCAGTTGATAGATAGTTTTCTAACCGCTCATACCCAAAATATACCCAAAAAATAACGAAAAATCCCCCGATTTATCGTGTTCGGGGTGTTCCAAAACACGGAATCGGGGGACAAAACAATATCAAAAATATTGAATTTTACTGATTTGGCGCGAAGAAAGGGATTTGAACCCTTGTATGGTCGCCCATAACACGATTTCCAATCGTGCGCCTTAAACCGCTCAGCCATCTCTGCATCACAATTATATGATACAAAATTCATAACAAAAAATCAAGCGATTTTACTTTGCAATAATCAACTCGGCGTACTTTTTTGCTATATTCACGCCGCAAACCCGCTCCGCCTCGGCAAAAAATGCGTTTGAATTTACTTCGCATATGTATCTTTCGCTGTTTTCGTCGGTGAGAACGTCTATTCCGCAGTAATCCAGCCCGAGTAAGACCGCGACCTTTTCGCAAAGCGCGATTAATTTTTCATCGGCTTCATACCGCTCGCCCTTGCCGCCGAGCTCGATATTCGAACGGAAATCGTTTTCATTTTTTCTCTTCATGGCGCAGACGTACTCTCCGCCTATCACTATCACGCGGATGTCCTCTCCGCCCTTTCCTATAAACCTCTGATAAAAGTGCGCGTAAAGCTTATTTTCGTTTTCATAAAGCTTTAATTCTTCGAAGCTTTTAATAAGCGTTACACCCGCTCCGAGCGAACCGAAGCATTTTTTTGCAACCAAAGGCAAGCCGAGTTTGTCAATAACTCCGTTCAAAAAGCCGTCGGAAATTTCTGCGTCTTCATAATAACAAAGGGGCGCGTAGATACAGTCCGGCATAGGAATACCCGAATTCGCGAGCTCGATATGCGTCAGCATTTTATCGTCGCACACCTCGATTGACTTTGCGCTGTTGGAAAGCTTTATTCCGTTTTTCTCCAAAAGCCTTGCCGCCGCCTTATCCTTATCGAGGAAAATCACGCCGTCATACTTTACGGAAAGCACCTTGCCCGAAGCTATTTCGGCAAGGTTTACGTTTTTTATTATTTCGCACTCTGCGCCCAAATTTATTAACTCTGCGGCAAGGCGGTTTGCCTTGGTAATCTGGGAATTGTTTCTTATATAGGCGTTTACAACTATTCCGTATTTCAACTGATTATCCTTCGGCGTTTATGTCATACAGATATTTGAGCCCTTCCAGCGTCAACAGCTTATCTATACGGTCGATACAAGAAATTTCTTTCGCGATAACCTCGGAAAACCCGCCCGTCGCCACGGTTGTTATGTTTTCCGATTTTAACTCGCGCTTAATCTTTTTCACGATATATTCTACAAGCCCCGCAAATCCGAAAACAATGCCCGACTGCATGTTCGTAACCGTGTTTTTGCCTATTACGCTTGCGGGGCGCTCGATTTCAACCCTCGGCAGCTTCGCGGTACCGTTTACAAGACTGTCGAGCGAGCCCTTTATTCCGGGTGCTATTACCCCGCCTATGAATTCGCCCTTGTTATCTATTACGTTAAAGGTCGTCGCCGTTCCGAAATCTATGATAATGAGCGGCGCGCCGTACTTTCTTATCGCCGCGACGTTGTTGACAACTCTGTCCGCGCCCACTTCCTTTGCATTGTCCACCCTTAAATTGAGCCCCGTTTTCAACCCCGGCACGAGCTGCAAGGGCTTGATTTTGAGGTAAGTGAGACACATTCTTTCGAGCGTGTAATCGAGCTGCGGCACGACGGACGAAATAATTCCGCCCTTTATTTCCGACGCGTTGATTTTATTGTTCCCGAGAATACTTATAAGCTGACCGCCGTATTCGTCGGAAGTCTTTTTGTGTTCGGTGGCAACACGAAAGCTCATAGCAAGTTTTTCGCCGTCGTAAACAGCGTATTTGATATTCGTGTTACCGACGTCCATACATATTATCATATATCGGTTTTTTCCTCCAACAACGGTTTTTTGACTATAATTTTTCTGAGCACCGAAACGTAAATAGGCACGAGAATAAAGCAAGCGACCAATTCAATCGGGAAATAAATCGAAACCGCAACCGTCAATATCTGCGTAAATGCCCCCGCGCCGTTTCCCGTCCAGATATTGACCGCCAAAAGATATAAAACGGTGTTCGTAAGCGAGCCCGCAACTCCCGCTATCGCCGCAGGCAGCATCTCTCTGACGTATTTGTTTTTAACTTTCTTAAACAGCGCGGAAAGACCGCGATAGCTCCAATACGCCGTGATGCCTATAAAAAACCTCGGCAGTATGCAAATCAAGGGATTTGCGTAAAAAATAAAAGCCGATGCAAAAATCAGGCAGAAAATGCAACTGCACACACCGAGAAGGGTTCCGCCTATGAAACTCTTTTTCCAGTCGTCATAGATACTTAACGCAATGGATATGGGCAATGACAAAATGCACGCCGTCATTCCTACGCCCGCCAGAAGAGTTCCTTCCAGCAAAAACAGCACAAATATCAGCGCAAACATTACGCCGATAAACGCGACAAAATGAGCTTTGTCGTTCTTCATAAATACCTCCGTCGAATCCCGTATAGGGTATTCGCAAATAAAAAATATTTTATACTATAATACGGTCGGATTCATTAAAAAAACAATACCCGCCGAAAGTACCTTAATTTAATTATATTATAGCAACGGTTTTGAAAATATGCAACCGGCATGTAACATTTTTATGAGAATTTTAATATTATTTAATATACGTTATCATACGGAAACTGCATAGGCAAAAACAAAACTACATACCGCCATGCAGCTAATTTCACAGGAGGAAATTTATGAACATTTTTTCGCAGTGCTGCGGCACTAACAGCTGCCTTTGGATTCTGATACTTTTACTTCTTGCAGCAAGTTGCAGCGGTAACGGTCTCGAAAGCGTACTCAGCGGAAGCTGTACCCCCATACTTATCGCTTTGCTTTACAGTATGTGGAAAAACGGAACGCTTTCTAATCTGTTATGCGGCAACGGAAACTGCGGTTGCGGATGCGGTTGTAACTAATCAAAAAAAGGGGTTGCCCAAGGCAACCCCTTTTACTTTTGTTTTAATACGTACTTATAAATCGCAGCCACCGTCTTTGCGTCGCAAATCTCGCCGCGGTCTATCATTTCAAGCACCTTATCCAAAGCCACAAATTCGCAGTTTAAAAATTCGCCCTCGTCGAGCTTTTGCCCGACAAACTTATAGCTTTCGGCATAATATATATGAATTATCTCGTCTGTGTATCCGACCGAGGGATATAAATCGAGCAAAGGAACAAGTCGCGAGCGATATCCCGTTTCTTCTTCGAGCTCGCGCTCCGCCGCGACCGCGCCGTCCTCGCCCTCGTTCAGTTTCCCCGCGGGGATTTCGTAAATTTCCTTACCGTAGAGATATCTGAACTGTTTTACAAGCAAAACCTTATTGTCGTGGACAAGCAGAACCGCCGCCCCGCCGCTGTGCCTTACGCACTCGCGCACCGCGCGGCTGCCGTCGGGCAATTCTACGCCGTCAACTTCGAGTTTTACTATTTTTCCGTCGAAAATAGTTTTCGAATTGATTTTTCTTTCTCTCAAATTCATAACGTCGCTTCAAACTCTCCGAGCGTTTCTATGAGGGCTGCAATCCCGTCGCTTACGCATTTATTGTAAAGTACAAAATAATTGTACCCGCAGATAAGCGCGTCTATTCTTTCGACGTCCCTATCCCTTACCGCGCAAAAAAGCGCGTCGAGTATCTTCAAACCGTTTTCTTTGTCTTCGTCGGGTAAAGCGCTGCACGAAACAAATCTTTTCTCTTCCTCGGTCGCAAGGCTTATTTCGGAAAGCAAATTCCCCCTCGACGGACTGATTTCGGCGCGCGGCTCGGGCAAAGCGAGCTGTTCTTTGAAAACCTGACGGATTAAATCTTCGAGACTTCCTATAATATTTTTACAGAACGACTGATAGCTTGCGAAATAACTTCCGTCCTCGCGGAAATAAATCTGCAAAAAATCGTTTAAGTTTATAGTGTCCTTGTCGATTTCAACTAACAGACAAAAGATAAACGCAAGCCTCTGCCCCACCGTCTGCGGAAGCACGACGCAGCTTTTGCGCATTATGCCGTCGTCGGTAGTCACAAGACACTTCTTTTTATATTCGGGATAGCTGAAATCCTTTGTCACGGTTTCGAACAGTCTGTAAAGGTCGGGACTGTTGACAATACATTTCAAAATATCCTTGATTTTGCTCGTCGCCATAATAAATTTGCATTTTTTAAGCTCGTCGCACTTTTCCAAAAATAATAAGGCTTGTTCTTTTGTACTGCTCATATTTCACCTCATATAGATTATATCACAGATTATTTCAAAATTAAATTATTTTTAAAGGAAATATCTTGATTTTAATCGAAATATTTAGTATAATGATTAAAACTTTTACTTTTTTAAGAACATTATGCTGAACACGGGCGAAACTTCCATTAACAAATTAATAATACTTTTCGTCTTCGATAAAATGGAAAGCGCACTGTCGGAAAGAACTATCGTTGATATGTGCTCCTCTTCGAACTCCTGGATGGGCTACATGGATTGCGTTAACATTATCCATAAATTAATCGACGACAATTTTATCTGCATAGTGAATAAGGACGAGGACACCCTTTACACCATTACGCCCGACGGAAGGGAATCGCTTGCGAATTTCTATATAAATATTCCAAAAAGCGTCAGGGAAGAAATTTCGCAGTTCGTCAAGAAAAACAGCGCAAGGTTCAGAAACAGACAGGAATGCCGCTCGGACTACTTTCAGAATATGGACGGCACCTACACTGTTTCGCTTAAAATTCTTGCTCCCGTCCAGCCCTCTCTGGACTTGAAATTCGTGGTGCCCGACAAGAAAACGGCAAAAGCAATCTATAAAAAGTGGGAAGAAAAAGCCGCCGACCTTTACGCGGTAATATATGACAGTCTTTGTGATTAGGAGGAAATTTTTATGTTCGTATACCAGACGTCGGGAACTTGTTCCAGACAAATTATTTTTGAAGTCGACGAAGAAAACAAGCTTCACCATGTGAAATTCATAGGCGGTTGCAGCGGCAATCTGCAAGGCATTGGCAAGCTTGTCGAGGGCAGAACGCTCGACGAGGTGGCAAGCCTCGTTACGGGAATTAAGTGCAGAAACAACACCTCTTGCCCAGACCAGCTCAGCAAAGCTATCGCGGCTTATAAAAAATCGCTTGAAGATACAAAGAAATAAAAGCGCGCAGACTTTACGGTAATTCCCATAGGGAATTTAATAAGACGCAAATAAAAAGATTTAGGCATAGCGTTAAGCTGTGCCTTTTCCGTACTTTTTTCATTGACGAAATAGGCTACTCGTAGCCTAGTGAGATATAGATATATTTTATATTTCCCGCAAAATTCAATCGGTTGCGTTCTTCCATTTTTCGTGATATAATGATTGTACGATAAACAATAATTTAGCGAGGTAACTCGAATGAGTGAATTGACTTCATTAAGAAACATCGGTACGGAAATGGCACGAAAGTTGCAATCCGTCGATATAAATACAGCGGAAGATTTAATAGTAGTTGGTAGCAAAGAGGCTTTTTTTAGACTGAAAGTGCACTATCCTAATATTTGTTTGGTGTTCTTGTATGTTTTACAAGGCGCTATTGATAATGTGGATTATAATCGGCTGTCAGAAGAAACAAAAGCAGATTTGAGAGAGTTTAATAAACAATTCAAAAAGTAAATTTCAATTTATAGTTATTAAAATGTATAGTTAAAAGCTCTCAAACAAATTTGTTTGAGAGCTTTTTATAATCGTATGTCAGATCTCTATGGGAAGTGCGCTTTAAAGTTTGCGCTTCTTTATTTTATCAACAAGTTGTAAAAATCAGTGGAATCTTTGCCTACCAGAGAATAATAGAAGCATCTGCCGTCGTAACCTCTATCGGAATTATAACGAATAAGATTGAAGCCCGAGAAGCCCTCCTGCATATTGATAAGAAGCTTTTCAAACGGCATTTCGTTGTATGCGTAGGTTTCCTTGAATTCGAACTCCACCCATACCCCTTTATTCAATTCCTTGCGTGTTTCTCTGTCAATGCTTACGCCGAACGCGGGCATTATATGCGCGCCGTCAATCATAGATTTCCAGCTGACGAGAATTTCTTTAAAAGCTTTGTCTCCGGCGCCGTAAACTGTAACCGCTCCGTCTTTGTAAACATTAATTTTTTCCGCGCAATCGAATGCGCTGTCCAATTCAACCGAAATACACATATTACTATTCTCCGTAATTTTTTAAAATATATTCGTCTATTGCCTTAGCCGCGGTTTTGCCCGCTCCCATAGCAAGTATTACCGTCGCCGCGCCCGTCACTGCGTCGCCCCCCGCATATACGCCGTCCTTGGAGGTCTTGCCGTCCACGTCCGCGATTATTCCGCCGCGGGAGTTTACCGCAAGCCCCGCCGTCGTGTTTTTAATCAAGGGATTCGGGCTTGTGCCTATCGCCATAATCACGCAGTCGACGTCCAAAACGTATTCGCTTCCTTCAATCTCTATCGGCGAGCGTCTGCCCCTTTCGTCGGTTTCGCCGAGTTTGCACTTTCTCAATTTCAAGCCTTTGACAAAGCCGCTTTTATTGCCGAGAATTTCGACGGGATTTCTTAGTATCTCGAATTTAATCCCCTCTTCTTCGGCGTGCTCCACTTCCTCCTGCCTTGCGGGAAGTTCTTGCATAGACCGCCTGTAAACGATATAAACCTCTTTCGCACCGAAGCGCAGCGCCGTTCTGGCGGCGTCCATTGCGACGTTACCGCCGCCCACGACGGCAACCTTCTTTGCCTTCATTAAAGGTGTCTGCGCGCCGTTTTCATAGGCTTTCATAAGATTTGCGCGCGTTAAGAATTCGTTTGCCGAATAAACGCCCTTTAAGCCCTCGCCGCTAATGCCCATAAACCGCGGCAGTCCCGCGCCCGTGCCGATATATGCCGCTTCGAAACCGTAGTCGGCAAAAAGCTCGTCAACGGTAATCGTTTTTCCTATGACGACGTTCGTCAAAATTTCTACGCCCAGCTTTTCCAATGTTTCGACTTCCTTTTTGACGATTGCCTTAGGCAGTCTGAATTCTGGAATACCGTATACAAGAACTCCGCCAGCGGTATGTAAAGCTTCAAAAACCGTCACCTTGTATCCTTTTTTAGCAAGCTCGCCCGCGCAAGTCAAGCCCGAGGGCCCCGAACCAATCACCGCCACCTTATGCCCGTTACTTGCGGGCAATACCGTTTCGCCGTGAAAGTTTTCGTTATGACAGTCGGCGACAAACCGCTCCAATCGTCCTATACCGACCGGCTCGAACTTTATTCCGAGCGTGCACTTGCTTTCGCACTGCGTTTCCTGCGGGCAAACTCTGCCGCAGACGGCGGGCAGGCTCGAACTTTTCGAAATTACTTCGTAAGCCCCCTCGAAATTTCTCTGCTTTATTTTGGTTATAAAGTCGGGAATTGAGATATTTACGGGGCACCCCTCAACGCAGGGGCGGTTTTTGCAATTGAGGCATCTTGTAGCTTCGGCAACCGCAACAGCCTCCGAATAGCCCAAGGCGACCTCGTTGAAATTATGTGCGCGTTCTTCCGCGCCGAGCAACGGCATTTTATTCTTTTCGGGTTGCAGCGCCATAATTATTTCACCTCTTTTTTGTAAAGGTTACAAAGCTTTTCCCGCTCCGCTTTTTCGAATTCGGCATACATGCCCGCCCTCGAAATCGCTTCGTCGAAGTCAACCTCGAAGCCGTTGAAATCGGGTCCGTCAACGCAAGCGAATTTGGTTTTTCCGCCCACGGTCAGCCGACAGCCCCCGCACATTCCAGTGCCGTCAATCATAATGGGGTTCATGGAAACGGTCGTGGGCACGCCGTATGACTTCGTTGTCGCGACAACGAATTTCATCATTATAAGCGGGCCTATTGTTATGACCTCGTCATACTTTTCGCCGCCGTCCAGCGCTTCTTTTAAAGGCATTGTGACAACGCCGCGCCTGCCGTAGCTGCCGTCGTCGGTCATAACAGTCAATTTGTCCGAACAGTTTTTGAATTCTTCTTCGAGAATTACCAAATCTTTATTTCTGAAACCGATAACCGAGTGCACATCGGCGCCGCTTTCGTGGAGTTTTTGCGCGACGGGTAAAGCGATGGCGCACCCCACTCCGCCGCCGACGATACAGACCTTTTTAATTCCTTCGGTTTTCGTCGCACAGCCCAGAGGCCCGACAAAGTCGCATAATGCCTCGCCCTCTTTTTTCGCGTTCAGCCGCATAGTCGTTCCGCCGACTATCTGAAAAATAATTTTAACCGTTCCCTTTTCACGGTCGAAGCCCGCCACCGTAAGCGGAATTCTTTCGCCGCCGTCGTCAACTCTCAAAATTACGAATTGCCCCGCCTGCGCCTTTTTGGCGATAAGCGGAGCGTATATATCCATCATAGTTACAGTGGAATTGAGTTCGCGCTTTTTGACTATTTTAAACATTGCCGCAACCGTTTTTGATAACTTTTCTTATATATTTTATACTGTGCAACGGATAAGGTGCGTTGTAGTCCTCGGTGAATAAAACCTGCCTTACAATTCCCTCTTGTACGTTGTTGTGTCTGCCTAGGGGCGCGATAACCTTATCTCCGACCTCGACGCCGATAATTTCACACACATACCAGAAATAATAACCCTTGACGTTTTCGTCGTCGACAAACTCCACCGTGACAAAACACATTTTTTCATTTAACATAAAATGATTATATCAATATTTATATCCAAAAGCAAGAAAAAAGTGCGGTCTGAAACCGCACTTTTTTATTATTCGTAATCGACGACGTCAATCCATTTGCGAAGGAACTCTTCTTCGTCCGGTTTGCTTTTTACAAGGCGCGAAGCCGCGACAATAGGAATCCATCTCTGTACATACTGAATCGCGGTGTCACTCTTGCGGCAATAAAGTTTGAGATATTTGTCCGCAAGTTTTTCCTGCCCCGCCAGATAGAACAAAAGATAACTTCTCGCAACGTCCGCGGAGGAATTGCCTTGCGTTGCGTGCGCCCAGTCTATTACGTAGGGCGTGCCGTCGGCAGTAATAATTATATTGGTGGGGTTGAAGTCGCCGTGGCAAAGATGTTTGTGCTTGGGCATCGAATCGAGGCGCGTATGCAGCTCGTAACGCGTAGTTGCGTCGAGATTTGCCGCGGAAATTTGCGCGTTCATTTTGTCCTTCAATTTATTGAGCATGGGAACGTTTTTCGACAAAACGGTCATTTGAAGGTCAACGAAAAGATTGAGGTATTCGTCCTCCTTTTCGGGGTGCTTGTTCATAAGCGATTGAAGGGTTTCGCCTTCGATATAATCGAGGATAATAGCCCACTGTCCGTCGACAACTTCTACCGCCTGAATTTGGGGAACGTTGAGGTTGGTTTCCTCCACGCGTGCGTGGTTCAAAGCCTCGTTCAAGATGTTCGCCTTGGAATAGGTGCCGTCAAAGACTTTAACTAATCTGTCGCCGTCTTTATAAATCTTTTTGTCTTCCCTTGAAAAAATCAAATTTTCCGATTTCATATTTTCCTCCTTTTATTTTCCGTAGTATGCGTTAAGATACATTTGCTTGATTTCGCTCATTAAAGGATATCTGGGGTTTGCGCCCGTGCACTGGTCGTCAAACGCCTGCTCAACCATATCGTCAAGTCTGTCGAGGAAATCTTTCTCGTCAATACCGTATTCCTTGATTGAGCCTTTAATGCCTACCTTTGCCTTCAACGCGTCGATTGCTGCGATTAGATTTTTAACTTTCTCGTCGTCGTTCTTGCCGTCAAGTCCGAGACTTTCGGCAACCTCAGCATATCTGCGCTTGGTTCTGGGGTAGTCGTACTGGCTGAACGTGCCCATTTTCGCGGGGCTTTCGGACGAGTTGAATTTGATTACTTCGTTAATCAGAAGCGCGTTGGCTACGCCGTGAGGCAAGTGATGGAACGCGCCGAGCTTATGCGCCATACTGTGGCAGACGCCGAGGAACGCATTCGCGAACGCCATACCCGCCATAGTCGCCGCATTAGCCATTTTTTCTCTCGCTTCGACGTCAGTCTGTCCGTTTTCATATGCCTCGGGCAGATATTTGAAAATCACTTTCAATGCCTGTAATGCAAGTCCGTCGGTGTAGTCGGTAGCAAGCATCGAAGCGTAAGCTTCCAGCGCGTGGGTTACGGCGTCGATACCCGAAGCGGCTGTCAGTCCCTTGGGCGCGGACATGTGCAAATCGGTATCGATTATAGCCATATCGGGCAAAAGCTCGTAGTCTGCAAGCGGATATTTAACGCCCGTCTTTTCGTCGGTGATAACGGCAAACGGAGTAACCTCCGAGCCCGTTCCCGCCGAGGTGGGAATTGCGATAAAGTATGCCTTTTCTCCCATTTTGGGGAAGGTGTAAACCCTCTTCCTTATGTCGATAAAGCGCATAGCCATATCCATAAAGTCTGCTTCGGGGTGTTCATACAGCACCCACATGATTTTGGCTGCGTCCATTGCGCTGCCGCCGCCGAGCGCGATAATCGTGTCGGGACCGAACGCGGTCATTTGCTTTGCGCCTTCAATAGCGCTCGCAAGCGTGGGGTCGGGTTCGACGTTGAAGAACGTGGTGTGCGTTATGCCCAACTCGTCAAGTTTGTCGGTAATGCACTTCGTGTAGCCGTTTTTGTAGAGGAAAGAGTCGGTTACGATAAACGCCTTCTTCTTGCCCATAACGTCCTTTAATTCGTTTAAAGCTACGGGCAGACAGCCTTTTTTCAAATAGACCTTCTCGGGCGCCCTGAACCACAACATATTCTCTCTCCTTTCCGCAACGGTTTTGATATTTAAAAGATGCTTGATGCCGACGTTTTCGGAAACCGAGTTGCCTCCCCAGGAACCGCAACCCAGCGTAAGCGAGGGCGGTAATTTGAAGTTATACAAATCGCCTATGCCGCCTTGCGACGAGGGAGTGTTTACGAGAATACGGCAAGTCTTCATTCTTTCGCCGAATTTGTTGATTTTATCCTTGGAGGTCGTCACGTTGACATAAAGCGACGAGGTATGCCCGAAGCCGCCGTCATGAACAAGACGGTCTGCTTTATCGAGCGCGTCGTCGAAATCGTCTGCTTTATACATAGCGAGCACGGGGGAAAGCTTTTCGTGCGCAAATTCTTCGGACTGCTCGACGGATTCCACTTCGCCTATTAAAATTTTAGTGGAATCGGGAACTTTTACGCCCGCAAGCTCGGCAATCTTTTTCGCGGACTGACCGACTATTTTCGCATTGAGCGAGCCGTTAATGATTATCGTCTTTCTGACCAAATCAGCTTCTTCGGGCTTTAAGATATAGCAACCGCGCGCGGCGAACTCTTTTTTGACTTTGTTGTAAACCTTATCCAAAATAATAACGGACTGCTCGGACGCGCAAATCATACCGTTATCGAAGGTCTTGGAATGAATAATCGAGTTGACCGCAAGAAGTATGTCCGCGCTGTCGTCAATGACTGCGGGAGTGTTTCCCGCGCCGACGCCGATTGCGGGCTTACCGCTCGAATACGCAGCCCTGACCATACCGGGACCGCCGGTTGCAAGAATGAGGTCAACCTCCTTCATGACAAGGTTGGTCATATCGAGGTTGGGAACGTCAATCCAGCTTATAATGCCTTCGGGTGCGCCCGCCTCTACCGCCGCTTCGTAAATTACCTTCGCCGCGGCAATCGTGCTGTTTTTTGCGCGGGGGTGCGGGCTTATTATACAGCCGTTGCGCGTTTTAAGGCAAATCAATGTCTTGAAAATAGCCGTCGATGTGGGGTTCGTCGTGGGAATAACCGCGCCGATAACTCCGATGGGTTCGACGAATTTCTTAATTCCGTAGGCGGCGTCCTCTTCGATAACTCCGCACGTTTTCGCGTTTTTGTAAGTATTGTAAATATATTCGGCGGCATAATGGTTCTTTATGACCTTATCCTCTACAACCCCCATTCCCGTCTCTTCAACGGCGAGCTTTGCAAGGGAAATTCTCGCCTTGTTTGCCGCAGTCGCGCAAGCAAGAAAAATTTTATCCACTTGCTCCTGAGTGTAAGTAGCGAAAATCTTCTGCGCCGCTTTAACTCTGCTAATCTCCTGTTCCAGCTTTTCCACGCTGTCGCAGATGCCGTAATCCAACTTAAAATCCATAAGTCCTCCTTTAAATATTATGTGATTTCTTCAAATATTTTTTATCAGTATTTATTTATCGATAAAATTATATCAAATTAAACATCAACTAACAACCGTATGACAAATCATTTTGAAAAAATGTTAATTTTGTAATTTTTTTTTAATTATAGTTAAATTCAATCATTGAATTTTTTTATATTTCGCGTTATAATAAAAACGGAACGTCAAAATGAAAAATAAAATTATAACAATTTGCGGAAGCATGAGGTTTTCAAACGACATTATGAAGATAGCAACCGAACTCGAAACCGAGAAAGGCTATTGCGTTTTACAACCCGTTTATAATATCGAAAATAAATCGTTTAATGATAATGAATTAAAAAATCTTGTTAATGCGCATTTACAAAAAATCGATATATCCGACGCAATATATGTTGTCAACATTGGCGGATATATAGGAAAATCCGTTTCGGAGGAAATCGAATACGCAAAAAATCATAATAAAGAAATATTTTATTATGAATAAATTTTAACTTGACAAAACTTTAAAATGCAATTATAATTACTATTGTTTTGCGGACGTGGCGGAATTGGCAGACGCGCAGGTTTCAGGTTCCTGTGGGCAACCGTGGGGGTTCAAGTCCCTTCGTCCGCACCAGTAACGATAGAGGTTGAACCCTCTGCGTTAAACCAGTAATAGCCTTGTCGTTATCGGCAAGGCTTATTTCTTTAATTTCCTTGTCGTTGCCGAAAATCAGATATGTAACTACTGTATCGTCGTAAACAAAAACCTTGTAAACGAGGTTGTCTATCAGTTTCTTTTGGTATTCTTTGTCGTTAGGGTCGCCCTTTATTAGCATACTGACAAAGTCAATAATCTTTTCTTTGGTTATCTTTTGCCCGCGCTCTAACTCTATTTGAGCCTTGTGTGCGGTTAAATCTTTTATAAGTATTTCTATCTCTTGCATTTTGCGTTCTATATTTGCCCGCAGTAGGTCGTTCCGCGCCAGTATAAAGGCGTTTGTAAGTCGTTCCGCCTCGTCTTGTGCGTGCCGTATTTGCGCCTCTATGCTCCGCATTCCGTTGTCGCCCGTGCGTTGCTCATAATAGTTTATCGTGTCTTGCGCGGCTTTCTCAACGTTTTTTCTATCGCTCAAAAATTCGTGTACCACTTGGGTAACGTACAATTCCAGTTTGTCTTTGTCCTCGCGTTTCTTGTCGCAGAGGGCTTTATTTTTCTGCTTGCAAACATAGTAGTAATGTTTTTTGCCTAATCTGCTTGTACCGCCGCCCGCTATCATAGCCGTGCCGCAATGCCCGCAAAACGCCTTACCAGTAAGCAAATACGGCTCAATAGCAGAGTTTGCTCCCGCAAGTATTTTGTTTTGCTGTAACCTTTTTTGCACCTTTGCAAAAGTTGCCTTGTCTATGATAGCGGGGTATGTATTCGCACATAGCCGTTGCCCGTGCATAAATTCGCCCGTGTACTTGGCGTTAGACAGCCAGTTTTCGAACGTGCGGAAAGTAAACGGCTTACCTTTGTAAAGTATGTGCCGCTTGTTCAATTCGTCGGCTATTTCTTTCTTGTCTGTGCCGTTGGCGTACTCAGTAAAGATAAAGCGCACAATTTCGGCTTGTTCCTTGTCAATGGCTACTTTGTGTATCGTGCCTTTGTTGCCTTTCTTGTCGGTATCTATGAGTTTATACCCGTAAATGAGATAACCGCCGCAATACGTTCCGTTTTTAACGCTCGTGTCCAGTCCGTCGCGTACACGCTTGGAAAGTCTTTCGCTGTATTTCTCGTCGTTCCATTCCAAAAACATTTCGTATATTTCGCCGCCCTCGTCGTCGCTGACTGGCTCGGTTGCAGAAACTACCCGTATGCCGTACTGCTTTTTTAACTGCGCTTTATACATTATGCTGTCAATGCGGTTGCGTGCAAACCTATCGAACTTGTAAACGATAATATGCTGAAACGCGCCTTTGTCTGCGTCGCTTATCATTTTCTGAAAGTCTGGGCGGTTGTCGTTCGTTCCCGTTCTTGCCTTGTCCATATAGGTCTTTACGACAGTAAAACCCTTGCTTTCGGCGTATGCGGTGCAAATGCGTACTTGCCCCTCGATAGACTGCTCGTTTTGTCCTTGTGAACTTATACCTTGCATAAATAACAGCGTTGTTGTTCAATGTCTGCTCCTTTGCGCCGTCCGTTGCGGACTGCGGCTTAAAAATTTTGTTGTTCGCTTTGGGGCTTACCGTCTTAACCAGCAAAAAATGCCGCCGCAGGCAAATTGTCAAGGGTTTGCGCCGTAGGCGACGACGGTTTTATGCCTAACGGGAGATAAATCGTCGCCCTTTACAATTTGTCAAGGCGGCGTATTCCGTCCCCAGACGGTAAGCACAAGCGAATAACAAACTATGTAATTCTTATGGAAAAGAATATAAAATCTCACGTTGATTTTATCACGAATATAACAAGAAAATTTATCAAAGAGTTGTGAATTATGTCGAATATTATAAATAAAAATTTTTATAAAAATTACTTAAAAATGCTTGCTTGTTACGCTGCGTAATGAATTATAATATACGCAAGGAGTTTTTTATGGCAAAGTATAAAGCAATTCCGCAAGGGTACATGACAGTCGGAGAAGTCGCAAAGAAAATGGGACTAACAATTAGGGCATTACAATATTATGACCGCGAAGGGCTTTTCAGTCCGTCTTGTATCAGCGAAGGCGGACGGCGTTTATATAGTAATAAAGATATTGTTAAGTTGCATCAGATACTTACTCTTAAATCGTTAGGGTTTTCATTTAATGAAATAAAGAACTGTTTGACTTCTATTGATACGCCGCAAAAGGCAATAATCGCGTTGACTGAACAAAGTAATTCAATACAAACACAAATAAATACGCTTACACAATCTTTACAAGCAATCGAACTATTGAAAAACGAAATAGAACAAATGCAAACAGTTGATTTTTCAAAGTATGCCGATATAATTGTCAACTTGCAAATGGGGAATAAGTATTACGGTTTAATTAAATATTTTGACGATAATATGCTCGACTACTGTCATAAGAAATTCGATAAAGATACGGGTGTTGCGTTTATAAATAAGTTTAACTTAATTGTCGGAAAAATAGAAAAATGCATTGAGAACGGCATAGCACCCGAAAGTGAACAAGGACAAATTATCGCAAAAGAATTTTGGCAACTTATAACAGAGTTTACGGGCGGCGATATGAGTATATTATCACAACTAATGAATTTCGGAAACGCGCAAGCGGATAACGATATGCAAAACGTACTGGATGCTTTTATTGAGCCTGCGCTGGGTTTTTATTTTGAAAATTTGGGTATTAACCCTTTTGAGGCAAAAAAATGAAAAATATAATCGAGGTCAAGGAATTAAAAAAGAGTTACGGCGCGAACTCCGTATTGAAAGGTATAAATTTAACCGTACATAAAGGTGAAATCTTTGCTTTGCTCGGCGTAAACGGTGCGGGCAAAACTACGGCTTTGGAATGTATCGAGGGCTTACGCGCTTACGACAGCGGGAATATAACCGTAAACGGAAAAATCGGTATTCAATTACAGTCGTCGGCTTTACAAGCCTATATTAAACCTATGGAAGCCGTCAAACTGTTTGCTAATTGGCATAAAACCACACCAGATAAAGAAATGCTTAATTCTTTCGGCATACCCGAATTATCAAAAAAGAAATATGCCGATTTGTCTACGGGGCAAAAACGCCGCTTACACCTTGCGCTTGCACTTATAGGCAACCCCGACATTATTTTCCTTGACGAACCGACTGCGGGTCTTGATGTTGAGGGGCGCGTATCGTTGCACGAACAAATACGCGCATTAAAATCACAAGGCAAAACAATAATTCTTGCCAGCCACGATATGGCGGAAGTCGAAGAATTATGCGACAGAGTAGCCGTTTTGAGTAACGGGAATATTGCTTTTATCGGAACGGTTGACGAATTTACCGCTATGGGCGGCAAAAGGCATATTATACGCATAAAAACCGCCGACGGGCAAAACGAATACGAAACGGAAAATATTACGGAAACTTTATTTACGCTATTATCGGAATACAAACAAAAAGGCATATCGATTTCGGAAATTCAGACCGATAGAATATCGCTTGAACAAAACTTTATGAACATTGTGAGAGGTGCGAACTAATGAAGGCTTTTTTATACGGGATTGGTTTACAATTCAAGTTTGATATACGCAGTAAAGGTATGCTTATTGCTTGTTATCTTGTGCCGCTCATATTTTTTCTATTTATGGGCGGAATTTTCACTACTATTGATACGAACGCTACAAAAACTCTTATTTCGTCAATGACCGTATTTACAATCATAATGAGCGCGTTGTTCGGCGTACCGCCCGCAGTTGCGGAAATCTACGGAACAGACGTTAAAAAGGTCTATAATGCAAACGGCGCGCCTATTTGGTTTGGCGTTATATCGCAATTTATTTCGTCATTTATACATACGCTTATATGCTGTCTTATAGTTTTTGCCCTTTCGCCTTTAATTTTCAAAGCGGAATTGCCGCCTGATTTGATATGGTATTTTTTATCGCTTATAGCGTTGCTTGCGATAACTCTTGCTATCAGTTGTATTTTCGGGCTTTTGATTAAACAGCAAGCAAAGTTGACAATGGTAGCAATGGCAATATTTTTGCCGTCCACTATGCTGTCGGGCATTATGTTTCCCGCAGATATGTTGCCACAATTTATGCAATATATTGCCTATGCTTTCCCCGCTACAATAGCATTTAAGGCAATGACGAGTTTTCAAGTTTGGCATTTACCCGTATTGTTCGGTATATTTATTTTACTTTGCAGCGTTATTGCCTTATTGTTAAAATTTAAGATTAAACGATAAAAGTACAAAAAGAAATACAGTCTATGACAAATTATATTGTATGCCCCGAATGTGGGTATAAATTATTCAAGTTAGACGACGGCTCAAACGTGGAAATACGTTGCCCGAAATGTAAATTAAAACTACGAATAGTAATCAAGGGCGACGAAATCACAATATTAAAAATGCTATCTGACAAAGCATAACAACCGAATAAATCTTTATAACAAATAAAGAATTGAGTGTACGAAAGTAAAAAATTATTTTCGGGAGCAGTAAATGGCGCACTCAATTCTTTTTTTATACATAGACACCTCATAGCAAACGCCTACACTCTCACAACTTTATAGGGCAGTAAGCGCACGCACATTTACGGCTGGCATTTGTTAAAGGCGTTAAGGCTCTCTATGAAAGAGTAAAACCCGACAGATTTTCAAGGCTTATAAAGTCTGAAAGTTTGTCGGGCTTTTTTTATTTTCTCAAAAACCTTTCCAAAATGCTGTCGCCGTGCTTATAGTTGGAGGCTTTCTATATGCAAATAATTATTTATAAATTTGTTGACGGCACTACAAATGAAATAGAGGTTACGGACGAATTATATTTGATACACTTACAACTCGTACAAATGGAAAAGCGCAACCATTGGCGGGAAACAAGGCGGCATACCTCTTTGAACTATTTAATTGAAAACGGAATAGATTTTGAGGACAAGTCCGCTGATACACTTGCTATAATTATACGGCGCGAAAGTATAGACTGCGTACTTAAAGCGTTGCTTACTCTATCAGACAAGCGGCGCGAATTGGTGCATAAATTCTATTACGAGGAAATGACTATGCGGGCGATTGCGCGTGAGCGCGGCGTTTCTCACTCGTCCATATCTCAACAAATGGCAACAGTACGCAAACATTTGCAAAAGCAATTACGTGATTTTGTATAATATATATACTATTACCAGTTCACCCCGTAACGTGTAACGCAATTAAAGCAAACACGGCAATACACGGGCGGCTTGCCGCCCGTGTGCGGGTGGACATAGTATTACCAGTCCACCCCGTAACACTGTAACACTTTTGGCGTAAAAAACGTAGAAACTTGTAAATCTATGACGAAATGTATTTATCTTAATTTACGACCATTAGGGTGGGTTCTCTTGGGTGGGAGATAGTAAAACGGCAACGAGCCTAAACTCATTGCCGTTTTACTTTTATCTTTTTGCGACAAAGCCCGCAACCCCGTTTACAAATACGTATTTAAGGTTCAAACTCTGTCTGTCTTGGTGCACCACTAAAAACGTAAGTTGAATTTAATTCAACTTACGTTTTTTCTCTATAATGTTGCCCACCCCTACTATTCTATGTTATAATTTCAATCAAGGAGGATAAGCAATGAAAATATTAGTTACGGGCGGTACTGTTTTCGTAAGCAAATACATTGCAGAATATTTTGCCGACAAAGGCAATGAGGTTTACGTACTCAATCGCAACACAAAAACGCAACTGAAAAATGTAAAACTAATCGAGTGCGACCGAAGAAAAATTAACGGACACTTAAAAGGCTTGCATTTCGATACGGTTATCGACGTAACCGCTTATACCGCCGAGGATATAAACACCCTTTTAGACGGGCTTGAAAGCTTTGACAAATACGTTATGATAAGTTCAAGCGCGGTGTATCCCGAAACGCTTGAATTGCCCTTTAAAGAAAGCGATAAATGCGGTGAAAACAAATTTTGGCGCGAGTACGGAACAAACAAAATAAGCGCAGAAAACGCCCTATTAAAAAGGGTTCCCTCCGCCTATATTATCAGACCGCCTTACCTCTACGGCGAATATAACAACGTATACAGAGAAGCGTTCGTATTCGAATGCGCCGAAAGAGATTTGCCGTTCTATTTGCCGAAAGACGGTTCCATGCCGCTTCAATTATTCCACGTTGAAGATTTAAGCAGATTTATAGAAACAATATTAAAATCAAAACCCGCCAAGCATATTTTCAACGTCGGCAACTCCCCCGTTACCGTTAAGGAATGGGTAGAAAAATGTTATTCGGCAGTCGGAAAAACTCCGAAGTTTATAAACGTATCAAGCGAAATCGAACAGCGAAATTATTTTCCCTTCTACGATTACGCCTATTTTCTTGATACCGCCGAGCAAAACAAAATAATGCCCGAGCTGTTGCCGTTAGACGTTGGCTTGCGGCGCGCTTACGACCGTTATAAAAACAATAAAAGCGACGTAAAGCCCAAAAATTATTTCGATTATTTAAAACAAATATCCTCGCAGCGGTTTACGGGATAACGGAAAAGTTCTTTTCCGTCGAGTTTGTGTCTGTTCATATCCACCGCCGTTATTCTGTGATTTTCATAGGTAGTGTAATAATAAATTCCTTTGTCGGCGTTGCAACACGAGGTATACACGGTAATTTCGTAATTATCGCCGACCATACACGCACCGCGCGGACACGAAACCGAGCCGAGAATATGGAAAAACTGATTGACGCTCGCCTCCTCCGTCTTTTCCGACACCGAATTGAGCTTGACGAAAGAAGCGCGCACAAAGCGCGACTGCGACGACAAGTCGCCCGGCAAGCCAAGCGCGCCCATACCGCGGCTGTAATTTTTCAGTCGCAGTTTTTTTGAAAAGCCGTTCTTCGGGTCTTTCGTGGTTAACCCCGCGTAATTGTTCAGATTGAAAAGCTGTTCGCCGAATGTCGGGTTATTTGTCAAAACTCCTGCGGGATTATCGTAAATTTGCACCCCCGCCTTGACAAATTCGACAGTTACCGCTCTGCCCCTATCGGCAATAATCCAGTGCAGCTCCGCGGACGGCAAATCGTCGCTGTATCTTATATCCGCTAAATTGATTTTTTTAAACTCTTTCAGCGCTTCGTTGACCGAAGCGCACTTGCCGAGAATATACGGTATAAGCTCGAACTGCGCCAAATTGATTTTACCTTTTTCTATTTTACTATAATGCGCATTGCCGACAAAATTCAGCCCCGCCATGCAAAGCCCCTTTTCGTTGACCGCGTCGTAATAAAGCGGATAACCGTCATTGACGAATGCCATTCCGATAATCGCAAAATGCTTTTGAAACGCCTCGGTTTCACGAAAGCGCAATAAAAAATTCCGCGGCGTTATAGTTATCTCTTCCACATACGAAAAATCATAGTCGAGCGTCCGTCCGAAGTAAAAATCCTTTGTTTTATACGTTACTGCCGTGCACATATTTATCTTTTTGACAGCTCAAAGCATAATTAAACGCCCTCTTACGATTTGTCGTAAGAGGGCGCATTTTTCGAAAGTAATATCTTTTAATTAGGATTCAGACTCGTAAAAGCAATCCGAATACTGTGTGGGGGGCATAGTTTCGCCTTCGCCTACCCAAACGGAATTAATAACGTTGCCTTTTCTGTCGACTACCTTGTAGGAGCCGGACTTGGGGCAAGTATCGCCGCAATTTAATTTCATAATATACCTCCGTAACCTTAATATGCGCAGTTACGGGCAAATTATTTGCAGTATTTCTTTTCTATCGCGGTAATTTTATCCACGCGGCGCTGATGTCTGCCGCCCTCGAATTCGGTCGTCAGAAATTTTTCGACTATTTTTAAAGCATAGCCTACGCCCACAACTTTCTCGCCCATGGCGAGCACGTTGGCGTCGTTATGAAGGCGGGTAAATTCCGCGCAATAGCTGTCGTGACAATGCGCGCACCGCACGCCGGGAACCTTATTCGCAACTATGGAAACGCCTATACCCGTCGAGCAGATTATAATGCCTTTATCGCAACCGCCGAAAGCTACGGCCTCCGCCGCCGGCAACGCGAAATCGGGATAATCGCAGCTGTCGGTGCTGTTTGTTCCGAAATCCTTGTATTCGTAGCCGTTTTCTTTGAGGTATTTTATAACCTCGTTTTTCAAATTAAGTCCGCCGTGGTCGCAGGCAATAGCAATTTTCATTTTACACTTCTTCCTTATAATTTTTTATATAATTGTTTATTATCATATCGCAAACGCGGGAAAGCGCTTCGCGGGTCTGTCTGTAAGTCTCCAAATCGCAACCGTATGGGTCGGGCACGTCGTAACCGCAGATATCTCGGACGCAGAAAATATTCCCGCACTCCTCCAAAATCTGTTTTTGCGACTGCGTCATACATACGACGAGCGTGCTCGCCGTAATTTTTTTCTGCGTGAGTTGAGTCGGCTTAAATTTATCCACCGAAATACCGACCTCTTCCAGCGCCTTTTTGCTGTTCGGGCTTATCGAGCCTCCGACTTCCGCCTGAATACCGCAGGAAGCCGCGTCCCACCATGTTATTTTATTTTTCTTGATTTTGCTTCTGAGCAACGCTTCCGCCATGGGGCTGCGGCAAGTGTTGCCCGTGCATACAAACAGTATTTTTTTTCTTTTCATTGTTTTTTACACGCTCTTTCAAGTCTGTTCATAACCCCCGCCATTATTCCGCTTTGGTTACGCGGCGCGATAGCTATAATCGCTTGCGCCTTTTCTTCCCCTTCGCGTAGCTTAAAATAGAGGTTGGAAGCAATTTCGTTCTCTGTCGCGCCGAGATTGAGAATTCTTTCGACGTTTAAAGTTTTTGCCGTTTCGTCGTCGCACATTATAAAAGCCTTTACGCCTTTTTTCTCGCACTCGTTATAGTAACGAACGGCTTCTTCCTTCCCGTCGAATAGTACGGACGCGCAATTCGGGCAATAGTGACTGTATTTCATTCCGGGCGAGCGCACTCTTTCGCCCTCCGCGGGAACGTATTCGATGCAGTCGCCCGCAACCTCGGCTATCATTTCGCGGGTTACAAGTCCGCTTCTGAGAATTGCGGGAATTTCGCCCGTACAGTCGAGCACGGTGCTTTCAATTCCGCCCGAGCACTTTCCGCCGTCCAGAATCAACTCGATTTTACCGTTAAGGTCGGCAAAAACGTGCTCCGCCGTCACGGGACTGACATGCTTTGAAAGGTTCGCAGACGGCGCGGCTATCGGCAAGTCGATATACTTTAAAAACGCTTGCGCGCCCGCGTGCGACGGGACGCGTACCGCGACGGTGTCGAGCCCGCACGAAACCTCGGGGCATACCGCACCCTTGCTTTTATAAACCATAGTCAAGGGACCGGGTTGAAACCTTTCTGCAAGGCGCTTTGCATATTGCGGAATATAGGAAACCAGCCCCGAAATATCGTATTCCTTATGAACGTGTACGATAAGCGGATTATCGTTGGGGCGCCCCTTAATTTCGAACACTCTTTTAACCGCGCCGCCGTCGAGCGCGTTTGCGCCGAGTCCGTACACCGTTTCGGTGGGAATTGCAACCGCTCCGCCCCTTAAAATTATTTCCTTTGACAAGCGCAAAGAATTTTCGTTTATCGGTAAAATTTCGGTCAGCATTTTAAAAGGGCATTTCCTCGTCGGGCGGTGTTAAATCTTCGACGGGCGGCAAATCCTCGGGTATGGGCGCGTGGTTTTCCTCGGGAGGGGGCCGCATTTCGTCGTCGGGCTCGGGGTTGACGAACTTGGTCAGTTCGCCCTTGAAGCGAAGTTTAATTCTGTCAAGTCCGCCGTTTCTGTGCTTGGCGACTATCAAGTCCGCCATGCCCTTTACAATGTGCTTTTTAGCCATATCTTCGTCGGTAGCGTTGACGTCGGGACGGTTAATGAACATAACGATATCCGCGTCTTGCTCGATTGCGCCCGATTCTCTAAGGTCGGAAAGCTGAGGCTCGCCCGACTGAATTCGTCTGAGCTGCGAAAGCGCGATAACGGGCACGTCAAGCTCCTTCGCCATGATTTTAAGGTCGCGGGTGATTGCCGCAACTTCCTGCGTTCTGTTCTCGTCGCCGTTCTTTTTACCGCTTGACATAAGCTGGATATAGTCAATCATTACAAGGTCTAGCCGACCGTTGTTTTTCGACTTTATTCTGCGACACTTCGAGAGTATCTCCGCGGGGGTTACGCGCGACGAATCGTCGATATTAATTCTGCTCTGCTTCAATTTATCCGCGGCTTTGAAAATCTTTTTCCAGTCGTTGGTGGTAAGTTTACCCGACAACGCCGCCGACATGCTTACGTTTGCGGCGCTGCACAAAAGCCTTTGTATAAGCTGAGTTTCGGGCATTTCCAGAGAGAAAATCGCGCAGACCGCGCCGCTGCCCAGCGCGGCGTTCTCGATTATATTCATTGAAATGGAGGTCTTGCCCATACCGGGACGGGCGGCAATAACAATCAGGTCCGACTTTTGCAAGCCGTTAGTTAGCTTGTCAAGCCGCGTGAAGCCCGTAATAACTCCGCGGTATGCGTCCTTGTCCTTTGCGAGCTTTTCGAATTTATCCAAAACCGCGCTTATACCGCTGCCCTCGCGGATATCCTTTACCGACGATGTATCGTTGGTTTTCGATACCGAATAAATCTTCTCTTCGGCGAACTGCACGCTTTTTATCGAGTCGTCGCTCGATTTAGCAAACTCGGCTATATCCCTTGCCGCCCTTATGAGGCTGCGGTTAACGCTGTCGCGCTTGACGATATCGAGATAATATTTATAGTTTGCCGCCGACGGGGTTATCTGGGCAAGCTCTGAAACGTAGGAAATGCCCCCCGCATTTTCGAGGTTGCCGTCGCCGTCGAGACGGTCGCAGAGTGTGACGATATCGATAGGCTTGCGCTCGGAGAATATCATTTTCATTGCTGTAAGGATATATTGATGGGATTCTTGATAGAAATCGTTTCTTTCAAGCTGTTCCAATACTTCGGCGAGTATTTCGTTATCAATAAGCATACAGCCCAATAATGCCTGTTCAGCGTCTAAATTGTTGGGCATTACGTTGTTTTTGTCTGACATAGTACTTTATAAACCCATTAATTTTTCAAAATCTGTAAGTGTTTTATCGAATTCGTTCATTGCAAACTCAAAAGGCTTCGTGGTCATAAGGTCTACGCCCGCAAGTTTCAAAAGCGATACGGGGTCGGTCGACGACCCGCCCGAAAGGAATTTGAAGTAATCCTTTACCGCGGTTTCCCCTTCGGTAAGAATTCTGTTCGCAATGTTCA
This sequence comes from uncultured Christensenella sp., assembly GCA_910578195.1. Lineage (GTDB taxonomy): Bacteria > Bacillota > Clostridia > Christensenellales > Borkfalkiaceae > Coproplasma. Next base: position 150,919 of record CAJTOY010000001.1, on the reverse strand, counting down.
TTGCCGTAATTATACCCGTCGAGTACTTATATACGTAGAAAGCGCGGTAGAAATGAGGTATTCTCGACCACTCGCACGAGATATTGTAATCGTGCTCGATTGCCTCGCCGTAGTATCTCTTGCCGAGGTCGGCGTAAAGCTGACAAAGGTTTTCCTTTGTCAAAGGCTCGTCGCGCTCAACCATAGTGTGCGCGTCGTACTCGAATTCCGCGAACATGGTCTGTCTGAAAAGGGTTGCGCGAATCATATCGAGATAATAGTTGAGAAGGTATTTTTTCAGCGCCGCGTCTTTTGCGTCGTTCAACATGAATTTGAGAAGCAGAACTTCGTTTACGGTACTTGCGACCTCCGCCACGAAAAACGTGTAAGAGCTTTTCGATACGGGCTGGTTTTTGTCGGAGAAATAGGTATGAAGCGAGTGACCCATTTCGTGCGCGACGGTGAATATATCGTTCGTGGTGGGCTTATAGTTCAAAAGCGCGTAAGGGTGAACGCCGTAGCAGCCCGTGCTGTACGCGCCGCCCGCCTTTCCGTCCGTTTCCTCAACGTCAATCCATCTCTCGTCGTAGCCCTTTTTCAAAAGTGCCTGATAATCTTTGCCGAGGGGCGCAAGGCCTTTAATGACATACTCGTATGCGTCGTCGAAGTTAAGCTTCATTTCCGCGCCCGAAACGAGCGGGGTATACATATCGTAGAAATAAAGCTTGTCATAGCCGAGAAGCTTCTTTCTGTCGGCAACGTATCTGTGCAACGAAGGCAAGCCCGTATTGACCGCCGCCAAGAGATTATCGTAAACCTTTCTGTCGACGTACTCGTTGAAAAGCGCGCGTTCCAAGCACGAATTGTATTTGTACGCCTTGCTCATAAACACGTCCTTTTTGACGTTGCCGAAGTAGGTCGACGTAATCGTGTTTATCAAGGACGTATACGCGCCGTAATATTTCTCGTAAGCTTCCTTTCTCTTCTCTCTGTTTTCTGAGTGAAGAATAACGCCGTACATGCCGTGGCTGAGCTTTGTCTTTGCGCCCTCCCACTCGATTTCGGGCAGAGGCAGTTCGAGGTCGTCAATCATATTGAAGATATCTGAGAAATTCGAAAAAATTTCGCCCGTCATGCTGACAAGCCTTTCTTCGGGCTCGGACAGAACGTGGGGCTTGCGCTCCAAAATTCTTTTGAGGATATAATCGTAATCGGCAAAACGCTTGTCCGCTATCAATCCTTTTAAATACGCTTCGTCCAGCTTCGCCATTTCGGGGTCGAAGAAAGAGATTTCCGTCGAGTATTTGGTATAAAGCATACCTATCTTTGCGTAATATGCGTTATATTTGGAAATGGCCGCGTCTTCATCGTGGCGCATATGCGCGTATACGCCGAGCTTGGATACAAGCTTGTCGAATTCGTCGCTATCCTTGAAAAACTTCAAAAGCGTGTCGCTATCGTGAAGCTTCCCCGCATATTTTGAAAAAGTTATCGCTTTTTCGGCTTGCTTGAAGCTTTCTTCCCACTTTTCGTCGGAAGAGAAGATATCTTCGATACGCCATTTGTATTTTTCCTTAACTTCGCTACGTTTCATATATAAACTCCTTAAAATTAATTTTTATTTGAATGTATCGGCGCGGGTATGAGACCGCCTCTCGATATGAATTTTTCCGCCGCTTCGTTATGAACGGGCATTATAGGCGCGTGCCCCAAAAGTCCGCCGAAGTCGACGCTGTCGCCTACCTTTTTATTCGGCGCGGGGATTATTCTTACCGCCGTCGTCTTGTTATTTATCATGCCTATCGCCGCTTCGTCGGCGATAATCGCGCTTATCGTGGCGGCGGTCGTATCGCCGGGCACGGCTATCATATCCAGCCCTACCGAGCAGACCGCTGTCATTGCTTCGAGCTTGTCTATATTAAGCGTTCCGCGCTCGGCGGCTTCAATCATGCCGATATCCTCGGAAACGGGGATAAACGCGCCCGAAAGCCCGCCCACGCGCGAGCTTGCCATAACCCCGCCCTTTTTAACCGCGTCGTTGAGCATTGCAAGGCATGCCGTGGTTCCGTGCGTTCCCACGCTTTCAAGCCCCATTTCCTCTAAAATCTGCGCCACCGAATCCCCTCTTGTGGGAGTGGGCGCAAGCGACAAGTCTACTATGCCGAATTCGGCGTTTAAACGCTTTGCCGCCTCTTTCGCTATCAACTGTCCCGCGCGCGTGATTTTAAACGCCGTGCGCTTTATCATTTCGGCAAGGTCGGACAAATCCGCGTCGGGAATAGCTTCGATTGCGTGCTGAACTACTCCCGGTCCCGAAACGCCGACGTTGATAACCGTTCCGCTTTCGCCTACGCCGTGGAACGCGCCCGCCATAAACGGATTGTCCTCAACCGCGTTGCAGAACGCGACGAATTTGGCGCAGCCGAAGCCGCCTTTGTCGGCGGTTTTCGCGGCGGTTTCCTTTATAACTTGTCCCAAAAGCTTGACGGCGTCCATATTTATGCCAGACTTTGACGAGCCGACGTTGACCGACGAGCAGACCTTTTCGGTGCCTGCAAGCACTTCGGGAATACTTAATATGAACTGCCTTTCGTAATCCGCCATTCCCTTATGTACGAGCGCGGAATATCCGCCCAGAAAATCAATTCCGACGGTCTTTGCGGCGTTGTCCAAAGCTTTACCGACAAGCGCAGCCTTTTCGGGGAACGGAGCGCAAACAAGCGCCGCGGGCGTCACCGACACGCGCTTATTGACAATGGGAATACCGTATTCGCGCGACAAGTCCGCAGTGACCTTTACAATATTTTCAGCCTTTTTACAAACTCTGTCGTAGACTTTTTGCGCGGTCTGTTCGGCGGAACCGCCGATACACGGCAACAAAGAAATTCCCATCGTTACCGTTCTGATATCGAGATGTTCTCTCTCAATCATATTTATAGTTTCCAAAACATCGCCGTATTTAAACATATTTATACCTTGTGCATTGCATTGAAAATTTCTTCGTGCTGGACGTGTATTGACATTCCTATCTCTTCGCCCAAAGCATGGCTTTGTTCCGAAAGTGAAGAAAGCTGTACCTTTGCCTCCGATAAATCCGCAAGCATAACCATTGCAAAGTGCCCGTGCATTATCGTCTGGCTTATATCAAGAATATTAACTCCCCTTTCGGCAAGAAACGCACTGACGCGGGCAATGATGCCCGTCTTGTCCTTGCCCGATACCGTAACTATCGCGCGCATAAACGCCCTCCGTATTTATTTTAATCCTAAGCTTTTCGGCAAATCGAAGTAAAAATATCTGTGTATCACCGAAAAGAAATTTTTATTGTTAAGCGACCAGCCCGCAACCACCCCGTACAGATTTTTAACGGGGAAATTTTCGGGAATACTGCTTTTCAATCCGTTGTGTACATTGATTTTGCCGCGGCTGTCGAGGCTGACGTTTCTGTTGTCTCCGAGCAGAAAAAGACAATCCTTCTCTACGAGGTAACCGTTTTCGTCAATTTTGTTATTGACCCACGGGAAGCTGTTCTGGTCGGATACAGAAGAATTGTTCGCCGCCGAAACGTAAGCTTCTTCAACCTCGACGAATTTGTCCTTTCCCGAATACTTGATATAAAGCTGACCGCGGACAAGCTTCACCCTGTCGCCGCCCATAGCTATTACTCTTTTTATTATCGTCTTGTTCTTTTCGGTGAACACGACTACTATATCGCCGTAGTCGGGCTTCGCGTGTCTGTTGACAAAGACGTAATCACCGCCCGCCGTATCCTCGCTTTCCGCGCCCGTCAAGGTATCGTTCATTGACGTACCCACAACGTAAATTCCCGAATACGTCGTTGCAAAGACCACTTCGAACAGCAAAGCGAAAGCTATCACCGCAATTAAAACGTTAAGAACTATATTCAGTTTTGATTTTTTCTTCGAGTATAAGCTTGCTTTTACTTCATTCATTCCTTAAAGCCACATTACGTTATTTATTGCATACTGCACGTCGCAGTTTATACATAATCTCAGATTATGCGCATAATCCGAAAGCTGGTTACCGCCGACAGTCTTGAACAGCTTGCTTTCGAGAATTACGCTTTGCCACACCCCGCCGAGCACGCTTTGGCTGTGTTTATACGTTTCGCCGTCGGTCGCGTCTTCGATGGTAAACGTTATTTCCGAAGTGACGTCGCAATATACGTCAAGCTTCAACACGTCCCCCTTTTTCGGCGCATACATGGGGCTGTTAATTCTGTAAGTCGTAAGCCCCTGAACAGAATATATACCCTTTATCCCCTTTGCCTTTGTAACAATCTGCGGCGACATTATGCTGTCGGTAAAGAAAATTCCGCCGATTGCAACCGAGCAAGGATCGGCAACGTAAAAGCCGTCAGTGCCGTTTTTGCTGGTATAGAAAACCCTGCTTTTGCTCCGCGTATTTTTAAATCTGCCGCTTATCTTTTTAACCGCAACCTTCGACCAGATTGTAAACCCGTTTGCGTACTTTGCATATCCAAGCACGAACAGCGTGGAAGTTTCCTCGTATATGTCGAGGAAAAATTTATGCTCGTGTTCGGTTATCTTTTCACTGCGGCGGCAAAGATTCCAGTCCCTGATCGAAGGGTCGAGGCAATCCTCCGCAAAAAACAGTCCGACTTCCGCCACCTCGCCCGAAGTGTCGCATTTCGCCGACGCGACGAGATTTTGCTCGCTGTCGACAGTAACGCCTATTTCAACGGGTTGGGGTATGAAAATCTGACGGCGCGTCAGGTATTTATCGATGAACATGAACATATCGGCGGTGCTGTTCATACCTATCGAAGAGTCGCACTGAACCGAATATGATATAACGCTTTCGCCCGCATAATCGGGATTGATACGCGAAAAAGTGTCGTAAGCCCTGTCGTAATCGAGCCTCGAATCGTTTGTCGAGCACAACAAAATTACGGGGCACTGAACGTACGGCGCGTAGGCCTGCGAGTCTATGCCCGCGATAAAACGGTATCTCTCGCTGTCTAAGCTCGTTTCGTCGGATTCGAATTTGCTTATTCCCGCATACGCGAGCCAGCCCGCGGCGCAGACCGAAACAAGGCAAGAAAATTTCTTCGCGGCGGCGAGCTTCCAGGCGATTTCACCGCCGTCTCTTATGCCGACAACCGCAATATTTTCACTCTGGGTGCGCCCGACTATGTATTTTCGCGCGTATATGCCCAAAGCAACCCACTCGTACCAGCTTGTTTTATCCGCCGACTCGTCGACGAAGTCTTTATATCTTCCGCATTTGACCGTGTTGGCGTAGCTTATATTCTCGGGGTAAACAGTTCTGTTATTTTCCCCGTCCCACTCGCCGCGATAATCCACCATGAGGGCGGAATAACCTTTGCCGACAAACAACTTCAAAATATCTTCGTCGATACTGTTAGAACTGTCGGGGAAAATAAGCACGGTTTCCCTTGCGGGCGAAGCTTCGTTGTATGCGAACACGCCGAAAATTTTTACTCTGCCCTCTCCCGTGTCTCTGCCGTAGAAATATAGGCTTTCGTAAACTATTCCGTCAACGGTCTTTGCGCTTACCTTTTCCGAATTCGTTTCGAGCGTGTCGTCAAACTCCGTCCAAATTGTAGCGGGTGTTAAAATACTAGGCAAATTTTTCTCCTCAGCAACTCATCTGCACGGTCGAGCCGTGGCTTTCAGTCGCTTTATTTACTGTTATTTTACTTTCTATTCTGTGTTTGAGTTCTTCAACGTGGCTGATAATGCCTATTGTAAAATTCGAGCCTTTGAGCTTTTCAAGCGCGTTCATGACAGTGTCGACAAGCGCGCTGTCGAGCGTTCCGAAGCCCTCGTCCAGAAAGAAAAACTCAATCGACTTCAAAGACGCGCAGATTGTTTGGGAAAGCGCCAACGCAAGCGACAGTGAAACCAAAAAGGTTTCGCCGCCCGAAAGAGTGTTCACGCCTCTCGGTTCTCCGCAGTTAAAGTTGTCGCACGCTTTGAAATTGTCGCCGTAAGTTAAATAATATCTTCCGTCGGTGAGGTTTAAAAGGGTTGACGAGGCAAGCGAGGAAATATCGCACAGATATTCGTTAGCGATATATTCCATAAATTTGTTGCCCTTTGTAAGCTCCTTTAACTGGGCAACCAAATTTCTCTCTTTTTCCGCCGTGGCGAGCTCCTTTTGCAATTCCAACTTTTCCGAAAGCCTTGATTTTGCACCGTTTAAGTCCGAAGCGTATACCGCAAGCTTCTCCCGCTCGCCGACAAGCTCCGCGGCGACCGTTTTCTTACGTTCCTCCGCAGCCGTCAACGCCCCTTCGGTAAACTCGTGTATTCCCTTTATTTTGTCGAGCTCGGCTATTTTAGAAGATACCGAAATCAGCTCGGACGAGTATTCCTCCAAAGCCTTTTCCGCGTCGTCAAATGCAGAAAACTCTTCGACAAGCTTTTTACAGCTTGCCAAATCTGAAAAGCCCGATTTTTCGAGCAAAAGCTTATAGCTTTCACGCATTGCGTTTACGCTTTTTTCCGCCGCGGTTTTTTCGGCAGTCTTTGCCGCTTGCTTCACAAGACGGGCGTTCGCCGCCTCTTGTTTTTCGGCGAGTTTTGCCTTTTCGGCTTTCAGCTTTTCAAGCGCAAGCTCGTTATCCTTTATAATTTTCGAATAATTTTCCGAAACGCCGAAAACCTTTTTAAGCTCGGACTTTATTTCTTCCGACTGTTTTTTAAGCTCCTCGCCGTCGCGCAGAATTATATTTATTTCGCGCGCCAAGCTGTCGACGTCGGTTTTGAAGTTGTTCAATGCCGCGTTTCTCTTGTTAAGCTCGGCGTTGAGCTCCTCCTTCGCCTTGTTCGAGGTCCGGAAATTTTTGAGCTTATCTTCCGCTTGTTTTAAATTGAATTCCTTTACGTTGTAAACCCTGTCGCGGTAAATTTCTATCTGCCGTTTAAGTTCTTTACTTATAAATTCGTAAAGCTCGGAATTGTCTTTATGAAAGTTAACCTGACCGTTAAGCCCGACGTAATAGTCGAGCACGCTGACATACTCATCCTTTAAAAGCGCGCCCTTAAAGTCTATGTTTATCAGCTTTTCCAAATCCTCGGCGCCGAGGCTTAAAAGCTTGTTTTCAATTTCTTTAACGGCTTGCTCCGCCGATAAAAGCATTTTTTTAGCCTTTGCTATCGCCTCGTCTTTCGCGCGGTATTCTCTACGCTTGCCTTCAAGCTGTTTTTCAAGCTCGGCAATTTTTTCGGGTTTGCCCGAGCAAGCCGCGTATTTTGCCGACAGCGCGACGCACTCTTCTATCTTCCCGTCGAAATTTTCTGTTTGTTCGGATTTATCGTTCTCTATCTGCTTATTTAATTCGTCAAGCTCGCCTTCGAGCCCTTCCAACGCCTTTGTTTTTGCGGCTAATTCTTCGTCGGCTTCGACAACAGACTTGCAGACGGGCACTGCTTTAAGTCCCGTTTTCAGTCCGTCCATTTCGCTTTTGCGCGCTTCGAGTTCGGAAAGTCTTTTTTTCGCGGCGCCGAGCTCCGACGCCCTATCGCCCAATAGCTTTAAGCCGGTATATTCTTTGTCGCAATTTTCGCTTTCCTTTGAAAGCTTTTCAATCTGCGCCTTGCTTTTTTCAATCAGCTCCTCGAATTCTTTTATACCCTCGGGCGAAACGTCGCCATAGGTTTCGAGCTTGGCTTTGATTGTTCTGTAATCTATTTCAGCCTGCCCCTCGCGCGATTTAATGCGTTCTTTAAGTCTGTCGCCGTATTTATACAATGAAAACAGACGCTCGATTAAAGAAATTCTCTCCGACGGCTGCGACTTCACGAACTGAGAAAACTCGCCTTGCGGCAAAGCTATGCACTTTCTGAAATCCTCCGCGTCTACGCCGAGCACTTGCGTTATTTTTTTTGTAACCGTGGAAGCATTGTCGGCGATGCAGTTGTCGTCCTCGTAAAGCATTGCCTTATGCACGCCGCTTTTCTTCTTTAAATTGCGTTCGACGGTATACTTCTTTCTTTTGCCGTCGGTCAATACGTCGAATTCGAATTTAACCTCGGCAACGTCGCTGTTATAGTTGATTATGTCAAGCTTTTCCTTACTTCTCTCGACCTTACCGTACAGCGCGAAGTTGATACAGTCGAGTATGGTGCTTTTTCCGCTGCCCGTGTCGCCGAATATTCCGAATATTCCGTTTCGGGTCAGTTTTTCGAAGTCGATTTCGGTCTGTTCGGAAAAGCTGTTTATGCCTTTGAATTTTAATTTTAAGGGTTTCATTCTTCCTCCGTGAGCGAAAGAAAAAGCGAAAGCAATTCTTTCGGAGGCGGGCAATCGTATTTCGAAGCGTAAAACTCGGTAAAAAGCTGAGACGAGCTTTTATCTTTATTCGAAACTCTCTTAACCTCGCTTTCAAGCAAGGCGACGTTGGCTTTCAACGACACGAGATTTTCGCACTCATGCAAAGCCGCGCTTTCCGACGGATTAAGCGGCGCCGACAAATTCAAGGTCAGCTCGACAAAGCATTCTTTATTTGCGTTTAACAGCTTCACGCCGTCCGCCGCGCCGTTGGCTTGCAGTCTTATAAGGTTTTTCGAAGAGGTCAAAGCAATCTGTTTGAAATTGCTTACGCCGTTTTCGGTCAAATCGAAAACATTTACCGATTTTTCCGCGCCCGCCTCGTCGAAGGAAAATTGCATAATCGCGCCGCTGTAATAAGCGTTGTCGCCCAGCTTCTGGCGTCTGTGCAGATGTCCGAGCGCGCAGTAATCGCAAACGGGAAGCATATCCGTACCGACAAGCCGCGCGCCGCCCAAGTCGATTTCGCGCTCGCCGTCGCCCGTCCTTCCTCCCGCGACGAAGATATGCGATAAAAACACCGAGGGGATTTTTTTTGTTTTGCCCCGCTCGCCGTACGCTATCCAGCGGTTCATTTTTTCTTCGAAGCTTTCGTCGGATTTCCCCTCTTTGAACCTCGCTTCGTTGGGGTACGGAAGAATATTGATATAAACTTGTTCGCCCACAGAATTTTCGAAAACCGCATAGCCGCTTTCGGATTTTACGGGGCGCACGGCAAATGCCGAGCCGTAATTTAGGCTTTGTAAATTATTTCCTACGATATGAACGTTCAGCTCGCCCGCAAGCGCGGAAGCCGCCGTAAGACGGACATAATCGTCGTGATTGCCGCTTATGACAAGTACCGCCGAATATTTCGCGATTTGCTTTATGCCGCTGTAAAATATCTGTTCAGCCTCCGCAGAAGGCGTATATGTGTCGAAAATATCGCCCGCGACAACCACAAGCTCGACTTTTTCTCTATAACAGATGTCGCTTATTTCCGAAAGAACAGCGCGGTACTCGTCGTACCGCTCCCTTCCCATAAGTTTTTTACCGATATGCCAATCGGACGTGTGCAATATTTTCATTCGAAGCCTTGAAAAAATTTGATTTTTTTCATTCTTACATTTATAATATTATTTACCACTCACTATTATAGTCCATTCAAAAGAATAAATCAAGCATTAAAACGGAGTTTGAAGAAATGGCTTTGATTTCGATATCGGACGAACTTGCGAAGAAATCATTCACGAGCGTCGAGAACAAATTTATAACTAAATATCTGCCCGTACTTGAACCCGTTGCCGTCAAGGTATATCTTTTTTCGCTGTACATTTACCAGAACGGACTTTCTTCGTATACGGTCGGGGACATGGCGAAAAGCCTTTCAATCACCGAGGACGAGGTTAAAAATTATTTCGAATACCTCGAAGAATTCGAGCTTGTTTCGGTAATATCCCTCTCACCGTTCGAGATTAAAATACTCGACGCCGAAAACGTTTACGGCACGCCCAAGAAAATAAAGCCCGAAAAATATTCGGATTTTTCCAAAACCGTCCAGAATATCATAAAGGGCAGAATGATTTCTACGAACGAATTCAGAGAATATTTCCTTTTGCTCGAAGAATACGGTTTCGAACAAGACGCATTGATTATGATAATAAATTACTGCGTTAACCTCAAAGGCGACGGCATAAGACTTCAATACATTAAAAAGGTTGCAAAAAGCTTTGCCGACGACGGAATAACGTCCGCAAAAAAAGTAGACGATAAACTTTCCGCTTATACTTCGTCCACTCCCGCGCTCATAAGAATTTTCAGCGCGGCCGGAATTAATAAACAGCCCGATATCGAGGACGATAAACTCTATAAAAAATGGACGGCGGAACTGGGCTTCGAGGACGAAGCAATCGGCGCCGCCGCAAAATTCTTTAAAGCCAAAACCACGGAAAAGCTCGATTCTGCGCTTACCGAGCTTTACAAGAACAAAAAGTTTGACGTTAAAGAGATTGAGGATTACTGCAAAAACAAAAATTCGGTGTTTGCCGCAACGCTCGATATCGCGCGCGCGTTGGGGGTTTATATGCAGAACTCCGCCCCCTACGTCGAAAATTACGTCAATGTCTGGTACGATTACGGCTATTCCTTCGACTGCATGAAAGAAATCGCGGCGTATTGCTTCAAGCACAACAAGAAATCTTTCGAGGACATGCACGAGTTTATTCTCAAACTATACAACGACGGAACGGTCACCGATTACATTGTCGCAAATTATCTTGCCGAGCTTGACGCGGAAGATAAATTCATAAAGAAGCTTTTGAATATTTGCGGGCTCACGAGAAAAGTCATAGACTGGGACAAGACAAACCTTGCAAGATGGCGAAGCTGGAATTTTTCTGACGAAATGCTTATTGAGGCGGCGAACCTTTCTGCGGGAAAATCAAATCCTCTTGCATATATGAACGGAATTTTGTCGGTCTGGAAAGCGGAAAGCGTGTTCAGTTTGGACAAAATACAAAAATCCGCGCCCTCCCCCGCCAAACCCGCTGTCAGCGATAAGCGCACGGATAAAGCGGCAATCGAACAGCATTTCTACGATTTGAGACACAAAGCCGAATACGCCGCCGAAACGGCGCTCGCACGCGCCACCGCCGACGAGATTTACGGAGAAATTTACAAAGAACTTAATGCGCTTTCGATTAATCTCGCTTTCGCCGAGGCAAAAAACAGCGACACTTCCGAAATTAAAAAGCGGATTAAAAAACTTGAAACCGACGGTGATAAACGCCTCGGCGAGCTTGCAATCAGTAAATCGGATTTCACCCCACGCTATTCGTGCAAAAAGTGCAACGACACGGGTTATCTTGAAAACGGCAGCCCCTGCGATTGTATGAAAAAATTTATATCGACATTGTAAAAAGCGACCCCGCCAAAATCGGCGGGGCTAATTTTTTAATATGAAGTTTTCAATATCCCTCAAAGCATTCAGGCTGTCCGTGAGATTTCCGTCAATGCTTCTTTTTCCGTAACGCTTAGCACTTAAAAACAGTGCATCGGGTTTTTCGCCTTCATTGATTTGATATTCGAAAGCTTTTAAAAAATTAGCTTGATTTGCACACGGATAGTCGCAATAGTTCGGCAGAATAAAGTAAGCCAAATCCGAATTGGTTATGCTATCATAAATTTTATATGACTCTTCTGCAAAATAAGGACAGCTTTCTCTTATCTGAAAACATTCGGCATTACACTTACCGTAAGGAGTTAAAATTATCCCGTCGAAATCGAAACGCTTTAAATCCTCGCCTTCATATTTTTCGCATATAAAATTTGTTATACGTTTACAATTTCCGCTCACTCTGCCACTGAAATTAACTATACATATCTTCATTTGCATTTTCATCTGTTTCATTAAACGGATTGACGTGAATGGTTATGTGTTTTACGGCGGAAAAATTCTCTTCAATCCCGTTGTGCACCGCCTCGGCTATAGCGTGGGCTTCGGTTAAGGATAAATTCCCGTCGCACGCAATTTCCGCAATGACGTAAATTCGGTTTCCGAACATTCTTGTTAAAAGCTTATCGACGCGTTTAACCCCCTCGCACGCTTCGATAAATTCTCTGATTTCGGTCTGGGTTTTTTCGTCGCAGGCTTCGTCCGTCATTTTCTTGACCGCGTCGATAAAAATCTGAATTGCGGCTTTTAATATAAACAAGCATATTACAATGCACGCAATAGAGTCCAGAATCTGAACTCCGCAAAGTCCGCCCACCACGCCTATCAAACTTCCGATTGAAGAAAGCGCGTCCGAACGGTGATGCCACGCGTCGGCTTTCAGCGCCGAAGAATTGACCTTCTTCGCGGCAATGTATGTGTACCAGAACATTCCCTCTTTAACGACTATCGAAACAGCCGCGGCAACAAGCGCAATGACGCCGGGAACGGCAAAATCTTTATAATCGCCCGTTATGATATTGCTTACGCCCGAATAACCTATTCCCACTCCCGTTGCAAACAACACCACCGCCAGAAGAATTGCCGCGACGCATTCGAAGCGCTCGTGCCCGAACTGGTGATTTTTATCGGCTTTCTTTGCGGAAATCTTAACGCCGATAATTACTATCACAGTAGAAAACACGTCCGACGCGGAGTGCACCGCGTCGGATATCAGCGCATACGAATTGCCTAATATTCCCGCAAGCAATTTAAACACCGATAGCGCGGCGTTTATTATTATAGTAATAACGGAAACCTTTACCGCCACTTTTTGCAAATTATCGCTTTGCATTTTTACCTCAAAATTTTTATAAATGTATTAAAATGAATTGACAACGTCACTTATTTAAAATATAATATTCGAGTAAGCTGAATTTTGCTGCTGTGGCTCAGTCGGTAGAGCACATCCTTGGTAAGGATGAGGTCGGCGGTTCAAGTCCGCTCAGCAGCTCCAAGAAAACCACCCGATGCGGTGGTTTATTTTTATATTTTACCATTTAATACAGAATTTGTCAAATATTGGATAATAGCTAATTAAAAATCGGGCAATTTGCAATTGCCCGATTTTTTTCGACTAACCGTTATAACGGTCGAGATTGGCGCGGATAGCTTCAATAAGCCGTTTCTCCGCAGCGACCTTAGAGTCTTTCGCAACTTTAGTGCTTACGGACGTTCCGTACAGCTTTGCAAGGTCCTCCACAAGGTTTTTAAGGTGTACCGTATCGAGAATGTTTGTCGAACCGCAAAGTTCTTCCGATGTAGGATTTGAAGTTGTGTTAAGGGCATCTTCCATAATATAATTCTCCTTATTTATATGTTTATGTCGCGGACCTCTCAAAATTGCTATTTAAAATAAAGTTTTATATTCTCTCCTCGCTACGAACGAGCCGTTGTAAATTATACCTATTACAAAACAGCTCATCATAACGTAACACCACAAAAGAAAAATTATAATAAACGCAAATCTGCCATACAACTGTTCGGGATTGGCAAACTGCATATAGACGGTAAAGCCTATCAAAAAAACGAGCCAAAGCGCGGTTGTAAGTAAACTCCCCGGAATAACGTCGTTTACCTTTCGTTTGAACGGACACGCGAATAAATTGAGCACCAGCGCGACTGCAAACGCCGCGGCGGTTAAAAACGTACAAAAGATTGTATCCGCTATATAAAACGGCATAAAGCTTTCCAAAAACCACGAGCCGACCACGATAATTCCCGCTAACGCCGCAAGCAGCATTATGCCCGCTATTATCAGAACAAGCGAAGCAAGTCTCAATTTTAATCCGCCTTTCAACCGCGACGAATTATAAATAATTTCCCCGCTGCGCCTTAAATGATAGAAAAAGTTAGTCGAAGAATACAACGTAGTCGCGAGCAATATTATTCCCGCCCCCTTTGCCGCGCTTTCCGCCGCCTCTTTTAAATATCTTAAAAGCGGGCTGATGCTTTCGAACAGCTCGTGCGAAAGTATGCGTTCGAAATTTATATCGACGTTCCCGAGTATTAAGGTCAACCACAGTATAAACGGAGTTATGCTCATTAAAAGAAAATACACGAGAGTGCCCGCGATTGTTGAAAAGCGTCTGTCCGAATAATATTTGAATATCTCTATTATTTTACGCATATTCTTATTTTTTGCATTTATAAAAAAAATAAGGGTATCCCGCAAAGGAATACCCTATTTTTTAATTGTCAGTTATCGCAACCGCATCTATGACAGCCGCAACGGTGGCAACCGCACCTCTCGCAGCGGTGACAACCGCAACGGTTTCTGTCGAAATTGTCGTCGCAGTCGTGTCTTTCAAGACCGTACTGAGCAGCATAGTACGCGTCGTAATAGCCGCACCCGTTCCAGTTTCTGTTACAGCCGCATCTATGGCAACCGCAATTCGAATTGCTCATAAACAAATTCAAAAGCCCGCAAAAACCGCAGTTATTACAGCAGCGGTTACAATTGTTATTACAATTACACATTTGCAAATAATTCCTTTTTTCTTTTAGTAAAGGCATAGGTTTTCCCCCACGCCTATATTCCATTATATGAAAAGGCACGGTTGAAGTGTTTCAACCGTGCCTTATTTTCATATTAAAGTCAAATAATTATTTACCGAAATATCTTTTCAATAATCCTGCAAAGCCTGCGCCGTGTCTGGCCTCGTCCTTTGCCATTTCGTGAACGGTGTCGTGAATTGCGTCATAGCCGAGCTGTTTTGCGCGCTTCGCAATCGAAAGCTTGCCCTCGCAAGCGCCAGATTCAGCCGCCGCGCGAAGTTCGAGATTTTTCTTTGTGGAGGGCGTAACAACTTCGCCGAGAAGCTCGGCAAATTTGGCTGCGTGCTCTGCCTCTTCGAACGCGTAACGCTTGTACGCCTCTGCTATTTCGGGATATCCTTCGCGGTCGGCTACGCGCGCCATTGCAAGGTACATGCCGACTTCGGTACATTCGCCCGCAAAATTAGCTTTAAGTCCTTCGATTATCTCCTTGTCTTCGACTTTGCCGTCGCCTACCTTATGCTCGCAAGCATAAGCGGGCTGTTCAGCGCCTACCGCTTCGAATTTAGTTGCCTTACATACGGGGCAAACTTCTACGCCGTCTTCAACGATTTCGCCGCAAACTGCACATCTTTTCATAAATTTAATCACTCCTAAAAGTTTGTTTTTGTACTTTGATTATAGCACAAATTTATTTAAATATCAATATTTTTAACAAAAAAATTTTTTACATCTTTTCGGGGATACCTATTCCCAAAATCGTGAGCGCGTTTTTCAAAGCTTGCAAGACCGCTTTCGTCAGCGCAAGGCGGAAATTTTTAGCATCGCCCTCAGCCGAAAGAATTTTGCAGTCAATATAAAACTTATTGAATTTCTGCGCAAGGTCAACCGCGAAGCGGGCAATGTAGCAAGGCTCGTACTTGTCCGCCGCCTCTTTTAAAATCGCAGGGAAAGAAGCAAGCTGCTTTATAACCTCGAATTCTTGCGCGGCGGGTTCATAGCCCTCGGGGATGGATATTTCTTCCTCCGCCTTCGAAAGTACGGAATTCGCACGCGCACAAGTATATTGAACGTACACACTGGTTTCGCCGTCAAAGCTCAAAACTTTATCGTAGGAAAATACTATATCTTTAATTTTATTATTGTACAATGCACCGAAAATAACCGCGCCGACGCCGACTTTTTCGGCAATTTCTCTTTTGTTTTCAAGACCGGGGTTCTTTTCCTCGACAATCGCGCAAGCTTTTTCGACGCATTTATTTATTACGTCCTCCAACCAGACAACTTTGCCTTTTCTGGTCGACATTGCGCCGTCTTCGAGGGAAACCATGCCGTAGGCGACGTGAACCATATCCTTCGCCCACTCGTTGCCCATAAGCTCCAAAACCTTGAAAAGCTGTTTGAAATGCAAATTTTGCTGATACGCGACGACGTAAAGACACTTGTCGAAGTCGTAAGTATTCTTGCGGTAATACGCCGCCGCCAAGTCGCGGGTAGCATAAAGCGAAGCGCCGTCCGAGCGCAGTATCAAGCAAGGCGGCATTCCGTATGCTTCCAAATCGACGATTTGCGCGCCTTCGCTTTCCTTCAAAAGATTTTTTGCGCGGAGCTCGTCGATAACGGGCTGCATTTTATCGATAAAGAACCTTTCGCCCGCGTAGCTGTCGAAAGTTACGCCCAGCTTTTCGTAGATACCCTGAACGTATTTCAAAGTGAGGGCTTTGAACCATTCGAAAATTTCGTTCGCCTCTTTATCCCCGCTTTCAATCAAACGGAAATACTCACGGGCTTCCTTTTCCATTTTTTCGTCGGCTTCGGAATTAAAACGGACGTACAGCTCGTTTATGGCGTGTATACCGCCTTTTTCGACCTCGTCCTTATCGCCCCAATGCTTGTAAGCGCAAATAAGCTTGCCGAACTGCGTGCCGTAGTCGCCAAGGTGGTTGATACCTACAACGTTATACCCGAGGAATTTGAAAAGCTTGTACAATGCGCCGCCGATTACAGTCGTCGAAAGGTGACCTATATGGAAGGGTTTTGCAATGTTTACCGAAGAATAATCGATACAAACCGTTTTGCCTTTCCCCTCTTCAGACGCGCCGAACTTTTCTTTCCCGTCCAGAATTTCGTTTAATACGGCGCTCGCAAGCCCGACCTTATTGACCTTGAAATTGAGATACCCGTTTACGGCGGATACTTCTTTAATTACGTCGTCGGTTTTATACGAGGATTTCAAGCCCTCGGCAATCATGACTGGGCTTTTACGCAAAACTTTTGAAAACTTGAAGCACGGCAAAGCGTAATCGCCCATTTCGGAATTAGGCGGAAGGGAAATCGAACAATAGATTTCCTCCTCGCTTACTCCTTCGACCGTCAGCCTTTCGGCGATATATTTTTTGTAATCCATAATATTTTTCCTTAATATTTTAAATTATTTTAGCATACGCGTAAAATTTTGGCAACTTTACTGCCCATTTGTTTTGATTTTTTTGACAATTATATTATAATTTAGATAATTCAATCAACAAGGAAAATTTTTATGAAATTAGGTGTTGTCGGACTTCCCAACGTTGGAAAGTCCACGTTATTCAATGCGATTACGCATGCGGGTGCGGAAGCCGCGAACTATCCGTTCTGCACGATTGAGCCGAACGTCGGAGTCGTGGCTGTTCCCGACGAAAGACTCGATAAGCTTGCCGCACTTTATAACAGCAAAAAGGTCACCCCCGCCATTGTCGAATTCGTGGACATTGCGGGACTTGTAAAGGGCGCTTCGAGGGGCGAGGGCTTGGGCAACAAGTTCTTATCCCACGTCAGAGAATGTGACGCAATCGTTCACGTCGTGCGCTGTTTCGAGGACGAAAATATCACGCACGTCAACAACAAAATCGACCCTATCGCCGATATTCAGACCATAACGCTCGAACTTATACTTGCGGATATAGAAGCGGTAAACAAGCGCGCGGACAGAATAAGAAATACCGCAAGGGGCGGCGCGAACAAGGAAGCCGCGGCGGAGTTTGCGCTTTTGGAAAGGCTTGAAAAGTTTTTAAGCGAGGAAAAGCCCGCCAGACTTTTTGACTGTACCGACGAGGAAAAGCCGCTTATCGACAATTTGTTTTTACTGACGGATAAGCCCATTATTTATGCGGCGAATATATCCGAGTTCGATATGGGCAAAAACGAAAACGATATACCGCTCGTTTGCAGGGTTAAGGAATACGCCGCAAACGAGGGCAGCGAGGTTTTGGTTATCTGCGCAAAGACCGAGGAAGAACTTTCGTTGATGCCCGCAGACGAAGCCGCCGTATTTTTGGAGGAGCTCGGACTTGAAGAAAGCGGTCTGAATAGGCTGATTAAGAAAAGTTATGCGCTTTTGGGGCTGATATCCTACCTTACGGCAGGCGAAAAAGAAACGCGCGCCTGGACGATAGTCAACGGTACGAAAGCCCCTCAGGCGGCCGGTAAGATACACAGCGATTTCGAAAAGGGATTTATCCGCGCCGAAATATGCGACTATAAAACCTTGCTGGACTGCAACGGACTTGTCGGCGCACGCGAAAAAGGCAAGGTTCGCTCGGAGGGCAAGGACTACGTTATCAAAGACGGCGACGTCGTACTCTTCCGCTTCAACGTTTAATAAAAATAAAGTTTTACCCCCGCGGGCTTTCGCCCGCGGGGGTATTTTTTGTTGATTGTTTATACTTCTTCTGCTTCAAGACCAAAAATATAAATTTTTGCTCCGTTATTATTTGCTCCGGAAGCACCGATTGTTACAGTATGACCAGCTTCAATTGTTACTTCAAACTTTACAACCGTTCTCTTACTAGCATTGCTAACACCTAATTCGGTAACTGCTGAACCGTCAGCAGCGTCCTTAGCAGTAAACTTGCATGTTCTTACTGTACCAAAACTTCCGCTACTGTTACAAATAACATATAGCGCAACCTTTATACTTTTTGATGCTGTAATGGTCACCAAATCTGTCGATAAAGGATTATTAGTACCGCTTTTATCAATTACTCCAGAAGTTATTAACGCATTATTACCTTTAACTTTTTGCGTTTGCCCATCCGGCATCGTAAAATCGTTTGTATCGGTTAATGCTTCGGCAGTTAAATCAGTTGCTGCACTCATGTTAAACAATGCGCCGTCACTTATAATATCGGTACCATTATTGAATGTCCCCGCCGTTATATTATATTTCTGCGAAGTTTTCCCAGCAAATACTGCATAAACGGTAACATTATCAAGCGGAGCTACCGAGCCGAAGTCAAACGGTGAATCTGTCTCGTCGGGAGTTGCCGTTGTATACCAGCCTTTAAAGATATACCCTTCTTTGACGGGGTCCGCAACAGTATTAATTACGCCCGTATTCCCCTCGGCAACGTAATAGGACACCTCTTTGTTATCCTCGCCGTCGACAACGTAGGTTATAGTTACATTTGCCTCAGCGGTCTTAGCGACCATTTTATAAGTGCCCGCAGTTAAAGTAACTTTTTGACCAGCTGTGTAATGAGCGCCTTCCTCGTCACCTTCAACATACCAGTACAAGAGTGCTCCTTCGCCCGTATATTCGGGAACGGTAATTTCTTGGCTATGGTGATACGACTCTTGCTCGCCGTCGCCCCAAGTGACGAAAACGTCTTTTTTGAGCTTATACGACTCGCTGAGCTCGATATTATAAATTCGCGCACCTCTGCCGGTTACTCCGCCGGGGCAAACAATTGTATACGTTCCGGCAGTCGATACCGTAAAGGTCATGGTGACTTGCTTCGTGCCAACCATAGAATATGCTCCGGCGTCAGCATCTGTAACCAACGTAACACCGGACGGCACGTTGACAGCAGGGATATATTTCCCGTTACTGTCAGCTAAGCCAAGACGGGATTCATTTGAACCGCCCGTGGAACTGAAACCTATGGTGACCGTAGCGGAGCCGTTTACAGTAAACTGCAATCCGCCGTTCAAATTCTGAATACAATTATTGCTGCTTCTCCAAGTAACGTTCTCGCCGACGATAGTTAAGAAAGCATTTACCCCCGTAAATGAAGTAATTACCGAATTGTCTGCGGTTATTCCCGTAATTGCCGCATAGCTGAATTTTTCGATTCTGTCAATCTTTATCGCATCGGCAAGCTTTGCGTATAAGGTTATGCCGTTATCGTAAATTTTAGTCGAGAAATCGAATTCCTCCGTACATTCGGCGTTAGTATACCACTTGCCTTCGTCTATCATTTTGTCGTCTGCAAGCGTGCTGTCGTCAATGACAACCGTGCCGCCGTACAGAACTTCAACATCGGAAATGCCTTCAACGCCGATGGCTACCGTAAACCTTGTTGCCTCTAAATCGGTGACGATTTTGTCGAGCGCGTCAATTACGGCTTGCTTATTTATTTCAACGTTTGCGACCTCTTCCGTAAGGTGAAGCTGCCACATAACTTTCGACCATTCGTTTGAATCAAGCTCGGAACCGCGTTTGATTTCCGCGTCGATTTTAGCTTTCGCACCGTCGTTGTAAATTTTTTCTTTCAGCTCCGCCGCATACTTGTCAATCGCTTTGTAAGCTTCGTGAACTTCAACATAAACGCTTATTTTACGGGTAGTCGTCGTCTGTAAAGCGCTTATCTCGTCCTTATCGGTCTTTGATGCAAGCAAAGTAATAGCGTCGTCACGGATTTTTTCAATCGCTGCCGCATAGTCGGGATAATTTTCGATAAACGGCGCGGCATGCTCCCTTATTGCTTTTTCGGCTAATTCTCTCAACTGCTCGGGAGTAGCCGTAAGCGTAGCCGCCTCGGTCTCGATATTATTGATAGCCTGCGTTTTCTCGGTTGCGACCTGCGCAAGCGTATCAGCGCTTTCGATTGCACGGACGCGCGCGTTTCTTATGCTGTCGATTTCCGTTTTGACTTCCGCCGCCTTTTCTGTATCGGTGATTTCGCCCGCTTCTATTTTCGCGTCTATTTCGGCTTTCTTCTCTTTAACGAGATTGTCGATTGCTTCAATTGCCGAAGCCTTGGCTTTTTCAAGCAATTCACCGTCGTTATCGATTGCGTCAATCGCCGCCTTAGCCTCTTCGAGCGCGGTATTGATTGCCGTTATTGCGTCGACATAGGACAGAGTTTCAGATACGGCGACATCATTGATAGCCTTCGTTCCCGCAGCGAGCGCTTGTTCGTAAGCGGTCTTATTTCCGCCTTCGCCCTCTACCGTGAAGCTGCCGGCGCCGCCGTCGTGCGCTTCGAGCGCGGTTATTGCGGCTGCTTTTGCTTTGGGAAGCGCCGCCTCGTCGTTATCGATTTCCGCAAGCGCGGCTTTCGCGGCGTTGAGCGCTTCGGTTACCTTTTCGGCACTATCTGCGGCGTTGATTGCCTCTACGCCTTTGGCGATAGCGCTTGCTACAGCCACTGCATTAATCGTATAATCCGTTTTATCCGTGCCTTCAAGCTCGGTTATAGCAACGTTTTTTGCTTCTTGAAGCGCGTTACCCGCGATTGTGAGAACGGCTTTCATATCCGCAATTGCTTTATCTAAAATTTCGTCGGCTTTTTCAAGACTTTCAGCCGTGCCGAGCGCCGTTTTGGCGGCGGTGTATATGTCGGTCAACTCCTTGCCGTTTTCGGGATAGTCGGCAAGCGTATACGCGCCGTACGCGGTATCGAGCTTCGCAGTCACCTCCGTCTTGTACTCGTCGAGAGTTTTCGCTTCGCCCGCAACGACAAAGTTATCTACGTCGACGGTTCGCTGGTTGTTATCGCTCGAAACGAATTTAATGCCCTTAATCGCGGTAATTTTTGCATCGAGTCCGCTTTCGCCGAAGAAGCTTTGACCGTTTATCGTCATGAATACTTTCCCGGTGGTAAAGTCGAATTTGTAGTAAATTTTATAAGTGGTATCAGCCGCCGCAATCGTCGCCGAAGGCGCCGTGACAGCGCCGCTGCTGCCAAGTCTGTATTTGATATTGCCGCTGTCGGTTCTCAGTCCCAATACTTCCGAGTTGTTCGAACCGATAAACTGCATAAACGTCCAGCTGTTGCCCGTGGAATTCGTTTTGATTTCGGTGTAGCCTTCAAGCGTTTTGACGTAATTCTTACCGAGGTCAAAAACCATCTGCGTGCCGCTCGCGCCGCCGTCGACCATTTTCGCATAGCCGTCCGCAACGGTTATATAGTACTTGTCGCCCGCCTCTTCGCCGTTCTTCGAATTAAACTGGAAATATACACCCTTAGTACCGTAGGTACCGCTGAAAGAATCGAGTCTGTCAACGGGGGTGTCGAAATCGTTATTGTAAATTAACTTATCGCCGAACTGCGCGAGGTATTTATCGTAATCTGACAACACGCGCCACTTCGCCACGACGTTGACGTTTTCGGTTATCGGGGTTTCGAAGTCGAATAATTCTTCGCCTATGTACCAGCCGAGGAATTTGTTTCCGTCCTTGACGGGGTCGGAGGGCTTTTCGGCTTTTCCGTTATATTTGATTGTCTGCGTGCTTAATACGGTGTCGCCGTCCTTGAAGGTGACCGTGAACTCCTGTCTTGAAAGAGCGTCAAGTCTCACAAGCTCGTCAATTTCCGCTTTTGCCACGCCGAGCAATCTGATTATTTCAGCTTTTTCAAGCCCTTCCGCATACAACAAACCGTCGGTTGTATCCGAATACTTCGTAACAACGGCTTCGATATCCGCTAAAAGCTTTGCGTATTCGGTCGGGTCTTTGTCTTGCTTGTTCTCGTCGGCATAGCCCCTCAAATCAACGACCGCTTGCGTCAAAACCTCTTCTACGGACTGCGTCTGCGCGATAAGTCCGTCTATGTCGGATTTTGCAGCAGCCAAAGCCGTATCAACGGCTTCCGTAGTGGTCGCAGCATCGATAGCCGCCGCGCCCTCGGTTTTCTTTGCCGTAATCTGAGCGAGAATTTCCGCGTATTCGGTTGCGTCAATCTCGGCGATTTTGTCGGTTTTATATGCCGCAAGCTCGGTTTTTGCCTCTTCCTTTGCCGTTGCCAAATCGTCGGGAACGGTCACGTTTTCCGAATGTCCGCAGACAAGGCAAGTCTTTTTACCGTTTTCAACTTCACCGAATACATGGTCGCCCTCTTCCGATTTCGCGACGGGGTCGGTACAACCGTCGGCGGTACACTCCTTCCAGTGCTTGCCGTTGCCTATCTTCCATTCAGACCAGGTATGCGAGTGCGTCGGGGGTTGAGGCGTGACGATTTCCCTATCGTAGCCGCAAACGTTGCAAGTTGCGTCTGTGGAGTCGGTGTAAATGTGCGGCTCAATCTCTGTCTTCTCGTCCGTATGCTTGCAGGTTGCGTTGTGCCAGTGTCCTTCGGCGCTTCTATCCCACTCATCGGAATAAGTGTGCTTATGCGCACAGCCGAAAAGCGACATGCTGCCGGCAGCGGCAATACTCATTGTGAACGCTGCAAGAGCTTTCAACAGTTTTTTGTTCTTCATTTTTCCTCCCAAATATCAAAAAATTGCGGCGAGACTGTACAGATTTTTCCGTGTAATCATACCATATCAATTATAAAACATATGAGAGTTTATGTATATCACAACTTTTACTTTCTTTATCATATTTTTTACTTTATTGAATAATTCTTTCAAAATATTATATTTTTTGTCAGCATATTCAATAAAAAAAGCCAACCGCAGGCTTCGTGCCCGCAGTTGGCTTAAATTAATGATTATGATTGTTTTTTCTTGTCGAATATTGCGTTCATAGGCGCGTAAATTGCGCCAAATGCCTTACCCTTCAAAACGCCTTTACGGTAAAGGGTGAAATACATCGCAACATATGCGACAAGAAGAACGGCTATGATAACGCCTACCGATATGCCCGCGATAGCTCCTGCGGACAGTCCTTGTTCGGGTGTAGCGACGGGAGCCGCCTTTTCGCCGACAAAGATAAATTGCGAAAGTCTGTCGGTATTCACTACTGCAAAATCGCCGTCAACCGTGTATTCCATATCCGTCGTTTCGCTTCCGTACAAGTGGAAAAGATTGAAATTCTTGCCTTGCAAATTTTCGGGTATGCGCAGTTTAATCGTAAGCGTGGCGTCGGGTTGAATTGTTGCGCCGTTCGATTTAAGCGTAACGTCGTAAGCTAAATTAATTTCGCCGTTTACCGTTTGCGCTATGCTTTCGTATTGCGCGTAATTTTCGATTTCTGTTACGACAAGTTCTATATCGGGCGCAAAGCCGTTCGGCGCAGTTACTACAATCTCACGTTCTCCGCCGTATACCAGTTCGGCTTTGAGCTTAGGGATTATAACGCTGTCGATTTCCGCCGTGCCGTTTAAGTCCGAAAATTTCTTTTCACAGACCGAACAACTCCAATATTCTATATTTCCGTTTGCCGCCGTCGTAGCTTCCACCCTCCCGATGTGCGTCATTGTATGCGGCGCAAGAGGTATTTCTGTCGTTTCCGTCTTTTCGTCGCAACGCGTGCAATGCTTCGACTGACTGCCCTTTTTCATGCAGGTCGCCGCCTCGTCCACCGTAAATTCGGTTTCGAAATCGTGTCCGAGCGCCTCTGTTTCCGCATAGGTTGTATAATCGCAACGGGAACAGATTTCATAGGCACTCCATCCTTTTTCGGTGCAGGTTGCCGCCTGCGCTTCGCAGCGTTCAATGTCGTGACCGAGTTTAAGCAAAACCCCGGTATCGGTTTCGCCGCAAACCGTACAAGTATCGGTAACCGAGCCGTCCGCCGTGCAGGTGGGTTCTACGCGCAACGGCTCGGGATTCCAACTGTGTCCCGATGCTTCCGTTTCCCGCGTTTCCTTGTGCGCGGAGTTATGTGCGCACACGCGCGTTTCTTCGCCTTTATGAGTACAGTCGGCGGGTTTACTTTCAGTCCATTCGCCGAATGAGTGAGCTGTTTCGTCTATCGCTATGTCTTCTGTTTTGGTATGTTCGGAATTATGCGCGCAAGTAAATGTCTTAACTCCCGTTGCCATGCAGGTGGGTTGGGTTGTAATCACGCCGTCGTCCCAGGAATGCGCGTCGGAGTCAATCGCTATTTCTTTCGTTTCTTCGTGACTGCAAACGATGCAAGTATGCTTTTCGCTTCCTGTCGCCGTGCAAGTAGGGTCGAGCGTAGTTTCCCAGTTACCGTAACTGTGTGCTTCTAATTCCCCGTACCCTGATTCGCAGACGGAGCAGACGGCTTTTTCGGTACACGTCGCCGCGCCGCCCGAATGCCTCTCCGTATTTTTTTCTCCGCAAGCGCAAGCGCTTTCGTGTTCCCTATCGTTTGCGTAAGTCCAGTCGCCGAAAGAGTGGGGCGCGAAAAGCGCCTCGCCTTCGCTGAACTGCGCGCAAACCCCTTTGACGTCAGAGAATAAGTATTTTGACGGCGTTTCGGAGTAGTGCTGCGAATAATTCGACGTAAACACGCCGGAATATCCCTCCGCCAACGTGACATATATATAGATTTCGGTTTGTGCGTCACTCTTTTGCCCGAAATCTATTTTCGCCCCCGTTTCGAGGTAAACGTTGTTATCTTTGCTGTTTGCGGTATTTCCCCGAACAGAAGCAATTATATACTCATTGCTTTCTACCTTCAACGAGCTGTCTTTGTCGATATACGCGCCGCCGCCCGAGCTTGTCGCTGTGTTATAAATAATGTTAGTTTGCGAAAATCTTACATTGCTGTTCTTCACATATATGCCGCCGCCCGTACCTGCGGTGTTGTAATTTATATCGCACCACGACAAATCGTTATCCGAGTTTTCACCCTCGAAATATATGCCGCCGCCTAACAATAACGCCGAGTTGTTTTTTATAATGCACGCGTAAGTCCTAAATGTTGCGGCGTTTTTG
Organism: uncultured Christensenella sp.; assembly: GCA_910578195.1. GTDB lineage: Bacteria > Bacillota > Clostridia > Christensenellales > Borkfalkiaceae > Coproplasma. The sequence continues at coordinate 125,796 of CAJTOY010000001.1, read as the reverse complement.
ACGTACACTCCGCCCCCGTTCGTTTGCGCCGTGTTATACGACGCCTCGGCACCGTCAAAATGGACTGTGCCGCTATCGACGTACACTCCTCCGCCGTTGGTCGCGCGGTTATCGGATATATAGACAAAACCGCCCACGCTTAAATAAGCGCTGCCGCCGACGTAAATACCGCCGCCCTGGTAGCTGTTTCCGCCCGTTATAAGTCCGCTGTTCAACGTAACGGAACTGCCGCCGACGGGGTCTTTTATCGTATGCGAAAGGGTGTTATCATACGCCCCCAACGCTTCTATATCTTGATTTTCCGTAGATGTGTCCGGTCTGTTTTCCAACAGCAAATAGCCGTTGTTTTGAACGGAGATAACCGAGCCGTTATTCGACGTAAGCTTTATCTTATAGCCGTTTAAGAAAACAACCATGCGGATTTTTACACTCAGAGTTCTTTTGACTTCCGCGTCGGCAAGCAGCACGAATTCTACTTTTTTGTTTTGGTTATAGGGCAAACTAACGGTGGAGTTCCAGGCTATATCGAAGTCCAGATAATATTTAATCACCCCGTCGTAACCTGCAACCGCTGCGACCGCCTTTTCACTGCATAACGAGCAAAGCACGCCGTCGGCAGACGGAGCTATATTGTGTCCGCCTAAATTACCGTACTCTCCCCCGCAATACTCGCAGCGGGCTTTTGATATACATGTCGCCGTGCCGCCGCTGTGGGCTGTTTTATTATTTTCGTCCTCCACGGTGCAGTGCGCGCAAACTTTCCAGTGACCTCTTTCGTCAGACTTATATTTTGTGCTGCTTTCGAAATCGTGCGCAGCAAATTTCACCGTGCCGTTATCGTTATAAATACAATTTAATTGCTCGTTGTCCGAAATGAAATAACTTGTCGGGGCTACGCTTTGGCTGTAACCCGTCGCAACGTCACCCGCGCTTTCCATATAAACGTATATTCTTGCGGTCTCGGTCAGCTCGCCCGAAACGGTGAACGTTCCGCCGCCCGCTTGAACGTTATTTGCTTTGCTATTGACCGTATTGCCGGAAATTTGTACCGAACCGGAAACTGTGAACGTTCCGCCGTTCAGATACACGCCACCGCCGCTTGTTTGCGCGGTATTTTCCTTTATAGTGCCGCCGCGCATATTGAAAGTACCGCCGTTAATATATACGCCGCCGCCGAATTCCGAGGAATTGCCCGAAATTTCACCGCTTTCCATATTAACGGTAGCGCCTTTTGCTATGCAAATTCCTCCCGCGCCGCCCGTGAGCTTGCCGCCGCCCTTGCTGTCTTTAAGGGTAAAGGTATTTTCGCCGCCTTCTATCTGTATTGAAACCGAGCCGGCGATACCGTTAACGGTATGACCGTTCAAGTCAAGCGTAACGTTTGAAGTATCCTCTTCAAGTACGCCAAGCACTTGCGCTATCGTAACGTCTATGAACATTTTTACCGTTGCCGTAGCCGCGGTTTTTGCCGCCGCCCAAGCTTGCGACAATTCGGAATAATATGAATTTCCGACAGACGCCGCCGCTTGCGCACCGCATGCGCACTTGCCGGTTGACGAGGAATAACTGTGTTCGGAAGTAACCCTCGCGCCGCACTTCTTACAATCTGCGGAATGTTTATCGCCCTCGTTCGTATAGTTTTCAAAACCGCTATGATTGTAAAAAGCCACCTCTTTGTAATAATCGAATTGCGGGCATTTCTGGTAGTTGTCCGAATAAAAATATGTATTCGCCGCTTCGCCCGCGTGATGCGTTTTGTAATTTTGGCTTATAACGGTGCCGCGAGAGGCGTAATCGGACATTAAGGTTATGCCAATCCGCGTTTTGTTCCCCGCGCCGTCGTTCAAAGCGCCATTTATCACTATACTTGAATTGTAATCGTAGCCGTAATTGCTTTCCGCTCTTTCATTGTCGTCGATACTCGTGCAGCTTGTGTTTCCGTCTATTTTTACTGCGCCCGATACGTTAAACTTAGTCCATTGAGCATGTAAGCCGCCGATACCGCCCGCGGTGTTCACGTTTTCGGTAATGGCTCCGCCCGTCATGTTAAACGTGGCGCCGGGCTTTACCGCCGCGCCATTGACGGAATTTATAACGTTGCCGGCAATATTACCGCCATGCATATTGAAGTATCCGCTGCTAATATACACAGCCGCGTATGCGTTTGCACCGGTTATAACGCCGCCCGAAATTTCAACGGTCTTGGGCGAGCTTCCCCTTGCGTAGCTTGTTATGCTGTTGGTTGCGGTCGGATTGCTGTCCGATAACGTAAGCTTTCCGATACTTTGTATAATGTATTTACCGCTTTCGCTCATAGAAAGCTTATGCCCGTTGAGGTCGAGCTCTATGTCATAGTTCCAACCGTCTATATTCAGCGTATCCGTGACCTCGGCGTCCGCAAACATTTTGACGGTAACCTCGCTTGATTTGTCAAAAGACAATTTTTTCGCCGCTGCCCATGCGGAGCCGATATCGTCGAAGCCGTTATTGAAAACACCACTTCCATCATATAAGCGGAAATTGTCTTCCTCCATTTCCGTCGCGAACGACGTCTGTTTTTCCTGTGTAAAGGTCATTGTACAGATAACGCAAAGAAGCGTTAAGAATACAAAGGCGGTCACACAAATCAGATGTTTTCTGATTTTCAAAAACATATTATACCTCCTGTAAATGTTTTCTGCGTTTTCCTCGCGGAAAACGCAAAGCCCCCGCGCGGGGGCTTTTTTTAAGTTTGTGCTTTTATTGTATCAAACTTTTATCATTTACGGAACGGGTAAAGGGCACGCAAAGCATATCTTCACACTTTCTTCACGATTTTATATAGTTTGTTTTTTAATAATTTTGTGGTATACTGTTAATGATGAATAAGGTCGAATTTAAGAACATTTTAATAGTCGAGGACGGCGATAAACTGCGCAATTCGCTGACCGAGTACTTTTCGGCAAAAAACAAGGTTACGGCTTGCCCGACGTTAAAAAGCGCGATTGACGCCGCAAAATCTTGCGAATACGACATAGTCCTTCTGGACTTGATTTTGCCCGACGGCAACGGAATAAATCTTTTGGGATATCTGGGAAAGACGCCCGTTATTATCCTTTCTGATTTGGGTGCGGACGAAAACGTTATCGGCGGTTTGTCCGCAGGCGCGGCGGATTATATAATTAAGCCTTGTTCGCCGAAGGTTTTAGAGGCAAGAATGGCGTTGCGGCTTTTGCCCAACAGCAAAGCCGATATTTCGCTGGGCGGACTTACGCTTAACGTTTCCGACCGAACCGCCGCATATAAAAACAACCCGCTGGAATTAACTTCGAGCGAGTTTAACGTTTTAATGTTTTTAATGCAGAACGCGGGCAAATTTTATACGGCGAACGAGATTTACGAGCAGGTCTGGAAAATGCCGCACCTGAACACAGAAACCATAAAAAAGCACCTTTCCAACTTACGCAAGAAAATGTTTGCCGTGTCCGACGACTGCGCTTCCCTGCTTGCCACCAAGTTCGGGAAAGGTTATGCTTTTGTAGGCGATAAAAATGAGTAACCGTTATATAAAAAAAATAATACCCGTTCTGTCCTGCGCCCTTCTTGCGGCGTTGTTTATAACAACGCTGTTCTTTTCCGCGCCCAAAACCGCCGCCGTCCCCGAAACTACGGGCAGCTTGACATATAACGACAAAGTTTTGGAAATCGGCAAAGATTTGACCGCCGTAAGGATATCCGATTTAAACAAGCTTAATAAAATTACAAAGGTCAATTACGTTGCGGATAAATTTGTAAAGCAGAGAACGCTTGACGAAGATATCCAAATCGTGGACTTGACAAAGCCTTTTGAATTTGCCGAAAAAGGTACGCTCATTTTCGTTGTTATGAACCTTGACCCGGACGACGAAAATTTTAAAGAACAGAAAAACAAACTTTCCGCATATAAAATCGGCGATTACTGGCAATTCACACTGTCGCTGTCCAAAATTTTCTGCACGTCCAACGTGTATCAATCAATGGATTTGGTTGCGCGGCACGGCGAAATAGAAAATTACGATTTTATCGAATTCACCACTTCCTACGACAAAAAGACAGAGAAATTCTCCGCCGAAACGGCAACCGAATATCTTACTCTGCAATTCTACACAAGGCGCGAAGCATTGGAAAACTTTAACTCGGCGCAGATTATAACCGTCCACTATCAATCTGCGGGCGGCGCGTATTCCGGCATTTCCGACTGTCCGCTTATCGGCACGGAAAGCGCGGTCAAAGGAATAAATCAGACCTCTGAAAATCTTTTAATTGCATTTGCCATTCTCGCCGCAGTGGTGTTTGCCGTTCTCGTAGTGCTGTCCGTTCTCGAACGTTCGAAAAGGTTTGCCTCGGCAATCGTCTGGGTGCTCGGAATAACGGTACTGCTCCTCTGCCGCTTCTTTTTAAGCGGAGTAACGAGTGCGCCGCTGTTCTGGACGGCGTTATCGCTTGCCATGCCCTTTGTAATCCTCGGCGGGGCGCAGCTTGCGCTCGGAAGAAATTCCGGAAATATACCCATAAAATATATCTTCCCCTCCTTTTCCGCAATCGGCGCAGTGCTCGCGCTCATCTGTCCGTTTATACCGTTCGGCGCGGCAAGCGCAATGCGTATCGTCTGCACCGTAATTAAGGCAATCGGCGCTGTTGCGCTGACGGCATATATAGGGCTTGCCATATTCAATAAAAAGGACGAACACGGCATTTTACAGACGGTTTGCGCGGCAGTTATTGCCGTAGCGATTATCGCATCGGTTTTTATGCCACAGATTTTCCCCGCGCAGATAAATCCTATCTTCTGGCTGTGCGCGACGACGGCGTTTATTACTTTTATAAGCGTGTTTATAATGTTTTCCGATATGAAAAAATCCAACGATTATCTCACGGATAACCTGCATAAGGAAGTCGAGAGGCAGGTAAAAGATATTAAAGCGGTTATAGCCGAGCGCGACAATCTTTTGCAATTCGTTTCTCACGACATGAAAAAGCCGCTTACCTCCGCCGTTGCGCTTTGCGATACCGCTATCGGGCGCGAAACTGACGTTGAACAAAGAAAGACTATAAGCATAATCAAGCAAGACGCCGAGCGCGTTATAAGCAATCTTTCCGAAATCGCAACTTATGCAAAGCTTAATTATCTGGCGGAGCCGTCGCAAGTTGTCGAAATGTCCGAACTGTGCGCACTATTATATAAGTACCACGAATTCGACTGCAACGCAAACGGCATTGTTCTGAAAAACACGGTAGACACGCCCGTCAAGGCGTTCGTTAAGCCCAAGGGAATTGAAAACGTAGTATCGAATATTATTATCAACGCTATCGAACACGCGAATTGCAAAACGATTACGCTTTCATTAAGAAGCGACAAAAACAAAACCGTGCTTTGCGTAGCCGACGACGGCAAAGGCATAGACGGCGATTTGGACGTTTTCAAGCCCTACGTTTCCGAAAACGACAGCGAAACGGGCGGCATAGGTTTATATATATGCAAAAATATTATTGAAAGTATGAACGGCACGCTGACCTTCGAAACGGGCGGCGGCGGCACAACGTTCTATATATCATTGTTGAAAGCGTAATTTAAACCGCAAAAAAAGCACCCCCCTATCGGGGTGCTTTTTTGTTTGGAGCAGGTGACGGGAATCGAACCCGCCGAAATCAGCTTGGGAAGCTGACGCCATACCGATAGGCGACACCTGCATATTCTGTTTATCTCCCGTAGTGACGGTAGTACCGTGTTACGCACGGTGGCTCCGCACGAACCCGCCGAAATCAGCTTGGGAAGCTGACGCCATACCGATAGGCGACACCTGCAAGTTGCTTATTCAAATGATAACATATCATACGAAAAAAGAAAAGCGTTTTATGATTAAAAAATTTCGGTTTTGGTAAAAATTTATCAGGAGGCAATTTTATGAACCCTATTAAAGAAAGAGCAAAGACACTTGAAAACTGTTTCTTACCGCTGAAAAAAATGTATCCCAGAAGTTATAACAAGGATAAAACCTCGCCCTATACGAAAACAAGAGTAATTTTAATGAACGGCACCGAGTTCGAATCACAGTGGTTTATGCACAACTTTGCAAGGCACTGCGACGTGCCCGAAATTCTGACCACCCTCGCCGTCGTGCGCCGTCAGGAACAGCAGCAGCAAAAACGCATAAGCTGTTTAAAACCGTTAAACGAAAGTATTCTCGAAACGACTATTGCTTACGAGCAGCTCGCCGTTGATTTGACCGCAGTGCTTGCCCGCCACGAAACCGACGAAGCGAACATAAAAGCTTTGAATTTCGCGCTTTTGGAGGACTTCGACCACCTATATAGGTACGCTAACCTGCTTAAAATGGACAAAAATCAGGACGCGGACATGCTTGTCGGCAAGTATACCGAAATTATGCCCGGTCGCCCCACCATTGCCGAGCACCGCTATCCTTCCGACGACGTTTCGCCGCATATGAACGCTGAAAAAGCGGACTTATACAGTAAGCTTGTCGCAAGCACCATTACCGCCGCCGAACAGCAGACCATGAATTATTATATGAATATCGCGCAGTGGTATAAAAACGATTTGGGCAGAAAGCTTTACGCCGAAATCGCTATGATCGAAGAAGCTCACGTTACGCAGTACGAAAGCCTTAAAGACCCGAACCTCAGCTGGCTCGAACAATGGGTTATGCACGAATACTGCGAATGCTGGCTGTACTATTCGGCTATGAACGACGAAAGCGACGAGTATATTAAAAAGATTTGGGCGGAGCACTTCAAAATGGAGGTCTCACACCTCAAAGCTGCGGCTAAGCTTTTAAAGAAATACGAAAACAAGACCTTCGAATCGGTCTGCGGCGACGGTGAATTCCCGCAGCTTTTGAAGCTGGGCGGAAACAAGGAATATATCAGAAAAGTGCTTGAAGACACCATTAAATACACGGCGGACAATACCGAGGTTATCAGGGATTTCAAGGATATCAAAAAAATCCCCGACGGACACAGATATTTCGATTATCAGAAATATATGGGAGACCCCGAGAAAAACCCCTCCCACCTTGTCATTAAAAAGGCAATCGAGAGGCTCGGCAAAGATTACCGCTATCAGGACAAGGAGCACCCCGTCAAAGAACTCAGAAACAGAAAAGAAGACAACGTCCGCATTTCGAGAACAAAATAAAACGAAAAGGAACCTTAAATGGTTCCTTCTTTATATCCTTATTTCGTAGCCGTCGTATGCCGCCGTAACGCCGTATCTTTCTTCGATTTTTTTAAGGTGTTCGCGCGTCGGGTTCGAGTTGTGCGAAAAGTGCGATATGATTATCTGCGTGCTATCGTCGATTATTCCGCGCTCGAAAAGCATACCCTTCATAAGCATATCGTCCTCGATACCCATATGGCGGGCAAAATCGCCGCCCGTAAATTCGACAAACGTACAGTCGAAACACACAAGGCTTGCTTTTGCGCCGTTATCTTTGAGAAAATCAAAGGCTTTTTCGGGAATTCTGCCCGTATCATAAAGATGCAGATACCCCTTGCCGCCCTTCTCTATGTAATATAACAGCGCTTCTTCCTGTTTGCTGTGGTTTGCGGGGATTGTAATAACTTTATATTCGCCGACCGTAAAAATCTGATAGGGCTTGACTATGTTGACGCCTATAAGCTCCGCAACCTCGGGCTTCATTTCACGCGCCGTGCACTCGTCGAACACTTTTTTAACTTCGGCATTGCCGTAAATTTCAAGTTTTTTTTCGGCGAGCTCGGCATATTTATAGCCGTGCAGAATAAAGTCGTGCGCGTAAAAATGGTCCATATGCGAGTGCGTCGCAAGCAGATATTTGAGCTTGGAAAACTCCGCCCCGGACTTTAACGAGTGCGCGAAAGCGTCGGGCGGAAAGTCTATCGATAGACAGCCGTCAATTAAAACTTGCGCGCGGGTGCGGAATTCGCCCTCGCCCAGACTTCTTATTTTTTTACAGTTTTCGCAGTTGCAGAACACGGCGGGTACACCCTCCGCCGCGCCCGTGCCGAGAAATTGAATTTGCATAAGCCTCAGGCTATATTTCGTATATTATCGTAACGGGACCGTCGTTGAATTGTTCGATTTTCATATCTGCGCCGAACACGCCCGTTTTTACAGTCATGCCGTTTTCGCGCAGTTTTCGGGCGGTAAGCTCGTACAAGGCGTTTGCCGCCTCGGGGCGCTCCGCCTCGGTAAAGCTCGGACGGTTGCCGTGCGAGCAATCGCCGTATAAAGTGAACTGCGAAATCAAAAGAATTTCCCCGCCCGCGTCTGCGACCGATAAATTCATTTTGCCGTTGCCGTCCTCGAATATCCGAAGCGCGGCAATTTTTTTTGCCATCGCTTCGGCTTTGGCGGGAACGTCGCCCGCTTTAACGCCTAAATAGACCGCAAGCCCGCACGGAATTTCCGATATCAACTCGCCGTCTACTTTAAGCGACGTATGCTTTACGCGCTGTATGACTGCCTTCAATTATTTGCCGACCCTCGACATATATTCGCCCGTGCGGGTGTCGATGCGGATAATCTCGCCCTCGCTGACGAACATGGGAACTTGAATTGTTGCGCCCGTTTCGACAACCGCGTTCTTCAACGCGTTGGTTGCGGTGTTGCCCTTAACTCCGGGTTCGCACTCGATAATTTTAAGCTCGACAAAGTTTTCGGGTTCGACCGAGAAAGCCGTGCCTTTAAGGAATTTAATGGTAACGGCGTCGTTCTCTTTGATATATTTGAGCGCGTCCTCTACCTGGTCGAGGTTGAGTGTAATCATATCGAAGCTGTCGGGGTCCATAAAGTAATAGAATTCGCCGTCGGTGTAAGAATAAGACATTTTCTTTGTCTCGACCTGAGCGGTTTCAAGCTTTGCCGTAGGGTTAAAGGTTATATCGGAAAGTACTTGTCCCGTAACAACGTTTTTAAGAGTGGTTCTTACGAACGCCGCGCCCTTGCCGGGCTTAACGTGCTGGAATTCGGTAACGGTGTAAACGCCCTTGCCGTTATATTCGAAGGTGCTTCCCTTTCTGATGTCGCCTGCTAAAATCGATGCCATAATATATTCTCCTTTATTTATAAAATTATAAGCTTTTTGTCCGAATCGGTAAGGCTTACGACTTTACCGTTTTCGAGCATTATGCTGTCTTCTATTCTAATTCCGTATTCGCCTTCAAGATAAACTCCGGGCTCGTCCGAGAAAACCATTCTGTTCACGAGCACGTCTGTGCTTTTGGGTGAAAGCCGCGGAAATTCATGGATATTTATGCCGATACCGTGCCCGAGAGAGTGCGTGAAATACTTGTCAAGACCGTATTTTTTAAGGCAGTCTCTCGCGAAAGCGTCGGCTTGCATACCGGTAACGCCGTCGGTTATGTTTTCCTTTGCGACCATGTGCGCTTTTAGAACCTTTTCGTAAGCGGACTTGAAATCGCCGTGCTTTTTATCGTCGCCGAAAAGCATTGTACGCGTACAGTCCGAACAGTATCCGCCGAACTTACAGCCGAAATCAATCAGTATTATATCGCCGAAGCGCAATTTTCTTAAACTTGTTTCGTGGTGTGGAACGCTTGAATTTTCGCCGAAAGCCACGATTGTGTCGAAGCTGGTGCCGCTTGCGCCGTATTTGCGCATTAAAAATTCGAGGTGCGCCGCAACATCGTTTTCGCTCATGCCCTCTTTAATCTGTCCGAGCAAATCAACAAAAGCTTTGTCGGCGATTTTGCAAGCTTCTTTTATATATGCAAGCTCGTAATCTTCCTTAACGGACATTGCCGACGTGAACGACGGCAGACTGTCAACGATTTTAAGCCCCGCCGACTTTAACTTTTCATAGTCGCCGTAGAGAGTTCTTCCGACGGGTATCGCCACTTCCCTATACTTTGAAAGCAGCTTCTCGGGCGGGTTTTCGTATATCCTGACCGAAATATCGCTGTCCTTCAACGCTTTCGTCGCTCCCTCGATATAGCGCGAATCGGTGTAAAAGACCGTGCCGTCCTTGTCGGTGAGCACATAGCCGAAAGTGGTTGAAAGCCCCGTGAGATATTGGCGCAAGTCCTGCGCCTCGGTCAAGACGGCTTCCGCACCCGCAAGTTTAAATATTTTAGATGCGTTAGTTTTCATTCAAATCACCCTTATTTTATCAAAAAGTTTTTTATATGTCAACACTTCCGTAAAGCCGTTTCATTTCGAGCGCGTCCTCGGCTTGTGTGCCAGCGGACTCGCTGACTATATACGGCTCTAACCTCAGTTCCTTTAAAGCTACGGCAAGCGGCCAAAATTCGGGACCGTATTCGGTGTCGGCAAACGTCAGATGCTTTATCTCGCCCTTCGCGCCGTACATTATCTTGGAAAAATGCACATGGAAGTGTTTGACCCGCTCGAAGCCGAGCTCGCTAATCATATATTCTAAACGGGATTTATAATCTTCAACCGTCTTTAAGCTTCCGCCCTCGCGTGCGTTGAGATGCCCGAAATCAATTGCCGGAACGTAAATTTTATCGATTTTGCAAAATTCGATTACCTCTTCAAGCGTGCCTATCTGGGCGAGTTTGCCCATGGTCTCGGGGCAAAAATATAAGTCCTCGTGTCCGTTGAGGTAAATATAATCCCTTAAAACTTTAAGTCTGTCGCAAGTCAAATTAACCGCCTCTTCGCGGGATAGCTTGCCTTGCGCTGCGGGGTGAAAAACAACCCTCTTGCCGCCCATAAGCTTTATATACTTTGCGCTGTTCAAGACGTAATTATAGGATTTTTGCGCCGCCTCGTCGGTCGGGTTTGCAAAATTGATAAAATAGGGCGCGTGCACGCTAAGTTCGATGTTCTCGTCCCTGAACGCTTGTCCGATAATTTCGGCTTTGCCCTCCGAAAGAAGTATGCCCTTGCCGAACGAATATTCGAAGCAATCGAGCCCGAGATTTTTACAATACTTCGCCGCTTCTTCAGTGTGCTTGTGCCCCTCGGCGTAGAATTTTTCGCCGTTGCCGCTCGGTCCGAATTTAATCATTTACAGTTTCCTCGTTTCTGCAATAGACCGTCATATCGAGACCGGTATCGCAGACTAAAATATCTTTGGGATATGTAAACATTTTATAAGTGCAGAACAAATCGCCCGCGGCGCCCGAAATATTGCCGGCTTGTATAAACCAGATTACCCAGAACCACACCCCGCTGTGAAAAAACACGTTGAGAACGCCTAAGATAATTCCCCAGATTACAAGCGGCGAAAGCGCGATTATAATATAGTGGACTTTGTCGTAATACCCCGTACTCCCCGCGTAAGCCGCCCAGCCGTTAAAACCGAAATTCAGCTTCGATTTTACCGATAAGCGCATAACTATTGCGTGGGTAATTTCATGAACGATAATATAGAGAATATATCCCACTAAACCGACTGCAATTGCGATATACATCTCGGTATTCGGTTCGATTTTTGTGAAGTCGACGATAAAATAGCCCGCAACCAACAGTCCAAGCAGCAAAATGATACCTATGCCTTGCACAAGCCAGAACTGTTTTTTGTTGTGCTGTAAGTCGATTTTATCCTTGTAAATATACCCTTCAGGCAGAGTAGAATGACACATAATTATACTTTAAGCTTAGCTTGCTTCAAATCGAGTTTAAGCTGTTCTTTCAATTCTTCGACGGACTCGAATTTTTGCGTGCCCCTTATAAATTCAACGAATTCGACGGTTACACTTCTGCCGTACAGCGTGCCTATAAAGCCGTCTATGTAAACTTCGAGCACGTTTATCTGCTCGTTAAAGGTCGGGCGGGGTCCGTAGTTCGCGATGCCTATGAATTCCTCTTCGCCGACATGGCATAAAACTTTATAAACGCCCTTTTTGACCTCCACCTTTTCAACCGGAAATTTCATGTTTGCGGTAGGGAAGCCGACGACCTTTTTGCCGCGGTTGGCGCCCTCGATAACGAAGCCCGTCACCGAATAATTTCTACCGAGGAACGCGCCCGCTTTTACAAGGTTGCCGTCCTCGATATCGTTTTTAATCTGAGTGGTGCTGACCTTTTCGCCGACGTAGGTCAAATCCTTGACCTGCATATACCACACGCCGTTCTCTTCGTCCTCGGCGTACGCTTTGAGCGTGGAAGCCTTGCCCTTTGCGCCCTCGCCGAAACGGAAGTCTCTTCCGCTCATATAAGCTTTGATATTGAGCTTATTTTCGAGGTTTTCCAAGAACTCGCTTGCCGTGGTCTTTTTGAATTCCTCGGTGTAGTCTATCGCGAGAATGAACTTGACGTTGAACTGCTCCAACAGCTTCTGCCTTTCCTCGAACGTATAAACCTGTCTGCCGCCCTTGCCGTTAACAAACATCATTACGCCCAAATCCAATCCGTTGATTTTGGCTTGAAGCTTTGCTTTTTTAAGCAGTTCGGCATGTCCGATATGAATTGAATCGAAACAGCCCATTACAAGTAAACACGGGAAAGTGTACTCGTCTTCGTTGTATCTGATGATTTCTAACATAATTTTGTCCTCACCTTTAAAGTATTATGTTTTGCTTCGCCGAGTCCGTAAAAGGAACCGTCTGTATGAAATAATTTATAAATTCCGTCGGCTAAGTCGCATTGAACGGAAAGCCCGTTAAATAGCTTCTTTGCGTCCTTTTCCGTCGGGTTTATACTGTCGTATGGCAGAACGTTCTGCGTCGGTATTATATATCGTCCGATATTTTCCGCCGTAAGCTGTTCGGTTTTTACGGCGCTTTCCAAATCGAAACAGCCGCTTTTTGTCCTTATAAGCGAGCTCATAACCGCAACGGTGCCCAGCTTTTCGGCAATATCGCGCGCAATCGAGCGGATATACGTTCCGCCGCCGCACTCTATATCGAAGCCGTAACCGTCCTTTTCTTCGGAAAGTAATCTAATCGAATAAATATTGACTCTTTTTCGCGGCAGCTCGAACTCCACTCCCGACCGCGCCAGCTCGTAGGCGCGCTTGCCCGCGACGTTCTTCGCCGAATACTTCGGCGGAAGCTGGTCGATTTCGCCTATGAATTCGGGCAAAACTTCTTCAATCTCGCGTCTGTCGGGAATTCGCCCCGCGTTTTCGCGTAACTCTCCCGTTGTATCGAGCGTGTCGCTGTCGACGCCGAACCGAAATACCGCCTTGTACGTTTTCCGCTTTTCCAAAAAATAGTCGAACAATCTTGCCGCGTTGCCTATCGCAATCGGCAGTACGCCAGTCGCCATAGGGTCGAGCGTGCCCATATGCCCGCACGGCGTTTTCGTAAGCTTTTTTATTATGTTAACTTCGCGGGCGGAGCTTGCCCCCGCGGCTTTATCGACAACTACGAAGCCCGTCATAAATTCTGATATACGGCGTAGGTTATTTTTTCGATTACTTCTTCGAGCTCGCCTATAAGCATACAGCCGCTTGCAAGTATATGTCCGCCGCCGCCGAACGTCGAGGCGACCGCGTTGACGTTAACCGTGCCCTTGCTTCTCAAAGAAATTTTGTATTGCCGTTTCTTGACCTCTAAAAGGGATACGGAAACCTCCACTCCGTCTATCGTCAAGGGAAAATCGACAAAGCCCTCGGTCATGCTCTTATCTGCGCCCGTCTCTTTGAGCGCGTCCTGCGTGGTCAATATGAACGTAAGCTTGTCGTCGAGCGCGAAGCGGATATTGTTCATAACCATTCCGCACAGTATCGCGCGGGCTTTGGGCTGGCGCGAATACATGTTGTAGTTGATAAGGTTGACGTCCGCGCCATTTTCGCGCAGAATTGCGGCGGTTGTAAATGTCTTGCCGCTGACGTCGCGGTGGGTGAAATTTCCGCTGTCGGTGATTAGCCCGAGCATTAAAAGATTTGCCACTTCTTCGGTGATTTTAAAGCCCGCTTCAAAAATTATTTCGGTGAGCAGTTCGCACGTCGCGGGGCATTCGCAAACGTAATTATACTTTGCATAGCCCTTGTTGGAAATGTGGTGGTCTATATTTAAAGTCGTGCCCGCAAACTTGACGAAAGCGTCCGCAAACGTGCCTATTCTCGATACGTCCGCGCTGTCGACGCAGATTAGCGTATCGAACTCCTTATCCGCGGGCAACGAGGTTTTCACGTTTCTCATAGCGGGTAAAAAAGAAAACTTTTCGGGCGGCAAGTCCTCGCAGCACATAACGGCGTACTTGCCCTCATTCCGCAAAGCGGTCAAAAGTGCAAGCCCCGCACCGAGCGCGTCGCCGTCGGGGCGCGCGTGACAGAATATCGCCGCGTTTTTTATATTTTTAAGTTGTGTTACAATTTCATTTAAACTGTTACTCGTCATTTTTTTCCGTATCGAGGTTGTTTAAAATTTTATCGATTTTAGCGCCGTACTCCATACTCTCGTCGAGGTGAAACCTCAGCTCGGGCACGGTGCGGATATGCATAACCTTAGAAAGCTCGTACCTTATAAAGCCCGCGTTTTGTTTGATAATTTCAAAGCTGTTTTTGCATCTCTCGGCGTCGGTATCGAAAATGCTTATATATATTTTCGCACTCTTCAAGTCGGGCGCAACATCGGCTTCGGTTACGCTGATTATTGCGCTGAGCCCCGGCTCCTTGTTTCTGAGTTTAGTTGAAATTACGGAGGAAATTTCTTTTTGGAATTCGCCCGAAAGGCGTTCTCCTCTGGTACTTTTCATTTATTTAACCCGCCTTGATTTCCTCAATCATATAGCACTCGATAATATCGCCTATCTGGATATCCTTGAAGCCTTCAATCGCACAGCCGCACTCGAAACCGAACGCGACTTCCTTTACGTCGTCCTTGAAGCGTTTAAGCTGCTGAACGTTGCCCTCTACTATTAAAACGTCCTCTCTGTAAATGCGAAGCTTGCTGCCGCGGACGATTTTGCCGTCTAAAACGTAACAGCCCGCAATGTTGCCGACGCCCGTGATTTTGAACGTCTGTCGAACCTCGCATTTGCCGAGGTATACGTCATGATACTTGGGCGCGAGCATGCCCTTCAAGGCTGCTTCCATATCGTCCAAAAGGTCGTAAATTATGCGGTAACTTCTGACGTCGACCTTGCTTCTCTCGGCGAGCGTTTTCGCCTTTGCGTCGGGACGTACGTTAAAGCCGAGTATAATCGCGTTCGAGGAATCCGCAAGCATAACGTCGGTTTCGGTGATTGCACCCGCGCCGCTGTGGATAACCTTGACTTGCACTTCTTCGTTGGAAAGTTTGACAACCGACTGTTTGACGGCTTCGACCGAGCCTTGCACGTCGCCCTTGACGATAAGATTCAACGTCTTTAAGTTGCCCTCTGCTATCATGCCGAACATTTCTTCGAGGGATACCTTGGAAGCGGCTTTGACCATAGCGTCGCTCGCCTTTCTCTTTCTCTCGTCGATAACCTCTTTCATAAGCGCCTGCGATACCGCGAAAATGGAATCGCCCGAGTTGGGAACCTCTTCGAGTCCCAGAACGTTGACAGCCATAGAGGGCCCCGCTTCTTTGACGGTTTTGCCCTTGTCGTCAATCATGGCGCGAACTCTGCCCGTAACCGTACCCGTAATGATATTATCGCCCGTGCGGAGCGTGCCGTTCTGAACGAGAACGGTTGCAACGGGGCCCTTGCCCTTATCGAGGCGGGCTTCGATTACCACGCCGCGCGCTTCTCTCTCGGGATTTGCCAAAAGCTCCTTCATTTCCGCGATTAAAAGCAGATTTTCAAGTAAGTTGTCTATGCCTTCGCCCGTTTTGCACGAGATAGGGCAAAGCACGGTGTCGCCGCCCCACTCTTCGGGAACAAGGCCGTAGTTGGTCAACTCTTGCTTAACTTTTTCGATATTCGCGCCGACCTTATCCATTTTGTTCGCGGCGACGATTATCTGAACACCCGCAGCCTTTGCGTGGTTAATCGCCTCGACAGTCTGGGGCATTATTCCGTCGTCTGCGGCTACGACAAGTATAACAATGTCGGTAACCTGTGCGCCGCGGGCGCGCATTGCGGTGAACGCTTCGTGTCCGGGCGTATCGATAAAGGTGATGCCCTTGCCGTTGACGTTAACCGTATAGGCGCCGATATGCTGGGTAATTCCGCCCGCTTCGCCCGCCGCGCAATTCGCGTTTCTGATATAGTCTAAAAGGGAAGTTTTACCATGGTCGACGTGACCCATAACGGTAACAACCGGCGCGCGGGGAACGAGGCTTTCGATTTCCTCGACGGTGTCCGCCTGCTTTTCGATAAGCACCTCCTCGGCGGTCTTTTCGGGCTTGTATTCGAGCTCGATATCGAGCCCTGCCGCTAAAAGCGCGGCGGTATCGTAGTCGAGCGTTTCGTTAACGGTCTTCATAATTCCGTCCTTGAAAAGACGCTTCGTAATTTCGACCGCGGAAATTCCGAGTTTCTCGGAAAGTGTTTTAATGGGAATATCGTTCGACGTGACGACAGCTTTCTCAATCTTAATGAACTGCGAGCTGAGCTGTTTTTTGTCCTTCTTTACGCGCAGCTTTCTGTAACCGCTTTTGTTCTCGTCAAAATCTTCGACGCTTGCGCCCTGCTGTTTTTGAAGGGTGCGTTTAGAGACCGCGCGTCTGTCTTTTTCGACGTAGGTCTTTTCAAAGCCTTTCTTCTTGTCGGGTCCGAAATTTTTCGGCTTAGCCGCCGCAGCCGCAGCGGGCGCGGGCGTAGCCGTGCCGTTGAACTTTGCGCCGACGGGTCTTTGAGGACGTGCGGCGTTATTGTTATTATTGTTGAAAGGCGCGTTGCCGCGGACGGGACCTCTCTGAGGGCGGTTATCGCGGTTAACGAACGTTTTGTTCTCGGCTGCCGGTTTGAAGGGCGCCTTTTCGGCGGGCTTTGCGGGCAAGGGCTTTTCAACCTTGACCTCGGGCTCCCGAACGGGCTTTGCCGCTTGCTTCGCCTGCTCCTCGGCAGCCTTTGCCGCCTCTTCCGCCGCTTTGCGAGCCGCCTCTTCCACCGCGATTTTTTCTGCCGCAAGCCTCTCTTCTTCGAGCTTTTTGGCTATTTTGGCGTTTTCGAGCTCGGACAGCTTTTTAAGGATATCCGCCGCCTGCTTTTCGGCGACCCCGACCTTTTTGGTAAGCTCCGTGACTGCGCCGCCCGATATCAGCTTGCCTATATTTTCTATGTTAGCATATTTCATTGCCATAAACTTATTCACCGCCTTCGGTATATAATTCGTAGCCGCTGTCTCCGCTGTTCAAAATAGCGTCAGCAAGATTTTTGTCGCGGATTGCCGCAAGTCTGCACAGCGGCTTCGAGACCGTTTCTTCAAAATTGTCGTTACAGATAAGAAGCGGACAATTGAATCTGTTTTTATATTTCAGCGCGTATCTTAAAGAGTTTTTCGCCGCGTTGCCGTCGAGGATTAAGAGATACACCCCGCCTTTCAGCGTTCCTATCGCGCTTGAACCGAGAGTAATTTTACCCGACTTAAAGCAAAAGCCGATATACGAGCGAACCTTACTTCGAACCAAAATACTCCTCCTCTATTTGAGAGTACACGCCGTCGTCGACCGCGCAGGAAAAGACCTTGTTTAAAAGCCTTTGCTTTTTAAGCTTTTTAATGCACTCCGGGTTGTCGCAAATATACGCGCCCCGCCCCGAAGCCTTCGAAGAAAAGTCGATAAAAATTTTGCCGTCGGTATCCTTGACGACGCGAAGCATCGCGCGCTTTTCCTTTAACTCTCTGCAAGCTATGCACATTCTTAAAGGTATTTTTTTTGTGGACATTTATATATCTAAATCTCCGTTCTCCGTTTCCTTTTGTGTGTCTATACCGAGTTTTTTCGCTTGCGATTCGCTCTTTACGTCTATCTTCCAGCCCGTAAGTCTGACCGCAAGGCGGGCGTTCTGTCCGTCCTTGCCTATCGCAAGCGACAGCTTGTCGTCGGGAACGACTGCCATTGCCGTTTTGTCTTCGTCCATCTGGGTTACTAAAAGCACCTTTGCGGGCGATAACGCCTTTGCTATGAATTCGAGAGGATTTTCCGACCAGGGAACGATATCTATCTTCTCGCCTTTGAGCTCCTGCACGATTGCGTTAACTCTCGCGCCCTTGTTGCCCACGCACGAGCCTATCGCGTCGACCCTCGAATCCTCGGAATAAATCGCTATCTTAGTCCTTGCCCCCGCCTCTCTGCTGATTTCTTTGATAATAACCGAACCCTGCTTGATTTCGGGCACTTCCTCTTCGAACAGCTTTCTGACAAGTCCCGGAGAGGAACGGCTGACCAT
Organism: uncultured Christensenella sp.; assembly: GCA_910578195.1. Classification (GTDB taxonomy): domain Bacteria; phylum Bacillota; class Clostridia; order Christensenellales; family Borkfalkiaceae; genus Coproplasma. The sequence continues at coordinate 107,582 of CAJTOY010000001.1, read as the reverse complement.
AACCTGAGCGCCGTGGAAGCCGTTTTTGACGCGCTTTACAAAGACCTTTATTTTGTCGTTTACATTGTATTTTTCGCCCGGCACCTGGTCGGCGGGAAGCATAAGCCCCTCGACCTGACCCTTGCCCAGCTCGATATAAACGTTTTTCGCGTCCAGCTTACGGACGACGCCGACGAGCAACTCGCCCTCTTTGTCGGAAAATTCGCTGACCGCCGCGTCTCTCTCGGTTTCGTGGAGCTTTTGCAAAATTACTTGCTTTGCGGTCTGCGCGGCAATACGCGAAAAATCCTTGGGCACGAATTTTTCGGTGTATCTGTCGCCGAGCTTGTAACTCTTTTTAACCTTCTGCGCGTCCTCCAAGGAAATTTCGTTTTCTCTGTCGACGACCTCGCTTACAATATTTTTTACGGCGAAGAATTCAATAGTCGCGCGGTCGGGGTTGGTCTTTACTTCAACCGTGCCGATTGCGCCGTACTGCTTTTTGCATGCCGCGACGAGCGCGTTTTCAAGCGCTTCCAAAAATACCTGCCGCGGAATACCTTTATCCTTTTCCAACGCGTCGAGCGCCGCAAAAAAATCTTTATTAATCATTTTACTTCTCCTGACTTAGTCAAATTTTATTGCTTTGTTAATCTTTGCGATTTTGTTTAAACTCAGTTTAATTTCTTCCTTTCCGGTTTTGAGGGTTATCGAATTTTCGTCGAATTCCGTCAACACTCCGTCGAGAAATTTTTTGCCCTTTAACGGTGCAAACAGCTTTACTTCAACCTCTTTTTGCAAGTTACGCTCGAAGTCGCGTTTACTTTTGAAGGGTCTGTCGAGTCCGGGACTCGAAACGTTCAGCGTATAAGGCGCGCCGAGCGACGGGTCGAGCTCGTCAATCGGCTCCATAATGGCGTTGTGAAACTTTTCGCATGTGTCCAAATCGACGCCGTCCGCCGTTTCTATAAACACCGTAAGCGCTTCGCTGCGTTTGTCGAACTCCACGTCCACGATTTCTATTCCCATGGGCGCGGCGTATTTTTCGAGAAAAGCGCGTATCTCTTCGATAGGTTTTATGTTCATAAACTCCCTTTATATAAGCATTGAGTGCCCGCAAAAGGCACTCAATCTTAGTTAACGATTAAGGTTGAGTACATTTTAACATATTAATTTGTAAAATGCAAGCTTTATTGCATCTTCGGCAAAGATTTTTTAATTTTTATAAGCTCCAAGAATATTTTCGCGGTGACGTATGCGTCGTCTATCGCCCTGTGGTGGTTGAAGGTTATTCCGAATTTGTCCGCAACCGTATTCAGCTTATAGTTGGAGAGAAACAAAAGCTCCTGCGCGAGCGGCAGAGTGTCTATTATTCTCCTTTCGAGCATATAGCCCACGCTTGCGCAATAATAGTCGACGAATTTGAAGTCGAACCCCGCGGCGTTGTGTCCTACGAGGATACTGCCGTCGCAAAACTTGAAAAAGTCGGGCATGACCTTTTCGTACGGCGGCGCGGGCGCGACCATTTCCTCGGTGATGCCCGTAAGCGATATAATTTCCTCTGATAGCTTGCGCTTGGGGTTTATAAACGTCGAGAATTGCTCGCATATAGCGCCGTCAATAATCTTAAAGGCTCCGATTTCGATAATTCTGTCCATATTGCCCGACGAGGGCGAGGAATTGAGCCCCGTCGTTTCCAAATCGAACACCACAAAGGATTTGCCTTTGAGGCATGCCGGAACGGAGTTGTCGGTAAACATATCGGTCTGGGAAATATCCGAAAAGGGTCGGGGCTTGACGACCGAATAGTATTCGGGCACGGGCTTCGACGCCCTCTTTTCAGGCACGAAGTTTTCGGGGATTTTGCCGTAGTCTATGGTGTTTGCCGTAAAGCGGATAAACCCGTTGTACAGCTCGGATTTACCCGTACAGACTATGCTGTCGCCGATTTTCAGCTCCTTGATTTTATCGATACTCTTCATGCGCGGGAAATAAGTCGCCCGCAGCATTGCCGTGTTGTCGTTTAGGGTAAAGGAATACATTACCTTTTCCTTGTTTTTGCTATTTGTATAATTCCGCTCGCGGATATCTTCTATTCGTCCGCAGACCACGACCTTTTCACTCTCGAAATTCAAGTCGGACATATACACGGCTGTGCCTTGTTTTTCCGTGCCTTCGAGAAAGGAAAAACCGCTTATATCGAACGAGCGCACGGGTACTTCGAAGTCGATATTTTCGTGCTCCTCCTCAACCTCCAAATCGGCGGCGAGTTTTTCGCTTTTAACGCACGAGCCCGAAAATTCTCCGCAAAAACTTTTTCTAAGGTAAGCGTTCACCGCTTCGCAAATTCCGTTCACAGACAACGACGGCATTACCGAAATTTCGTAAGTGAAACCGTTTTCGGTCTTTTCCGCCTTTACGTCGTTTTTGTCTATCGTGACCGACAACGCCCTAAAATTCACCCCGATCGCTTCGAGTATTTTTTCCTTTACCATATCCGCGTCGGGCGTAAGCTTGGAAATTTCGACGTTGCACCCGAAATATTCGGGCACATACTTTCTCAAAGCCGCCATAGCATGGCTTTTGTCCGCTGCGGTATATGCTTTGTCGGTCAGAAGCTTGACCGTAACAAGCTTTTTTTCGTTGTCGAGCACGATTGAATTTATAATCGCGCTGTTAAGATTTTCCGCGGAGCGTATCTCTTGTATAAAATTTTCAGTCATTTAATATCTTGTCGATCTCCTTGAAAAATTCTTCTTCGGCGTCGCTCTCCGAAACGCGTTTTAAAATTTCGCCCTTTTTGAAAATCACGCAGTAGTCCTCTGCACCCGCTATTCCTATGTCGCAGTCCTTTGCTTCGCCGGGGCCGTTCACGACGCAGCCCATTACGGCGATTTTTAACGGCTTCGAAAACCTTTCGACATAAGAGGTTACCTTTTTGGCAAGCGCCATAGAATTCCAGCGGCAACGCCCACAAGTGGGGCATGAAACCACGTCGACAAAGCTTTTATCCAGTCCGACCGCGCGGAGTATGCGCTTAGCCGCGTAAATCTCTTTTATAGGGTCGTCGGTAATCGAAACGCGCAAAGTGTCGCCGATTCCGTTTAATAGCAGCGAGCCGAGCGCAACGCCCGACTTGACCACCGCCATTTCTTCTGTGCCCGCCTCGGTTACGCCTATGTGCAGCGGGTAGTCCGTTTTTTCGGACAACAGCGTGTACGCCTTGACCGTCAGCGGAACGTCGGAAGCCTTGACAGAAATCACGATATCGTTCACGCCGTATTTTTCAAGCAAGGCAACGCTTTTTAACGCGCTTTCGACAAGCGCGAATTCGTTTCTGCCGTACTTTTGCAAAAATTCTTTCTCGATACTGCCCGTATTCGAGCCGACGCGCACCGCGATTTTGTGCGCCCTTATGCAGTCCGCAACCGACTTTACGGCGCTTTCGGATCCGATATTGCCTGGGTTAATGCGAACCTTATCGCAGCCGTTTTCTATCGCCGACACGGCAAGCTTGCCCGAAAAATGAATATCGGCGACCAGAGGAATTTTTATTTTGTTTTTTATTTCTTTAATCGCCTTTGCGTCGTCCTCGTCGAGCACGGAAACCCTGATAATTTCACAGCCCGCGCTTTGAAGGGTTAAAATCTGGCCGACGGTCGCGGCTACGTCCGAGGTCTTTGTCGTGCACATCGATTGAATTTTGACGCTTGCATCGCCGCCGACGGCTACCCCGCCTATATCGATTTTTTTTGTTGTTTTAACCATACCGTCTCTTAAAAAGCAAGCAGTGGCACGCACTGCTTGTTTTCGTTATTTTTTATTTTTCATCATGCTTTGGAGTTCTTCCATAAAGCTTGAAATGTCCTTGAACGAGCGGTAAACGCTCGCATAGCGGACGTACGCGACCTCGTCGTATTTTTTCAGCTCCTCCATAACAAGCTCGCCTATGAATTTGGACGAAACCTCTTGCTCCATGGAGTTATAAATCTGTTTGGTTACCGCGGCGACGATTTCGTCGATTACGTTAACCGAAACGGGACGCTTTTCGCACGACTTGATTATGCCGTTCTTAACCTTTTGCGGGTCGAAAGTCTGACGCGCGCCGTTCGACTTAACGACGAGTACGGGCGTATCCTCTATTGTTTCGTATGTGGTGAACCTTTTGCCGCAGCTGAAACATTCGCGGCGACGCCTTATAGTTCTGCCCTCGTCCGCGGAACGGCTGTCGATAACTTTACTGTCCTCGAAGCCGCAGAAAATGCATCTCATTGATTTTACCTCTTATTTGAAATATTTTACGCCGCTTTCGAATATCTTCATATCGAAATTGCCGTCGTAGTTTTTGTAAAGATTTTCGCCAATTCTCTCGCTGTGACCCATTTTGCCGAACACCCTGCCGTCGGGCGAGGTTATGCCCTCTATCGCATACATGCTGCCGTTCGGGTTGAAAGGGCTTTCCATGGTAGGCATACCGCGCAAATCGACGTACTGCGTCGCAATCTGTCCGCCATTACACATTCTTTCCAGCTCCGCCGCGGGCGCGACAACCTTGCCCTCGCCGTGAGATACGGGCACGGAGTAAACCTCGCCGACCTTGCAAGCCGACAGCCACGGGCTCAGATCAGAAGCTACGCGTATATTCGCCATTGTGGATACATGGCGGGAAATATTGTTGAACGTGAGCGTCGGCGAATTCTCGGTGAGCGGGCAAACCTTGCCGTAGGGCACGAGCCCGAGCTTGATAAGCGCCTGAAAGCCGTTGCAAATGCCGAGCACGAGCCCGTCACGTTTTTCCAAAAGTTCGGAAATTTTTTCGGATATTGCGGGGTTTTTAAAGGTTGTGGCAATGAATTTGCCCGAGCCGTCGGGTTCGTCTCCGCCCGAGAAGCCTCCGGGGAACGCGATTATATTCGCCTTGCCTATCGCCTTGATTATTGCCTTTACACTCTCCTCTATATCCGAGGGGGTGCGGTTTTTGATTACGAGTATTTCGGGTTCGGCGCCCGCAAGCCGGAACGCGCGCGCGGTGTCGAGCTCGCAGTTGGTTCCGGGAAACGCGGGAATAAATACTCTCGGTTTTGCGGTTTTTACCGAAGAAGCCTTCACTTTTGTAACTGTGTGCGCGCACTCGGGGATTTCTCCGTCTGCGGGCGCGGTTGCGGGGAATACTCCGTCAAGCCGTTTTGTATACGCGTTTTCCGCCTCTTTATAGGCAACCTCTTCGCCGCCGCACACAAACCCGCCTTCCGCGGATTTGCCCAAATACATTGCGTCGACGTCCTTGATTTCGCCGTCGAAGGAAACTATCAAATCGCCGTAACACTCGTTAAAGAGTGTGTTTTTATCGCACTCGAATTCAAAGCCGAAGCCGTTACCGAAACAGCTTTTCGTAACCGCCGCAACCGCGCCGCCCTTTTCCGCAACCGTCGCGAACTTTATCTTGCCGCTTGCGATATTTGCGTTTACGAACGCATACAGCTTTTTAAGATATTCGAAATCGGGGATAAACGCGCCGTCCTTTTTCATAGGCAACAGCCACAGTTTTTCGCCTTTATCGGTAATAACGTTGGTTATAAGCTTTGACGCCTTTGAGGGCGCGAGCGCGAACGAAATAAGCGTGGGCGGAACGTCGATATCCTCGAAGGTGCCGCTCATAGAGTCCTTTCCTCCGATTGCGCCGAGACCGAGATTAATTTGCGCGTACAGCGCGCCGAGCAATGCCGAAAGAGGTACGCCCCATCTCTTTTTGTCCTCTCTGAGGCGCATGAAGAATTCTTGCAAGGTTAAACGGATATCCTCGCACTTTCCGCCCGCCGCGACCACTTTCGCGACCGAGGTCACTATCGAATACACCGCGCCCGTGAAAGGCGAGGTCGACATAAGCTCGGGGTTGTAGCCGTAAGCCGAAACTGTACAGTCGTCCGTTTCGCCGCCCGTGAATTTTGCCGCCATGGCAATAACGGGCGTAAGCTGGTTTTTGCCGCCGAACGGCATATATACCGATTTTGCGCCGATTGTCGAGTCAAACATTTCCGCAAGACCCTTTTTCGAGCAAACGTTGAATTCCGACAGCGTGTTCAAAAGCGAAGTCTTGAAGCCGCCGCATTTTTTATCGTTAAAGAAAGGCGTGATATCGTCGTTTATTTCCGCATCGGTCGTCTGTTTTACGCCGTTGGTGTCGAGGAAGTCGCGCGAAATGTCGACAATCGCCTTCCCGCGGTGGAACATTTTCATTCTTCTGTCGTCGGTGACCACCGCAACGACCGTCGCGGTAAGGTTCTCCTCCGCGGCGAGGGCAGAAAATCTGTCTGCGTCCTCAGCCGCGACAACTACCGCCATACGCTCCTGCGATTCGGAAATAGCAAGCTCGGTTCCCGACAGCCCCTCGTACTTTTTGGGCACTTTGTCAAGCCGGATTTCAAGCCCGTCGGCAAGCTCGCCTATGGCGACCGAAACGCCGCCCGCGCCGAAGTCGTTACACTTTTTAATCATACGCGTCGCTTCGCCGTTCAAAAACAGTCGTTGAAGCTTGCGCTCGGTGAGCGCGTTGCCCTTCTGAACTTCCGCGCCGCAGGTCTGAACAGACTTGACGTCGTGAGCCTTGGAGGAGCCCGTCGCGCCGCCGCAGCCGTCTCTCCCGGTTTCGCCGCCCAAAAGTATAATCAAATCGCCCTTTTGCGGTTTTGCGCGGTATATCATATCAGATTTCGCACCGCCGACCACGAAGCCCGTTTCAAGCCTTTTTGCCCTGTAACCGGGGTGATAGACTTCCTCTACCTGCCCCGTGGCAAGCCCTATCTGGTTGCCGTAAGACGAGAAGCCCGCCGCCGCGGTTTTGGTAATTACCCTCTGCGGAAGCTTGCCCTTTATCGTGTTTTCAATGGGATCGGTCGGGTCTGCGCAACCCGTAACGCGCATGGATTGAAGCACATACGTTCTGCCCGAAAGCGGATCGCGTATCGCGCCGCCGAGACAAGTAGCCGCGCCGCCGAACGGTTCTATTTCGGTCGGGTGGTTGTGCGTTTCGTTCTTGAACATTACCGTGTATTTCTGTTTTTTACCGTCGAGCACGGCGTCGACTTTAATCGAGCAGGCGTTTATCTCGTCTGATTCGTCGAGGTTGTCGAGCTTGCCCTCTTTTTTAAGCTTTTTAACGCCTATCGTGGCGATATCCATAAGACAAGGATACTTGTCGGGCCTGTCCTTATACAGTTCGTCAAAAAGCCCTCTGTACATATCGAGAGATTTTTGTATATGTGCGTTATTACTGTTAACGCTTATGTTTTTGAGTTCGGTCGCAAAAGTCGTGTGACGGCAATGGTCCGACCAGTAAGTGTCTATTACTTTGATTTCTGTTTCGGTCGGGTTTCTGCCCTCTTTTTTGAAATAGTCGCGCACGAACGCAAGGTCTGCAACCGACATGGCAAGCCCCATTTTCGCGTGATACGCCGCAATTTCCTCCGCGCCGTAATCGATAAAGCCCGAAAGAGTTTTTACGTCCTCCGCTTCAACCGTCTCGTGCACGAGCGACAAGGGCTTTTCGAGCGAGACCTCTTCGCTTTCCACGGGGTTTATAAGATGCTTTTTAATGCGTGCAAGCTGTTCGCCGTCCGCGCCCTTGACCGCATAAACGGTCGCGCACTTAATAAGCGGGCGCTCCTTTCTCGTCAAAAGCTGTACGCACTGCGCGGCGCTGTCGGCGCGCTGGTCGTATTGTCCCGTAAGATACGCAATTGCAAAAACGCTGTAACCCTTTTCGAAGTCTGCGTTTTCATAGTAGACCTTGTCCACGGGGGGCTCGGAAAATACGCACGGCACGGCGGAAGCGATTTCTTCCTCCGTCATCCCCTCGACGTCGTAGCGGATTAAACTGCGCACGTCGGATACCGAAATTTTAAGAAGATTACGAATATCTTCCTTTACCTTTTTAGCTTGTAAATTGTCTTTCTTTTCAACGAAAATTCTGTATATCATATCAACCTTGTCTGTATTTAATTCCTATATCGGTGCGGTAATGCACTCCTTCCCAGCCGATATTTTCAGCCGCGGAATACGCTTTTTCCCGCGCTTCGTCAACCGTCTTACCCTTTGCGACGACGCCAAAAACTCTGCCGCCGTTCGTCACGAGCTTTCCGTCCTTTACCGCAGTGCCCGCATGTATAACGGTTGCGCCCGACGTGTCGCCGATTGTTATTTCTTTGCCCTTTTCATAGCTTAACGGATAACCGCCGCTCGCGAGCACGACGCAGACGCACGCGCCGTCCTCCCACTCGATTTTAACGTCTTTCAGTCTCTCTTCTGTCACCGCCTCGAATATGTCCATGAGGTCGGTTTTCAGCATGGGAAGCACAACTTGCGTTTCGGGGTCGCCGAAGCGCGAATTGTATTCCACGACCTTTATGCCCTTGTCCGTTCTCATAAGCCCGAAGTACAGACAACCTTTAAACGTTCTGCCCTCTTTATTCAGCGCCTTAATTGTCGGCACCATAATTTTTTTGAGGACTTGCTTTTCAAGCTTTTTATTCCAGAAGGGGCAAGGCGAAAACGTGCCCATACCGCCCGTATTCAAGCCCTCGTCGCCGTCGAACGCGCGCTTATGGTCGCACGAGGTAATCATGGGAACGATGGTTTTACCGTCTGTGAACGCTAAAACCGACACCTCCTCGCCGGGGGTGTATTTAAGCCCCCGCATGCACTCCTCTATAACTATTTTGTTGCCCGCGGCGCCGAACGCCTTTCCGAGCATTATCTCTTTTAATCCATCTTCGGCTTGCTCCAAGGTTTCGCACACGAGCACGCCCTTACCGAGCGCGAGCCCGTCCGCTTTTAAGACAATTGGCGCACCCTTTTTACGGACGTATTCCAAAGCCTTTTCGTAGCTTTCGAAGGTCTCGTATTCCGCCGTGGGAATTTTGTACTTCTTCATAAGCTGCTTCGCGTAGGCTTTGCTTGCCTCTATTATCGCGGCGCGCTTGTTCGGTCCGAAGCAGCGCTTGCCGATACTTTCAAGCTCGTCCACGAGTCCCGCGGCAAGAGGGTCGTCGGGAGTGACGACGTAATAATCGATTTCGGGGTGAGCCAAGGCGAATTCCTTTACCGCCGCGGTATTCATATAATCCACGTCGACGTTTTCCGCGATTTCCGCGGTGCCCGCATTGCCCTTCATGCAATACAGCTTTTCGACGCGTTTACTTTTTTTCAAGGCGAGCAGAATTGCATGTTCCCTTCCACCGTTACCTATAACAAGTACGTTCATTTTTATTTCCTTTTAGTGTTTGAAATGGCGGTCGCCGACGAATACCATTGCAATGCCTGCGGCGTTGCATGCGTCGACCGAATCTTTATCCCTGATAGACCCGCCGGGTTGAATAATAGCCGTTATTCCCGCTTTAACGCACTCCTCGACGCAGTCGGGGAAAGGGAAAAACGCGTCGGACGCCATTACCGAGCCCTTCGCCTTGCCGCCGGCGTGCGAAATCGCTTGCTGAGCAGCCCAAATTCTGTTGGTCTGACCCATGCCTATTCCCGTGGTTCTGTCTTTTTTACCGATAACTATCGCGTTGGATTTGGTGTGCTTGACAACCTTCCAGTTGAATAAAAGCGCTTCTATTTCGTCTTGTGTAGGGGCGCGTTCGGTGACTACGCCCAGACCGTAAACGGTCTTTTCCTTGCCGCTGTCCAAAACGGTCGTGTTGACGGGCGCGGGAGTTGTAAACAAGCTTAAATCCTCGCCGCTTATTAGACTTTCGTCGTACTCTTGTACAAGCAGTCCGCCGTAGACCTTTTTCATATCGAACGCCGTTTTTTCGCGTCTTGCTGTTATGTCGTCGATTTGGAGAAGGCGGATATTCTTTTTGCTTTCGAGGATTTCGAGCGCGCCGCAGGTATATGCGGACGCAATTACTATTTCAATGAAAATTTTATTTATTTCGGTTGCGGTCACCTCGTCGACCGTGCCGTTTATTGCAAGAATTCCGCCGAATACCGAAACGGGGTCGGAATTATATGCGCGCATATACGCCTCGAACACGCTTTCGCCCGTGCCAACGCCGCAAGGATTGGCGTGCTTGCACGCAACGACCGCGGGCGAGCCGAACTCCTTCAAAAGTTCGAGCGCGCCGTTCGCGTCGTTTATGTTGTTGTAGGACAGCTCCTTGCCCCAAATCTGCGTTGCCGAGGCAAGCGAGCTTTTGCGGGGCAGCTGCTCGTGATAGAACACGGCTTTTTGCTGCGGGTTTTCGCCGTAGCGCATATCCTGCGCCTTTTTGTAGGCGAAAGTAACCTCGTCGGGGAAAGTGATGCCGAGCTGCGAGGCGAGATAGTTGGAAATAAGGCTGTCGTAAACCGCCGTGTGCGCGAAAACCTTGTACTGCAAATATTTTTTGGTTTCGAGCGAAACGCCGCCCGCCTTCAATTCTTCGAGCACCTTGTCGTAATCCTCGGGGTCGACTATCACCGCGACGTCCTGATAATTCTTCGCCGCCGCCCTGATCATTGTCGGACCGCCGATATCGATATTTTCGATACACGTCGCGAAATCGGCGCCGCTTTCGAGCGTTGCCTTGAAAGGATAGAGATTGACGCAGACTATATCGATTGTGTTGATATTCAGCTGTTCGAGCTGCGCCATATGCTCGGAGTTGGAGCGCATTGCAAGCAAGCCCGCATGCACGTTGGGGTGCAGGGTTTTAACTCTGCCGTCGAGGCATTCGGGAAAGCCCGTGATATCGGATATTCCGATAACTTCGAGCCCCGCCTCTTTCAGCGCCTTTGCCGTGCCGCCCGTCGAAATTATTTCAAAGCCGTTTTCAACCAGCCCTTTGCAAAATTCAACAACTCCCGCCTTGTCCGAAACGCTGACAAGCGCCCTCTTCTTCATTTCCATAAATCAAACCTCATTTGTTTTTAATTCTCTAAAACGCGCACATTTCTGCCGTCTTTGATAACCTTGCCCTCGCAAAGCTTTTTAACGCAGTACGGCAAAAGGATGTGTTCTTCCTTCAAAATTTTCTGTTGCAGACTTTCCGCCGTATCGTCGTCCGAAACAGCGACCGCGCGCTGCGCGATAATAGCGCCGCCGTCGGGCACCTCGTCCACGAAGTGCATTGTACAGCCCGAAACCTTAGCGCCGTATTCTATTACCGCGCTGTGAACTTTCATGCCGTAAAAGCCCGCGCCGCAAAACGACGGTATTAGCGACGGGTGGATATTTATTATTCTGTCGCGGAATGTCGCAATAAAGCTTGCGGGTATGATTTTCAGCCACCCCGCCAAAACGACGTAATCCACTCTGTGCATATTTAAAAGATAGGAAAGCGCGGAATACAACTCTTCCGAATCGCGGTAGTCGTTCTTCGAAAACACCTCGGTCTGTATTCCGTGCTTTTTCGCACGGTCGATTGCGCCTATGCCGTCCTTCGAAGCAATCAAAAGACATATTTCGCAAAAACCTTCCTTTTCGTTCGCGTCAATGACCGACTGAAAATCGGTTCCGCCGCCCGACGCAAAAACCGCTATGCGCTTTTTCATCTGAATTTAACTCCGCTTCCTCTGATTGTTTTACCGATAACGTAGCACGTTTCACCCGTCGTTTGAAGCTGTTGAAGGGTTTTTTCCACGTCGGCTTCGTGCACGCACACTACCATGCCTATACCCATATTGAAGGTATTGTACATTTCCTCGGTGGAAAGGCTTGCGCGCTGCTGCATTACCTTGAATATAGCGGGTACCTCGTACGAGCTGAGATCGATTTCGCAACCTATGCCTTTGGGGAACATGCGGGGAATATTTTCTATAAATCCGCCGCCCGTGATGTGCGCGATACCTTGCACCTTAACCTTGGAAATAAGTTCGAGTATGCTGTGGACGTAAATTCTCGTGGGGGTCAAAAGCAGGTTTATAAGCTTTGCGTCAAGCTCCTCGTCGTATTTGTTGAGCACGAGGATATTTTCGCCGAAAATTTTTCTGACGAGCGAATATCCGTTCGAGTGAATACCGCTCGATTTAAGACCTATAAGCACGTCGCCCTTTCTGATTTTACTGCCGTTTATTATCTTTTTTCTGTCGACTACGCCGACGGCAAAGCCCGCAAGGTCGTATTCCCCCTTGGGATAGAAGCCGGGCATTTCGGCGGTTTCTCCGCCGATAAGCGCCGCGCCCGCCTGCTTACAGCCGTTCGCAATTCCCGAAACCACTGTCGCAACCTTTTCGGGGTTGAGGTTGCCCGTAGCGAAATAGTCGAGGAAAAACAACGGCTTCGCACCCTGACAGACAATATCGTTAACGCACATAGCGACCGCGTCGATACCTATTGTATCATGTCTGTCCGCAATAATCGCGTACTTCAGTTTAGTACCTACGCCGTCAGTGCCCGCAACGAGAACGGGGCGCTTAACCTTCTTCGGCATCTGGAAAAATCCGCCGAACGAACCTATGTCGCCCAGAACGCCTTCGGTGTAGGTTGACTGAACGTGTTCTTTCATTAGCTTAACAGACTCGTAACCTTTTTCAACGTCAACACCGCTGTCTTTATAAGAAATAGCCATATTACTTTTCTCCTTATTCTAATTTTAATTTATCTGCTTCATACCCGTCGAGCGGATAGGGATATTCGCCGTTGAAACAGCCTAAGCAAAAATCAACGTTTGCCCCTTTGCACGTTTTGACGAGCTGATTGATTGTAAGATATTTAACGCTGTCCGCGCCTAAGCTTTCGCATATCTGGCGTTCGTTATTATATGCGCCGATAAGCTGGGAATACGTTTGAATGTCTATTCCGAGGTGGCACGGATGCTTTATAATCGGGGAACAAACCCTTATATGCACTTCGCTTGCCCCTGCGTTCCGAAGCATTTTTATTATCCTGCGCATCGTTGTTCCGCGCACAATAGAATCGTCTATTATTATGACGCGTTTGCCCGCCACGTTGGAGCGGAGCGCGTTCATTTTGACGTTCAAACTGTTTTCACGCTGGCGCTGGTCGGGCTGAATAAACGTTCTGCCGACGTATCTGTTTTTAGCCAGAGCTTCCGCGAAAGGTATACCGCTTTCTTCGGCGTATCCTCTTGCGGCGACATTGCCCGAATCGGGCACGCCCGAAACGAGGTCTGCTTCCGCAGGGTAATGACGCGCAAGCAGTCTGCCCGCTTCCTTTCGCGCTTCGTACACGCTTACGCCGTCCAAAACGGAATCCGTTCTTGCAAAGTAAACGTATTCGAAAATACACATTCTGCTCTTCTCTGGAACATCGTCCATAAACGAAGAATGAATACCCTCGCTGTCCACGACAACTATTTCACCCGGTTTTACGTCGCGTATGAAATTTGCGCCGACAGCGTCAAGAGCGCAGGTTTCGCTTGCAACAATCACGTCGCTTGCGGTAGAACCTATGCAGAGCGGACGAATTCCGAAAGGGTCGCGGACGGCAATGAGTTTGTCGGCCGTCATGATAACAAGAGCGTAAGAGCCTTTCAGTTTGGGACAAGCGCGCTTTATTCCGGTAAGTATGTCTCCGTCAGACATACTATTGATCATAACCGCAATAACCTCGGAATCGATCGTAGTCTGGAACACCGCGTTATTTGCAATCATTTCATCGCGCAATTGTTTTGTGTTTGAAAGATTTCCGTTGTGGGCAAGCGCCATCTTCCCGCACTTGCCGGTAAAAACTACGGGCTGGGCGTTTAAAAGCTGGCTTGCGCCCGTTACCGAATAACGGACGTGACCTATTGCGATATCGCCTTCGGGAAGAGTTTCAAGATTTCCTCCCGCGAACACGTCCGCCACCAGTCCCATACCTTTATGATAGATAATTTTATCCGCATACGCGACGGCGATACCGGCAGATTCCTGCCCTCTGTGCTGTAAAGCATAAAGCCCGTAATAAACGGTATGCGCCACGTCGCGGTTTTCCTGTGAATATACTCCGAAGACTCCGCATTCTTCGTGAAATTCGTCCATATTTACTCCTTGCCGGTCCAACAATATGTGCACAGCTTACAAGGCTCTATGCCGATAGCTTCCATAAGCCCTTCAATCGATTGGAATTCAAGCGATTCGAATTTGAATTTATCGCAGATAGCTTTGCGCATCGCCTTTCCGCGCTCGGTCTCCGAGCTGCTGTATTCCTCTATGTGGTTGAACGCCTCTTCCCCTTCGAGCTCCGCCATGGTGCGGCGGGTAATGAGGTCCATATCCCCCGACGAGCGGGAAAAGTTCAGATATTTACAGCCGTACATTATGGGCGGACACGCCGAACGCATATGGACGGCTTTCGCGCCGTGCGAATACAAAAATTCAACCGTCTCTTTGAGCTGTGTTCCGCGGACAATCGAATCGTCGACGAGAAGCAAATTTTTCCCTTCGATAAATTCGTGCACGGGAATAAGCTTCATTTTCGCTATCTTGTTGCGCTCGGACTGGTTGACGGGCATAAAGCTCCTCGACCAGGTCGGCGTATATTTTATGTACGGACGCGCAAATCTTATCTTGCTTTCGTTCGCATAGCCTATCGCGTGGGGCGTTCCCGAATCGGGTACTCCGCCGACATAGTCTATATCGTGCATATCGCGCGACTTTGCGTCGTTTCTTGCAAAGATTTCGCCGTTTCTGCAACGCATCATCTCGACGTTCATGCCCTCGTACGAGGAGGTCGGATAACCGTAATACGTCCAGAGAAACGCGCATATGCGCATTTTATCGCCCGCGGGCGCAAGCTGAGTAATTCCTTCCGCGGAAATTTCCACGATTTCGCCGGGACCCAACTCTCTCACGTCCGAATAGCCCAGCTTTTTATACGCAAAGCTTTCGAACGATACGCAGTAGCCGTCGCTGCTTTTTCCGATATGTACGGGCAGTCGTCCGAATTTATCTCTCGCGGCGATTAATGTGCCCTTGTCGGTCAGAAGAAGCACCGAAACCGTGCCGTCGACTTTTTCCTGCGCGTAGCGGATACCTTCCGCGTAGTCGGTTTTGCTGTTTATGAGCGCCGCTATTATTTCGTTGGAATTGACTATGCTGCCCGTCATTGCGTCGAAATAACCGCCGTTCGACAGCACGCCGTCCATGACCTCGGAAACATTGTTTATTATGCCGACCGTGCAGATTGCGTATGTACCCGTCCTCGAAACCATCAAAAGGGGCTGCGGGTGTGTGTCGCTTATGCACCCTATCGCGGCGTTGCCCTTCATTTCGGACAAGACGCGCTCGAACTTGGTTCGAAAAGGCGCGTTTTCAATGTTGTGAATCTCACGCTGCAAGCCTATTTCATTATCATAAGCCGCCATGCCTCCGCGCTTCGTGCCGAGATGGGAATGATAATCAGTACCGAGAAACACGTCGAATACCGCGCTATTCTTTTTAACTGCCCCGAAAAATCCGCCCATTAATTATTCTCCGTAAGACGTTTGAATACTTCGTTGTACGCGTCTTCCACGCCGCCCAAATCTCTGCGGAATCTGTCTTTGTCGAGACTTACGTGCTTGGTCGTATCCCAGCTTCCCGCTTCCCAGAAGCGGCAAGTATCGGGAGAAATTTCGTCCGCAAGGACAATCTGCCCTTTAAATCTGCCGAATTCGAGCTTGAAGTCAATCAAATCCATATTCAGCTTTTTGAAGAATTCTTTCATTGCGTCGTTGACGGCAAAAGCCATTTTCTTTATCGTGTCGATTTCCTCCGCGGTTGCAAGGTTTAACGCGAGCGCGTGGTAATCGTTTATGAGCGGGTCGCCCAAGTCGTCGTTTTTATACGAGAATTCAATCGTAGGCGCCTTGAAAAGCGTGCCTTCGGGAACGCCGTAACGCTTAGAGAAGCTGCCCGCCGCAACGTTGCGGATAATAACTTCGAGCGGAACGATTTCAACCTTTTTGACGACGGTGTTTCTGTCGTCGATTTGCTCGATAAAGTGCGTGGGAATACCCTTCTTTTCAAGCATATCCATCATTAAATTGCTCATTTTGTTATTAATGACGCCCTTGCCCGAAATCGTGCCTTTTTTAAGACCGTTGAACGCTGTCGCGTCGTCCTTGTAGGATACGATAACATAGTCGGGGTTCTCGGTTGCGAAAACCTTTTTTGCCTTGCCTTCGTAAAGCTGTTCCTTTTTCTCCATATATAAACTCCTATAAAAAATTTAATCGATATTTATAATACCCGCAGGGTATACTGCGGGTATGGTTTTACAACTGCTCGATTTCCTTTTGCAGCGCACTGTCGTCCTGATTTATTTTATTTCTCATTTTGGTTTTGTATTCCGCAAGCTTTTTCGCGATTTCGGGATATTTTATGCCGAGAATTTGCAAGGCAAGCAAGCCCGCGTTCTCGCCGCCGTTCACGCCGACTGTCGCAACGGGTATGCCAGAGGGCATCTGCACAATGGACAAAAGGCTGTCGAGACCGCCCATCATATCCGTCTTTACGGGAAGCCCTATCACGGGCAACGTCGTATTCGCCGCGATAACTCCGCCGAGGTGCGCCGCCTTTCCCGCCGCGCATATTATTACTTCGATTCCGCGCTTTGCCGCGTTCAGCGAAAACTCGTGCGCCTCCTCGGGCGTTCTGTGCGCCGAAATAACCCTGACCTCGACCTCGACCCCGAAGCTTTTCATTATGCTTACGCAGGGACTGACTACGCCGAAGTCCGATTTGCTGCCCATAATAACCGCTGTTTTAGCCACTTAGCAAAACCTCACTTGTATTAATCGTATTTTTCGCGGCATACTTTTTATATGCTGCTACTGTATATTCTGATTATCGTCTATATTCTGTCCGTAAATTTTTACGCCGTAATGCTGATAAAATCGCAGCGCGACGAATACGGCGAGGACGAAACAATGAAAAAAAGCGGAGACGGAAAAATTATTCTGACCGCCATACTCGGCGGAGCGATAAGCATTTATATAAGTATGTTCATAATGCGCTACCGCACGAAAAATCTTCTCTTAATGATTATGCTGCCCGTTATCGGCGTTCTCAACGTCTACCTTTTCTTTCTTGCATTCCGCTCGGGCGCGACTTTCTTCGTCGTCTGACCACAACATCTGCGGTCTACGGAAAGATTATAACACAATATATTGTTAAAAGGAAAGTTTTTGAAAGCAGTTTTTTATAAATTTGCAATATAATTTTGTAATTCGGGGCTATTTCTTGACTAATTGCTATCGGCATGATAAAATAATATGCATGAAAAAGGTAATTGCAAGCGTTTTTATTTGTTTAATCATGTGTTTTGCGGTGAGTCTTACCGGCTGCGACAACGAATTTGCAAAAAAGGAATACGGCGACAACGAAAAAATAGTACAGCTTGACGACCGTAACGCTATGTACTATTCGCATTTCAAAACCGAAGAAGGCAAGCTTACGCTGACAGTCAAAAAATTCGACGGACGTGAAACGCTTTGGAAGAAAAACCTTGACGAAAGCACGGAAACGGAAATCCGCATTGAGCTGAGCATTGCAAAAGGCAATGTTAAAGTCGTATATATAGATTGCTATAACGACGTTACGGTTTTAGCCGAATGCTCGCACGATATTTCAAACGAGCAAAACGTAACGAAAACAATTTCTTTGACCAACGGACTGAACCGTTTAAAAATAGTCGGTTACGACTGCGAGGATATAGATTTAAAAATATTTTTTCAATAAAAAGAAGCTCCCGAGCAATTCACGGGAGCTTCTTTTTATACCTCTTTATTTTCGTCTTTGGCTTTGAGTAAATCGCGGATTTCCCGCAAAAGGTCGTCAGTGGTTTCAACCGGTGCGGCGGGCGCCGCGGCTTCGATTGCCGCCTCTTCCGCTTTCGCTTCTTCCTCGGTTATTTCGCCCTTTTTCTTTTTCGCTTCAAGAGCTTTTTTCTGCTTATCGGCAAGCTGTTTGCCCTTGTTGTGCACCGAATTAATCGTCTTGATAATAATGAACAGCACAAGCGCGGTCAACAGGAAGGTGATAATCGCGGATATTACCGCACCGAAGTCCATGATGACGGATTTCGCCATATCGAGCTGCCCGTCGGTATACTCCGCCCTTAAAATCACTTGAAGCGCGCCGAGCCCGTCGTCGTTCATTCCGGGAATCATTGCGAGAAGGGGGTTCAAAACGCTTTTCACAAGCGCATTTATTATTGCGGTGAACGCTCCGCCGACGATAATGCCGACAGCCATATCCAGCACGTTTCCGCGCGTTATAAACGCCTTGAATTCTTTAAGAAACTTTTTCATGCAAATTCTCCTTATTTTTTACCGAATTATATTATAAGAAAATAAAGCTTGTCAAGCGATTAATACGGAAAGCAATTCTTTGCGTATCTTTTCCGTGTCGGCATACTCCCGCGGAAGCCCGCCGCCGTAGACCTTGTCGAATACCGCTCTGCCCTTGTCGATTACTATAATTCTTCGGGCAATCGCCGCGGCTTCGTCGACGTCGTGAGTTACGAACAGCGTCGTGCGGTTGTCTGCGCGCAGAATTTCGAAAAACTGCGCGGTGATTTCCCCTTTAAGCTTCAAATCGAGAGAGGCGAACGGCTCGTCGAGCAATATCGCCTCGCTGTCGTAAAGAAAAGCCCTTGCAATCGCCACGCGCTGCGCCTGCCCGCCCGATAATTTTATCGGATAGGAATTCGCCTTGTCCTTCAAACGCACCTTTTCAAGCATATCGTAAATTTTATTATCGTCGTCGCAGACGAGTTTGAGATTGCCGAACACCGTGAGGTTTGGCACAAGCCGAGGCGTTTGGAAAACGTACGAGCATTTAAGGTTTGTTATGCTTCCGCCGTATTCGGTCAGCCCCGCGACGGCGTTGAGCAAGGTAGTCTTGCCGCTGCCGCTTTCGCCGAGTATGCAAGTGACCTGCCCCTCTTCGATTGACAAATCGAAATTTTCGTACACCGTGTTGTCGGCGTATTTCTTCGAAAAATTTTTAATTTCAATCATTCTTTTCTGCTCCATTTGAATGTTACGCGCTCCAACTGCGACAGTGCTATATCGAATATAAAGCCCGCCGCCACCGCCGCAAGGGTAAGCGCCGCAAGGCGGGGCATTTCGACGTAAAGCCGCGCTTCCTGCATTAGCCCGCCGAGGCTTTTATAGGTATTGGCGAGCACCTCAGCCGAAATCATTATTTTAATGCCGAGCGAAACGTTCGGTCCCGTCTGCGAAAGAATATTCGGCGAAACGAGAGGCAGATAAATTTTGAAAAGCTTCACCTTTTTGGGCAAGCGGTAGACCTCCGCCATTTCCAAAAGCCCTTGGTCTATGCCGAACGCCGCCGCGGTCAGTTGCGAATACATTATGGGAAACAGCACGAGCGCGGTTACTATTATAGGCGCAATTTTCGGGCTTGTCCAGACGAGCAAAACGAGTATTACCGCGAGGGTCGGCAGAGTTCTGAAAAAAGCCATGAACGGCTTTACGAACGCATAAAACGCCTTGCTTAACACCGAGCCCACCGCAAGCGCCGCGGCAAGCGCGAACGAAATTACCGCCGCCAGCGCGGTGCGCAAAAGGGTATTTAAAAACGCAATCCAGAACGAGCCCTCGGCAAAGCATTTGCCGAGACTTACGAATGTAGCAGTAAAAGAGGGAATTATATATTCGTTGCCGACGGCGTAAAAGGCGATCATCCAGACCAGCCACATGAATAAAATCGCAGCCGCAGAACAAATGATATTAAGTTTTCTTTTCGATAAAAATTCTTTCACAATCAAACGTAATAGAAACCGTCGGCAACCTTTGACGCCGCGGAAGGGTCAATAGAAATAAGTTTTTCGATAAACGCGTTGACCTCTGCTTTGCAGTCGGACGATTTGACGAAATCAATCGCGCAGTTGCGTATGACGTCTTTGCCGAGGTTAGCCGCGGTGAACTTAGGACTCATGCCCGCGGTCAGATGCCTTTGAATTGCGTCGACTATGTCCGACGCCTGCGTTTCGTCGTTTAAAAGCCACTCGGCATTTTCACCCATTGCTGTCATAAATTTATTTATGAAATCTTTGTCGTTTTCAATAAGAGTGGTTTTAGCGACGAGCACCGCCTGCGGATACCCATTCCAGCCGTACAGCGTTTGAAGATTGCCCGCAAACGAAAGGGGCGTTACTTTCACCTTTGTAGAAGCCGCGGGCTCGGGCACGACGTAATAGTCGCAGCCGCTGAGCGCGTCGGCGGTTACCGCCTTTAAATTGACTTTGTCGCTTTCCGCTTCGCCGTCGTTGCCGAGCTCCTTATATTCTAAATTATTATCTTTAAGTACAATTTTAAAAGTGAGCCCCGGCACCGCCGCGAGATTGATTATCCCCACCGTCTTGCCTTTAAGGCTTGAAATATTTTCCGCGGTCACCTCTTCTCCGCCTTCGGAGAGAAGAAACAAATTGCCGTGAGTCACCGTTCCGAGCAGTTTATAGCCCGAACCGTCGCCGAGCAGTTTGGAAGCTAAGTTCACGGGCAGAATACAGATGTCCGCTTTCGGTCTTTCGCCCGTGACGAAAGTGTGTATAAGCGAAGAGTTGACCACGTTGTATTCAACCTCTCTGTCAAAAAAGCCGTCTTCATTCATAAGCATTGCCGCGGCAAGCGCGGGCGCGCCGTCGGGCATATACACCGAAACGCCGTCCTTATCTTTACCGCAAGCGCCCAAAACAAAACCGAAAGAAACCAATGCGCATAACAGCGCCGTCAATATTTTTTTCATAGCTTAAATTTAACATATTCGGTAAAAATTTACAAGCGTTTGAATATCCGCAAAAAAAATTAGCATACTGTTTGTATGAAAAAGTCTGCTTTGATTTTTATTTCGTTGCTGTTCGTATTCGCAGCGGGCTGCGACTGGGCAAAGTCGGTCGATACCGATACTCAGCCTCCTACCGAGTATATACAGCCCGACGTGCGCAAACCGCGCAGACGGCACAAAATCGCGCCGCCCGCGCCCATGCCGCGAAAACCCGAAACAAACCCGCCGAAATAAGGCGGGTTTTTTTAACGGTAATTCCTTGCTTTTTAATCCTATTATAAGTATAATCATTGATATGAAGATATTCAAATACAAATTTTCGAAACTTACCAAATCTTTAATTTACGCGGGAATTGCGCTTTGCGTGGTCGGGTTCGGGGTGAATATTTATTCGCTGATTGTCAGCGACATTGCCTCCGCCGCCAACCCTTTCTATCCCATTTTACAGCACGCGCTTATGTTTCTCGTGCCCGCGTTTTTGCTTGTGCTTTTGATAAGCCTTCTCATTTCGTCGTATTATTCTATCGACGGCAAGACTCTTAAATCGAGCTTCGGGATAATCAAAAGCAAATACGACATCGGCACAATCGAAACCGTTACTCTCGACCGCACGACGGACAAGCTTACCGTATCCTTCAACAACGGAAGTTTTATAGTGATAGTCGTCAAAGAAGAATGGTACGACGATTTTATAGACGCGATATGCAAGGCTAACGACAAAATCGAATACTCGATTAAATCCAAAGAAAACAACATAGACGAAAAGAAATAACCAAAAGGAATTGATTATGGCTTACACCGATTTTACAAGAGTAGAAAAAAAATGGATAAAGTACTGGGAGGAAAATAAAACTTTCAGCACCGATTTACACGACTTTTCAAAACACAAATATTATGTTCTGGATATGTTCCCCTATCCCTCGGGCGCGGGTCTGCACGTCGGACACCCCGAAGGCTATACGGCGACGGATATCCTTGCGAGAATGAAGCGCATGCAAGGCTTCAACGTTTTGCACCCCATAGGCTTCGACAGCTTCGGTCTGCCCGCGGAACAGTATGCAATTAAGACGGGTCACAACCCCGAAGGCTTCACGCAAGACAATATAAAGACCTTTACCGCACAGCTTAAAATGCTTGGACTGACCTACGACTGGGACAAGACAATTTCCACTTGCTCCCCCTCTTACTTTAAATGGACGCAGTGGATATTCAAACAGCTTTACGAAGCGGGGCTTGCCCGCTACGTCGAAACGCCCGTAAACTGGTGCGAGGAGCTCGGCACCGTGCTCGCCAACGACGAAATTGTCGACGGCAAGTCCGAGCGCGGCGGTTATCCCGTCGTCCGCAAAAATATGAAACAATGGGTAATCGACATAAACAAATATGCCGAAAGACTTTTGGAAGGGCTTGAAAATATCGACTGGCCCGAAGCCTCCAAAACCGCGCAGAGAAACTGGATAGGCAAATCCGAAGGCGCGAACGTCGATTTCAAGGTCGACGGCACGGACAAAAGCTTCAAGGTTTTCACGACGCGCTGCGACACCCTCTTCGGCGTCACCTACTGCGTGCTTGCGCCCGAACATAAGCTCGTAGACGAAATCACCTCGCCCGAACGGCGCGGGGAAATCGAGGCGTATAAAAAGGTTTGCGCGGGCAAATCCGACCTTGAAAGAACCGAGCTCAACAAGGAAAAGACCGGCGCATTCACGGGCGCTTACGCCGTAAACCCCGTCAACGGCAAAAAAATTCCCATATATATTTCCGACTACGTTTTAACCTCGTACGGCACGGGCGCGATTATGGCTGTTCCCGCGCACGACACGAGAGATTACGAATTCGCGAAAAAATTCAATATTCCCGTTATCCCCGTGCTCGAAGGGGGCGACGTAACGAAGGAAGCCTACACGCAAGACGGACTGCACATAAATTCCGGGTTTTTAAACGGACTTAACAAGCAGCAGGCTATCGATAAAATGGCGGAATGGCTGGTCAAGAACGGTTGCGGAAAAAAGACGGTTACCTATAAGCTGCGCGAGTGGATATTCGCGCGCCAGAGATACTGGGGCGAACCCCTCCCCGTCATTCACCTCGAAAACGGCGAAACGGTAATTCTTTCTGACGAAGAATTGCCTTTGACCCTCCCCGAAATGACCGACTACAAGGCGCACGGCGGCGCGGCGCCGCTCGAAAACGCGAAGGACTGGGTAAACGTTACCGTCGGCGGCGTCAAGGGCAAGCGCGAAACCACCACTATGCCCGGCTCGGCGGGGTCGTCCTGGTATTTTTTAAGGCACTGCGACCCGCACAACGACGAGCAGTTCGCCGACTACGAGCTGTTAAAACACTGGATGCCCGTTGACTTTTATATCGGCGGTAAGGAGCATCTTGTGGGGCACTTACTCTACTCCCGCTTCTGGAACAACTTCTTGTTCGACAAAGGGCTTGTGCCGTACAAGGAGCCGTTTAAAAAGCTTTTCCACCAGGGCATGATACTCGGCGAGGACGGCAACAAGATGTCGAAAAGCCTCGGCAACGTGGTCAACCCCGACGACATAATCAAAGAATTCGGCGCGGACGTGCTCAGAATGTATGAAATGTTTATGGGACCCGTCGCCGACACCAAGCCGTGGAATACGGCGAATATCGAGGGAGTTAAAAAGTTCGTCGACAGAATTTACAGACTGTACTGCGAATCCGACGTCATATCCCCCGCCCCCAACTTAAACCTTGAAAAAATATACAACCAGACGGTTAAAAAGGTCGGCGAGGATTACGAGGCAATGAAGGTAAACACCGCGATTTCGCAAATGATGATTTTCGTCAACGCGGTTTACAAGGAGATTGCCGAAGGGCGCAATTTCCCGACCGAATACGCCGAGGGGCTTATAAAGCTTTTAAACCCCGTTACCCCATTCGTTACCGAAGAAATCTGGACCACCGTTTTAGGACACGGCGGCACGATTGCCTACGAGCCGTGGCCGACGTTCGACCCCGCAAAGTGCGGCGAAGATACGTTCGAATACGCCGTGCAAGTCAACAGCAAGATAAAGGCGAAAATCACCGTTCCCGCAGATTTGCCAGCAAAGGAAATCGAGGAAATCGTGAAATCGCACGAACTTATCGCCCCCCTTATCGAGGGAAAGACCATAAAGAAATTCATTCTCGTGCCCAAAAGACTGATTAATATTATAGTATAGGAAATGCGGCGGTGCAAAAGCACCGCCGCATTCTATTTTCAATTATTCAGCTGACTGCAAAAGATTTACCACGTCGCCGACTGTCTTTACGTCGGTGACTTTTTCTTCGGGAATGGTTTTTCCCGTGGTATCTTCAAGCGTCATTAAAAGCTCTACAACGTCAAGAGAGTCTGCACCCAAATCTTTAACTATATCGCTTTCCATCGTAATTTTTTCCTGCGGTATATTTAACTGCTCGGAAAGAATTTTTGCTACTTCTTCCAACATTTTATTGCCCTCCGTTGTTCTTATGAATTGATAATATCTTATTTTGTAACTTTTGTCAAGCGCAAAATTTAATTAGCTTTCTTTTTTACTTGCTTTAAGGAAAGTCCTATGCGCTGTTTGCCCTTTTCAAGACTGATTATAACCGCCTTGACGGGCTGACCGACCTTCAAAACATCGGACGGGTGACGGATATATCTGTCGGTAATTTCCGAAATATGCACAAGTCCGTCCTGATGGACGCCGATATCGACGAACGCACCGAAGTCGATAACGTTTCTCACGACGCCGTCAACCTCCATTCCTACCGCCAAGTCCTCTATACCGAGAATATCCTTCCTCAGCTGTCTTGCGGGCAAACTGTCGCGGATATCGCGCCCGGGTTTTACAAGCTCGGCAATGATGTCGTTCATTGTCGCCTTGTCCAGCTCGCAATGCGCCGCCGCCTTGTCCTCGCCGTACTCTTTAACCTTTGCGGGAAGCTCGGCAAGTCCGCGTTTCTTCACGTCCTCGTCGGTATAGCCGAACAATGCGAGAAGCTTTTCAGCCTTTGCATACGATTCGGGGTGAACCGCGGTGTTGTCCATGATATTTTTGCCGTCGGGAATACGGAGGAATCCCGCGCACTGTTCGTACGCCTTCGCACCCAGCTTGGAAACTTTTAAAAGCTGCGAGCGGGAATTGAATTTGCCGTTTTCCTCTCTGAATAAAACTATGTTTTTCGCAATGCCCGCGTTAAGTCCCGCGACGTATTTCAACAGAGACACGCTTGCGGTGTTGAGGTCCACGCCGACGCTGTTGACGCAATCTTCGAGTACGCCGCCCAGAACGTCGTCAAGGCGCTTTTTATCCATATCGTGCTGATACTGACCGACGCCTATCGACTTGGGGTCAATCTTTATGAGTTCGGCAAGCGGGTCTTGAAGCCTTCTCGCAATGGAAATCGCCGAACGCTTGGTCAAATCCAAGTCGGGGAATTCCTCGACGGCGAGGGGGCTTGCCGAGTATACGCTGGCGCCCGCCTCGTTAACAACCGCATAGCTCACGTTACGGTCGACTTCCTTTAAAAGGTCCGCGACGAAAATTTCCGTTTCCTTGCTCGCCGTGCCGTTGCCTATCGAAATTATATCGACGTTGTGCTTTTCGATTAAGCCTTTGACTATTCTCTTGCTGCCTTCGATATCGGGCTTGGGGGGCACGGGGAAGATAACCGATGTGTCGAGCACCTTGCCCGTTTCGTCAACGACCGCGACCTTGCAGCCCGTACGGTAACCGGGGTCGAGCCCGAGGGTAACCTTGCCCTTTACGGGCGGCTGTAAAAGAAGGGGGCGCAGATTGACTTCGAACATTTTTATGGCTTGCTCGCTCGCCCTGTCGGTTAAAATCGCCCTTACCTCGCGCTGTATAGACGGTTCGATAAGTCTGTCATAGCCGTCGTGCGCCGCCTCTTCGATTAATTTCGCGCAGACTGTCTCCTGCTTGTTTTTAACGAATTTCGCAACGCAGACGCGCTTTGCGATATCGGGCTCGAAGAATATCTTGGCTTTGAGGCAGTCTTCTTTTTCGCCTCTGTTTATCGCAAGAATTCTGTGGTCCTTGATTTCGGGAATAAGCTCGGCATAGTCGGCGTACATTGCATAAGTGCCGCGCTCGTCGTCCTTGACGAGTTTAACCTGCATTTCTCCGTGCTTTTCCAAAAGCGAGCGCAGTTTTTTCCTCAGCTCGGCATTGTCGGAAACAACCTCCGCGATTATGTCTTTCGCGCCTGCGATAGCTTCCGCAACCGTCTTTACGCCCTTTTCTTCGTCTATGTATTTTTCGGCTTCCGTGTACGGGTCGCCGCTTTGTTCCAAAATGAAATCCGCAAGGGGCTTCAAACCCTTTTCGGTCGCAACCGACGCGCGGGTCTTTTTCTTCTGCTTGAAGGGGCGGTAAATATCCTCGACCTCGGTCATGGTCTGTGCGGCGGCAATGGCGGATTGTATTTCCTCCGTCATTTTCTCCTGCTCGGTTATGGCTTTTGCGACCTCTTCCTTGCGCTTTTCAAGGTTTTTAAGATATTCGTATCTGTCGTTGAGGTTTCTTAGAACCTGGTCGTCTATCGCACCCGTCATTTCCTTGCGGTAACGAGCGATAAAGGGAATTGTGTTTCCCTCTTCCAAAAGCTGTAAAATGTTCGTGACGTGGTCGGGTCTGAGGTTAAATTCCTCTGTTAACTGTTGTGAAATTTCCATTATCTTTTAATACCTTTTAAATAATTTTTTCTCTCGTCCGAAAGCCTGAAACTTTCGCACGCCTTTTGAATTGCCTTGTTATGAGTTTTTTTATCCAAAGAGTGTTCAAGAAGAAAACTCTTAGCGATATCGTAATGTTTTACAAGCATTTCCGCAATCAGCCACGCCACCGCCATATGCACGTAATAGCGGCTTTTGTCGCAGCTTTCGGAAAGCGAAAATATGGTTTCGGCGTACTCCTCGGAAACGTAAAAATGAAGCAGCGTCACAAGCGCGAAGCGCTGATAATATTCGCCGTCGGTTTGCGCGTATTTTAAAATATACGGCAAAAACTCCTCTTTATGCTTTACGATGCACTTCGCCTCGAAGCAGTCGCAAGTCGCCCAATTGTCAATCAGAGAAACGCACTTATCGACGTATAGAACGAAACTTTCGTACTTCAAGCACGAAACCACCGTAAGTTTTATAAAGGTGACTTCGTAATACTCGTCGGGATAAGTCATGAGCTCGTCCACGCAGTCTATGTACTTTTTGGCGATTTTGCGAAGCTGTGGGATACGCACACCTATCAGCTTAACTTCATCGTTTTTCAAAAGCTTTTTATGAAACGTACGGTATTTTTCGTCCGCCGAATTTTCAAGTTCGGTCAAAAGCTCGCGATAGGACATCGAACCACTCCTTTGTAGTAAACCGCGGATTTGCGGGACTTGTGGAGGTAAGCTTTACATACGGTATTTTTATACCGCCGTAATTCTCTTCGAAGATACCGAAAGCTTTGCCGCCGTTAAGTATTATAAACCCGATTTGAGAATTTTGCAAGAGAGAATTGATATCTGCCACGCAAAAATTTTTTATCGCGGCGTCCTGCGAGCCGACTATTTCGCATTCCGTGACGATATCCCACAGCGCGATTTTGTTTCTTTTGAGAAACGCCCGCTTTTCTTCGGTGCTTTTTGGCAAGTCCTCGCCGAAAAACGAGGAGAGCGTGCGCCAGAAACGGTTTTGCGGGTTGCCGTAGTAAAAGGCGACTTCTCTGCTTTTGACCGACGGAAAGCTTCCCAAAATCAGCACTTTGCTGTTTTCGTCGTAAACGGGGTCGAGCCCTTGAAAAATTTCGCCCATATCAGTTCAATTCGAGCGGCTTGTCCACGTTGCCGACAATTGCCGCCGCAAGGCGGGCTTCGTCGAAGTTTATTTCCACGGCGGATAAAACGTCGTCAAGGGTTACGGACGCGATTTTCTTCACGCGCTCCTCGAAGTCGTAAACCTTGCCGCTGTATATGAGTTCCTTGCCGTATAACAGCATTTGCGAGCTTGTACTCTCCTGCGCGAACACCGACGAGGAGACCATTTGCTCCTTGCCGCGGTTGAACTCTTCCTTGGAAATGTTTTTCTTCTTTACGTCGCGGATACAGTCGAAGATTGCATCCACGCTTTTTAAATAATTCCCCGCGTTGACGCCCGCATATACCACGAGCGAGCCGGCCTCGGCATACGGCGAAACGTACGAATAAACCGTGTACGCAAGTCCCAGCTCCTCCCTCACCTTCTGGAAGAGGCGGGACGACATGCTGCCGCCCAAAACCGAATTCATAATCTGCGTCGCGTCGAACAATTTGTCGTAACGCTTCACCGAGGGAAACGACAACCCGATATGAATTTGTTCAATCTGCTTTTTGCAAAACAGCGAGCCGTGCGCAAGCTCGACCTCAACGGGCTTGTTTTCGGTCTTTACCGCGGGCATATCTTTAAAATATTTTTCGGCGAGTTCGACAGCTAGGTTGATATCGATATTGCCCGCCATGGAAATTACGATATTGTCGGGCGCGTAGCGCTTGGACATATACTCGCGCACGTCGGCTTTGGTAAAACCGCTTACGTTCTCTCTGGTGCCGAGTATATTTCTGCCGTAGCCGCGTTCGCCGTAATGCGCTTTTGACAACAAGTCGAGGCACAAATCGTCGGGAGTGTCGTCGTTCATGTTTATTTCTTCGATTATGACGCCCTTTTCCCTAGCCATTTCGTCCTCGGGAAAGGTGCTGTCGAGAAACAAATCGGAGAGAATTTCAAACGCTTCCGCCGCGTGCCCCGTGGTGGATTTGGTATAATAGCAAGTTATATCCTTGGACGTAAACGCATTCATCTGCGCGCCGATAGCGTCCATTTCGTCGGAGATCTGATAGGCGGTTCTCTTCTTCGTACCCTTGAACATCATGTGCTCGATAAAATGCGAAATTCCGTCCTCCCTGTCGCTTTCGACGCTTGCGCCGGTGCGGACAATAATTCCCATTGTCACCGACATCAGCCCCGGCATCTCCTTTACTATTAATCTCAATCCGTTGTCAAAAGTTTTAAAGTGTACCATTATTCTCCTAAATTTCGAGAAACCGTTACGGCGCTAAGTCCGCTGTCTCTTATGTAAGTTAATATTTTCGGTAAAGCCTCCACCGTGCAATCGGTGGGGTGCATAAGCACGAACTCGCCCTTTTCAAGATTTTTGGTCGCGCGGGAATAAATCAGCTCGGCGTTTTTATCGCGCCAGTCTACCGTATCCCTGCTCCACATTATAACTCTTAACCCCAGCGAAGCGCAAGCATTTAGCGTAGCTTCGCAAAAAGCTCCCGAAGGCGGCGCGAAAAGAGTTGTCTCTATGTTGCAAATCATATTCAAAAGCTTGACGCTCGGGCGGATTTCTTCGAGGTTCGCGTCGAGCGACATGCGCGAGTGGTCCTTGTGGAAATAGCCGTGGCTTGCAATTTCGTGCCCGTGCTTGTAAATTTCGCGCACGCAGTCCACATTGTCGTCCGCCCAGCTTCCACCGATAAAGAAAGTCGACTTAGCGTTGTTTTCGTCCAAAACGTCCAGAATTTTCAAGACGTTGTCTGTATGCTCGTAAACGTTGAACATGAGGCTTACGCCCGAGCCGTTTTCCGCCTTGTAAAACAAATGCTCGTTCTCTTTGGAAACCGCGGCGACGCCGCCGCCGAAAAAACCGATAAACGACACCGCCACAACGACGGCTATTAAAAGTGAGTTGGTTATGATTGCAATTAATTTACCTTTCAATAGTTTACCCCTAAAACATAAATACTATTTATATAATATTACGTTTAAGGGTAATTCTTGACTATTTGAGACGGATAATAGTAACGCCCGTCTCGCCCTCGCCGTATTTTCCGAGGCGGAAGCTTTCTACGTTTTTATGGCGCCTTAAATGCTCGGAAATGGCGGATTTAAGCTTTCCGGTGCCAACGCCGTGGATTATCTTTATTTCTTCGAGGTTGTCGGTCACCGCTTTATCGATAAAATTATCCACCTCGTACAAGGCTTCGCCGACGGTCAAGCCCAAAACGTTGATTTCGAGCATAGGCATGCTCATAGGAATATGTCTGACGATTTTAACCTTTTCGGGCTTTTTCTCGGCGGCGCCGACTATGAGCAAATCCGACGGCTTGCAGTGAAGCTTCATATTCCCGCACTGCACCTCGGCTTCGCCCTTACGGGATACCGCCGTGACCGTGCCGCGGCTTTGCATTTGTTTTACAAACACCGTCAGCCCGCTTTTCAGATTTTCCTCGGTGGCTTGAACGTAGTCGTTTACCGTCTTTTTCTTTTCGTCATCATCGTAGGAAATATTCCCGAGCTTGTTTTTGAGCGTGCGCGCCTTGATAAGGTCGGACTGACTGATTTCCTCGGCATTGAAAATTTCTTCGATTGCGGCGAGAATTTCCTCCGCGCGCTCGCACCTTTCCGCGATTATTCTGCGGCTTTCCGACCGCGCCGAGCGGGAAATTTTTTCCTTTTCCTTGTTGACTTCTTCAATCTGCGCGTTGAGCGACGAAAGCTTTTTGTTCCACTCCTCTTCCATAAGGCGAACCTTTCTCAGCTCCTCTTCGGCGCGAATTCTGCTTTCCTCGGCTTTACCGACAACGTTCTCGAAGCTGCGAGCCCCCTCGGAAAGATAGCCGTAGGCGTCGCTTAAAATGCTTCCGTCCAGCCCCAGACGGCGTGAAATGGCAAGCGCGTTGCTTGCGCCCGGCAAGCCTATTTTAATGCTGTAAAGGGGCTTCAACGTGTCCGAATCGAACTCCATACTCGCGTTCTCGATGCGGTCGAGCTCATACGCAAACTCTTTTAACGGCGTGAAATGTGTCGTCACAATTCCCTTACAGCCCCTCAATAAAAGATGCTTCACTATTGCTTTTGCAAGCGCCTGTCCCTCGTCGGGGTTAGTGCCTCCGCCCAGCTCGTCAATAAGAATTAAACTGTTTGCGCTCGCGCCGTTGCAGATATTTATAATATTCAAAAGGTGCGACGAGAAGGTCGAAAGGCTTTCCTCTATACTCTGGCTGTCGCCGACGTCGCAAAACACGTTTTCGAAAACCGAAACGCTGCTGCCCTCCGCGGCGGGGATATACAGTCCGCACGCCGCCATTAAACAAAACAGCCCGCACATTTTAAGAGTTACCGTTTTACCGCCCGTATTCGCGCCGCTGAGAAGCAATATGTCGTAGTCCGAGCCGAGCTCAATCGACACGGGCACGGTCTTTTTCTTGTCTATAAGAGGGTGCCTGCCCTTGATTATATTTATATAACCCTTGCCATTCACCTTCGGCAGGGCGCACTTGTGCACATATCCGTATTCGGCGCGGGCGTAATATTCGTCTATCGAGTACAGCACTTCCGTATCCGCGAAAAGCTGCTCCGCCATTGCGCCGAGCCTTGCGGAAAGCGAGCGTAAAATCGCCTCGACCTCCTCGCGCTCGTCTATGGCCAATGCAATAAGCTCGTTGTTGAGTTCGAGCACATATTCGGGCTCGATAAAGTACGTCGCGCCCGTCTGCGAGCGGTCGTGCACAAGCCCGCGCACCTTGTTTTTATACTCGGCTTTGACGGGGATAACGTATCTGTCGTTGCGGATTGTGACAATGCCGTCTTGCAGATACTGCGCGTCGCGCGACAGATAATCGGAAAGCTTCGAGCGGATTTTTTCATTCAGACTTCTTATTCTGCTGCGGATTGTAAACAGTCTGTCGCTTGCGTAATCGCTGAGTTCCTCGTCCGAAATTATTTTTTCGGTAATGTCTTGTTCCAAATTTTTGTCGAAGTACAGCTTTTCAGCCATATCGCGCATCAATACTATTTCTGCGTCGTCTATTTTCGCGATGTTTTCGTAAGCGACACGCGCCGAGCGCAAAAGCGCGTTCGCGGACAAAAGCTCCGCGCACGAAAGGGTCGAGCCCTTTTGGGCGCGCGTTATCAAATCGTTCAGCTCGCCGAAATATTCGATTTTCCCCACGCCGTATTGATACAACAGCTTGTCGCACTCGGCCGTGCGCGCCAAAAGCCCGCGCACCTCGTTCAAATCGGTTGAAGGCGCGCAGTTTCGTATGTTCCGTTTGCCGCCGTCCAAAACGGCGTATTCGCTTACGGAAGCTAAAATTTTGTCGAGTTCAAGTCTTTTAATATCCATTTTAATATACGCCCGTCACGGTGTGTCCGCGCGTCAGATTGTTGTCGTCTTTTTCAAGCGTGCGGTCGGCAAGCTTGCCCGCCTTGCACTCGGTGGGTACAAGCCCGCCGCAGT
The DNA here is from genome assembly GCA_910578195.1 of uncultured Christensenella sp. Lineage (GTDB taxonomy): Bacteria > Bacillota > Clostridia > Christensenellales > Borkfalkiaceae > Coproplasma. The sequence continues at coordinate 75,603 of CAJTOY010000001.1, read as the reverse complement.
TGTAAACCTCAAATCTGCACTCCGAGGTTTCGTATCTTCTCAGCGGGAATTTTCTTCCCGCCTCGTCGGTAAGCGTGTATTCCCTTCGTTTGTCGCACGAAGCGCATTTTTTTTCGAACGGGCAGTAAATCAAATCCATTACCTTGATATTTCCCGACGAGAGATAAAACACGTTTTCGCCCGCAAGCAAATCCGCCTCTTTCACGGTCAGTTCTTTGGAAACGCACTTATATTTCGCGGGGCAACCGTTCAACGAAAGGGCGTTGGTCAAATTGAAGCCCGTGCCCGCGAACAGCGGCTTATTCAACTTTTCCGCAAGCTTTATCCCGAAGTATCCGTCGCAGTAAATTCCGTCGAACCCCTCGGCTATCTTTAAAATTTTTTGGGTTTCCGCGTCAGTCAGATACGGCGGAATATACAAAAATTTTTCGCCCGAAAAATTTGCGTTCGGTGATTCGAGGTTGTTTAATTTCAATATTCCGACATCTGCTTTTATATTTTTTAAATCGGTTGAAATCACCGCGGTTTTTTTATTTTTCGACGACTTTATCGTCGGCAAAGCTATTTCGGGGCTAATCGGCTTGTTTGTGTTTTTTGAAATTTCATCATAATACTCCGCGTATACCTTTCGGCGGAAAGCGTTCAACACCGACGCCGCGACGAAAACCCCGTCGGTTTCGACCTCGCACTCGGGCTCGAACGGATACCCGTCCACCTTTTGGAAACAGCGGATTATTTCCTCTTTCGTCAAGGGGCGGCTGTGCGCCGCTTCAAGCGGCTGACCGTCGGAATATTCAAGTCCGTTTATTTTTGCGAAAGCGGGCTTGCTCGCCAAAAGCTTTATATTAATTTTAACGCCGATTGACTTTTTAACCGATAAAAGCCGTCCGTTCAGCGCCGCGTCGGTCGTAACGAAAACCTTGTCGCCGTTTTTCAAACGGTCGCGAGTGCTTATAATAAATCCGCTTTTCGCCTCGCCGCCGTAAACACCGCCGCCGACCTCTTTACCGCCGCGGAGCACCTTGAACCCGCAACCCTTGTCGAATTTATTTTTGCCAAGGCAGATGTATTTCGCGTTTTCGACCTTTAACACGCCCACATATTCGCCGATATGCCCTTGCACTGCGGAAGAGATAAAACTCTTGTCCTGCCCGAACGCGAGCCCCGAGGTATAATTCCCGCGGTTGTACGTTCTTTTTAAATCGCTCAGATTTTTGTCGTTGATGTTTTTATAAAATTTTACTGCCGCCGCAACGTACTCGGGGCGGCGCATTCTGCCTTCAATCTTAAAAGAGGTTACGCCCGCGGCGAGCAAATCTTCTATCTTTTCGCCAACGCACAAATCGGACAAAGAAAGTCTGTACGCCCTCTCCTCGAAGCCGTTTCTATCAAGTGTGTATTGCTTTCTGCACGGCTGTTTGCATTTGCCGCGGTTGCCGCTGTTCCCGCCCGCAAACGACGACATATAGCACTGCCCCGAAAAGCATGTGCAAAGCGCGCCTTGGACGAAAACTTCGGTTTCGATTATTTTCGTTATGGCGGCGATATCCGCAAGCTTTGTTTCCCGCGCGAGTATCACGCGGTCAAAGCCGTATTCGCGCGCAAGATTTGCGCCGTATGTGTTGCACGTTCCCGCCTGCGTGGATAAATGAAGGGTTATATAGGGGAATTTTTCCTTTAAAAATTTACCTAAAAATAAGTCCTGAACGATAAGCGCGTCGGCTCCGCCGTTCCACGCCCGCGCCGCGGCCTCGAAAAAATTTTGAAGCTCGCCGTCCTTGACCACTGTATTTAAAGCCGCGTAGACCTTAACGCCGAACGCGTGCGCGTGTTTGCAGATTTTTATGAAATTATCGTTATCGAAATTCTCCGCCGAGCTTCTCGCCGAAAAGCTTTCGAGCCCGAGATAAATTGCGTCCGCGCCCGCGTTTATCGCCGCGATTGCGCTGTCGATACTGCCTGCCGGAGCCAATATTTCAGTCATACCGTTTTAAACCCGAATTTTTCTATTACCTCAGCCACCGCGCCCTCGTCGTTCGTAACCGAAACGTAATCGGCGGCGTCCTTTAAAGCTTGCACCGCGTTGCCGACCGCAACGCCCGTGCCCGCAATCTTTATCATTGACAAATCGTTTAAATTGTCGCCTATCGCAACGCTGTCTTTTATATCAATACCGAAATGCTTTGCAAGGAATTCGAGCGCAGCGCCCTTATTGTCGCCCAGAGGCGAAACCTCGACCAGCGACGACGCGCTGCACGTAACGTCGAACCTTGCGCCGTATTCTTTTAACAGCGTTGTATACAGCCACTCTCTGTCCGACGGCGCGACGATGCTGGTTATTTTCTGGCAGTTAAGCTTGTTTTCAAAAACGTATTCGGACATACTCTTCCCGACTTTCACCGCGTCGACGCCCGTAATATCTTCGTAGCGCTTTATATACGGGTTGTCCTTGGGGATATCGGTATATAAAACCTCGTCCGAGTAAGTGTTTATAAACTGCTTCTGCGCCTCGATAAAGCGGCAGATTTCCGCGGCTTCGTCAAATTTCAGAAAGCCCTTTTTTAAAATTTTCCCGCTTTCGATTTCGGCAATCACAGTGCCCTGATAGCCCGCCACCAGACCTTTCAGCCCAAGATTACGTACCCACGGCAAAATGGACTTTATCATTCTTCCCGTGCATACGGCGAAAACGCCGCCAGCGGCAACGTAGTCGCAAATCGCAGCGCGAACTTCGTCGGGTATGATATGCGTGCTTGTTAGCAACGTTCCGTCACAATCGGAGACGATTAATCTTTTGTTTAACTCTTTCATAAATTTTCTTCAAAATATTTTTTAATGTTTGCGGCAAGCTTTTCGCCTATGCCCTCTGTTTCGGCGAGCTCGGCTATGCCCGCGCCCATAATTTTATCGAGCGTCCCGAACTTTTCCGTTAAAGCCATTCTCTTCGCTTTGCCCACGCCGTCGATTTCGGTCAACACGCTTTCAAGGTTGCGCTTTGAATGCAGGTTGCGGAAATAGGTTATTGCGAAGCGGTGCGCTTCGTCTCGAATTCTTTGCAGCATTTTAAGCGCATAGTCGCGGTGGGGTATTTTGACGCTGTCCTCGCCGTAGAGGGTGAACACCTCTTCCTCGCGCTTGGCAAGCGATATCAGCTCGATACCGTCGATTTGCATCCCGTCGAAAATTTCTTTTACCGCCGAAAGCTGACCCTTACCGCCGTCGATTATAATGAGGTCGGGCTTGGGGAATTTCTCCTCCTCGTCGGTGCCGAGCTTGGAAAGTCTGCGCGTCAGCACCTCTTGCAACGAGGCGAAATCGTTCGCGCCCTCGACTGTCTTTATGCGAAATCTGCGATAACTGCTTCTGTCCGCTTCGCCGTCCAAAAACACGACCATCGAGCCGACCTTGTCCACGCCGCTGATGTTCGAAATATCGTAGCACTCCATGCGGCGGGGATACTTTTCAAGATTTAAAAGCTGTTTCAGCCGCTCGCACGCATTGACGGTCATATCGTCGCGGTGCTTTATTTTATCGACCGATTTTTCGAGGAATTCGGTCGCGTTTTTCCGCGCCATTTGCAAAAGCTTGAATTTGACCCCTTGCTTAGCCGTCGTGACCTCGACGGTCTTGTCGAACTTTTCCTTGAAGTAGTTTTGTATAAGCTGTTTTTCGCAAAAATCTTCGAGGATAATTTCCGACGGTATTTCGTGGTTCGAGTAATACTGAACGATAAACGCCGTCAATGCCTCGCCGTCGCTTAAATACGCCTCGTCGAGCGCGAAGCTGTTCCCGCCCTGCATTATGCCCTTGCGGGTCACGAGTATGTTCACGGCGGAATATAAGTTGTTTGTAGAGTATGCGATTATGTCCGCGTCTATATAGCGACTGAGGGTGGTTATACGCTTCGCTTCGAGCTTGGAAAGCATTGCAAGCTTGTTTTTGTAGTCGAGCGCAAGCTCGAAATTCTCGTTCTCGGCGGCGTTCAGCATTTTGTTTTTTAAAAGCTGTTCCGCCTCTTTATAGCTTCCGTCGAGAAACGCAAGCGCTTTTTTGACTTGCGCGGCGTAGTCCTCTTTGCTGACCAGATGCGCGCACGGCGCGGTGCACCTTGCGATATGGCAGTTTAAGCACTCGCGTTTGGGCTTTTGGGTTATCTGCGTATGGCAAAGCCGCACGTTGAAGGTGAGCTGCAATGTGTCCAGAATATCCTTGCAGTTTATCCCGCCCATATAAGGTCCGAAATATTTTCCGCCGTCCTTTCTGATTTTCCGCGTTATGCTGAAATTCGGGAATTCTTCCTTTAAATTTGCTTTTATATAGGGATACGTCTTGTCGTCTTTTAAAAGTATATTGTACTTCGGCTTGTGCTTTTTGATTAAGTTGTTTTCAAGCGCAAGCGCGTCGATCTCCGAATCCGTAATGATATAGTTGAAGTCCGCAATGTTTTCAACCATCTTCATAACCTTTTCCGGCTTCGGCGAATTGTGAAAATACTGCCGCACTCTGTTTTTGAGCACGCGCGCCTTGCCGACGTAGATTATGTTTCCATACTTATCGAGCATTATATAGACGCCCGGATTATCGGGTAAAAGTTTAAGCTTTTCGCGAATTACGTCCATAGAATTATTATAGCACAACCGCCCGATAATTGCAATAAAAAGCAAACCGCTTATTGCGGTTTGCTTTTTATTTAACATTCTGACCAAATCCCCTCGTCGAAGATTTTGGCGTTTTTTAAAGAACGATAAAAGCGTTGCGCTTCGTCGTTTGCGGCAATCAAGCCTATAAGCATGTCAACGCCCGCCGTTCGCCTTACAATTAGCAGCCGAGGAACTCTACGCCCTTCAACATAACGTCGTTGACCGTATCGTTCACAAGGCTGTACGAAATTATCTTGCCTTGTCTTTCGCTTTTGACTATGCCGAGGTTTTTTAAAAGCCTAAGCTGGTGCGAAACCGTGGTCTGGTTTATTTCGAGCACGCGGGACAAATCGGTCACGCACATTTCCGAAATCGCGAGCGCCGACAACATTCTGACCCGCGTCGGGTCGGCGAAAATCGAAAAAAAGCACACGATGCTGTCGAGCACGTCGCCCTCCGGAACGTACTCTCTCACTAAATCCTTTGTGCGTCTGTCCAACAACATTGTATCCTGCATACGCGTACCTCCTGTAAAAATTATAAAGCCCCGTATGCTGATATGTCAATGCGTTACAATTACGCATAAAGTAATAAATTCTGTAATATTGTCGAATTTATTTGCTTTCTACCGATTGTACGGTATAACCCGCGTCGGTGACCACTTTCGTGAGTTCGTCGCAGCTTAATTCTTCTCTGCTCCTTATGACGGCGAGCTTCTTTTTAAGCTTTACGTCGGCGGATACAACGCCCGAAACGGCGGACAGCGCGTTTTCTACGCGCTTTGCGCAGTGGTCACAGCACATACCTTCGATGTGTACGATAGTTTTCATATTTTTATCTTCCTTTTTTAATTTTTTGTTTTTATAGAGTAACAGCCTCAACGCGTTGCCGACCACGAATAACGAGCTTAAACTCATGCACAGCGCGGCATACGTCGGGTTAAAGGTGAAATTCAGCGCGGAGAACACGCCCGCCGCGACTGGTATCATTATAACGTTGTAGAAAAACGCCCAGAACAGATTTTCCTTTATGTTGCGCACGGTTGCGCGGCTTAAATCGAACACGGTGTCCAGCGTGCGCAAGTCCTCGCTTACGAGCACCACTCCCGCCGAGTCTATCGCTACGTCCGTTCCGCTGCCCATTGCAATGCCCACGTCGGCTTGTTTGAGCGCGGGCGAATCGTTTATGCCGTCGCCCACCATGGCGACGCAACCGCCCACCTTCTGGACGTTGACGACGGCGTTAAGCTTATCCTCGGGCATTACCTCGGCGACGAATTCGTCTATTCCCACGCCCGCGGCAACAGTCTGCGCGGTTTTCTGTTCGTCGCCAGTGAGCATTGCAAGCCTCATTCCGCGGGCTTTGAGCATACCCACCGCCGCGGCGCTGCCCTCCTTTACCGTATCGGCTACGGCAATGAGCGCAAGCACGCTTTTTTCGTCCGCAAAATATAGAACGGTTTTGCCCTCGCCCGAAAGCGCGGAAGCCTTTTCCTTTACGGCGCTGTCAATCTTAATTCCCGCAATAAGCTTTACGTTGCCCAGAGAGTATTTTTTGCCGTTATATACCGCCGTAGCGCCCTGCCCTACGGTGTATTCGAACCCCGACACCTCGACGCCCGCGCCGACGAAGTCGGTCACGCATTTTGCGAGCGGGTGGTTTGAATTCTTTTCTATACCGCACGCGATTTTCAAGACCTCTTCTCTGTCAGCCCCGAAAACCTCGACGTCGGTCACCTTTGGTTTGCCCTCGGTCAGCGTCGCGGTCTTATCTAAAAGCACAGAGTTTATCTCGCACAGCTTTTGCAGATTTTCGGCGTCCTTATACAGTATGCCCAGCGACGCGCCTTTACCCGTCGCCGTCATTATCGCGACGGGCGTCGCAAGCCCAAGCGCGCACGGACACGAAACGACAAGCACGCTTATTGCGTAGGTAACGCTGTGCGAGGGGTTAAAGCCGCCGTCGATAAGCAGCCAGACCACAAACGTTATAAGCGAAATCACCGTCACGACGGGCACGAATATCCCCGCGATTTTGTCGGCGAATTTCTGTATGGGAGCCTTGCTCGCCCCCGCTTCGCGCACCATGGTTATTATCTTGGAAAGGGTGGTTTCCTCGCCGACGCGTTCGGCGCGAACCTTTATTATTCCGCTTTTTACAAGCGCGGCGGAAGTTACCTCGTCACCCGCCGAAACCTCGACGGGAAGGCTTTCGCCCGTAATCGCGCATTTATCCACAAACGAACTGCCGTCAATTATTTTGCCGTCCACGGGAATATATTCGCCTTGCTTGACGACAAGGATATCCCCCGCCTTGACTTCCTTGACGGAAGCCGTACGCTGTACGCCGTTCTCTTCGATTGTAACGGTGTCGGGCGCAAGCTTTAAAAGCTTTTCTATTTCGTTGCCCGTTTTTTTCTTGGATTTTTCTTCCAGCCATTTTCCGACGGTAACGAGCGCAAGTATCGTCGCCGCAGACTCGAAATGCAGTTCCATGTGCATGCCGACCCACTCGGAATTCCCGTTCGCCTTGCCGACAAAAACTAAAATTGTCAGCACAAGGGAATAAATGAACGACACTCCCGAGCCGAGCGCGACGAGCGTATCCATATTCGGCACGCGCTTGAACACCGCGACCGTGCCGTTTTTGAAAAACGCGTAATTGACGCCTATCACCGCCGCGGACAGCACAAGCTGGTAAAGAGAAAACCACTGCTCGTTACCCGCGTGCGGATCGATAAAAAACGGAACGGGCGCGCCGACCATGTGTCCCATGGAAACGTACAGAAGCGGCACGACCAGACAGACCGAAATTATAAACCTTATGAAGAGGGATTTATCGTGGCTTACGGTCTTTTCCGCGGGTCCCTCGCCCTCGTTGTATATGCCGTAACCGAGCGACTTCACGGTGTTGAAAATCTGTTCTTCGGAAACCACGCTTTCGTCGAACTCCGCCTTCATGGACTTAGACATGAGGCTGACCTCGCAGAGTTCGACCCCGTCCATTTTGCCGACCGCCCGCTCGATACCCGACGAGCAAGCCGAGCACGTCATTCCAGAAACGTTATATCTTTTTTTCAAGTTGTTTCTCCGTATTATAAGTATTTAACAGACTGTTCGAGAGGCTTGCGCGAAAAATGCATGGCGGCGGGCTTGTTATCCTTAGAAGGATAGCCGAGCGGCAGTATCGCAACAACCTTCTCGTTTGCGGGAATTGAAAATTCATTTTCAATCAGTTCGGGGTCGTAATAGCCCACCCAGCACGAGCCTATGCCCAGCTCCCACGCTTGCAGCATCATTTGCGTGCAGACTATCGAGCAGTCGATTTCGCCCGTATGGTATTTGTCCGTGAAAGGGTTTTTCCACTCGGCGTTTTCGTCGGATGTAATAATCAGTACCGTGCCGGCGCCGAATACAAACCTGCAAACTTTTTTCAGTTTTTCTATTGCTTCCGCGCTGTTTAACACGTAAATTCTCTGCGGCTGGTTGTTGCACGCCGTGGGCGCGACCCGCCCCGCTTCTAAAATCGCTTCAAGCTTTTCGTTCTCGATTTTTTTCTCCGAAAACGAGCGTACCGAATAACGCGATTTTACGAGTTCTGTAAAATTCATTTAATTCTCCTTAAATATTTTTATTGACAAATGCATCTATCGATACTATAATACCACTGACTTTAAAAAAGTCAAGAACGCACTTTAAAGTGCAATACTATCTTTTAGGAAAGTAAAATGAATAAAGACGTTTTAAAGACCTGCGCCTGCCCTCTGGACGCGACGCTCGCCGTTATCGGCGGAAAATACAAAATCGATATTATCTACTATCTGTTCGGCAGAACGCTGAGATACAGCGAGATAGCAAAGCTTGTGACGGCGACGCCGAAAATGCTTGCCGAACAGCTGAAACAGCTTGAACGCGACGGAATAATTAACCGCGTGCTTTACCCCGTTGTACCGCCGAAAACCGAGTATTCGCTGACGCCGCTCGGCGAGGAGTTGCGCGCGGCGCTGCTCGAAATGTACAAATTCGGGCAAAAGCTGTATGCCGTGAACGAGGTCAAGCCCAAGTGCGGCGCAAGCGAGGATTTGGCGAGATTGCAATAATTATTAAGCCCGACAAGTCGGGCTTTATTTTTTAATGAAGTTTTTCGAAAAAGCGGTTGGTGGCAAGCTCATTGGAGATATCCAACCCCGAGCCGAGCGCGAGCAAAACCTTTACGGTCGCCATTTCAAAACTGATATCGTACGCCGCAATGCAAGTTTCGGCAAGCCCGACGGCGCTTCCGTAGACGCGCGCCTTGCTGTCTATCGTCGCTATAACAACCTCTATGCCGAGATTTTTACAGTATGCGAGAAAGTTTTTGAAGTTGTTTTCCTTGCCCTCGGTGCAGACCGTGCCGCTGTGGTAAAGTTGTACCATTACCGCTTTCGGCTTTACGTCGTTAAATCTGTAATAGTCGAAGTTTAAAAGGGAATGCGCCTGAATGGTCACCAAGTCGGTACAAAGTTTCTGTGCGCCGCAAGGTTTTCTCGGACGGCGCAGCTCGGACGGCGTGGGATTGTTGTCGTTCTCGTTATATACGAAACGCCAGCCGCGTATTTCGCCGAAGGGAACGTTTAAAATGCTTTCGTACTCGCCCCTTATCTGCGTAGCCGATATAAGGCGGCTTGCAAGGTGTATCTTGCAGTTTTCGGCATGGTTTTCAAAGCTGACGAAAACCCCGCCGAAGTCCACGCTTTCTATAAACGTGACCGCGCCCGCGAAGTTTTCCACTCCTCTGCTTCTGTCATCGTCGAGAGGATACAGCGCCGAAACGAACACAAGCGGTATTTTTATATCGCAAAAAAGCTGACTGAATAAATTCGCGGTAAAGCAAAGCGTGTCCGTGCCGTGGGTTAAAATTATACCGTCGTAAGCGTCCAAATCCACGCTTTTGACGCAGTCCGCCATTTTTTCAAGGTCGGCGGGCTGGACGTTCTCGCTCAAAATATTGAGAGGTCTAAGCACGTCGAACTCGATTGCCGTAACGAACCGCTCGCGGTATTTTTTAATTAAAAGGCTGCTCGTCTCGGGGTTTAACGACACCATCGAGCCGTCCGAAAACGAGCCTATCGTTCCGCCCGTGAATATTACGCAAATTCTGTTTTTCATCGGTTATAAGCTGCCCACCGTGCGGGGATACAAGAGGGTATCCCTGATATTCTGAACGCCCGTTATATACATAAGCATACGCTCGAACCCGAGTCCGAAGCCGCTGTGCGGCACACTGCCGTATTTGCGGGTATCGAGGTACTCGGTATAGCTTTCGAGCGGCATATTGCGTTTGAGCATTGCCGTTTTGAGTTTTTCGAGGTCGGCTTCCCTCTCGCTGCAACCGATTATTTCGCCTATGCCGGGCACAAGCAAGTCTGTTGCCGCTACCGTCTTGTTGTCGGGGTTTTGCTTCATATAGAAAGCCTTGATATCCGCGGGATAGTCGGTGACGAACAAGGGCTTTTTGAAGTATTCCTCTGTGAGATATCTCTCGTGCTCGGTCTGCAAATCGCAGCCCCATTCGACCGCGTATTTGAATTCCTTGCCCGACTTTTTCAGAATTTCCACCGCCTCGGTATAGGTCACCTTGCCGAAACCGCTTTCGGTAACAGAACGCAGCTTTTCGATCAAGCCCTTTTCGATTCTTTCGTTGAAATATTCAAGCTCGTCGGGGCAGTTTTCCAAAACGTCCTTTATAATGAATTTAATGAAGTCCTCGGCGATTTCTATAATGTCCGAAAGGTCGCAAAAGCACACCTCGGGCTCAATCTGCCAGAACTCCGCCGCGTGGCGGGTGGTATTGCTGTGCTCCGCGCGGAAAGTGGGTCCGAACGTGTAAATTTTGCCCAAGCCCATTGCCGCGACCTCGCCTTCGAGCTGACCCGAAACGGTAAGCCCCGCCTTTGCGCCGAAGAAGTCGTCCGCAAAATACTCCTCTTCATTGTTGTATTTCGCGTTCCACGGCTGGGTGGTGACGCGGAACATTTCGCCCGCGCCTTCGCAGTCGCTGCCCGTGATTATGGGCGTATGAACGTATTTATAGCCGTTTTTATTGAAATATTTATGGATAGCGAACGAAAGCGCGTTTCTCACCGCGAACACCGCTTCGAAATATTTTGTGCGCGGTCTTAAATGGGGAATCGTCCTTAAAAATTCAAGCGTGTGGTGTTTTTTCTGCAAAGGGTAATCCTGCGGGCAACCGCCGAGCACGGTTATATCCTCGACCGAAAGCTCGAAACCGTTTCTCTCGGAAGGAATAAATTTGCCGACGACGCGAAGGGCGGCGCCGACCACGAGCGCGGGCTTTACTATATTTTCGGACACCTTGTCCTTTTCGATTACAAGCTGTAAATTTTTAAGCGAAGTTCCGTCGTTCAGCTCGATAAACGCGATACTTTTCGAGTCGCGCCACGTCCTTACCCAGCCGCAGACTGTCACGCTTTTGTCGATAAACTGTTGATGTTCGCTAAATAAGATTTTAACGTCGGTATGCTTCATTTTTTTACCTCGAATATTTTTTTGAATAGCAAAACGGACTGCCTTTCAGCAGTCCGCAAAGTTTCTTAGTCCTTTTTCGCGTCCTTGGAAACTACCTCAACCTTGTCGTAGAAGCCGCAATTCGCGCAAACTCTGTGAGCCTGCATCATCGAGTGGCAATGAGGACATTCCACTAACGTGGGCGCCGTTGCCTTGTAGTTTGCAAATCTGCTGTTCGTTCTCTGCTTTGACTGTTTTCCCTTGGGTACTGCCATTTTAATACACCTCTTTTACTTATTGTTTACGTCAATACCCGTACAGTCCTCTTTGCACAGAATTAAATTCGGCTGACTGAAAAGTATTGCATCGTTTACGGCGGGCTTCAAATCAATCGATATTCCGTCGTAATGATAGTTATCTTCGTCGTCTCCCGTGACGAACAGAATTTCAAAAGCTTTCTCAACGTCTTTTTCAGCGTCTTCCAGGCAATACGAACACTGCCCGACAATACGGTATCTCACCGTAAAATCCACGCCGACGCTGTCGTCGTCGTAAATCTCGTATTTGCCGCCGACAAACACCTTGCCTTCTATACCGCAAAGCGGAACGAGGCAGATATCCTTCGGGGGCTCGTACTCGAATTCGAAGTCGCCCGTGTACTTTTTGAGCGCGTTAAGCTTTTTTATTTCTAATTTCATACCGAAAGTTGACTGTAAAAAGTATATTACACGCCGAAATCTTTGTCAACTTTTTTTAAGCGTGCGAAAAGATTTTTTTATAAAAGTTCGGCTGTTTCCCTCGCAATGACGAGTTCTTCGTTGGTGGGGATAACAAGAACCTTAACTTTCGAGCCTTTTGCGGAAAGGTCGCGTATCGAGCCGTCGTTTTTAGCCTCGTTGGCTTTCAAATCGATTTTGACGCCGAGGAACTCCAACCCCTCGCAGACGTCCGCGCGGACCGAGGGCGTATTTTCGCCGATACCCGCGGTGAAAACTATACAGTCGAGCCCGCCCATAGCCGCGGCATATGCGCCGACGAACTTCTTGGTCTGGTAGCCGAACATATCGAGCGCGAGCTTGCATCTCTCGTTACCTTCCTTAACTCCCGCTTCAAGGTCTCTGAAATCGCTCGAAACGCCAGAAATACCCGCAACGCCGCACTTTTTATTGAGATAGGTAACCGTGTCGGGGTGGGAAAGCCCCTTCTTCCTCGCCAGAAATTCAACCGCCGAAGCGTCGATATCGCCCGAGCGCGTGCCCATAAGCACGCCCGCAAGCGGAGTGAAGCCCATCGAAGTATCGATACATTTTCCGCCGTCGACCGCCGAGATTGACGAGCCGTTGCCGAGATGGCAAGTGACGATTTTAAGACTTTCGGGCTTCTTGCCGAGATACTTTGCCGCCTCTGCGGAAACGAACTTATGGCTCGTGCCGTGCGCGCCGTATTTTCTTACGCCGTAGGTCTTGTAATCGTCGTAATCGATGCCGTAAAGATAAGCCTTTTCGGGCATGGTCTGGTGGAAGCCGGAGTCGAACACGAGCGCCATGGGCGTTTTCGGCATGACCTCCATGCACGCCCTCAGCCCCGTCGCCGCGGCGGGGTTATGCAACGGCGCGAGCTCGAAGGTCTTTTCTTCGAGAGTTTTCAAAACCTCGGGAGTGACCAACGTCGTCTTTTTGAAGTATTCGCCGCTCGCAACGACTCTGTGTCCTACCGCGCCGATTTCATCCATTGATTTTATTACGCCTATTCCATCGTCGCGGAGCGCGTGCAAAACGAGCTCGATTGCGACCTTATGGTTGGGCATATCCTTTTCGTAGACCTTTTCGTTTCCGTTGCCCTTCGCTTTCAGAACCGAGCCGTCGATACCTATTCTCTCACAGCCGCCCTTCGCGAGCACCTTTTCGGTCTCCATATCGATGAGCTGATATTTTAAAGAAGAACTTCCCGCGTTAACAACTAAAATTTTCATTTATTCACCTTCCGTAATTTATTCCGCCTGCAATGCGGTAACCGCAACCGTCGCAACGATATCTTCGACGTTGCAGCCGCGCGACAAATCGTTCAGGGGTTTGGCAAAACCCTGACATACGGGTCCGATTGCCATATATCCGCCGAAGCGCTGAGCAATCTTGTAGCCTATGTTGCCCGCGTTTATATTAGGGAAAACAAACACGTTGGCATGTCCCGCCACCTTCGAGCCGGGCGCTTTGAGCTGTCCGACCTCGGGCGCGACCGCCGCGTCGAACTGGAATTCGCCGTCGAGCGCAAGGTCGGGCGCGGCGAGCTTCGCAAGCTCGGTCGCCTTCTGAACCTTGGGCACGGTCTGTGTGAACTTATCGTCGTTGCCGCTGCCCTTCGTCGAGAAAGAAAGCATTGCAACCCTCGGCTCGATACCCGCGATTGCCTTCGCGGTCTTTGCCGATGTCACCGCGATATCCGCGAGCTGTTCGGCGGTGGGCTCGATATTTATAGCGCAATCCGCAAACACGGCGACGCCGTCGGGATTGTATTCGTGCTTTTCGGGAGCTATCATAATAAAACAGCTCGAAACCGTGTTTATGCCGGGGGCGGTTTTAACAACCTGCAAACCGGGGCGAAGGGTATTCGCCGTCGAGTGGCACGCGCCCGAAACATAGCCGTCTACGTCGCCCGCTTTGAGCATAAGCGCGCCGAACATCGTTCTGTCCTTCGCCTGCTCCTTAGCTTGTTCCTCGGTCATGCCCTTTGCTTTTCTCGCTTCATAGAGAAGGCTTGCATATTTTTCGGTCTTGTCGGAGGTCAGGGGGTCGATTAACGTCACGCCTTTGAGGTCGACGTGCGGCGCAACCTTTTTGCACTCGGCTTCGTTGCCTATGAGCACGATTTTCGCAATCCCCTCCTTGGTTATTTGCGCGGCGGCTTCGACCACGCGCTTATCCTCACCCTCGCAAAGCACTATCGTCTTTTTAAGGGCAGCCGCTTTTGACTTAATTTCGTCAAGTAATGACATATCATTTCTCCTTAAAATACTTTATTTATCCGTTTTTTTATTATATAATGTCTACGGACAAGCTGTACTTGAAACATTATATAATATTTTTTTCAAAAAGTAAAGATTTATATGAAAATTTTGGCAATTATTTGTGAATTAAAACTAAAATCACCTTGCAACATTTATAGACACTAAACATCATTTGTACAGCAGGCTTGAATAGTAAAAAATCACTTACTATCATCTACAAACACCAACAATTTCTTGCTGATACTTGTGCGGCGTGGACAAATCGTGGACAAATCCACCATCCGAACGCTGTAATGTTAGAAATTATCACCCGAATATGTAGTATTTGACAAGTACACTTCTCTGTGCTATACTATATAATAATGTGAAGCTTTTAGGACTACACAAAAAAGGAGAAAACTTAATATGACGTTGGCACTCATCGTGCTTATAGTCTTCTTGATTGTGTGGTTTAACCAATCCGCAAAAATCAAAGGAGATAAGTACACACATAGAAAGCGCACCATAACGAACGTTCAGTTGCAAGACGAACTCGGTGCGAAAAACTTCAAAAAAGTCATTGACGATTTAGCGGCTCTGCCCCCATCTCAAACTTTGGCTGGCGACAGCCTAATAGATGCAATTAAGAAGTTGTATCAAGAGTACGACTTACCAGACAGGCGCACTCCAGAGCAAAGAACCATAGACAGAGCAAAATATCTTGCGGCTATCGCCTCAGCAAGAGAAGACGAAGAATACCCGATTGATGACTCTAAACTTCCGCTTGTTGATAGGATTTGGCATTATCCATTTGATGCGCCGCTTATAGACCGCCCAGACCTTCTTGTTGGTACTCCTAACACCATTATTGAGGTGAGCGGTATTAAATATAAATATGACCACCGCGGCATCCCCACGAACTTGTATCAAGCAATACCCGCTAAGCTCGTTGGAGACTTAAAGGTTCTTCTTACTATGAGAGAGCTTGACGCGGCTGGATATAAATATAGCTGGAACAGACAGCCAGCAAATTGGCAGCGCGCTGAAATTGCCGCCGAACAATATAAGGAAACGAAAAAGAAGTACCCGTGGCTTTATAGATAATCAATCGCAGTGCTTAGGGTTGCATCCCATAGCAACTCTCATTGCGTCGGTCATTATCTTCCACTCGTCTTCGCTGATTATTATTGCCTTGCCTGAATTAGTTTGTACAGCATAGAAGTCCTCTCCCATCGACGCATTGTTTATAAAGTCGTCGGCACGGTCAAGAAATTCGTTTAGTTTAAGCTCTTTCATATAGCACCTCATTTGAAATTGTATATACATTATATAATATATAGGCGCAAAAGGCAAGGCAAAAGCCGCCGACAACGAAATTGTAATCGAAAACGGCAAAAATGTAAAAAAAATTTTTAGAAAATCGTCAAAAATCTCTTGACATTTTCTTTTTACTATGTTATTATAAAACATATTTAGACACATAATAGGATAAGTGCCGCCATTTTGCTGATGCGGCTTCCTTAATAAATATTATACGACATATTTAGACACTACTACGGAGAGAATAATGATTTACTTTATGTTAGGTCTTATGTGTGGGGCTTTGCTCGCCCTACTATACATAGATGGCGACCAGAGACCGCCAAGATATTAAAATACGGAGGGAACTATGCTAACTACTTGCATCATCATTGCTGCTTGGACAACGGGTATGCCTCTTTGGGCATCAATCACAACGACGGTAATTGCCAGCATACGATTTGTGTTCAAATGTATTGGCACCGGCATTAAGCTGAGCGACAAATAAATTTGAATAAAACTGATCTTTTATTGAGGTATAAATATGGACAAAAAGTTAACTTGCCCCTTTTGTGGCAGAGAAGTAAGAATTGTTGTCTGTGACGATGAAGGAAACATTCATCCAGACGAATACGAAGACGATCCGTGGAGCGGCTTGGGTTATATGTTAGTCCACGAAGAAGCCGACGGCGTTCAATGCCCCATCGCAACAGAGCCAGACGAGCCGTTAGGTCGCTTGATTTACGACTCTCGCGAAGAAGCGGCTGATATATGGAACAAACGAACACCAACATCTTAAAGCGAGGTATTTACCCGATGGATAAGCAAGAATTATTAAATAAAAAATCTGAGCTTGAAAAAGAGCTTGGGCAAGTCAATAAAGAACTATGGGATTACGACGTTAAGCAACTCGCAGAACAATACAAAGACAAATTCACTTGTGAGTTTTGCAGATACAATGCTGTTTATGGCTTCTCTGGTGATGGATGGCACAATATGTGCGGAGCAGATAACTGCACGTGCTGCCACGGTTACTGCGATAAGTATAAGCCAGACAATGCAGCGACGCTCAAGATTAAGCAATCAGGAAAGCAAGACGGTTTGTTGAGACCGAAGAACACGAATGGCTACGGTCAAATAGACAAAGATGACAAAGATGCCCTTGAAGAACTTGGCGCACGCATCTTCGTAGACGAACCTACTGAATACACAATGAAAATGTTGGATTTGCTTTTGGAGAATCGCAAATGAGTAAAACACTTATCGTAAATCTTTTCGGCGTTCCGGGAGCAGGTAAAAGCACGGGCGCCGCATACATCTTTTCCTGCATAAAAATGGCAGGAGTTAATGCAGAACTCATAACCGAGTACGCAAAAGATAAGGTTTGGGAACGCAACGATGAAGCGTTCCGCAACCAAGCATACATATTTGGCGAACAATCTTACAGGATAAGCCGCTGTGCTGGTAAGGTAGATGTTATCGTAACCGACAGCCCGCTCCCTTTAAGTGTAATGTACAACAACGACGAACGACTTACAGAAAACTTTAACAAGGCTGTAATGGATGTGTTCAACACCTACGACAACCTCAACTACCTCTTATTGAGAGTTAAGCCGTATAATCCCGTTGGACGCAAGCAAACTGAGGCAGAGTCGGATGCGCTTGGCGCGTCGGTAATCTCGCTTCTGAAAGACAGAAACATCCCCTACCGTTCTATTGAAGGTGACGTCGAAGGATATGACGAGATTGTTCGAGAAATTCTTTTAAGGATAAACGGAGAAAAAGTTATGAACGACATCACAGAGTTCAGAGGAAACAATTACTACCTGAGCAACTTCTACGAAAGAGACGTTACCTGCTTCGGTCTCACATTTAAGAACAACGAAGCGGCGTTTCACGCAATGAAGTGCCCTAAAAGAGCAAACGAATTTTGCGACCTTGACCCATCGGCGGCAAAGAAACTTGGACGACACGTCCAATTGCGTTCCGACTGGGAACAAGTCAAAGAAGACATCATGTACGAGGTGTGCCGCGCCAAGTTTATGCAGCATCCAGACTTAAAAGAGAAACTCCTCTCCACCGGTTCCGTACAACTCATTGAGGGTAATGATTGGAACGACAGAGAATGGGGCGTTTGCAACGGTGAAGGCAAGAATAAGCTCGGCAAAATATTGATGCGAATCAGAGGAGAACTTACAAATGGACAGAATTAAACTTACGCTTTATTTTGGCGCGAAACAACATGGTGCCTTCGGTGACTTCGCTGACACAGTTCAATGCGAAGTTCCACCCGAAAAAGTCGATGAGATTACTACTGCACTTACTACCCAGCAGTGGGTAAGCATTGGTCTTCCTAACGGGAAGCGAATGGTTAACACAGCAAATCTACGCTGGTTCGACATTGAGGTTGTCAAAGAGGCATCTGAAGAGGAACCGAAGAAAAACGCCTTCGAGGAACTTTTTTCATCCGTGTTCCCAAAGGGAGATAAAAATGCGTAGTACAAAAAAGATAACAGCAAAAGATGCTGGCTGGGATCCACGGCTCGATAGCACGACCACCTCATTAAAGCGTTCAGCGCGGCGTCAACTCAATCATAAGCTCAGGCAACAACAAAAGCGTGAACTCCGTAATATGGCAGAAGTTTGTGTCTGCTGCGGCGCTCCACTCGGAGACGCAGAGCTCGGTACTATGATGTGCAGTGAGTGTAGCGGAGAACAATGATTTATACATCCTACTTTGCGAAGCTCAACAAGCTTCCACCAAATGTTGTCCCGATATCAATTTGCGGTAAGGCACCCGCTTGGTACAACGGACTTCAATATAAAAAACTTGCACCGAAGTATTCATTCTTCAGTGAATGGAAAAAGAACGGCGACAATAACTACTACATAGAACACTTCAATGATGAGGTCTTATCTACCCTCTCCCCTCAAACAGTTTATAATGAGCTGTTAAAATTGAGTGGCGGCAAAGATATAGCCCTCATATGTTACGAAAAGCCAACGGACTTCTGTCATAGACATTTAGTTGCTGAATGGCTTACGGCAAACAATATCAAGTGCGACGAAATCACTCTTTAATTTATAACATTATAAAACATATTTAGACACACGGAGACGGTATGACAAACAAAGAAACATTCCTATCTATTTGCGGAGAAGACATTAAGCGCGATGGCATTGAAGAGCTTTTGAAATGGCTCGAAAGCACCGACTTCTTCACTGCACCAGCAAGCACAAGATTTCACGGCAACTACGAAGGCGGATTATGCGAACACTCGTTGAACGTACACAGAGAACTCACAAGGTTGAACGACATCTACCAACTTGGTTACTCAAAAGAAACCATCGCGGTCACCGCCCTCTTCCACGACCTTTGTAAGGTTAACTACTATAGCGCGGAACACGCAACGTCAAGGATGAAAACGGCAACTGGGTTGTTAAGGAAATCTACGAAGTTGACGAAAGAGTTCCACTCGGGCACGGCGAAAAGAGCTGCATTATTTTGCAGTGGTACATCAAACTCTCGCTTGAAGAATTGCTCGCTATTCGATGGCATATGGGTGGTTTTGATTCTGCCACCAAAGGCGGAGACTATAGCTTGAGCAAAGCACAAGACAACTCAAAGCTCGTAACGCTCATCAGCGTTGCTGACTTGATAGCATCCAATTTATTTGAAGAAACAAAAAAATAAGGAGATAAATTATGGACGAAATAATCCACCAACTCAGGCACAGCATCGATGATGCAATCGCCAAGGAAATTCTCAGCGCAAAGCCTGTAGTTTTTCCAATGACAATGACAGGGACTTTACAGTTTATCCCTCACGACAAAATAGAAGGAATGCGCGTCATCTTTAATGACCCTACTACCATTTTGATCGTCAACGGTAAGAAATATATTTCTAAGGCTCACGACGAGGAGTTCGACGAAGAAAAGGGATTGCTTATGTGCCTCGCTAAGGCAAGCGGATATACACACGCAAATCTTAAAGCATTGCTTAAAGGCGCTCAGCGCCAAACTAAGAAACAATAATTATGGGCGAGACAAGATTTGCGCGTCATGATTTAACTTCCGCGTTCCTCTATCTGCGTGATACCGCTGGAGCTTGGCGAAAGTTATCTATATCGCTGAACGAAATAACACAAGCAATCAACGAGTTTGGAAGATGTGATATTGAGCTATCTGGAACTGTCCACGAAGTTGAAGAACACATCTCCTGTACCCCAGAAGAAGACTGGGAAAGAATGATACTCAACGGTATCCATAACGAAGACAAATAATTAAAGGAGGCAAAAATGCCAGATACAGAAAAGTTAAACATTCACCAAAAGATTTTGAAGATTGCCGACGCTGCCGGCGTTCTTCAAAAGACCAAAGCGGGCTTTAACTACAGGTATGTACCCGAAGAGGAAATTCAGGCAAAGGTTACGGCTTGTATGCAGAAGTACGGAGTTATGCTCTACCCTTCCATCGTGCCAGGGACTTTAACAGTCGAACCTTATACATACGAAAAGCCCAAGACAAAAAAGGTCAAGGACGAGAAAGGCAAAGATGTAGTCGTCGATTACACCGTACCCGTCAACGAGGTTATCGTCAAAGCCGAAGTGGTTTACACGTGGGTTAACACAGACGACCCTAACGACAGGTTCGAGTGCAGATGGGCATACATCGGGCAGATGGAAGATGCGGCACAAGCATTCGGCGCTGGCGCAACATACGGCAACAGATACTACCTTATGAAAGCCTTGCAGCTCGCAACCACCGAGGCAGACCCCGACGCTTACAGAAGCAAGCAAAAAGAAGCCGAAAACTACGACTTAGAAAAAGAGCAAAAAGCTGCGGCAGAAGAACTTGCGAAAGCTGTTAAGGAAGTCGTCGATAAAGGCTCAGAGCTTATGAAGAAGGGCTTCACAAAAGAACAGGTTATGGAAGTCGTCGGAAAGCTCAACGGCGGAAACTCCAACCCTTCCAGTATTAAGTCGATAGACATTTGCGGCGCGGTTATGGAAGAGTTTAAGAAACTCGAAGCAACCAAAGATAACACAAAGACATCCAAAAGGGAGAAATGAAATGATTTTTAACGACAACAAAATCTACGCAAAAGTATGGAAAGTAACACCGTCCGAGAACGGCAAGTACGTTGACCTTCAAATCACAACATCGGAAAAAGACAGCAACGGCGACTACGTCAACTCGTCGTGGTTCCCTCGCGTTATCGGCAAGGCGGTTAACACCTTGAAAGGATTAAAGCGCGAAGACCGCATCATTATCACAAAGTCGAAGTTCACCAACGAACGCAGAGACACAGACGACGGCAAGAAGTCCTTCTTCCGCTTCCTCATCCTCGAAGCAGAAATCGAAGGCAGCGAAAGAGCAAGCAGCAACACTCCCGCGACAGACACGAAAAAGAAAGATAAGCCGACAGAGGAACCTGCTCCCGCGGCGGCTGAGGACGCTTGCCCTTGGTAAGCGGAGAGCCAAGAAAGGAACGGTATAGTTTTTCTAAGTTATCAGCATTCCACACCTGCAAGTACGGGTACAAGATGACATACATAGACCACAAGAAAGGCATCGGAAATTGTTTCAGTTCTTATGGTCTTGAAGTTCACTCCATTATGGAGAGATATGCAAAGGGCGAACTTACCCTTTGGGATTTGGTAGGCATATATGAGTGGGAATTTGACGCGGCAGTGCCCGAAAAATTCCCCTCCACCAAGTACTGCAAAGATATGCGAAAGCTCTACTACGACCAAGGACTTGAGTACCTGAAAAACTTTGCAGGATATGATGACAGAAAAATATTAGAAGTTGAATCACAGTTCGATTACGAAATTGACGACTGGACTTTTAACGGCGTAATCGACTTAGTTTTTGAAGACAAAGACGGAAAGCTTATTATACAAGACTATAAATCCAAGAGTTCTTTCAAGAACAAGCGCGAACAAGCGGAATATGCACGACAGCTTTATCTGTACGCATTATTTGTGAAGAAAAAATACGGTAGATACCCAGATATCCTTCGCTTTATGATGTTCAGAAAAAATATGTCGATTGACATACCGTTCGACGAGTCCAGCTTAAACGAAGCTTTAAGTTGGGCAAGAGAAACGGTGAAAGAAATCCGTGAGTGTTGGGATTTCACACCGACGTGTGACGAGTTCTTTAGCGAGAACTTGTGCAATCATCGCGAGTATTGCGAAAGCAAAATATAGCATTGGAGGTATAGGCTTATTCTTGTCGAAAAGGAACAAATTCTAAAAGCAAAAGCGAAGCTCGGCGACAGAAACGCAGAAATAATTGCTGAGCTATTAAACCTCGAAAAGTATGATGCCGTAAATAAAAAAGCACTATGCCCGTGGCATTTAGAAGACTCACCGAGTTTCATCTACAACCCAAAGACATTCAGTTTCCACTGCTTTGGGTGCGGTAGAAATACAGATATCATCGATGCGTACACTCACACGGGAATGACATATCTTGAGGCACTGCAAAAATTATTCGAGGAAGCAAAGATGTCCGTCTCTTTCGGAGAGAAAGGCGTCAAAACTAAATATCAGTACAGATACCCAAAAGAAGAGCCACTGAACGACAAAGAGCACGTCTATACATATTTGGCTCAACGACATATATCACAGACCACCGTAGATGCGGTTGACGTCCGCGAAGATGCTCACGGCAATATCGTGTTCAACTATTACGACACCAACGATGTACTCTGCCTTGTTAAATATCGTCCATCACATAAGATTGATAAGTCAAACGGCGAGATTAAGGCTTGGTGTCAAAAGGACGCAGACACAACTCCTCTACTCTTCAATATGAACAGAGTCAACACGACCTCTCCCCTCTTGATTTGCGAGGGCGAAATTGACTGTATGGCTGCCATCGAGGCGGGCTTCACAAATGCAGTTTCGGTACCACTTGGTGCAAACAACTATGGCTGGATTGAGGAAAACTTTGATTGGCTCGAACAGTTCGAGAGCATCATCATTTGTTCGGATAATGATGAAGCAGGCATCAAAATGCAAAAGGAATGTGTGTTCCGCCTTGGTTCTTGGAGAACAAAGGTTGTCGGAATTCCACTCTTTCACTACGATGCCGAGCAAGACAAGCGCTTCCCTATGAAAGACCTTAACCACGTCTTGTACTACGAAGGGAAAGACGCTGTACTCGAACTCATACATAATGCAAAAGACACGCCCGTCGATAGTGTCTCGGACTTCTCCGATATCACCAACATTGACTTGGATCAAATCGACGGCATAAAGACTGGCATCCCTGACTTAGATAAGAAACTTATGAAGTTGTTCTACGGAACATTCACAATTGTTACGGGCGTCAACGGCTCTGGTAAGTCATCGTTCCTCTCGCAGTTAATATGTAACGCGGTGGACGAAGATAAGAACGCCTTCCTCTACTCTGGCGAGTTACCTAACTTCCAAAGCAAGAACTGGATTAACTACATCCTCGCCGGACAGCGCAACGTAAGAGAGTACAACTTCAACGGAGCGACTTATTGGAAGGTAACTCCCGAAGCACAAAAAGCGATGAACGAATACTATCGCGGAAGGCTCTTCATCTACAAGGACGGCTACGACCATAAGGTAGATTCCATACTGAAATCTATGGAAGACTCCACGAGAAAATATGGGTGCAAACTACACATCATCGACAACTTGACGTCGGTCAACCTCGAAGCTAATGAGCAGAACAAATATCAGAAACAAGAAGAATTTGTTACACGGCTCATCGACTTCGCCAAGAAGTACAACGTCGCGGTTCTCTTGGTAGTACACCCGCACAAAATTGAACAAATGCGCAGGCTGAACAAAATGGATATCCAAGGCATATCGGCAATCATCGATTTAGCTCACAGGATTTTGAGTTTGTACAGAGTAACGCAAGACGATAGGCGCGGCGTTCCGAATAAGCGTGGCGGCTGGTACAAAGAACCTATTAAGTTTGATGTACTGTGCGACATCTTAAAGGATAGGTTGCTCGGATTTGAGGGCAGCTCCGCTGGGCTCTATTACGACAAACCGTCAAGGCGTTTCTTCGTTGATGAAGAGTCGCTTGACAAACGATATGGCTGGGACAATGAAGAGTACGCTGGTGCGCTTCCCTTCCCGCCGCCTCAACTTTATCAGCAAGATGAAGAAGAGATTTATGGACACATTTCTGGAGAAGGCTAATGAAAGTATTTCAAAACTACCATCGTCATGCGATGTACACAAACGTAAGAATATCCGACTCGGCGGTAACCCCAAAGGATTACGCCGAGAGAGCGAAAGCTCTTGGGCACGGTATCCTATCATCTGCTGAACACGGATGGCAAGGTAACTACTTTGAAACGGTTCGGCTTGCGAAAGAATACGGTCTCAAACCACTCATAGGCGCCGAGGCGTACTGGGTTAAAGACAGAACTGAAAAAGACAGAACAAATTGTCACATCTTCTTGGGAGCTAAAAATGAGCGCGGCAGACAGGCGTTGAACAACGTTTTGTCCGAAGCAAACCTTACGGGCTTCTACGGGCAACCACGACTCGACGTGCCACTGCTCCTCTCGCTTCCAAAGGATGACTTAATTGTCACTACGGCTTGTATAGCATATTGGCGTTATGAAAACATCGAAGAGATAACTGCTATGCTTGCAAAGCACTTTGGCAAAAACTTCTTCCTTGAAGTTCAGTACCACAACACAGAGTCTCAGCGCGAACTCAACAAAAGAATATTGCGCTTACATAACGAATTGAAGATACCTCTTATTATGGGATGCGACAGTCACTACATAGGCGCAGACCAAGGTCAAACCAGAACCGACTTCCTTGTATCAAAAGGGTTAACTTACCCCGACGAGGAAGGATGGTTCCTCGACTATCCAGACGGCGACACAGCATACGAAAGGTTTGCAAACCAATGCGTGTTAAGTCACAACGAAATTAACGACGCTATGGACAACACAGGCGTCTTCCTTGAAGTTGAAGAATATGACAGCCCTATCTTCAACACCGAAATTAAGATGCCCTCTCTCTTCCCTACCTTGTCTCAAGAAGAAAAAAATGAAAAGTACAAGAGCTTAGTATGGAGCGGCTGGGAAGAATATAAGACACAGGTTCCAGAAGATAAATGGGCTTTGTACGAGTCGGAAATTGAGAAAGAAATTAAGACCGTCGAAGACACCAAAATGGCTGACTACTTCATCGACAACTACCATATCATCCGCAAAGGAAAAGAGAACGGCGGATGGTTGACAAAAAGCGGACGTGGCTCCGCGGTATCGTTCATCACAAATATGCTTCTTGGCTTCACGGAAGTTGACAGAATTGCAGCCAAAGTTCATATGTACCCAGAGCGTTTTATGAGCGCAACAAGAATTCTGCAAAGTGGCTCCCTGCCCGACATAGACTTCAACTGCGCACCCGTAGAACCATTTGCTCGGGCGCAACAAGAGATACTCGGCGAAGACCACGCCTACCCGATGGTTGCTTACGGCACCATGCAAAAGTCGGCAGCGTGGAAACTCTACGCAAAGTCACAAGGCATCTCGTTTGAGATTGCAAATGCGGTATCTGAACAAATAAAGAAGTACGAAACCGCAGTGAAACACGCTCCCGAAGACGAAAAAGACGACATCAACGTCTTTGATTACATCGACAAAGACTTCCACGAGATATATGAAAAGAGTAAGGATTATCTCGGACTTGTAACCTCGTGGAGTATTGCACCCTGCTCATACCTACTCTATGAGGGTAGCATCAGAAAAGAGATTGGCTTGGTAAAAGTTAAAGACCACCTCTGCTGTCTTATGGACGGTCACTGGGCGGAAGCTTGTCACTTCCTTAAAAATGACTTACTGAAAGTTTCTGTGGTTGACTTAATTTATAGAGCATACCACCGTATTGGAATTGAACCACCAACTGTAACTGAACTTCTTAAAATGTGCCCGCCGGACGATAAGGCTTGGGAAATTTATGAAAAAGGTTGCACACTCGGCATCAACCAATGCGAACAAACAGGAACAGCTTCAAGAGTAACGAAGTACAAGCCGAAAAATATATCGGAACTTGGTGCGTTCGTTGCCGCCATTCGCCCCGGCTTCAAGTCAATGTATAAGACATTTGAAGAACGCAAACCGTTTGCATACGGTGTTAAGGCGTTTGATGAGTTGATACAGACAGACGAAATGCCGAGCAGCTTCTTGCTCTATCAAGAACAAGAAATGGCAGCTCTGAACTACGCTGGCATTGATATGAGCGACTGCTACACAGCAATAAAGAACATTGCTAAAAAGCGCGCTGATAAGGTGTTGGCATATAAAGAGAAGTTCATCAACGGCTTCTCTCAAGTAATGATTAAAGACGAGTATAAGACGCCAGAAGAAGCGGCACATATGTCGCAAGAACTGTGGCAAATCATCGAAGACTCGTCAAGATACTCATTCAACGCATCCCACTCCTATTGCGTTGCTTTGGACAGCCTGTACGGCGCTTGGCTTAAAGCACACCACCCGTTGGAGTTCTATGAAGTGTTACTTACCCTCGCTGAACAAAAAGGCGACAAAGACAAAATGAACGCCCTTAAAGAAGAGGCTGAAAGTTACTTCAATATAAAGTTCCCGCCGTTTAGGTTTGGGCAGGACAACCGTTCAATTAAAGCAGACGTTGAAAACAATTTGATTGTGAACTCTCTTTCCGCAATAAAAGGATTTAGCCTTTCGGTTGGTGCAGCCTTATATGATTGCAGTAAGAATAACTTTACTTCTTTCGTTGACGTGCTTGCGTGGCTGGATAAAAAAGCTCTCAAGGCTTCAAAGGTTAGACCCCTCATCACAATCGACTACTTCCAACAGTTTGGCAACATTAACGAACTCCTCGCCATCCTCGATTTGTGGGAGCTGTTAAAGCAAGGTCAAGCTAAGTCGGTCAGAAAGGATAAAGTGACATCCCTTGTTGTGCAGCGGATATTGTCGTACAACTGTTCAACCACGAACAAAGACGGCACAGAGTCTGCATCTTACAGAATGGAAAATGAACAAACGACAATGAAGTGTTTGTATGGCTTCGAGCAATACATAAAGCAACATCCAATGCCGTCACCGTCGATGAAACAACAGATACAGTACAGTATGGACATCCTCGGTTATGCTGACGTTGTAACCAACCGCGAAGAAGATCGCAGAAGACTTCTCATCACGGATGTCGTCCCCCTCTCAAGTGCGGGCGGCGAAGTGTGGTCTTACAGAGTTGGAACGCGCAGTCTCGGCAGCGGCAAGACGGCTCGGCTCACAGTTAAAGCAAACATATATGAAAAGAAACCCATTAAGGCTGGCGACATTATATATGCCGCCGACATCTACAAAAATCAAACAGGCTATTGGTATTTGATAGCCTACAACAAGGAGGCATAAATGAAAATTATCTCTCCGATGTACCACAAAAATCCCCCAGTTACTGGGTCGGTGAGCAAAGGCATACTCGGTGCCTTGGGTTGACATCCTTTATTGCGAATTGGTGATTAAGATATCCGTAAAGCTCTGATTCAAATAGCGTCGTAAAGTCTACTGCGGCACGGGAAGCCATCGGAGCATCCTTAATAGATTTGAGAAAAAATTTATTAAGGAGATTTTATGAGGTATATCGCAAGTTGCAGCTGTGGCAAGGATAGTCTTGCTATGGTCTACAAAATTATAGAACAACAACTCCCGCTCGATGAGATCGTCTTCTACGATACGGGTATGGAGTTTCAATCAATCTACTACAACTGGGAGCAGTTAACGAAATATGCGCAGGAGCGCGGAATTAAATGCACTACTCTTCGCCCCAAGTGTCCGTTCTTATACACGATGTTTGAGCAGCCACACAAGTCACGCAAAGACGGAATTATAAGATACGGATACGCTTGGTGCGGCGGACGTTGCCGCTGGGGCACGAGCGAAAAGCTGATAGCAATTGACAAGTATTGCGAGCAAGAAGACACGATTTGCTATGTTGGCATAGCCGCCGACGAAACGCTGAGACTTCAAAAGGAACGTAAGGAATACAAGCGCTTCCCACTCGCGGATTGGAATATGAGCGAAGCCGACTGCTTGCAATATTGTCAATCACACAATATCAAATGGATTGAGAAATGCCGCGACGGATACATAGACCTTTACTCAATCCTCGACCGAGTTTCTTGCTGGTGTTGTGCAAACAAAAATCAGTGGGAACTCTACAACTACTGGAAGTACCTGCCAGAATATTGGGACAAGTTGAAAGAGCTTCAAAGCAAGATATCGCGCCCCTTTAATAGGTACACAATCTTTGAATTGGAAGAGCGTTTTGAAAAAGGCTACATACCAGTTCACCGCATCAAAAAATAAGGAGATACATAATGAAATCATTTCGCCTAAGCATTACAAGAGATGGCAAGTTGTCAATCGCTTGTCCGGAGTGTGGCTCTACAAAGGTGGAAGTTACAAACTACCCTGCGAACGAGGTTGACAAGATAAAGTGCCGCCACTGCGGTCACACCCTCTACAGACCATTCCCTCAACCTAAGGGTTACCACCAAGTTACGATAGACGAACTTGATAAAGAAGACGACGAGGAACACAATGAAATTCGAGAACACACAGGTATTTAATTTTGAGGGCGCGTTCACTTCCCTACGCAAAAGAATTTATCTTCTCAGACGAAGAAACACAACAATAAGGAGAATACATAGTGCGCAATTTTATTTGTATATCTGGTAAAGCACAAAACGGCAAAGACACATCAGCTGAAATCTTTAAGAACGAACTCGTTATCCGCGGGCATTCCGTCCTCGTCATACACCAAGCAGACTTGCTCAAGTATATCTGCAAAGCGTTCTTCAATTGGAACGGCGAGAAAGACGAAGCTGGCAGAACTCTGTTACAGCAAGTTGGAACCAACGTCATCAGAAAAGTTGAACCCGACTTCTGGGTAGACTTCATCGCTAAGGTCACTGGGTTCTTTAAGGATACTTGGGATTATATCATCATCCCAGACACACGATTCCCCAACGAACTCGAAAAGTTAAAAGCGGACGACGCGAATGTTTTCCATGTGCGCGTCATCAGAAAAGACTTCAAAAGTCCACTTACCGAAGAACAGCAACGACATCCGTCTGAGACGGCGCTGGACGGCATTGAGAGCGACTTTACGCTTCTCAATGACAAAGGCATCGACGACTTATATGGCGGCGTTGTAGGCATTCTGGACGCCATAGAGCAGCGAATTAAGGAGAATTAAATGTCGAAAGATTACTCTCATATCACACTGTTGGTTGATATGGACGACACGATAGAAAACTTACTTCCGGCGTGGGCGGAATGGTTGAACAAGAAACACGGAACGTCTGTTAAGGCTGACGATATAACGGGTTGGGATGTTCAAAAATTCTTCCCATCATTAAGTAAAGATGAGGTTTACGCCCCTTTATATGAAGACGAATTTTGGGGAACAGTACAACCAAAAGAAGATGCTATCCACCACCTCTCACGTATCAATGAGTTGGGCTTTAAGTTATATATCTGTACCAACTCAAACTATCAAACAATACGTCGCAAGTTGGAATACATCCTCGATAGATACTTCCCGTTTATTTCTTGGTGGAATGTTATCACGATATGTAGCAAGCAACTCATCAATGCTGACATTTTGGTGGACGACGGCGTACATAATCTTCTTGGCGGTTCGTACAAAAAGATTTTGATGACCGCATCACACAATAAAACTTTCGACGCCAACGCAAACGGTATGGTGAGAGTAAATAATTGGCAAGAAGCCTACGACAAAATAATTGAATATGCCGACCAAATTTTGGCTGGCAAAACAGAGATAGCTAAATGAAGATAGTTAAAAAAGACGGAACATTATCTGAATACAACGACGCAAAAATTATTAACGCAATCAGCAAATCTGCCGAGCGCGTACTGGTAAAATTTACGGACGAAGAGATTCGGCAAGTATGCGACAAGGTCAAATCAAGGCTCCCTCAACAAGAAGAGATAAGCATTCTCGAAATGCACAGATTAGTTGAGACCGCGCTTGACGAGGTTAACCCGAAAGTCGCAAAAAGCTACAGGGACTACCGCAACTATAAGCAAGACTTCGTACACATACTCGACAAAGTATTTAAGAAGTCTCAAACAATACGATACATAGGCGACAGAGACAACGCCAACACGGACAGCGCGCTCGTACCTACGCAAAGAAGTCTCATCTACAACGAGCTGAACGGAGAACTTTATAAGAAGTTCTTCTTGAACGTCGAAGAACGTGTGGCTATGAACGAAGGATACATTTACATTCACGACAGATCCGCGCGCTTAGATACGATGAACTGTTGCTTGTTTGATATCGCAAAGGTTCTTGCCGGCGGCTTTGAAATGGGTAACGTTTGGTACACAGAACCTAAGACATTGGATGTTGCGTTCGACGTTATAAGTGACATCACGATAAGCGCAGCCGCTTGTCAGTACGGTGGATTCACTATCCCTCGCGTTGACACAATCTTGGCACCGTATGCTCAAAAGAGTTACGAAAAATATAAGCGCGAATTTTATGCAATCGCATCCGCGTTGAATAACTCGGGCAAAACCGTGGACGAACAAGCTGACATATATGCAGAGCGCAAGGTGCGCCGCGATTTTGAGCAAGGCTTCCAGTCTTGGGAGTATCGCTTCAACACTGTCGGCAGCAGCCGTGGCGACTACCCTTTCATCGCAACATCATTCGGTATCGGAACAAGCCGCTGGGAGCAAATGGCTACGGAAGTTATTTTAAGGACACGCACGGGCGGTCAGGGCGCAGAAGGTCATAAGAAACCCGTGCTCTTTCCTAAGCTCACTTTCTTGTATGACGAGAACTTGCATGGCGAAGGTAAACCTATGGAATATTTGTTTGACGCGGCGGTTGAATGTTCAAGCAAATCTATGTATCCAGACTTCCTTTCGCTCACAGGCGAAGGCTACATACCGAGTATGTACAAGAAGTACGGAAAGGTCGTATCGCTTATGGGATGTCGCGCATCACTCTCGCCTTGGTATGAGCGTGGCGGTATGGAACCTGCCGACGAGAACGATACGCCGATTTTTGAGGGAAGATTTAACCTCGGCGCAATCAGCTTGCATCTTCCGATGATATTGCAAAAGGCGCGTCAAGAGAACAGAGACTTCTACGAAACACTTGACTACTATCTGCAACTCATCAGAGGGTTACATAAAAAGACTTACGACTATCTCGGCGAGAAGCTCGCGTCTACCAATCCTCTTGGCTATTGCCAAGGCGGCTTCTATGGCGGAACGCTTAGCCCCGATGACAAGTTAAAGCCACTCCTCAAACCAATGACTATGAGCTTCGGCATCACGGCTCTGAACGAACTTCAACAACTGTATAACAAAAAGTCCATTGTTGAAGACGGTGAGTTTGCGCTTGAAGTTATGAGACATATCAACGCCAAGGTAGCGGAGTTCAAAAAAGAAGACGGCATCTTGTATGCAATCTATGGCACGCCCGCCGAAAGCCTTGCAGGACTGCAAGTAGAACAGTTCCGTAAGAAGTACGGCATCATCCAGAATGTATCTGACAAATTGTACGTTTCAAACAGCTTCCACTGTGGCGTATGGGAAGACATCACGCCTATTGAAAAGCAAGATTACGAGCGCCGTTTCTGGGATTTGTTCAACGGCGGGAAGATACAATATTGCCGTTACCCAGTCTCGTACAACAAAGACGCAATAAAGACGCTCATCAGACGAGCAATGGAATTCGGGTTCTATGAAGGCGTTAACCTCTCACTCTCCTACTGTGAAGACTGCGGGTATGAACAGCTGGATATGGATAAGTGTCCGAAATGCGACAGCGAACTCATCACAAAGATTGACCGAATGAACGGATATCTCGGCTACACAAGAGTACACGGGCGCACAAGATACAACGACGCAAAGAACGCTGAAATTAAAGACAGGATTTCGATGTGAGGTACGTATGAACTATCATAATATTTTGCACGACAATATGTTGAACGGCGACGGGCTGCGTGTTGTTCTCTTCGTATCGGGTTGTGAACATCACTGTAAAGGATGTCACAACCCACAGACGCACGACCCATCCTCTGGCATTCCGTTTACACGGGCTGAGAAAGATGAAATCTTTGAACAACTTTCAAAGCCATACATACAAGGGTTGACGCTTACGGGCGGCGATCCGTTGCACCATTGCAACTACACAACTCTTCTCGCTCTCTGTAAAAAAGTCAAAGCAACATTTCCCAAAAAGAATATATGGCTCTACACTGGGTATCGTATCGAAGATATCCCAGAGGAAATGCAAGAAATCTTCCAGTATATAGATACAATTGTTGACGGACGGTTCGTCGAGGAATTAAAAGATGTAAACCTACCCTACGTTGGTTCTTCCAACCAAAGGATTATCCGCTTAAATAAAAGAATATTCGCTACCCTCAAGGTTGGCATTTTTAAGGAGTAATAGATAATGAATAAATTTGAAAAAGTTTCAAAGAAGCAATATGACTTGGACGCATGGGGTGGCAAGCATATGGCTGACTACGATGACATAAAACTTCCTCACCGCGCTACGAAGTGCAGCGCAGGCTACGACATTTATGCCACTATCGGTTTTGAACTCCCTCCCGGCGAATCTATCAAGTTCCCTACGGGTATCAAGGTTTCGCTTGACGACAATAAGTTCCTTATGGTTGTTCCTCGTAGCAGTCTTGGGTTTAAGTACAGAGCGCAACTCGATAACACGGTCGGCATCATCGACGCAGACTACTACAACAATTCCAACAACGAAGGACACATCTGGGTTAAGATAACTAACGACTCAAAGCGCGGCGATATGCTCGTCGTGAACAAGGGCGACGCTATCGCTCAGGGTATCATCCTTGAGTACTTCAAGACTGACGATGACAATGCAGACGGAGTAAGAAACGGCGGTCTCGGCAGCACCTCAAAATAGCGCTTTACAGCGTCGATAGCCGCTGACGATAGCTTCTTCAAGAAACTCGATAAAGTGTCACAGCGGCTAAATGGCGCAGCCAGACTGGCGATTAAGGAGCATTTCTTATGATACAAATATTAGACGAGAGAACAATGAGACAGTTAATTATAGCAAGAAAAGATTTGAATATGTCAGCTGGGAAATTGGCGGCGCAATGCTGCCATGCCTCTATGGCATTTTTAACTGCACCACTTAGAGACCAATCAAGAATAATTAAATCAACTGCCACGGGGAATAAAACATTTTCTATAACTTTACCATCAAGTATTTGTGATAAATGGATTTGTGATATACTCACAAAAACTATCTGCGCGGCAAAGAATTATAACCATCTTATGAAGGCTATCACAATGGCTCGTGAGCTTGGTCTGGTTGAAGGAAAGGATTTCTTTCTTATCAAAGATAATTGTCTTACTGAACTCAAGCCAGAAGAAATTGATGAGAACGGTGTCGGCAGAACTCTTACTTGCGTCGGTTTCCGCCCACTCGAAGATGACATTGCTCATTTAATAAGCAAAAAATTTCAGCTTTATAAATAAAGGAGAACCACTATGAAGATTTATAATCTTAGGCGTGGCGGTGGCAAAACGATAAGATTGCTATGTATAAGTGAATATACAAATGCACCCATACTATGTGTTGACCAAGCGCATAAAAACTTTATTAAAAGAGAAGCACAAGGACTTAACATTAAAATCCCAGAGCCAATCACTATCGGCGAAATGGATAGAGCGACACGAGGAACGCATATCGCGCCAGATTACATAGTTGACGAAGCGCTCACATACTTACAAGCGTTAATCGAAAGGTTGTCTGGGGGCAGGTTATCGAATCCCCTTGCGGTATCATTCTCAGAAAAGGAATAAAAAATAAGGGCGTACCTATTTCTATGGGTCGCCCTGTTTTTATTGTTGAACGATAAGCTTTATTGACTTAATGGTTGATATGTGATATAATACATAAAATTATAAGGAGACTTATTATGAAAAAAATTATTTGTGCTTTACTCATTGCGCTTTCGCTGGTAACATTATGCGCCTGCGGAACATCACCCGCCGACAATAATGGCGGCACATCACAACCGAATATCAAAGAAGTTAATGTCGGAGACGAATTCTTGGCTTATCCTGATGTATCTTTTACGTACACATATGTTAAGCGTACTTATCCCAACCCGAATGACCCGACAGAAGTTGAAGAAACTCGCTATGTCATCCAAATCACGGAAGCTAAATTAGTGCTTACAAAAAAGAACACCATCGCAAAAGACGAGAGCATCGCAGGTAAGTTCTACCCTTATGTAGCAAAGTTGACCGTCAAAGGTAAAACTGACGCGGCGCTTTCTGGGAAGGCTATACAGATTACCTATTCAAATCAATATAATGGCATACCCGCGGACGGCGATATTGAGTTTAATGGCTCATTTACTTGCGAAAAGGAAGTAAATCTCTACGCTCTTGACACCTATTACTTTAACGCAATTAAGCTTGATGTTTAATTATATCAAAGATGCCTTTTATTCAAACTAATATTCTCTCCAGCAAGTTGCGCCAAATAATACTTTCTGGAGAAAAAAGAAGGCGACCTGTGGAAACTAATCCATAGATCGCCTATTTTTTTTATTCTTTACTCTCGTCACACGCTTGCCCACGCTCATACTCTATCGCCTGTTCTAAGGCAAGTTTTATATCGTTAAAGATACTCATCTGTCGCCTCGCGATTAGTCTTTGAAATATTTATCGCCGAGCCGCGTTGCCCAACCCTCGAACCATATGCTATCGTAATCTGGTAAATCGTGATATCTCTTCTTGCCGCTACGTACAAGTATCTCCCTGTACCAATAGCGTATGCAAGACGGTATGCTTACCAAGAACGGCATAAATACGCCAAGCATAATATTCTGTAAGCCGTGCCCGCTTTCGTGGCGCCTGATGCTGAATGTAGGGTTCTTGTTTGTCACGAAGAAACATCCGCACTCAAAGCCGCCCCAATTTTCCCCTATTTCAAAATAAATGAGGTAATGGAATCTGTGGGGCTTATGCCCCGTCACCATCAACGCGACAGCAACGAGGCAGCCCACTAACGTCATAGGAAGACCCCACGTAAATGAGGCTATCCAAAAGCCTATTGCCTTAAGCTTCTTCATTCGTGTTTTCTCCGGAAGGCTTATTCTTCAAGTCGTAGATAACCGATTCGATAGTATTTGAAATCCACACCTTGACATCGCCGAAGTTGGTCTTAATCCATTCCTTTGAGTCTTCAGACAATTGAGCCAGAGCCATCTCTCCCGCCTTAGAGAGGGCTTCTTTCTGCGCGTCTGCCGTGAACATATCTTTATTCTTAAGCGTCTCGACGTAAGTCTGATATGTGGTCTTAACAGCGCGTGTGATAACGTCAACTACGCTCGTAAGATACTTCGCGTACTTCGAGTTAGCCAACTTGGAGTTGATGAGTGCAATAAGACGTTCCGCGCCCCAGCTTACCAGAGCGGTTAAAACAATGCTGATTACCGAAAGTAAAATTGCTTGCCAGTTCATATAACTTCCTCCTATTACTAAAGCGGGTGCCGACAATGACACTCGCTATTTTTTATTTCACGACCAGTAGAACAATCGCACGTAAAGGTCATGTATTCTTTGTCTCGTCCAATATGAGTTGAATTTTAGTTGATGACCGCGCCACGAACACCAAGATGTCGCAACGTCTTCTAATGTCATTTTGCCTTCATTAACCCAACGTTTGAACGTTTTGAGTTTTCTACGCATAAGCGTAATATTCTTCTTGTACGGTTTGCGGACTATCTTCCCCGTCTTAGTCAAGATAAAATGTGTCTTAAGAAAGTTGATGCCGCGGCTTAGCTTGACTATTTGGGTTTTCTTTTGGTTTAGCTTAATACCAAGCGCGGTACATATCTCCGTAATCTTTTTCAAGCAGTATTGCAAATGCTCTTTGCTGTGATGTATAAGACACCCATCGTCCATGTAGCGGCAATAATACTTAATGCCAAGCTCTTCCTTGATGTAGTGATCCATTTTGTTTGGCAACGCCAATGCACAGCTCTGTGAGATTTGGCTACCTAATCCAAGCCCGTTCTCGCCAAAGTCATCTACCAACTGCTTGACAATAGCGTACAATCTATCGTCAGTAATTTTTTCTCGCAAAATCTTTAACAGAATTTCGTGGTTTATGCTGTTGAAATATTTCGAGAAATCAAAAACGAGGGCATAACCCTCGTTGCCATAGTGCCTATAATACTTTTCCAAATGTCTATTCATTCGGTTAAGCGCAAAGTCAATTCCCCGAAGTTTGATGCACGCTCCGTTATCATAAATGAATGAGCGTTTTAGCAACGGAACAAGGCTGTAATCGCATAAGCATCTTTGTACTACGCGCTCGCTTATGTGAACGCTTTGTATGTGTCGTGCTTTGCCTCGTTCGATTATATTAAACTCGAAAAATCCTTTGGTTTTGAATGTTCCGTCACGCAACATCTTATATGTGTTGTTTACGTTTAACAGAGCATTTGTTCTGTATTTGTGGGTACTGGATTTCCAGCCCACGCCTTTGCAACATTGTTTGTAACTGTGATATAAGTTATCAAACGTGAAAACTTTATTGTAATCACAATAAATTTCATCAAATTTCCTTTTCTTCTCGAGACGTTTTTGTTTGCGTCTCTGATACCTTAGTTCATGTCTTTCCTTGCTATTCATAAAAATTATATACCTTGTACAGTGAAATCATTGTGGGAAAATAACTGCATAGTAGTACCTACCATTAAACGCGCTACCACAATCGCGCGCAATGCAAGAAGCGTCCGGTAGACTACATCAAAATATTTATTTATCCTTACGGAAAGGTCATACGCCCCTTTTGTACTCGCACTGATTTCGTTCCTCAATTGGAATTACTATGTCTGGCATTATCGTACAAAATCCGAAAGCGACGCCGTTACTGTTGTTGGCATTGTTGTTATTGCTGTTACCCGTGCTGTTGACATAGCAGAAGTTGTTGCTATTATTGTAATACGGAGAGCGAAGCCACCAGTTGCACGCCACGACAAATGTTTTTCGGCTTATAACCTGTTTATAAAAATCGCCCTATGAATCCTGAGTCGGTTTCGTAAGGCGCTCTCTATCTTTTTTCTTGACTGCTGAAATCAATTTGGCTTCCTTTTCAATTAAGTCCATCCAAGAACACCAAGTGTTCGATTTAACTTCTTCGCCAAACATTTCTTTCGCAACGTCAAGTTGGGAAATTAAGCATTGCAAATCGCAATTCGCCCTTGTGAGATAATTTCGGCGCATTTGCACCTCCAACTCACCCGATGGGAAAACGCTATTTGCCGCTTTGACATTGTTATATACCGATTGCGATAGTCTCACAATTTCGGTAGTGATGAAAAAAGTATATCGTTTAGGAAATTTGACACAGTTTCTTAAGGTGAAAATCTCTAACTCTCTTGCAGTATCTAAAAATTGTAACTGCGATTCATTTCTATTGCTTTTTAGAACAGCCATCTTTAACTCCTTATTTGTGTCATATTTGTTTTAATTATTCTTCTGTTTCTTCCCGATCTTCTTTTTCGGGTTGAACGTATTTGATTGTCTCAAAATATTCTTCGTCTTTCACGTCTATATCTCCTATCAGAACAGACGGGCTTGCGCCAAGACCAAGATATCTGTCGATATTATCTTGAGGATTCTTCATATACCAGCCGACATTCTCCCCCGTGAATTTATATATCAGGTGATAGTTGCCGCAGATATGTAGTTCATTATTGGCTATATATCCTTGCCCGTTTGATGCAACATAGATTAGTTTTTCCGCCTCACTATGCGCATCTGGCGTAGGCTTGAAGTAGAATTGCTCCATACTTGTCCTCCTTGTTGATTTTTATTTCCGCCACATAACGTGGCGGATTTTTTTGTTTCGATATGAGATTAAATACAAAAGCCGAAAGCGACGCCGAAACTGACGTTGGCACCGTAGTAATCGCTGGAACCCGCGCTGCTGACACAGCAGAAGCTGTAGCTACTACTGCAATACGGAGAGCGAAGCCACCAAGTGCACGATGTTGTTGCATTGTTACCTTGCGCCTTTGCATTATTATAATTGTAATAATAGTTTGCGCTCATAGATTTCTCCTGCCCGAATCTGTTGTCGTACTTATTAGCAACAGCTGTATCCGTAGTATAAAAGCATCCAGTACCTTCCAAAACAGAAAATGCACCCGTACCTGCTTTTGGCGTAGGTATATGCGCATTTTTGAAGTACTCATACTGCTCGCCTTCCCCAGAGAAAGAGTTCTGATATTGCGTAGTATATTTGTGCGTTCCCATAACTTCTTCCTGAGAAAACAAGAACAGCTTATCCTCGGTTTCAAGTAAAACACTCGACGTACACCCTTTGGACGTTTTCTTCTTAACTGTTTTTATAACATCGCGAACCTCTTGTGGCAGATACGCAAGTAGCATAGGCATAGTATTGTTACGCATTTCGCAATTAAGCCAGCCACCAGCGTTGTACCCAGATTGACCATCGTATGTTTTCGACGAAGCGTTCATCACATAATTGGTCGTAAGTGCATTTTTCATTCCAAGAGTTATTCCAGCTTTTCCAGAACCGTCTGCCAAATCATCATGATTAAACCCAAGTATAACCATTGTAATTTGTTCGCCAGTAGAGAGCGTTATGTTTTTCTCGTCTCCCACTTTGAATGCTGTGGGTGCTTTCCCGCTTTCAGATATTGCTTTAATTGTTTCCCAGTCGCAATCAGCAAAAGATACCATGCCAGACGAAGCAAGCAACAAATCAAGCTGACCGCCCATTATGCCGAGCTTTGCCATTATAGCTTCATATTCAGTCTTTGCTGCGTAATGTTGCTGTATATCATTCCCGATGGCATCATATGTCGCAGCCAACGGAATATCAACCATTGCTCCGCTTGCGGTTTTACCTTGTAATTTATATCCCGCCATATTTTTACCCCCTTAAAGTAATTTGAAAAATAGCCCACCGATAGCTAAATCCTGACTCGGAGTTGTCTGTCCTGCGGTTCCTATCTCAATCGCCATTGAACCGGCAGTAACTCTCCCTTTTTCGTCTACCTCGACGGCAGTATAAACGCCCGCCGCCACACCTGTTTTGCTTAACTCAACTGCAATGTCGCTGTCATCGGAACCGTCGAATGTTGCTTCACCTATAACGTCGCCGCTGATAGATATTTTTCTTGCGGTTGCAAGTTTATCTGCGGTGTCTGCCGCCTTGAACGATGCCGCCGCAATCAGCTCTTGCACTCTCGCTTCCGTAACAAATCCTGATATCTGGGCGCTAACCCAATCTTCCTTTGCATACCCCGTAAGGTCGAGCTTTTGTGTTCCAAGAATTTCCCACGAGCTGCTGACATAGATGTATTCGGTGTAAAGATTGTTGCTGTCAGCACCCGTACTAACCAAGTAGATTGTTGTTTCGCTGATATCCTCTGTAGGAAGCGCCGCGACAACACTGATTGAAAATTTTGGAATTGCACTTACCTTGTTTTCAAGGTCTGTGATTTTATCGTCAATTGCAGCTTTTGTGTAATAGTTGAGCAGGTCTTCGACCGCTTTCGTAATAAACTGACTTACGTCAGGAATTTCAGAAGAAGAAGCTTTGCCGTCCACATCATCCTTTAATGCTTTAAGCGCGGCGGCTAAGTCATCTCCCTCAACACCTTCCACATCAACTACGACATTCTCTGCATTCGTTTCGGGGTGAAGTAAGAGAAACTCGTCTTCACCAAGTTTTTGTATAATCTGATAGTCTTTTTTGGTTGTTGCCATAGTTTGTTATTCACCTCTCTTTTTCTCTACGAACCGATATGCACCGACTTCCATATTCTCGTCGATTGCATCGGTTGTCTTTATGAGTGACAAAGCGTTAGCAACGGTTTTTACCGGCACCTTCGCCACTTCTTCGTCAGCGCCGACGAGTACAAAATATTTCCCTTCATTCTCATCAGCACCGAGTTCGTGTTCGCTATAATCATCCACACGAGACGAAAGCAGGCTTAACTCTTTTGCTTCCATATCGCCTGTCACTTCCGTTCCGTTGATGGTAGGTAAATTGATTAACCCCCTGTAATCACTCGGCAATAGAGAGAACACTTTGCCGATTTGTGTGGGGTTCTTTTGATCCGCGCTAACGATATGCGCGTGAATGGTCTTCTTAATCGCTGCCATTGTTCTCCTCCCCATTATCGGTAGTAGGCGGCGTAGTTTCATCTCCACCAGAAGTGTCTGGTTCTTTTTCGTCGCCATCGTTGCCACCTTTGTTATTATCGTCACCGTCGTCCCCCTTGCCTTCGTTGTCGTCCCCTTCATCGCCTTCGTCGGCAGGCGGCTCAATCGGCTCTTCGGTTTCGTTACCTTCGCCGTCTTCAGGTTTATCATTGTCTTGCTCTTCGTCAAGGTAATCCTCTACGAATAGAGAATTCTTCTTCTTGAAGACGGTGAACTCTTCACCGTGCATTAAGGTAAGCGTCGTGCCCCCTTTAAGTTCCAGCGTCAAGTCATATGTATAGAACCCTGCCGGTAACAGATTTGACATCTTTGAAGTGAACCGCAAACAGAAAGCTTCTTGCTCTTCCGAGTAAGGCAAGTCGCAAAGTATCTTGGCGGATATTGAGGAAAATATCACGCGCTCTATGTACTCAACTTCTACGTCGTCAACGACAAAGTAAACTTCAAGCACATCGCCTTTAATGACCCTAATTGCGTTATCTGTTTCTTTACAACAATTCATAATTAGTCCTCCAAAGCGACAAAGCTTAATCCCACAAGACTTGTGGTAACTTCTCCATCTACTTTATTTGTCGGACACGGCAATGCGTCTAATAGGTCTTGCACATTTTGAGCCGCATCATTTGCATCCTGAGTCGCGTCCTCGCAAGCTTCCTTAGTAGCCTGAAAGTCTGTTTCTCTTTGTGTTTCTGCGGTCACCCTCGCAGACTCTGCCGCGGCGCGTTGCGTCTCTGCTGTTTGACGAGCGGTCTCATTAATTTCTCTCGTAGTTTCAGCGCCTGCTCGTCCCGTTTCGGCGGTTGCCCTATCTTGTTCTGCTGTAGCCCTTGCGGCTTCTGCCGCAACACGAGCCGCCTCAGCAGTGGTTCTTCCACTCTCTGCGGTTTCTCGGTTTGCTTCGTTAGTTTTGCGAGTTTCCTCGTTTGTCTGTCGCGCGGTCTCTTGAGTAGCTCTTACATCTTCCGCGTCGGCACGCGCCTTTTCGGCGCTTACACGCTTCTTCTCCGCGGCGACACGAGCCGTCTCCGCTTTTACCCTATCGTCTTCGGCGGTTGTGAGATTGTTTTCAAGGTCTCCAACTTCTTTTAGTAAAGAAAGAAGCTCATTGTAATTCTCTTCATTTTCTGTAATAATTTTGCCAGATTGTGATTCTGATACAATGACGTAGAACCTTTGAGATGTAAGCGCGACGGTGTTATCCGTGTTTGTAAATAAGATGTCGCAAGCAACTCTTCCCGCTTGTGCGGTAAAGCCGCCGCTGAATTGAACGATAACCGTCTTTTTATCTTCTGAAAAT
The DNA here is from genome assembly GCA_910578195.1 of uncultured Christensenella sp. GTDB lineage: Bacteria > Bacillota > Clostridia > Christensenellales > Borkfalkiaceae > Coproplasma. The sequence continues at coordinate 34,565 of CAJTOY010000001.1, read as the reverse complement.
TCACACTTTGATGATGTAAGCACAATGCCAGACGGCGTTGTTCCGCTTAACATTGCCTTAGAATAGATACTCAAATCCATATCACCGTGATCATCATATAGTGTTATCTCGAAATATCTCGAATTGACGTCGCCTTCTTGGACGGGAATTATAATTACTGGGGCGTTAACATAATCTACTGCGGGAAGGCGAAAACGTCTTACAGCCTTTCCCAATAAATCGAATTGCATATTATCCCTCCTCTATGATTATTTCATCGATAGCGTACATCTCCGACATTGAAAGCTTTAACCCGCTTAACTCCTCTATGTGAAAATGAATGTTCGGACATTCAATGTCCGTTTCTTCGAGAAGCCTTATAGCTTCTCTGCATTCATCAATACTTTCGGTTTTAATTTTTATATTGCCAACTTTATCTTTGGCAAATTTACCCATCGCATCCTTTTCCCCATAGGTTTCGATAAGCTCTTTGAGCTTTGTATTATAAAAGGCATCCTCATCTTCGGATGCCTTTATAAACTTCATCATCTTGTACGCAACTTTTGCGTAAACTCTATCGTTGGCGTGCGCAACTAAAATATTACGTATGCCAATTAGTTTATTAAGCTTCATTTAATTCTCCTTTTAATTCTTTGAGTTCAGTTTCAAGCGTTGCAACCTTTTGTTTTAACGCTTGGATTTCGTGTATTGCAAGCGGGATAAACTCTCCGTATCTCAAACCACAAACCTCGACTTCATTCCCCTCGTCATCGATAGACATCCAGCTACAGTAAATCGCGAGATCAGATTGACTTATGTTATTTTCTTCCATACTGTCTTTAACGTCTTGCGCAATAAAGCCAATGTGCCTCCTTCCACTCTTGCCGTCATTATATTTGAATGTTACAGGTTTGAGCGCATCGAAAAATTCGCTAAAAGCCACCGGATTGTCTGACAAATACTCAATCGAATTCTTTATATTTCTGTCAGAACCGGTAATAGCTTCACCATCTTGATTATACAAATTCTCTACGCGAATAGTTTCCGCATAAATATTTCTTACGCGCCCATCTTGATATGAGCTTTTTGCAGAACCGATATTGAGTGTATATAAACCACTCCAGCGGTCATTGATTGTTCCAAGTGAACCACCAACAAAACAGCTGTATGTTGAATTATAAGAGCCAAGACCACATAAGCCGCCGCCTCGAATACCAATGTATCTATCATAAGAGCTTTCGCCCATCGTAAAGTTAAAGTATTTAGCTCCACCTACGAATGCGGCGTCTGTTACGTTGTCCAGGATCGGGAGTTCAACCTTGTTCATGTTTGTTCCAGCCAACACAGTAACAGAGGTGGTTTTCTTGAACGGCGTGCCAGCATCTGTGTATTCAACATCAAAAGTCTTATTACATGGAAGAGGACTACCATCTATATAAACCATGATTGTCGTTCCAGTAAAACCAATTTTTGCCGAATAATTATCGTATCCGCTATCGCTAAAATCTAATGTCAAGCCGTCATACGTCAATGCCCCACCCTCGATTGTAATTCCTGCGATATGTGCATCGGCAACATTTATTGAAGATATGTCGGCGCGCTGCATCCTTGTGTTGGTAATGGTAAGAACGCTTGTATTGTTAGCGCTACTTATGTTGAAGGTGTTATCTTTAGTGTATATTAAACTATACTGTGTTGGAGCCGACGATTGTCTATAATATGAAAATTCAACATCAGCAGACACCGTCGTATCCATAGTTAGCGACGTCGCCTTATTTTTTACCCACGCGCTCACTTCAATACCGCTATCTGTATACCCAACTATTTCCATCCCTTGAAATGTCGTTCCAAATGGAGCGATGCTAAATTCGCCCATAATGACACCTTCAGTATCGGTAATTCCCAAGTCTTCTAATGAGAAACTACCAATGTATGCAAACATATTCCATACACCTACACCATCGTTGAAGCCAATAGTTCCTCTTGGAATCGTTACCTGAATAGTCTTTGTTCCGGTAAACTTAGTTGTTTCGTAACGACTTCCGTCCTTGGTTTCCACAATTAACTCGCCAATATTACCGCCGCGAACGTTAATATCACCAGAGGCATCCAGTGCAAAATTTTTCGAGCGAATGAATTGATCTGCAAAATTGATGCACATACCAGCATTCGCATATGCACCGCTTCCGCCATAGCTGTAATCATTTGTGCGCATATAACCGTTTTCGGTCACAACAAATCTACTTAAGTCTGGTGTGTCCGATATTGACTTGTATTCAATATAAACTCCGTCTGCAAGGGTTAATTTTGTAGCATATATTTCCCCCACTACATACAGGTTACCATCCGTAGACGCCTCAAAAACGCGCTGCAATGTGAAGTTATCGCTATTTTCATCGTATATCTTCTTGTTAATAGCTATTCCGTGGTCGTCGAGCATAATGGTGTTTGCCGCATTTTTTATCTCAAGAGTTTCACCTATAAGCAGTGTACCTATCAGCACATCAGCAGCGAGACCATAACCAAGGTACTCACCGTCTTCCCCGTAGATTTTTCCAAGGGCTAACGAAGCAGATTCCCAGTTATCATCTGTGAATAAAATTGTGTTATTGATTATCCTAATCTGTTCTGGAAGGAACGTACCATTGGATGCGTCTGCCTCAGCGTCATATTTCCTGCCGAGTATGCCGGTATCATCTATAATAAAAGCTTGTGCCGCCATATCGGCTTGTGCCGCCCGAAGAGTTCTATCAAGCGGAGCGTTAATCATGCTCGTTAACTTTTCTTTATTACGTGAATAGTCAGTTAAATTAGACCAATTAGCCGATACCGTTCTTGTAGCCGACGATGTTTCTTTAAGTAAGTCAGCAAAGGTCATTGATGTGTCGCCCGGCTTCGATGCGTTAGAGAATGTCATACTGAACGAATCCGACACGTCAAGGTCATATTCGATTGTCATCAACGCAGGACGGAAACATACACCTTCGCATTTTTCAATCGTTATAATTCGCCCAAGCACAAGTTCATTAGTAAATTGCCTGAACTCATACATCTTAATAAAGTTAAGCGCGTCCACCGTCATCTCAAACTGTGGCTGTGAACATTTTGCCAAATCAACTTTCCCTGCGTTCATAAGTTCTTTCGCAAGATCAATCCTTTCTGACATTGTTGTTGTGTCATAGGTAGCGATATTACCATTGCTATAATCGCCCTCTATCCAATAATTTGAAAGTTCATCATACAGCTCCTGTCCGCGCCGCTTGATAAACTGCTGTATGTTGCATTGTGTATTGATATAAGTCATCTCTCCTTCTATGACTTCAATATCGTTTTGAAGGTTGTTGCTAATCGGCGTTAATGTTCGATTGATATGGTTTTCCCAGATTGAGCACCAACCGCTATCGCCGACCGTTTCTGCATAAGTCGTATATCTATCAAACCCTGATACATAAAAAGCATACACGGAAACTATGCCGTCCGCGCTCGCAAGAATCCTGTAACGCGCACCGTCATAAATAAAATACGAATTTGATTGAGAAGCAGACATAGATGTTCCGTCGGGGAATGTGATAACAAATGTGCTATTAGTATTGACAACTCTCATTGTCACGCCTCTAACTTCGACTGTACCGCTGGTGGATATGTTGCCGTCTTCATCTTTGACAACTCCTACCTCGGACGCAACGTTCAGCTTGCAATAGCTTCTGTTGTCGCCATCCATAAAGTACCAAGCAACCGTAGCATTATCCTCATCGCCCTTAGAGTCAATGAAGTTCTGTATAAGTGTCTTGGGAGTACCGCTTACGCCCGCGTCATCGAATGAGAATGTATAGCGTCCATCTTCGCCTTTGGTTGGTTTTGCCCCCGTAGTATGTCCCGTTATCGTAACTATATCTGTGAAATTCGTACCGTAGAAATTGGACGCTGGCAACAGGCTTTTGCCGTCAACATTCACAGTTTCGGCTGTAACATAACCCTCACCTTCAAGCGTCTTATCGTCGCCGTTTATGTATTGATCGCGCGCAACTTGCATATCTGTCAGTTTGAGATTTGCGTACTGGATATCTGCATCAGCTTGCGTCTTTTGCATATACAGCTCTTGCAATTCTTTAACGAGCGTACTGTAGCTCTTCGTATGCCCTGTGCGCTCATCGTCGTCGTGCTGCCACTTTTCAAACTCAACTTTCCAAGCATCGAGAGCAGCAATCAATTCTTTGGACATCCAAGGATAGTCTATCTTTCCGTCATCGCTCTTACGCTTTTTGTAGTAGTCGAAGTTCGCTATATAGTTTGTACCCATAGGGTTAACTGTACGTATATCGATGTCGCTACCGTTGCACGACATAACCGTCACGATATCTTCTGCGCTTTCCTTGATATTTAACGAAGTAACAAGGTTGTCGAATGCTAAATAAATGTTGGTTGGCTTAGTGATATCGTCTAATGTCTTTACCTTAATAGTGTGACGTAAGATGTCAAACTCGAAGATAACCTCAAACGCTTTCTCGACTTGGTTAATCATAAAATCGTAACCATTAAGGTCGTCTTTCGCTTCAAAGCCGCGACAAACGTTATCTATGTGCTCAGCAGCCACATACATCTCGCCATAGCTCTTAGAATGGAATTTAAGTATCGGGTCGATATGAATTATCGTCCAGTCACCTTTGTCCTCTGTGGGCTCAGTGTCGGCGTTATTTAGCAATACTTTAACGCCAAGCTGTTGGTATAGCTGACCAACAACTGACGGTATCGCTAATGCGTTACTGCTGTCATATTTTTCATCAAGTGGGTCGTTCGGATTATAGAACATATATAGCCTTTCTTCAGTAACGAACCCACGGTCTTTGAATGAATATTGGTGCGATTGCGCTGTAACATCTTTTGAGCTACTGTCTCCCTCTGTTGTCTCCGAAACGTCTACAATTTGGAACCATCCTATCTTTTCAATGAATATCAAACGCTTCGACTCAATAAGGTTGTAGTATGTCTCTGTGTCTTTGAGCTTCGGAACGGTAAACGTCAATTCTGATAAATCATTAAACCGTAAGACCAAATGTCTGTTATCGCCGTTCAAAGCACAAATAAAGCGTCTGTCTGGATTGCACAAATACATATTTGGACTTTCGATTTGTTTGTAGTAATCATAACTACTTATCATATTTTACCTCCCTTTAATTATTAAAAGCTTATTTTGATGTAGCGCGGACAGCTAATAGTAGCCGAGCCATTCACGCGCACCTTTAAGTGATTTTTGCCGCGCATAATACGCAACCATTTTTTGCTGAACTTACTCAGCAAGTCGTTACCGTCGCCGGTAATGATTTTGAGTTCATTGTCTACCTTATACACAGAATTTGGCGCAACTCCGTCAAAGGCGAACTCTCTCGTTTTATCATCTGTAAGATTGATGATAGATACCTTTCCATCTGCGCTATCAAATTCAACCGCAGGGTAAATATATTCATCAATATTATCGGAATCGTTGTACAAATAAACGTCCTTGATTTCGCCATTACCAAAGACAATGACTTCAATTGGTTTCCCCGTCACGTATAAAGAATCAAACGTAGCGGACAAATTAAGACCTACACATTTCCCAGAATGATAAATTAAACTTGTCACAGTAAAAATACAGTTATAAATAAATTCATCTAACCCTTGCTGCATAATAACAAGCGGCTTAAAACCTTTTCTGGCATCAAGCCATGTTAAGATTTCTCTCAACAGTTCTTCCTCTATTGCCTCTTCACTAACAACTGAAAAATCATAGGTCGGTGGGCTGTCATACGTCAAGTCTAAATAATGAAACTTTTTAGCCTTAGGCGCCTTGCCAACTACAACGCTTGGTATAACATACGGCGTTTCCTCCAATACGTTGCTATTGAAACTTGCTATTTTTAAGCCATATTGTTCAGAGTAGATTCCGTCGTATGTAAACTCCGTTGCATTAAACATCTTCTGCCCTCCTTTTATATTAAGAGAGCAGACCCATGCGGAGCCTGCTCTCATTGTTGTATTAAAACTTTTTTTTGTATCCCGTTCGTGTCAAAGCACTTTCCATATTCTTTTCTATCTTGGTAACCGCTTGATCAACGAGAGATTTAAGCTTTGGAAGCGTGTTCTCATTTACATCACCACACTTGATTTCAATAAGTGGTGAATTGTTGTTGATGGTTGCACCATTGCTTCCTCTACTTGACAACATCATGGGCAAGGTCTTTTTTATAAAGTTATCCATCTGCCTTGGTGTAGAAACAAACTCACCATTAAGCAGTTTCGCAAATTCCTCATTGCTCTTTAGGCTGGTGAAATCACCAACAAAACCGCCAGAGTGATACATTCCCGTGGCGCGCTTTAATGCCTCCCAGCCATTATTATTGCCTACACCGTTCCAAAATCTTCCCCATCCATCTTGCTCTTCAAGCTTTAAGATGGTTCCATCTAAGCAACCATATAGGTTTCCTTTATAGTAAAAGATATCTCTGTCGCCATATTTATTAACTTCGTATGCGGCTTTATATAGTCCATCGCTGTCGCCATCTGTTGCCGTTTGGACATGATAAGTAGTCCCATTTAATATAACCTCGCCATTATCACCAGCATTGTTTTTTGCCATGCCTTTTCCCCACGCGCCCTTGATTTTAGTCATTTCGGCTGCTTTTTTCTGGTCTTCCGTCATTTCCGGCGCCGGTGCCTGCGGAGTTTTATATGAATCAGCAACTGACTTTGCAGCAATGTAATACGAATCTGCACCACTATAATCTCCTGCGGCAACTTTATCCATAAAAGTTTTTGCATCGCCTGTCACAGACATACCAGCATCCTGCTTTCTTTTAAGGTCGGAATACAGGTCATACATTTCAGTACCAGTAAACTGTGTGTTGGTTAGTCCTTCTATGCCTGTAAGTATCCCATGAAGCGTCTGTGCTATCTCTGTAATTTGAGTAGAAATAAGCTCTACTTGTTCCTGAATAAATTGCTCATACTCGTTATACTCATTGTCAAGTGCAGTGGTTATGTCTTCGATTGCGCGTTCAAGAGTGTATTCATCAAGCTCTTCCTGAGCTTCTTGTAGCTGGCTTTCCAACTCTCTTGCGCGCGCTTGCCCCGTTGCCGATTTATCAAGTTTGGCGAGAGATAGCTGAGTTTGTAAGTCGGCAACTGACTTCTGCTTTTTCGCTAACTCTTTTTGATAGTTAATCTCTTCCTGATAGGTTTTAAGCAAGTCTTTGCGAATGTCAATAAGCTCTTTGTAAATATCAAGCTGTTCTTCAAGTGCATCTTGCATCTTTTCCAATCTATCAGTCTCTTCACTTATAGCTGATTCTCTTAGAAGCGATGCCCACTCAATCTCTTTTATGTTAAGGTTATCTTGTGCTGTCGCTAAGTTCTTCAAAGCTGTCTCATAGTCATCGTCTTCTTTCGTTAAACCCGCGAGCGTTTTCTTCGCGTCTTCAAGAACTTTTTGATATTCTTGAAGCGACGTAATTGCCATGTCTTTTAATATATCAAAATTACTTTGTCCTTGATAGTCACCAGATAACTTATAACCATCTAAGTCTCTATTAAAGTACTTATCAAGCAAGGAAGGATATTTGTCCATCAAGGTTTGAAGTGTACCAAGAGATACAATACCATTTTTAGTGACATCCGATAAAGCATCGCTAAGCACATCAAACTTGTCCGTAATCGCCTCAATATCATCTACAATATTAATCTCAGCCAATTCGACAAGCTTCGTCCGTAAATCACCAATGAGCCCCGTTAAGTCATCCCAGTTTGTGCCATCCCATATACCGATTGTTTTTAGGTATTCAAAAAGCTTCTGCACTTCTGGCGTCTGTTGTGCAAGTTCTTCTAATGCTGCCCCTGTAATTTTTGTTGTATCGCTATAAGTATCAGCAAACGATTTTAATGCGTCTACAGCACCTTGGTTGGTAGTTCTTGAAATTATAGCCGACCACGCATCAAGTGTACTTTGCGTTGCAGCTGTATACATATCAAGCAACTTATCACGGTCTGCAAGATAGCTATCCATTTTTTCATTCAAGCCATATTCAAAACCATCAAGAACTTCATTATACTCTTGAATAGTTTTAAGTGCCCAGTCTCTATCTGAACTATTGCGATAATCTTTTAGAGCATCATAAACTCGGCTATCAAAGCTTTTTATTACATTGCCGTTGTTGTCTTTGATTGTATTTTTACTTTTATATTTATCTAATGCGTCTTCGGCTGCATTCATTGCGTCTCTTTGTGCAACGGTTGCAGCTTCCTCTTTAACGGCTTCTTGCTGTTTTAGGAGCTCTAATTCTTGATTAAGTCTTTGTAGTTCTTGTTGATCCACAATTGAGAGCTTATCTTTAGAATTAAGTTCATCAATTGCTTCTTGAACCTCTTTGATTTTATTCTTAACTTCCTCAAGTTCTTCCTTAGTTTCTTTCCAAGCATCTTTGCATTCCTTAGCCGCCTCTTTCAAATCTTCATATGAAGGATTAAAAGATTTAATTAAATCAATGACGCCTTTAACTATAGCAACAACCGCTGTAATAGCCGCCAATATCCACCCAAGCGGGTTGGACGCCATGAAGCCTTTTACAACCGTATCAATACCTTTAATAGCAATGGCAATACCAGCTGCTATAAACATAACTGCGCCAACGATAATCTCAGCAAAACCCTGAGCCTTACCCTCAAATAATGTCATCATTGAAATTATTGTAGAAATAATTAACAAAGGCGCGTTCTCTGCCATAAACTTCTTCATTGCAGCGCCAACGGTTAAGAAGAATCCTTTAATTCCAGTGGCTGAAACACCAAGTTCCATTGCAAGTAATTTGAATTGTAGACGCGCTGTTTGGATAAGCGGTATTAGCTTCTTCATAATCGCAATAACGCCAATAGTTGATACAACAATCAACGCCATTTTAGGGATTGCACCATCGCCAAAGCCCATAATAGCATTGAGTACCTCTCCAACCCATTTCAATAAATCTACGAAAAATTTAACAAGATCGCTATCCAAAATATTTTGCGAAAAGCTTTCCCAAGTTGCTTGGAGTTGTTCTAATTTGCCCTCTATGGAATCGAGACGCGTCTCTTGGGCTTCCATGAGCGAGCCAACCGCTTCTCCAGAATCGGACACGATTCGCTGAGCATCGCCCCAATTTTGTATGATTGAATAAAAGGCAGCTTGTTGTCTCGTACCCGCCATCATACCTGCAATCGCTGCGCGCGAAGTTGAATCTAAACTATCCCACACCTTAGACAGGTCATTTAATATCGCATATGTAGATTTTAATTGACCATTACTATTTAGGATTTCAACGCCGTATGCCTTCATTTCCTTAGCAAGATCGGCGGTTGCCATAATACTGCCTGCGTCTTCGCCAAGCTCTTCGAGTTCCGCAGTACTCTTAGAAATACGTGCAGCAATTGTCCTAACTGCCGTCGATGACTTGCTAACATCTTGTAAAGTGGCGTTAGCAGCAGAAACGATTGCTATAGATTGCTGTAAGCTGTTTCCGTTTGCAGCGAGTGCGCTTGCGGCGTTGTTCATTGCTTCACCAATTTCTGCTTGTGAAATTGGGAAACTATTACCAATCCATATAAGTTGGTCAAGCACCGCCTCTAATCCCTCAGCACCTATATTAAAAGCTTTAATAATACCAGTAATATTTGTTGTTGCTTCGTTAACATTAACCCCCGCAACCTTTGCATAAATGGTTGTTTTTTCCGCAAGTGTTTGCGCATCTTTGAGGTCATAACCAAGCCTTGCATATACGGTTGTAGATTGTGTAAGGTCAGCAATACCCGTACCAATTTCTCTCGCCGCTTTTGATATATTTTTCGCAGCGTCATTCATTTGCCGAGACGTAGCTTTTGTTACGATATTCAGCTCAGTCATTGCTGTGTTTATCTTTTTCACGTTATCGTAAACTTGCTTTAATGCGCGCAACAAAACAAGCAGAAGCGTTTGTGCGATACGTTGTATAATACGAGACCCGAAGGCTTCTTTGATTTTGTTACCAACAGTATTTGTCTCTCTGCCAATTTCTTTAAGACGTGCTTGTGTATTTAAGAATTCAGTATTGAGCTTTGTAACCTCATCCTTAGTAACGCCACCCTCTTGGTTAAGAGCTGCCTGAACCTTTGCGTGGAATTCATCGACTAATCGTGCCGCCTCTTTACTTCGCGCAATTATCTTATCAAAACCGTTATCTGTATAAAGTGATTGTGCTTTTACATCTAACTTGGCAAGAGCAGTCTCGTTTGCAATTGTGGGAGCGGATGCCGAAGCAGACTGTGCTTTGTAAGCCTTTTTCAGCGCGCGCTCCAGGGATTGAACGCTCTTAACGCGCTCCTCGTCTTTTCCAAGAAGCTCTTTTAATTGCGCAAGCTGCTCTTTGTATGTTGCTTGTAGTTCTTTGGCTTGGCGTGTAAGAAGCGTGCCGCCGACCGTTCCTTTTTTCTCCTCATCTGAGAGTTTCAAAAGTTTAGCCTTGGTTTGATATAATTTCTCAAGAGTACTTCTTAATTGCTCGTAGGATACCCCTTGTTTTTTGGCATCATTCTCGCCGCCGGAGGAACCGCCTCCCTCAACTTCAGGCTTGACATTCGCTCTGATTTTTATGTTCAACGATCCGAGAGTCTTATCGAGCTCTTTCTTCAGCGAAGATAATTGGTTTTTGAAATAGGTCTTATTTACGTTAACCTTAAGCTTGATTCTGCTTGCGATATATTCTAATTGTTCTTTGATGAGTGCGCCAGATGAACCAGCCTGAAACCCTTTACCGCCGGCTACACCAAACTTAATGCCAATTATATTATCAGCCATATTCCTCCTCCTTTTTTAGTATTAAAAACTCGCGTATGCGAGTATTATTTCCGTAGTTATGTCTCGGAACATTCTTTGTAATCCCCAAGAAGTTCCGCTCTTGCTATGCCTTTACCAGCGCCGTTATTAAATTCGTTAACGGCTTGGATTAAGAAGTCGCTTCCATCGCGTTCTCTGCGGCTTCGTACATCACCGTGATTGCCCCACTTGGTAATCCACCATCCGTAAACGTGGTTGCGTGCATTATAGCCTTTGGCAAACAGCAAGACGATGTTGTGTAGCACAGGATCGTCCCCGTCCAGATACAGAGAGTCTCTTTCCAACGAGCCTTCCTTAAATGAGACTTCTAACCGCCAGAGACCATCTTTATCCATATATGGTTTTTGTACCACTATATCGTCAGGTGTGATAGATTTAATAAGAGCGTTAACGTGCTTATATAAAATGTTTTTCATCTGTTCGCCGTATGTTGTCAGCACAGCCGTCGGGTCTTTGTCAACATACTCGATACCAGTTTTCTTTTTAATTGCTGCCCTGCCCGCGGGGGACTTGGCGTATTGCTCAATGAGCTTATTGATATAACTTTCTGTAATCATCATGTCCTCCCGTTGCAACACAGAACAAGGGCTGGATGAGGACAAATCATCCAGCCCATTCTGTATCAAACCATTGTTTTATTCGTCAATCGTCCAAGTCTGGACTTCATTCCAGATTTTGTCTACGAAAGAGTTGCCTTTTAGCTTTTTATATTGCATATAAAGCTTTTCCAAATCTTCGTATTCATATAGCCGCATCCGACGTTCCTGATAGTGCTTGTAGTAAATCTCGGTAATCCTATCCCTCAACAAACATCTGTCGGTCTCTTGTCCACGATAGCGACCAAAAAGCCACGCTCGAAATGGTTTACACACTGATGTTAAGAGGACAATAGCAGTACTTGGTATGCCTACTACAAGGCTTATAATTTGCAATGTTTGCAACATTCTGCTCTCCTCCGATATACCCCCTTATGGCATATCTAATAAATTAAATATTAACCTTGAACATCCTTTTTGCCGAGTAAACCGCCGATAATATCCTGCAACGATGCGCCTTGTGGCATATCCTTAATCTTTGAAGTTATCGCCGTAATGTCTTCCTGCGGAATCCTCCCCTCGAAGTCTTTGAGCACACCGCCGATTTTATCCATGAGAGAGTTCATATCCGTCTTCGATACGAGATATTGTCTGTATGTATCGATTGCCTTATTGGCAGCGTCGAATATATCTTTAACCTCGAATTTACCGACTATCTTTATGACATCCTCATAGATAGATGTATAATTCAAAACCAGCCACATATCATCCAGCTTAGTGGGAAGCTGTAAATCCGTGAAGTATTTTATGACTGTGTACTTCTGAAGTAGTGTTAAGAACTCAGGCACGTAAGTATTAACGGTATTCTTTTCGTCCATAAATACTCCGTCCACGATTTCCCTCACCATTTCTGTTCTCTTCATAAATGGCAATACAGGGTACACCTTTACGGTAAGTTCCTTGTCGCCCTCGCCATATTTTAGCTCCGTCACTTTGGGAGCGCTCTTTTCAATGATAGCTTTGATTTGTGCTGTTTTGTTATTTACGTTTTTTGTGTTTTTCATTGTATTCCTTAATCTCCTTTAATTTCTGCGCCTTTTCTTTCTTGCGCTGTTTTCTGCCTGCTTTAATTGCCTCATACGTAGTCCACCCTCCATCGATTTTTGAGAACCCCAACCAAACATAGTCGAGGTCTGGGTAGATGTACCAAAACATCTTGCGTTTTAGCTTTGCTACATTGTCTGGACATCCTTTGATGTCGATGACGGTCTCCTTACCGTCTTTGTCTATGGTGTAAAAATCAGCCTTATATTCAATCGCATGTACTTTTTTGCCATCGCGAGTAAAAGCTGGTTGCAAAATATATTTCTTTTGCATTTCGTAATGTGTAATCTCGCCGCTTGCAACAGCGGGCAAAATGACGTCACGGTAGTACTTCATTTCTACGGCACTATCAAAAACGACGCCGTCATATGTCCTATCATAGGTTTTTTTACCTACGTTATATTTTGTCCTGTCTTCCATTCTCTTGCAATTGTAGAGTTATAGCCGCGACTTAATGCCGCGGCTATCCTCTATGGTAGTTGTTTAAGAACCGCTTACGATGTTGAACGTTGCGGATTTCGTACCGGAATAACCATTGATACCCACAATGGTGGCAGTCGCAGTTCCTACGTTGGTATTATCGCTGTAGGTTACGGCATAATCGGTTCCTGCCGTAAGTGTATTGCCATCAAGCGTAACGGTTAACGCCGGCTCAATGGCGCTGCCCGTTTCGGTTTGATCTGCAATGGGAGCAATCACGGCGTCTGTGATATCAGTTGTTGCTTCACTGCGTTCGATATCTACAAAGTTACCTTCTTTATCTACTGCAAGTTCAAACTCGATGTCGATGCTCGTAGGGTCACCGGAACCGTTGTATGTAACGCTGTAGTTCGGTTTAACAAGAGCCTTGTAGACCGTAACTTTTTCGTTGTAAACAACGCCTTCCTCGTCCTTCCACACGGTGTCGCCCTCAATCTTGTAATACTTGAACGCGATTTTACCGTCATCTTTGAACGAAACCTTATTACCTTTATCGGTAAGTTTTCCGCCGGCAAGCAACTGCATAACCTGCATAGTTGTAACCTGTGTCGAGATTTTCAAAGTTCCCTCTTTCGGGTCTTTGAAGCCAATCATTTTTACGTGTCCCTGACCACCAGTAGCCCAAGTAATTTCGCCGCTGATTTCAAGGCTGACTTCGTTTGCGAAATCAATAACCGCTGAATCGGTTTCATCTTTGATGTTAGTAAGCTTCAAATTCAAACCGTAGCGGTTAGCCATCTTAATTGTATTTTCCATACTATTTCTGCTCCTTTTCTAAATTTGTTATTGGTTTTAACCAAGCTTGTAAGTCAAAATTTTTTCCGCCGTGATTGCTATAAGCCATTTCGCTTAAGTCCATAGCTCGCAAATATCCATATTGGAAGAATTGATCATACAGCTGAAATACGGTTAAGTCGTATATATTCAATAAGGTGTATCCGACTGATACACAGCTGAGTTTTGAGATGATGTTGCTGAGTTGCATACGCTTATCTGGCGTTGACTTTGTTGCCTCTTGTTTTAGATGTTTTTGCGCTTGTTCCCAGAGAGACTGCGCTTTCTTTGATGAAAATTTTGTAGGCTTTGCTGAACGCTCTAAGTTGATATAATTAACTTGCAGCATCATATCTCTAACGTCATCAAAATTATCTCGGTTGATGCACCCTATTTCGTTGTGATTGTCTTTTGTTTTGGCGATAAAGCAACGCTTTGTTTTATTCCATTCCAATTCCTCGTCAATAAAAAAAGCCATTGCTTCTTGCAATAGCTGTCGCGTAGGTTCAAGTAATGTAACAACATCAAAAGCGCTAAGTTTATCCTCGTTGTCCAATGCTTTTAGCCGCTTACCGGTGGACATTTTCATAAACTTAATTAAGTCTTCTTTTCCCCAACTCAAAATATTTAAGTACAAATTGTAAGTCCACATACCGATTCCACGTGTGGGTTTCAATTCGTGTAACAGCGGAGACCTGATATGCCCAACACCTTCCACGGGTATCGAGTCGCCACTGATTAAGTCCTCATAGCTAAACTTCACTCTTTAATCTCCACAATGTTGAAATCGGGAATTTCGTATGTTATTTCTCTTATCGTAAAACTGTTTATCGGTGTCACAGTTCTTACGGAGTGTAGCTTTAGCGCGCCAAGTCCGAGAAACTCAGAATTGTTCAAGACCTTATCGACAAACCTAACGAGGTTATCTCTGCGATTCCCCTTTATCCCCTTGAACATCTGTCGATTAAGAGTCATATAGTTTTTATGGCAAGCAACCGAAACATATAAGCGAATGCCCTTCATTGTCTTATTGTCTACACGATTAACTTCCATCTCGACCCAAATATAGGCAGCAACTTGTTGCACGGTGTCATCGACATATTGATAGTCTTTGATAAACTCATCGGCAGCCGTATCAATGTCGTCCTCACCAACTTCATTAAAAGCTTTGTTAGTGAGAAGACCTGTGCAATACTTATCTTCGGCAAGGCGAAGCATAACTTTCGCTGGGTACTCTACTATTTGGTCTAAATACGTCTTTGCCATATCAAGTTACCTCCACATTTATCTTTGCCTCTTTGTATTCGCCAGACGGGCTGGAACATTTAAGCGTAAATATTGAGCCAATGAGACTATCGCTCTCTTTAACGCTTACCTTGCACGTCGCGCCGTTTGGAGTAATTGATACTCCGCTACCGTCAAATTCAAGACTCCACTCTACATCCTCTGGAGCTTCTATAGTGTTGCTGCTTTCCTCTTCGATTGCGGTTACGCTGTAAGTGCGCCCACTACCAGCTTTAATTGTTTTCTTCCCGTCGATTGATAATGTGCCTTTAATGATAAGCTCTGGCTCAGAAGGTTCTTCCTTGTCACCATCCCCTTCGTTCTCTTCGCCGTTATCGTCACCATCACCGCTTTCATCGGGTGGAACAACTGGGTCTTCCGGCGGTGCAATAGGCTCCTCTGGGTCTTCGTCCTCGACAGGTTTCTCTTGATAGTCGCAAATAAGTTCTGCGATATTGTCGGAATCGGGTTTGTATGGATCCTCGTTAATGCCGAATACCATTAAGTGGCTGCCTTCTCCGAAATTGCGGCTCTTAATATCTATCCACTTAATCTTTCCAGCTTCGAGAACTTCTTTCCCGTTCTTGTCGTATATAACGCTGATACCAAGACGTTTATCAATATATAGCGCACGGCTCTCATCGTCCAAAGACACATAACAATTAAAACTATTGTCTGTAACCTTAATAGCCTTGTCGTTGCCATTTGAATACGAACCATCATCGAGGATAGCGTATTTATGGATAATGTTAAGCTCGAAGTCTTGGTAACAAAATATATGGTTACACATCCAAAGCTCGCCATAGTACATACCAAACTCATCGACATACATCTCGACGCATATCCAATATTCATTGAAGACTTTTACTAAGTCACCTATGTATAACCTGTCGCCGGGAATGACTGTCACGTCGCATTTATTTGTATCTTTTCTGGTTGCAACTATTGGCTGTGGCTCACCGTTTACTTCCGCATCTTCCTGATATGCGGGAGATTGTTGTATCGTTTCTGCAAAGCTTTCTTGAACATAGCTTTGCTCTTGGCACTTTTCTTGTTCTAAGCCGCAAGCCAACCAGCGGCGATATAATTCAAGTTCATCATTTGCCATTCTTCTCCCCTCCGTATTGCACGCAAAGATTATCGATATTACGTGTTGAGTTCAAGATAATCTTTCTCCACTGCTTGAAGTCCACGGAATGGCTATTGATGTATTGTAGATTGTTTACTACGTATAGGTATTGTTTTTGGGACGCAAGAATTGGAAATGTTTTCATTGCGCCCGTTACATTTATGATAAGCGATTCAATGTAGTCGCCCATGTGGTTATCGAGACCACTCATTTCCGACTCTTTCATCGGAAGCAACTTAAACACATCTCCTCGTAAGCTCGATAGAAAATTTCTTAACTGTTCCATTTCTTCACCTCACACCTTCAAAGTATCAAACGAGCCGTATCTAAAAGAGTATGTATTGATGCGACCTCTGTATTCTTTTTCTATCTCGTCGCGTAACGTTCTGATTTCTTTTAGCAGGTTTGCAGGAGAATACGATGTATAATCTTTGTTGTGTATCATATTCTTGAGGTGCTGTCTGTTCAGTGCTTGTGCGCTCAACCAATGGAACGCAATACCAAGCGAAAGTATCTCGATGATTTCGTTGTCTAACTCGACGTTAAACCGTTCTTTTTCTAAATCGTAATCATTCAAATTTTCTTTGCACGAGTGCTGAAAATCGACAATCGATGACAAGAGATACTTTTGCAGCACAGCTTCTTTCATATCTGTGCAGCAGGGGTTAAGAAATGAATAGTCAGTGAACTTAAACAACGCCCTTCCGTAAATCTCCTCAAACTTTGTAGGCATACTTCACCCCTTTAGTTGTTTACTTGAAGCTCACAGTCAAGAGCTTTTTCAAATGCCTTAATCTTCTTACGAGAGTCGAGCGTACCGTCCTGAATGAAACCGTTTAACGCAACGACAAGGTTTTGTTTTGCGCCATCGCTCAACGTTGCGACCTTTTCTGCAATTTCTGCATCCGTCCAACTGCACGCTTCATCGAAGGTTGTTGGATCAATGAAGTTCTTGTAGTAGGTTTCAATGGCGAGTGCTTTATAGATATCCGCGGGTTTTGCTTTGCAGTCCGAATCATCGGCTACGCCAACAATGACAAGCCACTGATTTTTGAAGTAGCCCACATCTTGCGCTTTGATTGTTTTCAAGTCGGACATCGACATAAACTGTACGTCGCCGATGTGTCCCCAAACAAAGGTCTCTTGGCTTCTCGGGTTTTTATAGCACAATACGCCGTAAAATCCGCTCTTTACTTTTATGGATACACCGTCCTCGATTTTGATAGGTTTTGGCTGTGATTTGGTTGTATTTTTTGTTTCTTCTGACATTACCTTGTTCTCCTTATTTTTCAAAAATTAAAAATGGGCAAGCGCATACTAAGACACGCCTGCCCACTTATTTTTTCGTTCAGATTAGGCGCTGAACGTGAATACGCCCATAGCTTCGGAGCACGCAACGCCGACGCCCATAGGCTGTCCGTAAACGTACTCTTTCGTCAAGTCTTGGTTATCGGTAGCTTCGCCCTCAATCATGAGACCTTCGCCCTCGTTAACCACCTTAACGGGCTTGTCGCCGCCGGCGATAACGAAAACCTTGTTATCGTTCATAGCGAACGTAGTTGTGCCGGGTTTGTGAACCTGTCTCAACGCAACCATTTCGGTGCCGTTGAACTTGCCAAAGTAACCCATGTTGTAAAGGTCGCTCTTTGCTTCGTCGGACACTGTCGCGTTGGGAACTTTACGAAGAGCCGCTTTGGTTCCGTAGAGACGAACGCTCTTACCGGTATCCGCTTCGATGTGCGCGATGAGCTCCAAGAGCTTATCTTCTGCGCCCGCAACGTTGGAAGCCACAACGTAATCCGAGTTGAGACCTACGGTGTTCGTCGCGATAGCGTCGATAGCCTTGTAAGCGTCCGCAAGGATTTGCTGTTTGAAAGATTTTGCGAGGCGGTCAACGAAGGTATCGAACGAGATACGTCCTGCAAGCAGGCGGTTCAATTCCTCGTATACGCGCGCAATTTTCATAGAGGTTTTAACGGTAACCTTCTGAGACTCGTCGATTCTCTGACGTCTTACGCCCTTGATACCCGCAGCCGCATCCGCAACAGCGAACAGAGAGTGTCCTTCAATCTCGAATTCCTGTTCGTCGCCGTCTGCGATGTTTCTGTAATCCACGAGAGAGAAGATAACGTCTTCGTCCTTGAATCCTTCGTCGATTATCGTAGGGATGAGTTCCTCAATAAGCGAGTAAACCTGACTTCCGCGATAGAAGTTCTTGATGTTGATTTTGTTCGAGCCGCCGTTCGCTTCGATAAGCGCGTTGCGGATTGCATCGGAAGTCTGACCTTTGGTATAATTTTCTTGATATGTGCCCTTAACGGCATCAATCATAACTTGCAAAAGTTCCATTATGTATGTTCTCCTTTCTTATTTATTTTGTTTAGGCAACTTCGATTACGATGTAATCGCCTTCGATTGCCATGATTTTGCCGACGGTAGTAGAGCCGCTCGTTGCGGTAGCTACAACCTTAAGCTTCGTGCTTGCCTGCGCTTCTACGAGCGAGCCAACCGCGGGTGTGCCCGCAAGTGCCTCTTTGCTTACCGAGAAGATGTCGCCGGAGGTCAAGCGGTAGCAACGGATTGCTTCGCCCTTTTTGTTGATGAATTCGCCGAGACCGTAGTAAGTCTTGTCCTTAACTACTTCGGGAGTAGCGACAAGATAGAGGTCGCGAAGTTTTGTGTTAGCGGCGGGCGCCGTAGCCTTTCTGAGTTCTCTCTCTCCGTCGAGGTAAGCGCCGAGCGTAACGACGTTTCCGTTTTCGATATCCGCCTCAACGCTGCCGTTGTAGAATTTGGCAGAAGCGAGGTCTTTAGCAACAGTTGTTCCCGACATATTATCGGTTCTTACATAAGCGTACATATTGTTTCTCCTTATTTCTTAAATTTATTTTTTTGGAGCAAGGTAACGCGACATAAACTCGTCGTACTCGCTCTGCTTTGTTTTTGCTTCAAATCCCACGGGAATGCGAACCTTGTCAAGAGGTTTCTTAACGATGGTGCCTGCATTCTTGCCGCGAATAGCATAAAGTTTTTCTGTCAAAGCCTCAACGCTTTCAAACGTCATAGCCTCTTTGACAACCGCCTTATATTCATCGACTTCTCCAAGGTCGGAGAATTGTTCGATAACTGCGGCGTATGACTGCCTTTTATCTTCTTGCAGTCTGTCGGCTTTGTATTGTGCCAGTTCCGCAAACTGTGCCTTTTCAGCCGAAAGCTTTTCTTCGTCTGCCTTTGTCAACCAGACTTGTCTTACCTTTTCGTTGCGCGCCATATCGAGTATAGCTTTGTCGTCCGAGATAGCATAAGGGATTCTTATCATTCCTCTTTCCTCGGCAACTTCTGCGCCGGCAAAATGGAAACAAGAGTAGACGTAAGTATCGTCGAAATCAACAAGACAATACCATATGTAGGACTTCTCATCGTGCATTTCGTAAGCTCCGAGAGCCTCGCACAGTACACGACGTTTTTCCTCGTATGTCAATTCAACCGAAAACTTCAAAGGTTCTTCGTTGGTAGGCTCCGCAGCAGGTTCTGCGGCAGGTTCCTCTCCGTTGTCAGAAAATGTTTCTGTCGTCTGCGCGGGGGCGCCGGCAGGTTCGCCATCTTCTGTAGTACCATCGGTAGATGTGTTATCTTCCGTGGGTGTTTCCGTTTGATTGTCCTGAGAATATACTTCTTTAATCTTTTCCCTTAATTCATCTTCCGTCATTTCTTCCGCAACTTCAAAAGACAAAACCGTATCTTCAGCCAAGCCGAATTCAAGTAAAATCTTTTTGATAGTTTCAGTATTCAATGCTTCTTTTCCTCCTTTCACGACGTCAACCGCCGAATAACTTTTTGCCAACTGCTCTTTGAATTCCGCAAACAGTTCAATCCAATTCCCTTCGTCGGAGAATTTGTATGGTTCTACTCTTGCAGACTTAAAGCATGGCAAAACATTCTTACTCGGGTCATCGCTCTTGCCAAGCAAGCACAATGCCGAGAACTGGAATTTCTTTACTTCCAAACCGTCCGATGTCTTCTTCGTATCGGAAGGCATAATTTCCATACTTTGAGCAAAGTAGATGTCTTCGTTGTAGATCGTATCAAGCAACTCGGGATATCTACCAGTCCAGAGAATGATATCTGCAACCAGATATACGTTCTTGGTACCGTCTGCTTCTTCCACTTCTTCATAGTGAACATTGTCTTGTTGTGGAACTGTACCATACGGAACTGTAACCGATTTGAATTTGTATTTACCGTCGGCATCCTTCTCGAGTATGATATCGTGACCACCGAGTCTTATCTCGCCGTTTTCGTCTATATACAAATGTCCTACAACCGGAATATTAAACAACGTAGGCAAAGCATCATCGACAGATTCCTTCGAGATGATTGTCTTGTTGACATTTTTACCAATCGCCATCACAAAACACTTACACAATGTGAACTGCTCGTTGATTGGTTTGACAGGCTTAATCTTAGCTTTGAATGTAATTGCAATTAGTTCTTTGCTCATTAGCCTATCCTCCTTAGAAAAATAACGACCCGTTCTGAACGACGATAATTGTCTCTTGGTAATTCTGCTCCCCGCAGAAGTTGCGGATTGCCTCTACGAGTTCGGGAGATTCCTCGAAACAATAGACCGTCTGGTTGCCGTTAACTTTTTCTTCTATATATGAAAAACCGCCATCACTCAAAGCGTTGGCGATTCTTTCATCGAATAACTTTATGAATTTTGTGTTTTCCATACCCACCTCACTTATTTGCGTTTGTATCATCGTCGCGCGTCTCTTCGCCCGCATCGCCTAAGTCATTGTCCGAACTTTGCGGTCTTCCGCCGCTTTTATCACTGGACGTATAAGCGCTCTTCAACGGACGCAGTTTATCGAACGGGATAAGCTCGCTCTCGAGATAAGTAAGTCCCTCGATGTCGCACTGTGGAATACCGAGCGTTGCCGCATATTGCGACTTGCCGATACCAAACGCGACTGCCTCTTTGTAATATTTCAAGTATTCTTCTTTGTTAAATACCGTAATAGGTAAAATGGTTATCTTAAACTTTGTGGTACCAGAGAACCCTACCTTTAAGTATCTGTTGATTACCTTTTCAACTTGCTGTACCATACCGAGCACATATGTCTCGTCGTTCTTAATAGCAAGTTTAGCCACACCGCTTGTGCTGTTCTCTCTGCCGTGCAGCAATCCAGACGTACCAGCCGTTGACCAGAAGTTTGCCACCGCATTTGATAAGTCATCGACATCTGCAACGCCGCTCTTGTTCTCAAAGCCAAATGCCTCAAACTCGAACGGAGATAGCGCAAGTCCTACATTTTCGCCAAGTGCATTAGCGATATGCGCATAATACTTGGATACAATGTCATCTGGCATAAGCGAATTGCCTTTATCGTCTGTCGGTACTTTTCCCGCGAGCATTTTATAATTCTTCAATTCCTTCGCGGTCTCTTGAAGCGCCTCGGTATTGGCAATCGTGTACAACGACGGCATAACTGCCGCAAATGGCGGTATAGTGTAATCTATCAACGTACTATCTGCCTTGATACAAACAGAAATCTCAACTGGAACTTCTTGCCATTGGTCACCCGTCGCGATGTAATTGTTATACATCTTCGTAAATTCCGCTGGGAAAAATTCAAGTTTGCTTGCAATCTTGGTCATATCGACTTTATACAAGAAGCTTCCATCACATATTGATGTAATTCTACAGTAATCGGGGTCTAATTGCTGGATGAAAGCAGAGTTGTTGTCGCTAAGCAAAACGCCATAAAACGCCCCGTCACGTAATGCGATGAGAATCTCCTCTCTTAAAATGTTAGGAATATTCATAAGCTCAATAGCTTTTGATACCTTCCTATACTGCTTAGCAAAATTATCTTTTACGGATCCGTCAAATCCCAGCGGGGAAATAACGTATGCACCGGTATACAATCCGGCATAATAGTTCAACAATCTATTATAGTGCATCGATGACAAATACATATAGTTCGATGCGTCACGCAAACTCTTTTCGTTGGATGAACTCGTTGGCGCTTGCAACCATTTGAGAATATTCTCCTTGGTGTAAACAGAATACGAGCGTGATTTTTTTGAAGAAGCATTTTGAGGATTATACGTAAGTTGACGCATTAACGCTTTCGCAAAATATAATGGCATTTCAACCATCTGTTGTTGGCTGTTACGGCTCGGATTGTTTCTTCGATTGTTTGGTCGATGGTTATTATTGCGATTGCGGTTATAATTGTCTTTCGCCATTACCTTCCTCCTTTATAGTTTCTGCTGATTTTTGGCGCCCTGAAGTTTAGCACCAATGTTTCTGTATTATTTTTAACTGCCTGAGCAGCTTCTCTCTCAATAGTCTTTGCTACGTAGATGTTGTAACTCAAACTACTGTATCTATCCTTTCGCATACCAGATTTTTCCTTTACTCTAATAACATTGTTTTTCGTCTCATATTCCAGATTGACAAGTTCATTTACGAGTAATGTGGTATGTATGTAGGGTAACTTAAATTGTAATGATTCGGGCGTTGGTAGTGAGGCGTAGCCTTTGATGATATTATGTAAATACTCGTCCGCATCGTACTCCGAAATAAGTAATCTCACTTGCCCTTGTCTTAACGCTTCGCGTAATCCAAGCGCGCAAGATGAGTTGAACTCGGGAGCACCCTTTATTGCCCAAATTGACTTAGGCGCATTTGGTACAGCACACCTCTTTGCTATCTCTTCATCATTACAGCAAGATAGCGCACCATATGTTTCGCCTGTTGACTGGTCATAGATGTCTCCCATTAAGGCGTCAACGACACCCAGCCCAAGACCTGTTCTGTCTATAACCAAATAATCGCAGTCAAACTCTGCGAACAGTTTACGGATAACAAGTGCCTGCGCTTCTGTGCGGAGACCTTCATTGTTTTCCGTGTAAACGATATTGTTAATGTACCTGCCCGAAGGCGTTGGTAACATTTGATTGATGAAAATTGATGTAGCGTCATTCTTATTCCTACCAGACGCCATCAACGCAATATCCGCCGAAAGAATTCTCTTCTCTCCCGCTCTCTTCGGTGGTATACGCAACTGCTTATCTTGATGCTTACCAATAATGTGACTTGGATAGAACGGATGCTGTATAACTCTGTTCTTGTCAATTTCGTCAAAGCTATATAAGCCACTACTTGCCTGAGACCAGAACAAGGCGCACATTTCCATATGGAACTGTACCTCGTTAAAGTCTGCTTCCGACATCTCGTCCTCAACCCTTTCTCTGTCGAGTAGGTTTTCCTTAATAGCAAGTTGGTATGGCATCGAGCAACAGAAATAACTTCTGCCACGCATCATTTGAACAACATAAGACTGTACGTGTTTATAACTCCAATGAGCCTCGTACCAGCAGCTGCTTGCGTATAATTCCTTCGTTCTTTCGATTGGGTAATTTGCATACTCTGGTTTGTCCATAAAGCCCGGATGTCTTGGAGACGTCAAGAATTTACGGAGGACGGTATCGATGGTATTTTTATCTACCATTCTGTACTCATCGACGATAAGTATGGTCGCCCTGTTATGGCGCGCGGAGTCCGCCGCTGTAACAACCTTGATGATTGAGCCGTTCCTGAACCCGACAAATGACTCGGCTTGGTTGGATTTTATCTCTCCTATCTCAAGCCTTAAGTTTGCCGATAGCGGCATAAGTATATTTTGAATTTTGTCGATAATTTCGATAGCCTGACCACGAGTTTTAGACGCAAGACAAATCGTTGTTCCGGGGAACAAGATGCAATAACACACACAAAAAATCGCAAGCAAGAATGATTTACCACCACCACGGCTTGCGAGATAGATTGAGTTAACTTTTCTGAACATCTCGTTGAGAATTATCTGCTGGAACTTCTTGAGTTTCAACCCAAGATAATCTCTCGCGAACCGATGCGGATTTGCCCTATAAAAAGACGCCCACGTGGCAACGCCATCCATTATGCGCGCTTGCTTCTCTCTTTTGATTTCGGCATCCGTTTGCCTTTCTGTCGCTGCTGTCATTGCTTCTTGTCTCCTTTACTGCTGAATTTTTCAAGTAAAGATATATCGACAGCATCGTCGTCGCCGTCATACGCAGGCGGCTTGACAGTATATTGTTCCATTGCCTTTCTGTATTGTTCTTCATTGTCGTTCTTAATGTCAACGACATGGCAAAGGTGACCGAAGAAGAATGTATCGATGTACTTTTTAATTCCATCGACATCTTCCCATTCGGGTTCAGCTTTAGGTAATGGTCTTTCTTGCTCGAACTGCTTAATCAGCGTTCCGAAAGTGTTTTGGTCTGTGAGATCATCATTAGTATTTTGACGCGGTTGAAGGTTGCACGAAGCAAGCAAGTCTTGGAATGCCTTCATTGCTTCGGTAACTTTGCCGCCGCCTTGTTGTGCCTTTTGAATATTGAGCTGTGAAAGGCATATCGTCCTTATCAGTTCTTCTTGTGCTTTGCTCTTACACTCAACGCGTGAGCGCCAATCTTCTTCTTGCTCTTCAAGCCACTCGTATTCCTCTGGCTTATGACCGTAGCCCCACTTTTTAATTATAGGTTTAGTAACAACAAACCCGCCTTGATTATTCTCCGACGAAGTAATGTCGCTAACTGTACGAATACGCACTGCTTCGCCAGCTTCGTGACGTACCGTGTCGAGATAACTCGTGCCACGACTACGTACTTGCTTCGTGTTAAGCTTAGATGGATAAAGTGATACCCTTGAGCGCCCCGGCTGAACGTGAACAGCCGTCATTGATGAAGCCTCTAAGTCATACGGATAGTCGAAGATACCGCACCAATGATGGAGCGCGTGCTCTTCATTGCCACTGTAGAAATCTACAAGGGCATTAAATATTGTTTCGGCGCAGCTTTTGCATATGGGCATATATCCGTTATTACCTTGCCATAAGATTGAGCTGCCCGCTTTAAGGAAATTCCCGTCTTGTCTTTGGTAGCTTTTGCCGCAGCAGGTACACACGTACTCACGTGATGAGTTGCTTTCTTGTACCCTTATCTTTGGCATCTGGAAATCACCGTTAATCTTGATTGGAGCCTTCGATAGTATCTTTGTCTGCTCCAACATATTACCCCCGAGGGGGCGTCCTGTGTTTTGTTCTGACATATTCCCTCCTCGTATTCCGTGTTGTCCTTAGAACAAATCGTCTACTTCGTCATCGTCCTCTCTGACTACGTAGAAGTTAATGGTTGTACTTGAGTCTTCGTGCCCAAGCAACTGTCTTACAGACTCAACGTCTTTGCCGTCTTCGACGACTGCTTGTGTCGCGCGGCTTGCACGCAGTGTGTGCGGGTGAACGGGTCTTCCAACTATTGGTGTAATCGTTGTAGTGAACCAATTATTGAAGGTCGTCTCGCCAATCTGCCTGATTTGACCGCCGTATTTCGTAACAAACATATACGGACAATCATCGTCGCCGCGAATGCGTAACCATTCTTTCATAGCTTCCATAGCTTCTTCGCCAAACGCAAGACGTCTTATCTTGCCGCCCTTACAGCGAATAGGCTTCGTGTAATACATTTTGATTTCAGTCGTAACATCGTTGCCGCTCTCATCTTTTGTCGTGCGAGACTTAATGATAGGCTCAAACGTTGCTGTGTCTTTTGTGAGCTGTCTGCTTTCCTCTCTGCGGCACCCCGCATCGAAAGTGAACAGCACATACGCGACCATTTGATGTTCGCCGCGTTCTTTCAAAACTTCCACTAAATGACGAAATTCCTCTTTGGTGAGAGGAATTTTTTCCCGAACTGTATTCTTCGGTGGTCTTTTTATGGATTTGTTTATGAAGTTTCTGAAGGTTGGATAATCGTCGTGGTAATAGATTTCTATGTAACCGTTCAACGATGAGATCGCCGCCCTCTTGTTATTTGTATCGGAAGATGAACAGCCTCTGTTCACCATCCAGTTTTGGAACTTCTTATATTCAAGTGGTTTAATGTCAATCTGCTTTTTGTTTTTGAGATTATCTTTAACCCATACGAACCAAATCTTTAAGTTGGACTCGTAGGCTTTTCTTGATTTAGGAGAAAGCTCTACAGAATCGCTTAAAAAAGATTCGACAAGGTTTCTGTTAAACTCGCAGACTTCATTCCACTGCTCTTGCGTCACTGCTTCAAGTTTCTTCATGTGCCCCTCCTATTTTGTTAATCTTCTTTTACGTCAAGCAATTCTGACGGTGTAAACTTTACGAAGTCTCTCTCTGGAGTAACGAGCATTTCGCCCGTGCTTGGGTGTCTGACATTCTTGGCTTTAGCCTTCTTATGTTTGAATGCACCGAAGCCCGTAATGACGACGTCCTCTTTTTCTTCATAAAGTAAAGAACCAAGTAATTCAAATGCGTTTCTGCATATTTGATCCGCATCTTGATACGTAACTCCGTATCTCTCTGCGAATTTTCTGCTAAATTGTTTTCTGTTTACCATATCCTTATATTCCTTTAATTCTTATCCGCGGCGTTTTACTTCAAGCCGATGTCGTATAAGCATTTCACAGGTCTCTCGCGTGTCGTAATAATTACGCACTGCTCTGGTTCGCCTGATATTCTCAAGTCAACGCAGTGGTCATCCGTTCCGACTACGCAACCCATCTGCACAACCTTGACACCGTACTGAGTATCAAAAGCGTTGTGGTGACGGTGCGCCATAAGAACAGCATCTGGTTTCTTGCCCGTCATAAGGGTAAGGCTTTTGACTGCGTTCGACGGCGTGTCTTTGTCACCGTGTACGAGATAGAACAGCTTGCCGCCCCTCGTAACGAAAGTGTTGATTGAGTTGTCCACGTACCCGTCCTCGTGAATGGTTACACTTGGATTGTTCGCGAACATCATCTTTAAGCAGAACGGAACCATTGCATCAAGTTCTTCTCCGTTAAGATGTTCCGCTTTGTTTGGTGACAATCTTGAATGATTGCCCGAAACACTGTGTACTCTTATCTCGGCGAACTCACCCTGTAAAGCTGTGACGAAATCGCCAATGAACGTTATGACCGTTTTAATCTGTTCGATAACATTCTCATTGTTTTGCAAACGAAGATTTGGATGTATGAGCCCCGAGATGTTATCACCACCAAGTACAAGTTCGCAGCGCCGGCACTTGTGTACCGCTTGAATTGCTTTGACTTCGTCAATATATTTGCAAAGTCTGCCACGCAATACGTCAACGTTGTATGTGTTCCACCAGTTTTGCACTTCAATCCCCGCGTGCAAGTCCGACAAGCAAACAATCATATCTTCGTCGTTACTTATGACTGGTGTCTCTTTGTAATCGAGTGGTTCTATTTGCGCCGCAAGTCCGCGTTCAATCACTTCTAAGAATGATTCTCTGCGTGCCTGCTCTCTCAGCGACCTTTGATAGTCTGTTCTTTCGTCGCTTAATTTTTGACGCTCTTTTCTGACCTCTTCTTTTTCGAGGCGCAGTTGTGCGATGTACCCTTCGCTCGCCGTATCAACGGCATTTTTTTCTCTGAAGTAGTCCGCTACGAACTGACCGCCGAAGATTGTCTGGCTCGCTTTGCGAAGCGTGTCGCTGTGACAATCGATGTTATATTTGGCAACGATTTCTGCCCAATCCATATCGTTAGATCCATTGATTTTGTCCTTAATATCTTTCAGGCAGCTCTCATATTGCTCCCTGTTAAGACCATACTTTTTCAGTTCTTGGTCGATATCAATCAAGTCCTTTCCCTCCTTAATGGTAATCTGGTAACTCCCTACGGGAGTTGAATTTTTCTCTCTTTCCTATACGACAATAAATTTAGATTTTTTTAGTGTCTAAATATGTCGTATAGTAGGGGAGATTTTGATACCGCCATTTTTTGGCGGTGTATTTTATTGGGTTGTTTTTGTAAGTTTTTACATAAAAGTCTCGGATGAAGCGGCTCTTTTGAAGGAAAAATCGTAATAATTTTCGGTTCCTTCGACGTCTTCGACGAGCATATAAACGGTCTCTCTGCTCTCGTCAACCATCTTCATAAAAGTCTCGTCTGGCTTACCAAACATAATCTCAAACATCAGATTTTTAATGGAGCGGTTCTCTTTTTTTTCAACCTCTTTAAGAACCAGATACATCAAATATTCGTGTGATGACATCTTACTTATTGCGTTCTCACACTCTTGTTTGAGCTGCGCGGCTATCTCTCTGGCGAGTTGTTTGCCCGCTTTGTCCTTATCGTCATAGCCGATGTAAGTTTCGGTGATGCGCGTCTTGTAGAACTTAATCATTTCAATGATTTTGTCGCGCACGATGTTGTACGCACCACTCTTGGCTGTTGGCTTCTTTATAATATCCATTAAAGGAATTATATCCTTATTGGTTAGGCGAGCTTGACGATAGTTTGCGGACGAGATTATCTTCTGTAAATAATCCATAGGTGTCTCAAAATATCTGTACATCGTGTCGGGCGGCAGTGCATAGCCATTTTCAGTAGTGATCATCTTGAAGAACATTGGCTTTAACGTCTTACCGTCCTCTTCAATGTGGTACTTGCGTTTCAGGATATCAATTTCCTTGCCGCTGTCTATTGTAAACTCTTTCTTTGCTTTATCAATTTCAACTCCGGAGAGCACGTCGAGCTTGCAGATGTCCCAGTAAAGTTCTTGGTTCGCTTCGATACTCTTGCCGCTGTGCAAGCGTTCCCAGTACAAGCTATTGAGCTGTTGCGAGAGGTTGACTATCTCTCCTATTTTGTTAACACTTGTTCTTACATCGAGGTCAGCTCTGTCTGATGAATTGTAGCGGCGCTTTGTTTTCTGTGCGCTGACGCAGTTTGTTGGGACGAGGTACACACCATAGTTTTTACGAGCGGTCTGTATGAGCAATTCGTTGTCCGTAAGTAACATGGTGTCGCTGTCCATATCGGCACCGGAGAGCCTTTGCAGAATGTTCTCGCCTATCGAGTTGATGTACACAATCTCGTTAGTCATATTGAAGTACTTGTCAATGTTTTCGCTGGCTACGTTCTGGGCAAGTAGAATATTCCCCATCGTTACGTGAGGGCTTCGCGAGCCGAGCACGGTCTTGCCGTATTCAAATTTGTGGCTATGTATATTACCGATGCCAATCTCGCTGCTACCGTCGAATTGCCCTATCGCTTGCCTCAACAATTCGAGACCGTTCCCGAGTAATGTGGAGTAGTTTCCATTGAGAAGGATGTGTCCTCGTTTGAGATTTCGGAAGAACCCCTTGACGATGTCGTCGCGGAACTCTTTGTAAATTTTTGTGCGGCTGAACTTGTCGTTGATGCCCAATAATTTGAACACGATTTCATTCTTTGTTGTCAACGAACTCAGCTCCGCTTCTTCCTCCGCATTTTTGAACGCATAGCCGATATGATAACGCAACACCGCGGGGTCTTGCCGTATGGCGCCCACATAAGCCAGTGACGGCTTCAAAAGTTCTTCCACGTCTTTATACGAGAGTTGCAAAGTGTTCAGGAGCTGATAGTGACATTGAACCATTCTGCCATCAAAGAAGTGAGTTTCTTTCTCGTATTTAACGATACCGAAAGTGTGTTCAATGTTCGCCAGCCAGTCTTCAATAGAGCCAAACTTTAGATACTTTACGCTGCTCGGCGTGGTAATGAGTTTTACTTGAGAGATGTCTGTCGCAAGAGTGAAACCGTTGAGCTGTTCAACGCTCGTAATACCGTTGTCCGCAAACCATTGTTGGATATTTGCATTGAACGCGCACGTCTTGAAGAAGCGGTTACGCAACAATACCATTCCTTTGCTTGCATAGTCTCCAAACATACTCACATCGAGCAGCGACTCGCCATCCCAGATACAGTTTGTGACATCCACTTCCTTCTCACTTGCCACAAGCCGTCCGTCCTTTTCTTCTACGGCGATAACCTTATCTTTGAAACAGCTCTCAAAGTCATCGACGATAAGAATGTTCTCGGGTTCAATTATCATTGTGTCGATAATGCTGCTCATAGGTAATGCTATGTAAGCCTCGTATGACGCAAGGTCGATTGGTGCGCTGTCTCTTATGGTTAAACCACATCTATCCCAGCGCGCCATTCTCTTTGCGACCACTTCGTTAACGAACAAGCATTTCCCTACGCGGCTACTTCCCGCGCTTCTCTTGTAGCGCACATATTTGATGCCGTCACAAACAAACCCGTTCTCATATAGCTCTTGTCTTAAGTCTGCTTTGTTCTTAATAACCGGTATAGCGCCCGTGAGCTGATAGCACCCGTCGGCATATGTAAAGTACGTGGGTATCAATTCTTTCGGCGCCTCATTCAGTACTTCGACGTTGGTCTGAATGCCGACAATCAAACTGCCCTTAATGCAGACACCGTCGGTGAACACACAGTCTCGGAAATCGTAGCCGTCGCGCACATACACGTTTTTGCCGACTTTGTTAAATTCTTTGTATGAGTATGAGAATTTAACGTTGATAATTGTCTGCGTGTACTTCCGCTTGTTGACGACGAAATAGAAGTCTCTGCGGCGAACTGCCTTCTCGTATTCTTCTTGGAGCTTAATCGTGTCAAGGCTCCAGTCAAGTGTGTTCTCGAATTTGCGCAGCGAAATTGCGCCGTCTTTGTTCCTTATGTTATACCCGCTACCGTCTCCGTTGACCAGATTCATCGCGGCGTATATATCCTTAGATTCCAGTGATAAAATCCTTATTGACCTTGTCTTCATTTAGTCTCCGTTATAATCGTCTTGTTGCTCACGCACGAGGTCGTTATATTCCTCAACGCGCTCTTTCAATGATTCCTCGTATTCTCTACGCACAATGTTTTCCCCTCCGATGATGGGGTCGTAGTATTCACAACGTTTTCCGGCGTCAGGACATTTGTCCGCCCAGTAACAATTTTCGCAAGTCTTCATTTCTTGTTAGCCTCCTTATTTTTAGTCTTCGCTGCTTTTTTCATTTGGTAGGCAGCGACACCAAGCCTATTTACATTCCTTATATTGAATTTAATTTCTTTAAGATCGTTTCCTTCCGCCAAGTTGTCGAGCCACGTTTGGAGCAAGTATCGCATCCTGCTGCTCGGAACGTATACCCAAATCTCGTCTCCGTTTCTGATACCAGACCTGAATATCCACTGTATCAGAACTGACAGCGCGTACATATCTTGGTTGACTTCTTTGATGCCGAGCCGGACTAAATAGTTCTTCATCCACGGCATCATGTAAACATTCAGGCAGTATGCCAAGTGGTGTTTGTCAACGTACTCGTTAGACGCGCGTCGGTTGAACGTAAGGAAGTTGTTTGCGTACCCCTTTCCTTTTAGGTACTTTCTATATTTGTTGAGCGTAGTCCACATTTTGTCATTCACGCCCACACCCTTGTGTCTAAATATGTTGTATAAATTGTTTTGTAAAACAGCCAACTTCGGCTGCCCCGTTTCCCTCTCCGCTCTTTCAAACCATCCAGATGAGAGAGAGAAATTATCGTATCCAATTTCGTTGAATCGCTCGGAAGTATTGATATGGATTTTGCTCCGTAAATCCTGAGCTCTGTTCATTTCGCTAATCGGACAGAATTGGTAAGTACCGTTCTTCTTCGTGGTTCCTATAAGCTCGTACTCGATACCGTTCACTTCAAAGAAGTATTTTAAGAGCTGATACTCAAATAGGTATGTAAGCACGTACACATCAGAGAAACATTTGAAGACATCTATCGGCAGCGCCCAGAAGTAAAATGCCCCATCGTAGTTGACCATATCTCTCGACTTCGAGAGCCGCATCACTTCACTGAATGCTGCGCCGTTGTAGTCATCGTCTTCCCAGATGATATTGTCCCCTTCCTCTCTTGCGATATTGTTGCGCTTGAGGAAATCAATGTCTCCACGGTCTATGTCTACGGGCTGGAATAAATCGATTACTTCGTCGAGCACCAGTATGTAGCCTTGTTCTTTAATAAGGTCTTTAATCTCATCAGTGTAACAAGAGAACAGCGCGTGGGTACTTACAATATTCTTGCCGGCGGCGAGTAGCTTTGGCAAGTCGCGGATCTTCGAGAAGTGACTATCGTAAGTTTTCTCGGGGGTAACGAACCCTCTATCCGTACAAGCATTTTTAATACGGTCTACCTCGTTCAAATACGGTGTTACAAAGATGTATTTGTGCTCCGTGTCGGAGTTCATCATATTGATACAGGATACCGTCTTGCCCGCGCCGCACAAAGCGTCGCAAACTTTAACTTTCATTCGTCCTCCAAAACCCCAATCATAGGGGGTAAAAATCAAAAAATGCAACCCTGGGGGTTGCAAATCGAAAAATTTATCTCCTATGGTAGGGGCGGATTTTGGCACCTGTAAAAAGAAAGAAATAATAAAGGAGCAATTTTGCTACCATTTTTCCCTAATCGGCTGCTCGCTGTGACGCCATGTATGACGCTCGCAGTTAGCAGTGGGAACAAGGTGGCACTCACTCTTGTCGATTGCAGCCCGAGGGGCTATGGGTTTCAATCAGGCGAATATCTTTAATATCTCATTCACTTCAGATTACCCTCTTATTATAAAACATATTTAGACACAAGTCAAGCGTTTTTACGAAAAAAAATAAACTTTTTCAAAAAATCTTTTCTTTTTTTATTATTTTTTTTCTTTTTATACTCTGAACTAAGAAAGCATACGTTGTAAGCTTACTGTTACTATAAGCTATATATAAGAGAGCTTACTGTTACTATATATTATATAAGAAGACCTCTGTTACTATAGTGGCTGCGGGCACTAAAATGAGTGCTGTTCGGAACCATGTAAAATATGCCCTATTTGATAAAATCAATAGGTCTTCGATAAAGTTGCCTACTGTGCGGGAGAATTTATCAATTGTCTGTATGGATCACAATAAAAAGCCGTGATTCCTGTTTCTAAATTCTCCCCCACTATTGGGAAGGTTTCCGAAACCGCCTACCGAACGGATGTGTTCGGTGTTCGGAGAAAAGTTCGTGGGAGTGATGGTGAGCGGACACATACTGTTCGCCGTTTTTCGGTTGCCGTTTGGCTGTAAAATACCCCCCACCATACGGCAAATATTATCAACGTTAAAAAGATAAGATTTGACGGACGGACACCAACGCCGACACGGACACCAACGGCAAGCAAGCGGACACCCGCAAGCCGTGAGCCGTGCGCGGTTTTTCGGCTATCCGTAAGCCGTGAGCGAGTGAGCGCGAGCGAGTACACCCACCCACACACCCCACCAAACAACCACCAAAACCACCACCGACAACCCACCCACAACAACCGCCGAAAACGGCAACGGACACCCACACCAAACCGCCCGAAAATCCACCAAAAAGCAAGCAAACCAAACCCCGCCCCGCCCACACGCGCGACTAAAACACGCGCATAACACACGCCCGCGCGCCTCCGTGTGCGCCTACGCGCCCGCGCGCAGCTGACGCGGCAATCGCGCGCATAATGCGCAGGAATTGCCAAAACGAAAAACTTTCAAAAAATTTTCAAAAAACCCATTGACAACACCCCGCCCCATAGTTTACACTATACCACGACAACACCCCGCCCGCCGTTGTCAAATAATACAAGGGCGAAAGGACAAAACACAATGAAAACCACCAACACCAACCGCAAGCAAGCAAACCAAACCCGCAACCGCAAGCAAGCGCAACCCGCCCCCGCCGTAATTGCGGACACGGCAACCCCCGCCGAGATAATCACGGCGGACAACGTGCAAACAATGGGCGAGCGCATAGCCGTTAGAGCGTTAAAAACTTGCTACCAAAAAGGCGGGCAACCCTTTATATACGCGCTTTATTGCGGACTTGTCGCGGACATTACCGAAAACAAAAAGACGGGCGCGCCGTTGTCGGACGGCTACGACATAGCGCAAACCGCAAGCGCATTTTTATGCGAGCATATCGGCAAGACGTTACAAGACACCACAACGGACGGACAAACCGACAAGGACGGGCAACCCGTAACCATTTTGCGGGCGTGTTTTAGAGCCGTAAACCGCTACATTATGGGCGAAAGGCAACACGACTATAAGCGCGTATACGTGGACGAAATAGACGAAAACGGCGCAACGCTTTACTATGAGATACCCGCCGAATGGGACACCCCCACCGCAACGGACTACAAACATATAACGGCGGTTATTAAAGCGTTAAACTTAACAAGCCGACAGGCGCAAATATTGCGCTATCGGTTAAGCGGTAAGAGCATACACCAAATAGCGGACATATTGAAAATACACCGCAAGACATTGCAAGAGCATATGCAAGCGTTACAGCGCAAATATACCGCATACAAGCAAGCGCAAACCGCCAACGCATAAACCCCACACCCCCGCCCCCGCGCGGGGGCTTTTTTTGCCGTTTGCCGTGTTTGCACGCGCCCGCGAGCGTATAAGACGGACACCCCGCCCCCCGCTACTCTTTAAGT